>CBDDIT010000059.1:0-409958 GCA_965229175.1 Sediminibacterium sp. | reverse complement strand
GCAATACAACGACTACCTGATATTGATGGCGTATGATGAACACCACGATGAAAGCGCCCCGGGCCCCATTTCTTCACAACGCTGGATACAGGCCGCGCTTGACAAGATGGATAACCTGGTGCCTGCCAATAAGATCATCCTGGGGATGGCCACTTATGGTTATGACTGGACATTAAAAACAAAGGGGAAAAAGTCAAAAGCCACCAGGGCAGCGGATATTACTTACCAGGAGGCTTTGGCCAATGCAAGGGATAGTGATGCCAAGATCAATTTTGACAACGATACCTATAACCTGAACTATCGTTATTATGATGGTGATGATGTTTTGCATGAGGTACATTTTACCGATGCCGCCACCAACTTTAATACACTTCGCTTTGCTACCGAGTACCGGCTGGCCGGCACGGTGTTGTGGAGACTGGGAAATGAAGATAGCCGGGTGTGGGAGTTTTATAATAAGAACATGACCAAATCGGCACTGAAAAACTTTGATTTTGTTGAATTCAGCAAGGTGCCGCCGGGTAATAAACCCGACTATATAGGAGAAGGCGAGGTACTTGACCTGATTGCCACACCTACCGATGGATATATCACGCCGGAGATCGATACCGTGGATATGCTGATCAGTGAAGAGGATTATGTAAAACTGCCATCCACCTATGTTATCCGTAAACTGGGTAATACACATAAAAGAAAACTGGTACTCACTTTTGATGACGGGCCGCATCCCGTGTACACCAAACAAATACTGGATACGCTGGCATACTACCATGTTCCGGCCAATTTCTTCGTAGTAGGTTTCGAAGCGGAAAACAATATCCCGCTGGTAAAAAGAATTTTTCGTGAAGGGCATGAGCTGGGTAACCACACTTTCTTTCATCCCAATATGGCCAAGGTAGGCCTTCAGCGAGCGGGCCTTGAGATGGATGGTACCCGGCTGCTGATTGAGTGTATCACCGGTCATAGCACCATCATGTTCCGCGCCCCATTTAATGCGGATAGCGAACCGGATAAGAATGAGGAGCTGGTACCGGTAGCATTAAGCCGCGCGAAAAACTATTTGACCGTTGGAGAAAGTATTGATCCGGAAGACTGGCTGCAGGGGGAAGTGCCTGACTACAATGCAGACACTATTTTTAACCGGGTGGTTGCCATTTATAATGCGCGTATCAATAACCCTGATATGGAAGATACATCAGGTGTTAACGGAAATATCATCCTGTTGCATGATGCGGGAGGTGATAGAAGTGAAACGGTAAAAGTAACCGGAATGATCATCCGGTTTTTCCAGGCGAGGGGATATACTTTTACTACGGTGGCCGACCTCCTGGGTAAGAAGCCCGATGATATGATGCCACCCGTTCCGAAAGGAAGTGGCTACTACCTGTTGCAGGTAAATTATTTACTGGCCGAGATCGGTTACCTGGGCGGGCACCTGCTGTTCTCGCTGTTTATTGTGTTCATGCTGCTAAGCGCAGCCAGGTTAATTGTTATTGTTGGGCTGGCCATCCTGCAACGGCGGAGAGAGGAATCTACCATACCCCGGTTCGCCTCCAATGATCCTTTACCCCTGGTGTCTATTATAGTACCCGCGTACAACGAAGAAGTGAATGTGGTATCCTCCATGGAGAACCTTCTCAAATGCAATTACCCTTCTTTCGAGATCATATTCGTGGATGATGGAAGCGTGGACGCAACTTATGAAAAAGTATCGGCCGCATTCCCGGATCATCCTTCGATAAAAATATTTACCAAGCCCAATGGAGGAAAAGCTTCGGCCTTGAATTTTGGTATCGCGCAATCATCGGCTCCGTATGTGGTTTGCATAGATGCAGACACCCAGCTGGCGGTTGATGCCGTTAGTATGCTGATGAATAACTTGCTGGCGGAGAATGCGGGTAAACATAATACAGCGGTAGGTGCGGTTGCGGGGATGGTGAAAGTGGGTAATGAAGTAAATGCCCTCACGCGCTGGCAGAGTATTGAATACATTACCGGTCAGAATTTCGACCGCCGAGGCTTTGCTTACCTGAATGCTGTAACAGTTATTCCGGGTGCCATCGGCGCGTTTAACAAACAGGTTCTGCTGGAAGCCGGCGGATTTACCACCGATACCCTGGCCGAAGATTGCGACCTTACCATCCGTATTCTGAAAGCCGGTTATATCGTTGCCAATGAACCGAAAGCCATCGCCTACACCGAAGCACCTGAAACCTTATCACAGTTCATGAAACAACGTTTCCGCTGGAGCTTTGGTGTAATGCAGGTATTCTGGAAGCATCGCGAACTCCTGTTTAACACGAAGAAAAAAGCACTGGGGCTGGTGGCCATGCCGGATATACTTTTATTCAAATACATTATTCCATTCTTTACGCCCCTGGCAGATTTTATGATGCTGGTAGGGCTTGCTACCGGTAATGCCGGCAAGATCGGTGCCTATTACCTGCTGTTTATCGTGGTAGATGGTGCTATTGCCTCCATTGCATTCGCTTTTGGCAAAGAGCGTCCCTGGAAACTCGTCTGGCTTATACCCCAGCGCCTTATTTATCGCTGGCTGATGCTGGTAGTGCTTTTCAGATCATTAAGAAAAGCTATCAAAGGCGAATTGCAGAACTGGGGGGTGTTGAAACGTACCGGGAATGTTACAATGGAGGTTGACTGATACTCCCCAATTTTCCTTTACTTTGCACCCTACACTACATGCTTATGAAACTGAAAGACATACAGGTTTTAAATGAAAAGGAAACGAGGGGTGGATTTGGTGAGGGAATTCACGAAATCGGTAAAGAAAATGAAAATGTAGTAGTGCTAACAGCCGACCTGGCGGGTTCCATGAAACTGGGTCCTTTTATCAAGGATTTTCCCGAACGTTTTGTACAGTGCGGCATTGCCGAAGCCAATATGATAGGTATTGCTGCCGGAATGACCATTGGCGGAAAAATACCTTATACCACCACTTTCGCCAATTTCAGCACGGGGCGTGTATACGACCAGATCAGGCAGAGCGTGGCGTATAGCGATAAAAATGTAAAGATCTGCGCTTCGCATGCCGGGCTTACCTTGGGTGAGGACGGCGCCACACACCAGATACTGGAAGATATCGGGCTGATGAAAATGCTGCCGGGCATGACGGTGATCGTACCCTGTGATTTTAACCAGACAAAAGCGGCAACCAAGGCCATCGCATCCTATAGAGGGCCGGTTTACCTTCGTTTTGGCCGCCCTAAATGGCCCAATTTTACCAGGGAAGACGGCAGTGATTTCCAGATAGGAAAGGCGCAGCAACTGAGTGAGGGAACAGATATTTCCATTTTCGCCTGTGGTCATATGGTATGGAAAGCAATTGAAGCAGGAAGAATACTGGAAGAAAAAGGAATTAGTGTAGAGCTGATTAATATCCATACCATCAAACCACTGGATACAGAAGCGATACTGGCTTCTATCCGGAAAACCAAATGTGCTGTAACCGTAGAAGAACATAATGTGATTGGCGGGCTGGGCGATGCTGTTGCCCAGGTTGCAGCAAAAGAGTTTGCTATTCCTATTGAATATATCGGCACCCGCGACACTTTTGGTGAAAGCGGCACGCCTACTGAATTACTGGCTAAATACGGGCTCGACACCCCATTTATTGTTACAGCCGCTGAAAAAGTGCTGGCCCGCAAGTAAGAAAGCCGTATTTTTAAAATCCACCCCAATACCTTCATGGAAGATCCTGATCTATTGTGACCAGATCTGCATCTAAACATTTTGGTAACCGATGGCTGATTTTCGACTCAAAATAGATACCCTTACCTTAAACCGCCTGAATCCTTTCTATTTCGTTCTCAATCGAAACATGGAAATAGAACAGTGCGGGCAGTCGTTTCAAAAATGGCTGCAGGTTGAAAAAGGAGATCGCATTGAGCAGGTATTCAGTATTTATCAGCCCGCAGGAATCCCCCTTGTTTTTGATGCGATAGCCGCCTGCAATGGAAAGCTGATCGTGCTAGACACCCTTGACGGTAAAAACCGGTGGAAAGGGCAGCCTGAATACCTCGCAGATGAGCACCTGATTCTTTTTATCGGCTACCCCTCCTTGAATTCAATGGAAGATCTGCTGGCTAAAAATCTGTCTGCTGAAGATTTTGCCATTGGCAACCCCATGGTGGAAATGCTGCAGATGCAGCAATCCCAAAAAAACCTCGAAGCGCAACTTGTTATCAACGAAAAAAGATATCGTGATCTTTATAACTACAGCCAGGCTCTGATCTGCACGCATGACCTATCCGGTAAACTATTGTCGGTAAACCCAACGATCTGCGAAACCCTTGGCTATTCAAGCGAGGAAATGATTGGCAAATTGATTACAGATTTCCTGCCGCCTGAAAATAATGAAACATTTAAAGAGCGCTACCTGGACGTGATAGTAAAAGAAGGCAGATCAAAGGGTATATTTCCTGTTATCAGCAAAGATGGTGAAAGGTTATCATTGCTATACCAAAACTACAAAGTAGAAGAGGCGGGAATGGACAGTTATGTTATCGGGTTCTCACAGGATATTACCGACAGGATTAAAATTGAAGAGGCACTGCAAATTGCCAAAGACGAGGTGGAGAACGCGAGCAGGGCCAAGCAAAGTTTCCTGGCCAATATGAGCCATGAAATCAGAACCCCGATGAATGGCATCCTGGGAATCGGGAGCCTATTGTATAAAACCAACCTTACACCCAAGCAGCGCGAGTTCACCAAACTGATTATAGAATCGGGGAATAACCTCCTGCATATTGTAAATGATATCCTGGATCTGAGCAAACTGGATTCCGGTCATTTCAACCTGGAAAGCACCCCGTTTGAATTAGCCGATAAAATTCTTTCAACACTCCAGGCATTTCATTTTAAAGCGGAAGACAAGGGGATTGACTTATGCTTTAACAATAAGCTGAAAAAGAACCTGGTGATAGAAGGCGACCCTTACCGGTTTGGCCAGGTGCTGAACAACCTCTTAAGCAATGCGCTCAAGTTTACTTCCGAAGGAAGTATTACAGTCACTGCCGAGCAGTTAACCACCACTCAACCTGCCATGTTCCAGATTAGTGTGGCGGATACCGGAATCGGTATCAGTAAAGAAAGCCTGCCCACCATCTTCGAGCAGTTTGTACAGGCGGGGGCTGATATCACACGCAAATATGGAGGCACCGGGTTGGGGCTTACCATATCCAAAAATCTTGTAGAAATGCAGGGCGGTAGTATCCATGTTGAAAGCAAGCTGAACAAAGGGTCTACTTTTACCGTTCGGATTCCCTATAAACTCAGCAGTGAAAGCATTCTTAAGAAAGAACTGCGTAAATCGGGTGGCGTCAAATCGATGGAGAGGAAAAGAATCCTTGTGGCAGAAGATGTTCCTGCCAATCAGCTGATAGCCAAACATATTTTAAAAAGCTGGGGCCATGTGGTAACCATAGCAGACAATGGAAGAGATGTGTTACGGCTGCTGGAAAAAAATAACTACGACCTGGTACTGATGGATATTCATATGCCGGAAATGAATGGCGTGGTTACCACCCGGGAAATACGCAAGCTCACGAATAGTAAGAAAGCCAATATTCCCATCATTGCCGTTACAGCCGCCGCTTTCAAGGATGAAACGGAAAGATACCTGGAAGCAGGAATGAACGATTTCATCACAAAACCATATACAGAAGAAAAGCTGTTTGAGGTAATCAGGCGTGTGTTAAGAATGGTATCCACGGATCCAAAACCCGATTCGGAGTCCAGGAGCATTATTCCGGATGCGGCGAAAGAAAAATTATATGACCTATCCAACCTGTTACAGTTTGGTGAGGATGACCCTAATTTTATCAAGGACATTATTACGCTCTTCATCACCAATGGTCGCCAGGACCTCAACTCGCTTCAGGCTGCTATTACTGCCGGGGAAATCCAGGAAGTGTTCCAGGTGGCGCACCGGATGAAATCTTCATTGAATACCATGGGCATTCATTCCATTGAAACAGCTATCAAGCGAATTGATCATTGCAGCCGGCATAACGAAAATGTTGAGGAGATCCCGGCACTGTACGGGCAGGTTGAAAAAACAATGCTTACCGTATTTGACCAGCTGATGGAAGATTTTGGAATCGTTTGTTAATGCAGGCAACACAGGCCGGTGGCACCGTATCTCCTATTTGAGAATATCCCTATGAAACCCAGGTTATTTATTTTAATAGCTTCCCGCCAGGCCCTGTTCCTAGTGTTGGTAACAGCGATAGGCCTTTGCTCCTGCCAGAAAAAGTACCTGGGGCCCGATGTTTCCTATGGTACGCTGTTCAACCGCCTTCAGAAAATGGTAGTGAGCAACAGTGAAGGAGTTACCACCCATACGTTTACCTATGATGCCAATGGCCTTATTGCATCACACAACATCCTGCTTAAAGGAAAAAACCCTACCCGCACCCAAAATTCACTGGCGCAATATTACAGGAATGGGTCGGGCCCGGCCGATAGCATTAAGATAACCGAAACGCTGGATGGAACGGTTACGGCGATAAAAAAAATATACTTTACGTATAGCTCAGGTACTCACCTTGCCAGTAGCGTTGTATGGTATAATGTGAACAACGCATCCGCAATGCGTGATAGCTCCACCTATGTATATACCGGGACTTTCCTGATTGAACGGAAAGATTATGTTACTTCCGGCAGTACCCCTTATCCCACAACGGCCTACCGCGATCTTGTTTTTCAGTATAGCGGAACCGATATTTCCAATCTCATACTACAGAACACAATTACCGGTAGCACAGAGAAAAAAACTACACTCATTAGTTATGGTTATGATACTGCTAAAGCTGCCCTGCCCCTGAATGGCTTTCAGTATGTTTATGATTCTGTTGGCTTTGCCTGGCATGAATATGCGGCCGTTCATAACCTGTCTTCCGCCAAATACGGAGAAGGGGCCGGCGTTGGTAATATCAGCTTCGAATACAATTATCTCGATAATGGCAAGCCGTTCAAAGCCAGCTCCCGCGAAACGAATGCTAATGGCGATGCACTGGAATCCAGGATCGAATTTTTCTACGACTAGGGGGCCAGCCGCGCAATTGTCCAGCCAGCCGCTGAAGCTTCATACTGAATCCTGTCGTGCAGCCTGCTGCTTCGCCCCTGCCAGAATTCTACCAGCCCGGGTTTCAAAATATACCCACCCCAATGCGATGGACGGGGAATAATACCATCGCTGAATTTTTTTTCATACGTGCCCGCATTGGTCTCAATCACTTCCCTGCCTGCTATCACTTCACTTTGCGGAGAGGCCCAGGCCCCGATACGGCTTCCGGGCGGCCGGGAATTAAAATAGGTATCACTGTCCGTTGCCGCCACCTTTTCAATCACCCCCTCAATTCGTACCTGCCGCTCCAGCTCTTTCCAAAAAAACACCAGTGCCGCATGCGGATTTTCCAGTAACTGCTGGCCCTTTTTACTTTGATAATTCGTAAAGAATACAAAACCTTTTTCATCATACCCCTTCAGTAAAACAATCCTGGCAGACGGTATGCCCGATGAAGTGGCAGTAGCCAGCGTCATGGCATTTACTTCTTCAATATTACTGGCAATAGCTTCTTCCCACCACCGTGTGAACTGTACAATGGGGTCAGGTGCTACATCATGCTCACTCAAAGAGCGAAGCTTGTAATCAGTACGGATATCGGCGATTGATATTGGCATAAGAATTAGATTACACGAATTAGCACGAATTAAAATGAATACCACAAAATTCGTGTAATTCGTGCTAATTCGTATAATTCGTGTTATCTACTCGGTAATCTCTACTTTCTTCGGATCGTGCTTTCCTGAAATAAAGGTGTATACGGCCGGTATTACAAACAGGGTAAGTACCAGCGAGAACAACAATCCACCTACCACCACAATTCCCAGGGGAATACGGCTGGTGGAGGCGGCACCGAGACTTAAGGCGATAGGCAGGGCTCCCAGGGAAGTGGCCAGGCTCGTCATCAGGATGGGGCGCAGACGTTGTTGAGCCGCCTCAATTACGGCCGCTTTTTTGGGCAGGCCATTGGCTCTTTTCTGGTTGGCGAACTCAACAATCAGGATACCATTCTTGGTTACCAGCCCTATCAGCATGATCATTCCTATCTCTGAAAAGATATTAAGGGTTTGTTTGAATACATATAAACTCAGCAAAGCTCCCGCCAATGCCAGGGGCACTGTAATCATGATGGTTAGCGGGTCCAGGAAGCTCTCAAACTGCGCGGCCAGTACCAGGTAAATTAATATCAGTGCCAGTCCGAATGCAAATAGGATATTGGAAGAACTTTCTGAATAATCTCTCGAAGGGCCGCTCAATGATGTCTGGTAGGTTTCATCCAGCAGTTTGGAGGCTATGGCCTGCATGGCAACAATACCGTCTCCAATCGTCTTACCATCGGCCAGTGAAGCGGAAATGGTAGCTGCTTTATACCGGTTAAAGTGGTACAGGGTGGCGGGGTTACTGCTTTCTTCCAGGTGTATCACGGCATCCAGCGGAATACTCTCACCTCTGGAGTTCCGAACATATAATTTGCTGATATCTGTTGTTTTGTTCCTGTCATCCCGCTCTACCTGCGCAATTACCTGGTATTGGTAACCGTTCATGATAAAATAAGCCAGACGTCCACCGCTGAACGCCGCCTGTATGGCCGCAATTACATCGGTTGTGGAAAGGCCCAGGTCTTTGATTTTGATCCGGTCTACTGTAAGTTGAATTTCCGGCCTGTTGAATTTCAGGTTTACATCGGCATTGGAAAAGGTTTTATCCTTACGTACCTCTTCCAGGAACCTGGGTATTACTTCTTTCAGTTTACTCATATCCTGGTTCTGCAGGATAAACTGAACCGGCAGTGAACCCCTTGAACCCAGTCCCACTGAAATAGTTTGTTCCTGAATGGCAAAAACCCTTGCGTCATTAAATCTTCCCAGTTTTTTTTGCAGGTCGGCGGCGATCTCTGCCTGGCTGCGGGTACGTTCATCGGGGTCTGTGAGTCCGATACGCGGCTGTGCCTGTGTGGCACCGCCTCCGGGACCACCCCCACCGGTTCTCGCGATGGTAAAATCCCTTTCGGGTACAGAATCATACAGGTAGTTGGTAATATTATCTGTAACGCGCTGCAGGCCGGCATAGCTGGTTCCTTCGGGCATGGTTACGCTAAAGCGTACACTGCTTCTGTCTTCCAATGGCGCAATTTCGCTTTGCAATCCGCCCATGATCATCCAGATCATGGCGGCGCAGGCTGCAACAATGATCCAGGCAGCCCAGCGGATTTTTACAAATCCTGAAAGCAGCCGCTTATACCCATTTTCCATCCCCACAAAGAAGGGTTCCGTTTTTCTGTACAACCAGCCTTCGTGCGCGTTCTTTGTATTAAGATATACGTTCAGTACCGGGGTGATGGTGAGCGATACAAACGCGGATATCAATACCGCTGCTGCCAGTGTTACACCAAACTCGCGAAACAGTCTTCCTACAAACCCTTCCAGGAATATCACCGGCAGGAATACAACTGCCAGGGTGATGGAAGTAGAGATAACCGCAAAGAAAATTTCCTTACTTCCTTCCAGTGCCGCTTTGCGTATCGGCAGGCCTTCTTCCACTTTCCTGAAAATATTTTCTGTTACCACAATGCCATCATCTACCACAAGCCCCGTGGCCAGTACAATACCCAGCAGGGTAAGTATATTGATAGAAAAGCCGGAGATATACATGATAAAGAAAGTAGCCACCAATGAAATCGGAATATCTATCAGCGGCCGGAGCGCGATAAGCCAGTTCCGGAAAAAGGCAAAGATCACCAGTACCACCAGCCCGAATGAGATCAAAAGCGTTTCTTTTACTTCAGCCAGTGATTTACGGATATTAACGGTATTATCTATCAGAACATTGAACTCGATATCCGACTTATTGGTTTTCCGGATGGTTTCAAGCCTTTTATTAAATTCATCCGCTATCTCAATATTGTTCGCGCCGGGCTGCGGTACGATGGCGAGGCCTACGGCATTCAATGTATTATATTTCCAGGCCTGCTCAAGTTGTTCCGGTGCCATTTCCACATTGGCCACATCACTCAGGCGAACGATACCCGTTGAGTCTTCCCGGATGATCAGGTCGCGAAACTGCTGTTCGGTGGTTAACCTTCCCAGTGCCCGGATAATCATATCTGTGCTGTTTCCGTAGATCTTGCCCGGTGGCAGCTCTACGTTTTCAGCGTTCAATGCGCTCCTGATATCGGTGAAAGCAACATTGTGCGCGCTCATTTTATCGGGGCTCATCCAAATACGCATGGAATAACGCTTGGCCCCGAAAAGGTTAACCGAACTAACGTTATTAATGGTTTGCAGTTGCTGCTGCAGAACGGTTTCTGCATAATCACTCAGCTCCATCAGGCTCTTGGTACGGCTCTGTACGGCGAGTATCAGAATAAAGTCGCTGTTGGCGTCTGCCTTGGAAACTACGGGCGGGGCATCAATGTCCTGTGGTAAACTTCTCTGGGCCTGGCCCACTTTATCGCGCACATCACTGGCGGCGGCTTCAAGATCAACGCCAAGGTTGAACTCAATTGTAATATTGCTGCTACCCAATGAGCTCGACGAGGTAATGGTTCTGATACCCGGTATTCCATTCACCTGTTTCTCCAATGGCTCTGTAATCTGGCTTTCGATGATATCGGCATTCGCACCGGTATAGCTGGTACTTACGCTGATAATAGGCGGGTCAATGGCGGGATAATCGCGAACGGCAAGAAAAGTATATCCTACTACCCCGAATAAAATGATCATCAGGTTCATCACCGTAGCCAATACCGGCCGCTTCAACGATAATTCAGAAATATTCATGGGTTGCTTGTTCTTGTTTGGACGATAGGAGCGAATAAAGAATCTACTAGCCTTTCAGCTGTTCCAGTGTTTTCACGCTGCGAACTTTAAGTGGTGCTTTGGGGCGGGCAAACAAAATACCCGTTACAACAATGCTGTCGCCCGGGTTGATCCCGCTTACCACTTCCACAAAATCGGCTTGCCTTACACCGGTTGTAACCACTGTAAAAGCCGCTTTCCCATTTTTTACAACCACCAGCTGTTTGTTCTTATCATCCGGAATAACAGCCCCGCTCGGTACCAGTATGGCTTTGGTGTTGGAGTTGGAGGCAACGTATACTTTTACAAATGAACCCGGATTGGGCTTACCCGATTGTAACAGGGCCCTTACTTTCAGGTTTCGGGTATTCTGGTTTACCTGTGGCTCTGTTGCGATAACCGTAGCCTTGCTGTTTACTTTCTTATCGGCATCCACCTGAACGTCTACCGTACCGCCTTTGTGTATCAGGTTGCTGTATTCTTCCGGCAAAGTGAAGTCGATCTTTACTTTATCCAGCTGCTGCAAAGTGGCAATAATACTGGATGAAGTCAGGAAGGCACCCGGGCTCACCTGCCGCAAACCCATCACACCGCTGAAAGGTGCTTTCACCACGGTTTTGTCTATCAGGGATTGGGTATAGGCCAGGTCGGCTTTATAACTATTTACGGTATTCAGGGCCGCATCATAATCGCCCTGGTTAATGCCGCTTACTTTCAGCAGTTTGGATAGCCTTTCCTCGGTTTTCTGGGCAAGATCCAGCAACACTTTCGTCTTGCTCACCTGTGCCTGCAGGTCGGCGTCATTGATACGGGCTATCAGCGTACCCTGTTTCACATACTGGCCTTCCGGAACGTTAAGATAGGTAAGACGTCCGCTCACTTCCGGGCGCAGCTCCACATATTCATTGGACACCACGGTACCATTGGCTTCCACACGGCTGGTTACCGTTTGTGTTTGCGCTATGATCACATCAACAATGGCGGGTGCCTGGGCGGGCTTGGGTGCTTTGGCAGCTTCTTCTTTTTTGCTCTTACAGGCAGATAACAATACAAGAACAAGCAGGGGCGTATAAAGACGTTTCAAAGGCTGATATTTTAAATCGCCTAAAGATAGAAATATTTTATATCCGCCCTCTGATTTGAGTATGAAAGGCCGGGAGGGTTTGTAGAATCGGTATATGGAGTAAGCGGGGCTTAGGGTTGTTCATCCCTGCGTCTCAGGGCTCCCTTCCAGTTATATTTAACAGATTTGTAGTGTTCAAAGCTTTTTTGTACGAAATAGCCCAGTTCCAGGTCGTTCACGCGCTGTACAAACTCATAGTCCGGCCGGTACCGGTTCATGAAAGTATCCAGTTCGGGCGACTGCAGTTTTGTGATTTTCCGTACAAACTGCTTGCTGAATCGGTTGTTGATGTATTTTTCGTGTTCCTGTTCTATCAGCCTTCGCTGCAGGTTGGCCAGGCTCCTGTTCCTGCTTACCCGGAATATATTGATAATCTCATCCAGGTCGAAGCCCACGGTAAGTCCGCCCGGGTTATAGTTGGGATTGCCGCTGAGGCGGAGGGTGGGCTTTTTAAAATTGAAGGCTTTGGCATTATCCTGCCGGTTCTGCAGTGAATCCAGCTTGTAATAGCTGTTCCGGACCCTGACTTCGGGAAGGTCGGTGGCCCGTAAATGTATCCGCACATCAAACCTGTCTGTATTGGTAATGGTATCAATCGGGTATTTCATGGTGGTTTTACCAATCAGCGAAAACCAGATAGAATCTTTTACCGGCAATATAATGCTGTACCGGCCCATTGAATCGGTAAGCGTTCCCCTGCCCGAGGTACTCATCACCCCCACCGCTTCCAATGGACGCTTGGCGGTAATATCATATACCGTTCCGCTGATGGTTACATACTGGGCCCCGGCTTCTTGTAAGAAACAGCAGGCAAGCAGTGTTAGGATAACAATAGGTAACCGTCTTCTCATTGCGGGTAGCGCCAATTTTATGGATCGCGGATTTCACAGATTTTTTTATGATTTCGCGGATGAAGCCAGGAACCAATTTGTCTTAGTTCCGGTTGTAATATTAAAACACGGGGTTGAGAGTACAAGATATGTGATAGGAATTAACGAGGCTTTTGCAGATATTCCATCATTAACCGGCAGATTAATGCTGTTTATCGTCCACTCCCTTCCAAAATCATAGGCAGTCCGCACAATCCGCCATCCATCTGCGCTCAATCATAAAAAATCAGCGAAATCAGCGATCAGAATTTAGTGTCAATAATCATCGGCAGCATCTGCCTCCAGGTAGGCCAGTCGTGATGGATATCACTGCCCCACACGCCCAGGTCGTACCAGATGCCCTTATTATACAGAACGCCTGCAAATCGCTTAGAAGCATCGGGATCTTCATGGTTGCCGCTGCCGGTATAAATGTGTATATGATGACTGGCCCTTATCTTTTCAAGGTACCAGTGGTCGGTAAGATTGGGCAGGTAATGTTCCGGGCTGTTATAATATACCTGCTCATCAAAAAAACCTTTGGTGTATTCGGTAAGATCATAAACACCGCTCATACTAATAGCCCCATTGATAATATCGGGCCTTTTCAGGAAAAGGTTCATAGCATGCAGCGCGCCAAAGGAAGCTCCGCAGGTATAGATCATAATATCAGGACCAGACGCAGTTCTGATAAAAGGAATCACTTCATTAAAAACATATTCATTGAACTGGTTATGGCGGATGGCTTTATGGGCAGGCACCATTTCATTGTTCATCCAGCTTTCTTTGTTCATGCTGTCTATGCTGTACACTTTCAGTTTGCCACCATGGATATAGGGGGCCAGGGCATCGATCAGCTGAAATCTTTCATATTCCAGGTAATCAGCCGCCGCTGTAGGTATCAGCAATAATGCAAACCCGAAATGGCCATAAGAAACAATAGGCATCTCCTTTTGCAATGCCGGGCTGTACCAGGAGGTTATTTGTTTGTTCATATAATCATTTTAGCGTGAGACGTGAGGCGTGAGACGTGAGGCGTGAGACGTGAGGCGTGAGACGTGAATCGTCAATCGTGAATCGTGAATTTAGTGTTGCTGACGATCTACCTCTCACAGTTCACGCCTCACGATTCACGATTGACGATTCACGATTCACGCCTACTCAATGCAGGTTTTCTTTATTTCCTTCCAGAGATCCCGGTAACATTGCGCCGCATAACTGCTGCGGGCGAAGGTTTCGAGGGGGGCTTCATGCACGCCCATCTTTTCAACGTCGCTCAGGTAGGGTATATAATTCTTAAAGAAATATTTATCCTTGTACAGTTCCGCCATGGTCTCATGGTGCAGGTTCTTGCGATGATCTACCATGCTGAAAAAACTTTTCAGTTTTGAAAGGTCAAGCCCATTCTCTTTAAAATAAGCCAGTACCGTTTCAAAAGAACGGATAGATAGCGTGGTAGGTATATTGGGCATCAGTATCCAGTCAACCCCGTAAAAAATAGCGTCGTGCAGGATAGAGATGCCTGGCGGGCAATCCAGTATCACCACATCATAACTTTTCTCCAGTCCCGACAACAAGGAAGATATTTTCCGTTTTGCGTTCTTCATTTCGTTCAACAACACATCTGCCTGCCTTGCGGAAAGATCAGCCGGGATAATATCCAGGTTCTCATAGGCCGAAGATTGCACGGCCGACAGCAGTTCTATTTCGCTGTTGAGCAGCTTTTTTGATTCGTTCTTAACGCCGGCTTCCGCCCCGAGGTAAAAAGAAGATGAGCCCTGGGGGTCCATATCCCATACCAGGGTTTTATAACCTTCTTTGGCAGCCAGGTACGCCAGGTTAATGGTAGCGGCGGTTTTGCCCACGCCGCCTTTCAGGTTGTATAGTGCTATTGTGACCATACACTAATATACAGTTTTTTTGGAACAGCGTTCTGTCGTCAGCCAGCCGTCACTATATCAGCCAACCCAGCAATAAGCAGCCCAGCACGATAAAGGGGGCGGGTATTTTATTGTTATTGAGCAGGAAGAAGGTAAGCAGCACCACGAACAGATCCCAGAGCCCGATGAGCTGGCCGTTGAACAGCGGGGTGAGGAAGCTGTCTTTGGCCAGGTAGCAGGTGGCTCCCGCCATAATGCCTACTACGGCGGCGTTAATGCCTTCCAGGGACCGGTAGATGACAGCATATTTTTTCAGGTTATGCCATACCGGGAAAAAGAACAGGATGAGAAGGGCACTGGGCAGGAAAATGGCAATGGTGCCAATGATACATCCCAGGAGTTGCATACCACTGCCCTGGTCTCTCAGCACCATTCCGCCGGTAAAAGAACCGATAGAAAACACGGGCCCCGGAATGGCCCGCACTACGCCGGAGCCGGTTAAAAAATCTTCACGGCTCATGCGTAGTACATCCCTTCTGGTTTCCTGCACGCGTTTGGTTTGCGGGCGGGTCACATATTGTTCGTACATAAGGGGCATCAGCACATCCCCCCCGCCAAATACCAGGCTTCCGAAACGGTAGGAGTTCTCAAAAAGATTGATGGCTTTTCGGTTAGGCCAGTTCTCCCTGCTGGCCGTTTCTGACAGGTAGCCCGCCAGGCCGAACAGGGCCACAAAAATGAGCATATTGCCCCATTTGATCTTCTTGGCCGGAATACCTTTTTGCGGTATCCGCCTGTCGCTGAAGTTGGTAGCGATGCCTGCCGCAATAATCAGGGCCGGGAATACCCAGGGTGTTTTGAAAAAGAAGAAGGTGGCCAGTGTTGCGGCCACCATGATAACGCGTGTGATGGTATTATGAACCGATACCCCGAAAATGCGGTAGGTGGAGTAGGCTATAAACCCGATGGCCATCGGCCGTATGAAACGAAACACTTCTACCCTCAGGCTTTTCTCATCCATATAATCCAGCAGGAACGAGAGGCCGCCCATGATAATGCTGGCCGGCATCACCCAGATCAGCAGGGTAAATACCGCCAACAGTATACCTCCGCGCTTATAACCAATCAGGGTAAGGGTTTGCGTAGAAGATGCACCCGGCAATAACTGGCAGAAGCCGTTATACTCCACCAGTTCTTCCTCGGTAATATCGTGCCGCCGGTGCACAAATGTTTTCAGCATCATCCCCATGTGTCCCTGTGGCCCCCCGAAGGCGGTGAGGCTATGCCAGAACACGGCCCGCAAAAAAGGTATATGGCGGAACAGGGGCAATCGGCGGTGGTTTTAAGGGAAGTTACAGAAAGAAGGGGGATTTTGAATGTCCAATGACCAATTTCCCATGTCTAAGGAAAGCACTACGTCTGCACTGGACATTGAAAATTGGACATTGAATATCATCTCCTTATTTTTTCAGCCCGATCTCCCGCAGCCTTTCATCCAGGTATTCTCCTGCCGTGGCATCGGGATAGGCTTTGGGGTGGCTGGCATCTATGCAGCTTTCCAGGCAGGCGAGGCTCATTTCACTTCTTGGGTGCAGGAAGAAGGGCATGGAGAAGCGGCTGGTATGCCATAGATCGCGCGATGGATTTACCACCCGGTGTGTAGTACTGCGCAGTTTATTATTGGTAAGCCGCTGCAGCATATCGCCCACGTTTACCACAATCTGGCCGGGCAGTGAGGTTACATTCACCCAGTTGCCCTGCTTGGTAAGTATCTGGAGTCCATCGGCCGAAGCACCTACCAGCAGCGTAATCAGGTTAATGTCTTCATGCTGTTCCGCACGGATAGCAGTTTTAGGCTCGGTGGTGATAGGCGGATAGTGAATACACCTGAGAATGGAATTGCCATTTTTGATATGCGGATCAAAATAGTGTTCATCCAGGTTGAGGTACAGGGCGATGGCGGATAAAAGGGCTTTACCGCTTTTCTCAAAACTACGGTAGGCGTTATACAGCGTTTCATTAAAGGGGCTGATATCTTTCACCGATACGTTCTCGGGGTACTCTGATTGTATCGGGTCATTGTCTTCAACGGTTTGTCCGTATTGAAAAAACTCTTTCAAGTCGGGCGCATCGCTGCCTTTGGCGTGTTCGCGGCCGAAACTGGTATAGCCACGCTGACCGGCCAATCCGGGTATTTCATACTCCAGTTTCTTTTCCAGGGGAAGTGCAAAAAACTGCTGCACATATTCGTACTGGTTGGCAATTACTTCGTCGGGAACGCCGTGATTTTTAACCGCAACAAATCCTACATCTTCATAGGCTTTACCAAGTGCCTCAACAAACGCCGCTTTTTGCGCGGGGCTGCCTTGGGTAAAATCTGCCAGGTCTACTACCGGAATGGCCATAGTGGTTCGGTTTTAAAGTGAAAAAAAGCTGCGGACATGGAGCCGCTGCTGTGAGCCTGTTGAAACAATTGGAAAATTACGAAACAAGGCGGATATCACTGATAGTGTAGATAAGATGGTTTTACTGGTTTTTTTTATCAACTTTATCAGATGAAACCAATACTTGCTGCAACAAGCCTGATCATCTTCAGCCTGCTGGCTGCCTGCAGTAATAAATACCTGCCATACGCATCCCGGTATAATTTTAAAACGGAGAACGGAGTTCCCGATTACACCCAACTTGCATACTGGGCCGCCCATCCTGATAAAAAGGATCCTTCAGACAGCGTACCCCAACCCCTGCAGGCCAACTATCATCCTGATACATCGGTAGATGTTTTTTTTATTTACCCAACCACTTATACTGATCCGCAGCGGCCTTTGGGACCCAACGGCCCGGTAGACGATTCGCTGCTGGATGCCAAAACCGATTATACCACCATCTTATTCCAGGCCAGTATTTTTAATGAGGCGGGACGCATATTTTCACCCCGGTACCGCCAGGCCCATCTATCGGCCTATTTTCCCAAAAACGCGGCGGATAGTTCAGCATCGGTGGCGGCATTTGAGCTGGCTTACCAGGATGTAAAAGCGGCATTCCTGTATTACCTGCAGCACAATAATAATGGCCACCCCATTATTATCGCTTCACACAGCCAGGGAACCACCCACGCAAAAAGGCTGATAAAGGAACTGATTGATGGCCAGCCTTTGCAAAAAAAGCTGGTGGCGGCTTACCTGATAGGCATGGCGGTAGAGCCCGACTGGTTTCATTCCATTCAACCCTGTCGCACTCCCGATCAAACCGGTTGCGTTATCAGCTGGCGCACCTATCGCAATGGCTATAAACCCGATTTTGTGCTGAACGAAAAATTTACCGCCATCGTAACCAATCCCCTTAGCTGGGATGCCAATATCCCCGCCGCAGAACGTGAAATGAACAAGGGTGCGATACTGCTAAACTTTAATAAACTAATTAAACACACAGCCGATGCCAGTGTAGCCGGTGGTGTTCTCTGGACCCATAAACCCCGTTTCCCGGGCAGTGTGTTTTATGCCGCAAAGAATTATCATGTGGGAGACCTCAATCTTTTCTACCTCAACATCCGCGAGAATGCCGCGTTACGGGTGGCCGCTTACAAGAGATAATTTGAAAATGTGGGGAATTTGAAAATTTGAAAATTGGGGGTAGGGAACTAATTTCCTGATTACTTCTTCTTAGCCAACCCTTTTTTCAAGCCCGCCAAATCTGCTTTCACGCTCTCCATTTCCGTGCTGAGTTTCTTTACCAGTTCGGCAAGGCCATCGATATCTTTTTTTGAAACGGGCGCATACACCGGGGTTGGTTCATTTACTATCGAGGAGAGGGGCCTGAGATTATTGTCGTGAAAAAAAGTATACACGTCTACGCCCAATATTTCAGCTATTCGTAACAATCTTGTTGCAGAAGGGTCGGTTTCTCCTCTTTCAATCTTGGCATACGCGCCCGCTGTAATACCCAGCTCACCGCCCATATTCTCCTGGCTGTAATCCTTGCTTTCCCTGAGCTTCCTGATACGGTATCCGATGGCTTTTTTCACCGTACAAAAGTCCAAAAGAAGCTTGTCTTAAACTGTCATTATAAGACAGTTTGCTACACTCAAAAGACATTTATTGTCATATGAATGATATTTTGATGTTTCAGGACAATTTTATCACCGTTTCTAATTCCCGAAAACACTTAAGAATTTGATCCGCATAATTTTTAGCTGCTCCCAGGTATAATTGTTCTCGCTCAGTTCTTCGCGGGCTACATCGAGGGAGGATGTCTGGCAGCTTTTGAAATACTCGATGATCTCTTCCTGGTCGTATTCATCCAGCCATTCGTCAATGGCATAGTCGAGGTTCAGCTTGGTACCACTGGCGGCAATGGTTTCCATTTCCTCCAGCAGCTCATCCAGCTTCAGGCTTTTGTTTTTGGCAATGGTTTCCAGGGGGATCTTTTTATCTACATTCTGTATGATGTATATCTTGTTATTGCCTTTATTGGCAACACTCTTCATTACAAAATCATCCGGCTTTTCAATATTGTTCTCCTCTACATATTTCGCTATCAGCTCTACAAACGGACGGCCATACTTAATTGCTTTCCCCTTGCTTACGCCCTGGCATTTCTCCATTTCTTCCAGTGTGGTAGGATAAATGGTGGCCATATCCTGCAAAGAGTTCTCGAGGAATATTACAAAAGGCGGAAGGCTTTTTTTCTTCGCTTCCTTTTGCCGTAACTCTTTCAGCATGGTAAACAACGCATCGTCTGCAGCGGCCCCGGCCTGTGTGGCGTTCTCTCCATCATCATCATCCGCCATCGCGTCTTCAAACAGATTATTCAACACGATCTTGAAGGAAGATGGTTTCTTCATAAACTTCTCTCCCTTCTCGGTGATCTTTAATAACCCGTATTCTTCAATATCTTTTTTGATCAGGTTCTCCAACAGCATCTGGCGAACCAGGCTGCTCCACAAATGGCTTTCCTTGTCTTTGCCAATACCAAACTCGGGCAAGGCATCGTGCCGGTAAATGCTGATCTGCGGGGTTAGCTTACCCATCACCACATTCACTACATAATCGGTAACAAAACGCTCGTCGAGCTTCTTAATTACTTTCAGCACTTTTACCACATCTTCCTTCGCTTCAATTTTTTCTTTGGGGTGTTTACAGTTATCGCAATTGCCGCAGTTAGGCGTATCCCAATCCTCGCCAAAATAATGCAGCAGAATTTTACGGCGGCATACGGCACTTTCGGCATAAGCTACCGTTTCGTCTATCAGTTGCGCACCCACTTCCCTTTCACTCAAAGGCTTATCGCGCATAAGGTGTTCCAGCTTTGAAACATCTTTATGTGAGTAGTACAAAACACAAATGCCTTCCATACCATCGCGACCGGCGCGGCCGGTTTCCTGGTAGTAATTTTCGATGGACTTGGGGATATTGAAATGTATAACAAAGCGGATATCCGGCTTATCAATGCCCATCCCGAATGCAATGGTGGCTACTATTACCTGTACATCTTCATTCAGGAACTGGTCTTGCCGTTCAGCGCGCAGCTTCTGATCAAGACCGGCATGGTAGGCTACGGCTTTGATATTATTGGCCATCAGCAGTTCCGCCAGTTCTTCGGTAGTTTTACGGTTCAGGGTATAAATAATGCCGCTCTTGCCTTTGTGGCCGCTGATAAATTTTACAATGCTTTTTACCGTTTGCTCTTTCTCGATCTTGGGTTGTATTTCGTAATACAGGTTGGACCTGTTAAACGAGGAAAGAAAGATATTGGGATCCCGTAATCCCAGGTTTTTAACGATATCACTTTTTACTTTCGGTGTGGCCGTAGCGGTTAAGGCAATAACGGGGATATCGGGGTTGATGATATCCATCATCTCGCGAAGCCGGCGGTATTCAGGGCGGAAATCATGCCCCCACTCGGATATACAATGGGCTTCGTCCACCGCAAAGAATGAAATGGGCAGGTCGCTGAAATATTCAAGGTTTTCCTGCTTGGTCAGTGTTTCAGGTGCGACGTACAGCAATTTGGTTTTTCCTGAGGTAAGATCATCTTTAACCGCCTTGATCTGGCCTTTATTAAGGGAAGAGTTGAGGAAATGCGCCACTTCATCATTTTCACTATAACCCCGTACGAGGTCAACCTGGTTTTTCATTAAAGCGATCAGGGGTGAAACAATAATGGCACAACCCGGCATGATCATGGCCGGCAACTGGTAGCAGAGGCTTTTGCCGCCGCCGGTGGGCATAATTACAAAGGTATCTTTGCCGTTAAGCAGGCTGTTGATAGAAGTTTCCTGGGTGCCTTTAAATTCCCTGAAACCAAAGTATTTCTCCAGTGCCGCGTAGATATCGTAGCTGTGCGTGGCCACCGTTTGCTTGTTTGCCTTTACTCCCACAGAACCCGTAGCTTTTTTGGTGCTTTTGGCAGCCGGCTTGGGGGTCGCTTTCTTGGTTAGTGTTGCCATGTATTATATCATTATATCCGTTGCCGGAATACGTATCAAACAGATAATATAGTCCAATTTACCGGTATTCTCTGCTTTTAAATTGTTAAACGGGGTGCGTTTACAGGAAAACATCGTCCGGCGGTAGATCTGCGGGAATATCCCGCTCCGTTTGCCCTTTATGTTTGAAGGACAACAAAGTTAACGAAACCCTGCCGCAATACCTTGCATTTGCGGGTAAAGTTTACCTTTGCGCAGCATGAACGAATCTATCCGTCAAACCGCCCTGCGTACCATACAGTTAGAAGCGGAGTCCGTTGCCGGTCTCGCGGCTTTTATTGATGAGTCTTTCGAAAAAGCGGTAAGCCTTATCCGTAACAGCGGCGGCCGCCTGATTGTAAGTGGCATCGGTAAAAGTGCCATAGTAGGCCAGAAGATCGTGGCCACCCTGAATTCTACCGGCACACCCGCCCTTTTTATGCATGCAGCAGACGCCATCCATGGCGACCTCGGTATGGTTCAGGAAGCGGATATTGTAATGCTTATCAGTAAGAGTGGTGAGAGCCCGGAAATAAAAGTGCTGGTTCCGCTGGTGAAAAACTTTGGTAATACCCTTATTGGTATGGTAGGTAATACCGACAGTTTCCTGGCACAGTCCGCTGATATCTTGCTCAACACCACCGTAAGCCAGGAAGCCTGTGCCAATAACCTGGCCCCCACCAGCAGCACGACCGCACAAATGGTAATGGGCGATGTTTTGGCCGTATGCCTGATGGAATTAAAGGGATTTTCCGGAGATGATTTCGCCCGTATCCACCCCGGTGGAAACCTGGGTAAACGCCTTTACCTGCGGGTAGCCGACCTGTATATACACAATGAAGCTCCCTGGGTATTACCCTCCGCCACACTGAAGGAGGTAATTGTTGAGATCACGGCCAAACGCCTGGGTGTTACGGCGGTAACCGACCCCCAGGGGAAGGTAGCGGGCATCATTACAGATGGCGATCTGAGGCGAATGCTGGAGAAAACCACCGATCTCCATACGGTTACGGCAAAAGACATTCTTTCCGCCCATCCGAAAACCATCGGGCCTTCCGTTTTAGCGGTGGAAGCACTTAACACATTAAAGGATAATGATATAAGTCAGCTGATTGTGGCCGACAATGGCAAATACCTGGGTATTTTACATATCCATGACCTTGTAAAGGAAGGTATCATCTGATTTAACCGCCCGGCAAGCGGAAACCCTGTAATATTGCAGCGCAAAACAGGGTTAACCTAAACGATTGGAACCAATGAACAAGCATCATTATGTGGCCATTATGGCCGGTGGGATAGGGAGCCGTTTCTGGCCCAAGAGCCGCACATCGTATCCTAAACAGTTTCTGGATATATTAAATACGGGTAAATCACTGATCCGCTGGACTTATGAGCGGTATACCGCTTTTATTCCTGCCGAAAATATCTTCATTGTTACTTCGGATGAATATACGGATATCGTGAAGGAGCAATTACCGGAATTGGACCCGGCCAATATCCTCGCAGAACCGAGCCGTAAAAACACGGCACCCTGTATCGCTTATATTTCTTTCAAGCTGCTGCAGAAAGATCCGGAAGCTTCCCTGATAGTAGCACCCAGCGATCACATGATACTGGATAATGAGAACTTCAGGAAGATAACCCTGCAGGCACTGGATTTTGTGGGTCATATCAAATCGCTGGTAACGCTGGGCATTAAACCTTCGCATCCCAATACCGGGTACGGTTATATCCAGCACGAATCGATGCCGGTAGCGGATGATATTTACAAAGTAAAAACCTTTACCGAAAAACCCAACCTGGAACTGGCAAAGACTTTTATTGCCAGTGGCGACTTCCTGTGGAACGCCGGTATATTTGTTTGGCAGGTAAAAACGGTTGTAAGGGCTTTTGAACTGTACCAGCCTGAAATGTTCGAGCTGTTCGACAGCGAAAAAGAGAATTTCAACACGGCGGAAGAAACCAATGCCATCAACCGTATTTACCCGCTTTGTACCAATGTTTCGATTGATATCGCTATCATGGAGAAGGCCGACAATGTTTACGTGATCCCTTCCTCCTTTGGCTGGAGCGACCTGGGCACCTGGAACAGCGCGTATGATAACCTGGAAAAAGATTATCTCGGCAATGCGGTAGCGGGGGACAATGTGATTGTGATTGATGCCACAAAATGTATGGTGTCGGCATCACATGAAAAATTACTGGTACTGCAGGGGCTCGATGATTTTATTGTTGTAGATACCCCGGATGTTTTGCTGATCTGTAAAAAGGAAAAGGAGCAGTCCATAAAAGAGTATGTAGCAGAAGTGAAAAGGAACAAGGGTGACAGGTATTTGTGATTGCGGATTACGGATTGCTAATTATATTAATTTTGAAGACTGACTGAATGAGGGATCAGGATACGGATATTGATAAAATGCTTTGCCCATGTCTCATAGAACTGTTATTACCGGCACCGGGAGTTTTATTCCGGATCATATTAAGACGAACAGGGATTTTATCAACCAGGAGTTTTATGGCGAAGACCAGCAGCGTATTATTACCCCGCCGGCGGAGATCGTAGATAAATTCAAAGACATTACGGGGATTGAAGAACGCAGGTATGCCGATCGCCACATGAACACGTCGGATATGGCGGTGATTGCTTCTCAGCGGGCGATAGAAGATGCAGGTATTGATCCTGAAACCCTGGACCAGATCATTTTCGCGCATAATTTTGGCAACGTACCGGTTAACAGTATACAAACCGATGCGGTTCCTTCACTGGCTTCGCGCGTTAAGCATTCGCTGGGTATTCAAAACCCTGATTGCGTTGCCTACGATATTCTTTTCGGTTGCCCGGGATGGATACAGGGAGTGATACAGGCCGACGCGTTTATAAAAGCCGGGATGGCCCAAAAATGCCTGGTAATTGGTGCTGAAACCCTGAGCCGGGTGATTGATAAATACGACCGCGACAGCATGATCTTCAGTGATGGGGCGGGTGCTACGGTGATTGAATCGGTACCCACCGCCGAAACACAAAGCGGCATCATTGCCACCAGTGTGCAGAGCCATTGCGTAAAAGAAGCTTATTATATCCAGTTTGGTGAATCCTACCAGCCCGGTGCTGATACCGATATTCGCTATATGAAAATGAAGGGCCGAAAAGTGTACGAATACGCTATCAAAAATGTTCCCCTCGCCATGAAAGCCTGTTTGGAAAAAGCCGGGCTGCAGGTAACCGATGTTAAGAAGTTTTTCCTACACCAGGCTAACGAAAAAATGGATGAAGGATTTATTAAAGAGCTTTACAAACTATACGGTCTCAAAGAAATACCCGCTGATATCATGCCCATGAGCATCCACAAATTCGGCAACAGCTCTGTAGCCACCATACCCACCCTCTACGATATGGTTAAACACTGCCGGCTGGGAAAACACGAACTGGAAGCAGGTGATATTATCCTGTTCGCGTCTGTAGGGGCGGGGATGAATATTAATGCAATATGCTATAGAGTGTAGCACGATTATTTGGGAAACTAACTGTTAAATGGCTTAATTGTTTAATTGTTCCAACAATTGAACAATTAAACGTTAAGCCATTCAAATTAATACCCCCTCACATTCTTCCCATCCATATAATTCAGAAACGCTTTGTTCACCACTTTGTTGCCGCCGGGTGTGGGATAGTTGCCGGTGAAGTACCAGTCGCCGGTGTTGGTGGGGCAGCTTTCGTGGAGGTCTTCGATGGTTTGATAAATTACCTGTATCGGAATGCCTACACCGTCTGGCGTAATCAGCTCCGCTATTTTATCTGAGATTTCCTGGGTGGTAAAGGGCTTGTAGATCTGGCGCACCACGTTTTCGGTATGCAGCTGGTTATTGCGTTGCAATTCCACTATGCGGTCGTACACTTCTTTTACCACGCCCTCCATATCTCTTTCCTTCAGCAAGGCGATGGCGGCGCGGAAAGCGATAAAATCTCCCAGCTTGCTCATATCGATACCGTAACAATCCGGGTAACGGATCTGCGGCGCGGATGAAACAACGATGATCTTTTTCGGCTGCAGCCTTGAAAGCATGCGTACAATACTTTCCTTCAGCGTGGTGCCACGAACGATACTGTCATCAATCACTACCAGGGTATCTTCGTTTTTGCGTACCGTACCGTAAGTGATATCGTACACGTGCTGTACCATTTCATTGCGGTTGGCGTCTTCGGTAATGAAGGTGCGCAGCTTTACATCCTTGATAGCGATCTTTTCCTGGCGGATCTTCCGGTTTACCATTTCTTCCAGCTTCTCGGGGGTAAAATCATTACCCCAGCTGAGTATCCGTTCCACCTTGATCTTATTCAGGTACTCTTCCATTCCTTTTACCAGGCCATAAAAAGCCACTTCAGCGGTATTGGGAATATAAGAGAAGATGGTATTCTTCAGATCGTATTGAATACTTTCCAGCACTGTTTTACTCAGGTGATGTCCTAAAGCAATCCTTTCGCGATAGATCTTTTCATCACTGCCCCTTGAAAAATAAATCCTTTCAAAGCTGCAGGCCCTTCTCTCCTTAGGGGTCAGTATCTGTTCTATTTTATACTGGCCGGCATCGTCAACAATCAGTGCAGTGCCGGGCATCAGCTCCAGCACTTCATTCTCGCCCACATTAAATGTGGTGCGAATGGCCGCTCTTTCACTGGCCGCTACAATCACTTCCTCATTAATATAATAATAGGCCGGTCGAATGCCATGCGCATCGCGCATAACAAAGCTGTAGCCATTGCCTAACAGGCCGCCAATGGTATAACCACCATCAAACAATGGTGTGGCTTTTTTTAATACGGTGCTGATATCCGCCGCATTGGGGTGCTGTTCATCTTCCTTGGCCAGGAAATGATGAAGAACTTCCATCATCGCCGCCAGGTCGCTCTGTTTCTGGAAATCGCCGGGACTCATATTAATCAGGTCAAACAGCTCATCAGTATTAACTAGGTTAAAGTTTCCCGCCAGGGCAATGTTTTTTCCCGGCATCAGGTCGCGCTTGATGAAGGGGTGGCAAAATTCAACATTATTCCGGCCCTGTGTTCCGTAGCGCAGATGTCCCAGCAAGAGTTCTCCCAGGAAGGGCAGATGGCCTTTCATCAGGCCGGGGTGCGATTTGATATCGGGTTGGTATTTTTCGAGCTCGGCTATTTCCTGCCCTATTTTGAAGAAAAGGTCGGCTATCGGCTGCGGGGCACTCGACCTCATGCGGCTGAGGAAGGGGTTGCCCGGCTCTATATTCAGTTTTACTGCGGCAATACCTGCGCCGTCCTGGCCGCGGTTATGCTGTTTTTCCATCATCAGGTACAGCTTATTAAGGCCATACGTAACGGTACCGTGTTTTTGCTGGTAGTAGGAGAAGGGTTTCCTTAAACGGATGTAGGCCAGGCCACATTCGTGCTTAATCTCGTCGCTCATGATGGTTATTAAAAGAAAGTGGCGAAGGTACAACTCCGCCACATTTTCTCCAGTTAATTGTATGCAGGTTCTGTTTCGGGCTTTACCGCCTCGGCCAGCCAAAGGAATTCCTTGGTAAATTGGTCTATTGTCTTTTGAAAACCGGGATCGGTGAGCTCACCCGCGGCAGTAAATTTCTTATCTACCGATGGTGTTACCAGCATATAGGGCGATGCGATGCCGAACAGTGCCGGTACCAGCAGCAGCAATTGCTGGCTGGCCCTCATTCCACCCATGGCACCGGGTGAGGCCGTAACCAGGCCGAATACCTTATGGTGCTGTTTGGGGAAATGGTCTATCAGGTTCTGTAACGCCGGCGAATAACTGCCATTGTACTCGGGTGTAACCAAAACATAGGCGTCGGCGGCAAACATCCTTTTCGCCAGGGGCTTATAGGCCTCAGGTGTATGTTCCACGCTGGAATAAACTCCCTGTAAAAGCGGAAGATCCCAATCGCGCACATCAATAATATTAACGGAATGCGTGCTGTGTGCCGATAAATGCTTCTGTAAAAAAAGGGCCACCCGGTGTGTTACACTTTCTTTTCGCGGGCTGCCGGATATTATTTCGATATTCATGTACTATAGTTTGAACCTTATAACAGATAAGGTGGGGAACGGTTCATTTGAGCCTTTAGCTGTTAGCGATTGGCTGTTAGCTTATTTTACTGTTTACTTCGATGGGGCCGTGCAGGGTTTTGGATACGGGGCAGGCCCTGGCTATCTGGAGCAAACGGTTCTTCTGTTCTTCGCTGATATCGCCGTTGATGGTGATATCCCTGGTGAAAATAGTTTTATTATCCGCTCTTTCCAACGTTACCTCCACCTTTATTTCGTCTACTTTCCATTCTTTTCGGTTGGCGTACATTCTTAGCGTAATGGCCGTACAACTGGCAAGTGCCGCCTCAAATAACTCATCCGGCGTGGGGCCTGTATCCTGGCCACCCAGATCCATCGGCTCATCCGCCCCAAATTCATGCCGTCCATTGTGCAGCTGCACAGTGTAGTTAACTGATTGAATACTTGCGTTTGTCATTTCCTGATGTTTAATACGCGAAAACAGAACGGGTGAATAGAAGAAGATGACTGATAGCAGGCTTCCTGCTATCAGTCATCAGCCATCTGCACTACGATTTGATCATCTGCACATTCAAATGCAGTTTCACTTCATCGCTAACTACAATGCCACCGGCTTCTGTTGTTGCGCTCCATACAAGGCCGAAGTCTTTACGGTTGATCTTTCCGTTGATCTCGAATCCTGATTTTACACGGCCATACGGATCGGTTACTGTTCCGCCGAATGCTACCGCCAGCTCTACCGGTTTGGTAACTCCACGGATCGTAAGGTCACCGGCAAGTACATAGTCTTCGTCTGATTTCTTTGTAAAAGAACTTGAAACAAAGCTGATCTTGGGAAACTTATCCGAAGCGAAAAAGTCATCGCCTTTCAGGTGACCGTCGCGCTGCTCGCTTCCGGTGTTAATGCTGTCGGTATCGGCTTCAAAGCTGATTTTTGCGTCGCTGAAATCAGCAGCTTCGCTTTCCAGGGTAGCATCAAATTTTGTAAAGCTACCGGTAACATTGGTGATCATCAGGTGTTTTACCTTGAATGTAATTTCACTGTGTGATGCGTCGATTTTGTAAGTTGACATTTTTTGTGGTTTATTGGTTTGTTGGTTAATTGGTTTACTGGTTAATTGGTTTTTTTGGGGGGGTTACTCTTCTAGTTTCATGGGAACGTCTATGAGGAGTATTTCGGCGTCTGTGGTGGCCTGGATGTTGATTTGGGAAGTTTCCCAGATGCCAAGGCCATCGCGGGCGGTAAGGGTTTGGTCTCCGATGGTGATGCTACCGCTGAGTAAAAAAGCGTACACGCCATTCCAATCTTTCCTGATCTTGTATTCGGTTTCGCTGTCTTTGGCAACTTTGGCGAGAGAGAACCAGGCATCCTGGTTGATCCATACAGCTTTCTCATCATCCGGCGCCACTACCGTTAGAATTTTGTTTTCCCTTTCCGCCGGATCAAATGTTTTCTGCTCGTAACGGGGTTCTATATTCCTTTTTTTAGGGAATACCCATACCTGTAAAAATTTTACTTCCTTGTCTTTGTTCGCATTCATCTCGCTATGCGCAATACCGCTTCCCGCACTCATGATCTGAACATCATTCTGTTTAATGATCTCGTCGCGGCCGGTACTGTCCTGGTGATGCAGGTCGCCATACAAGGGAATGGAAACGATCTCCATATTATCATGCGGATGTTTAGGAAAGCCCATACCCGCGGTAACATGATCATCATTCAGCACGCGCAATGCTCCAAAATGAATGCGTTCGGGATTGTAGTAATTGCCAAAACTGAAACTCTGGTAACTGTTGAGCCAGCCAAAATTGGCATGTCCCCGGCTGGCTGCAGTGTGTAATATTGTTTTCATATCAAATCCTTTTTATAATTATGTGTATATACACGTATTGAATTAAAAAAAATCACTCTTCCGAACTTCTTATTTTCTCCAGCAGGCTGTTCAGGCTGCCGGCTTCTTCTTCGCTTACACAGATGGTGGTTTCCACCACATGGGTGATGGCCACGGTACATTCTTCCAGCAGCTTTATGCCGCTATCCGTTAAGCTGATCACGGTTTCCCTTTTATCAAAGGCTGAGGTAGAACGGACCACCATTCTCTTCAACTCCAGCCTGTCGATAATACGCGGAACGTTGGAGCTTTTTTCAATCATCCGGCAGGCGATATCCCTTACACACATCTGCTGCGGGTACTTACCCTTCAGGATCCTGAGCACATTGTACTGCTCGTGCGTTAAACCAAATCCCTTCAATTCCTTGCTCATCACTGTCTTCAGCCACCAGGCCGTATACAGTATATTTAAAGTTGCCTTGTGCACGCAGTTCTTAAATTTATTGCTTTGTATGGCCTGTTCTAATTTCACAACACAAATGTATGTATATACATGCAATTTACCAAAAAATGATCGCTGATTTTGGGATTTTTTTATGATTCAGGTTTGATTACTGCTGAAACAACTCAAAAAAGACGATTTTTGGGTTATATTTGTTCTATATAGCTCTAAACTTTCCGTTTTTGATTCCTTTTCTTCCCATATCAACTGACATAGAAACCAAACAAGTACTTCGGCGTTCTGTTATGGCCCATAAAGCTTTGGCCGAACTAAAGGGGGTTATCAGCAGTATTCCTAATGAGACAATACTTTTAGAATTACTCAGTGGTGAGTAATTAGTTACTGGTTGTTGTTCTCGCTTTCTCGGCCCTGGCTGCAGCCATTCTCCATTCATCCAGGCCGGAGCAGTTTCCATATTCGCGGTCTATCAGTACATAGTAGGTGGGAATATGTTCTTTAAACCATTTTTCCAGCACACTGTTCCTTTTTTCTTCCAGGGCTCGCTGGGCTATGCGGTTATAATCTTCTTTCAGGTTTTCGCGGTGAGGCTGGGTTTTGCTTTTGAGGTACACGATACGTACCACTTTCCTGCCCCGCTCATCATTGTACACCTGTGGCTGCGAATAATCGCCGGGCTTCATGTCTTTGATCAGCTGGATCATGTCTTTGTCGAGCTGATCGTAGTTTACAAAGGTAGATCCGTCGCGGTTAGAGGCGGCGGCACCGGCACTGAACTTGCTGCTTTCATCATCACTATACTTGCTTACAGCGGCGCCAAAACTAATATTACCGGCAACCAGGTTGCGGCGTATGGTATCGAGCTTGTGTTTGGCTTCATTGATCTCATCTTCCGATACCGGCGGGATACGCAGGATATGTTTTACCAGTGCCTCATCTCCCGAGCGGCTCACCATTTGTATAATGTGCAGGCCGAATTTTGACTTGATAACCGGTGATACCTGGCCCTCTTTCAAACGGAATGCTGCTGAGAGAAAGGTAGGGTCCCATGTATTCTTATCGTTCCTGTTCAGGGTATACGCTCCGCCATTTTCCTTTACACCGGGGTCTTCACTGTATTGCTTGGCCATCAGGTCCATTTTCTTGGTGCCTGCTTCTATCTGTTTCTTGTAATCGTACATCTGCTTCGCCACGTATTCTTCCACATCTTTATTCGCTTTGGGATATACCACGATCTGGCTCACTTCAATCTCACTTTCATAAAACGGCAGGCTATCTTTCGGGATTTTGGCAAAATAAGCTTTCACTTCGGTGGGGGTCATCTTAATGCCTTCCACTATTTTGCTTTGCATCTGCTCGGATAATTTCTTTTCGCGGAATGCCTCTTTATTATCTTCCTTGATCTGGTACACGGTTTTTCCCGCTACTTCTTCCAATATTTCCTTTGACCCGTAAGAAGCGATAAAGCGGCGGATCTGTAAATCCAGCTCAGCCTCTATTTCATCATCGCTTACATGCAGTGAATCTTTCTGCGCCTGCAGCATCAATGCTTTGCGTATCAGCTGGCTCTCCAGTACCTGGCACTCGGTTGGAATCATCGCATTATCCTGCCCCTGCGCCTGGCGCCTTACATCCGCAATGGCATTTACAATATCCGACCGGAGAATGATCTTGTCGCCCACCTGGCCCACGATCTTATCGGCTACCACTTTTTTAGTCTGCGCGCTTGCCGTTCCCACCCAACAGGAAACCGCCAACACCACGCCTATTACCAACTTTTTCATAAAGGTCATATGTATCAAAAATAGCTAAATATAAAGTCGTAAGTCGTAAGTCGTAAGTCGCAGGGAGGCACTTTTAACACCTTCTTACAACTTACGCCCCACGACTTATGACTTACGACTCACGACTTACGACTTACAACTTACAACTTACAAAGTTCTCTTCACTTCCTCTTCCTCAAACGCCTCCACAATATCTCCTACTTTAATATTATCGTAGTTCTTAATGGTTAACCCGCACTCCATATTGGACGCTACTTCTTTCGCGTCGTCTTTGAAGCGTTTCAGGCTGCCCAGTTCTGCGCTGGCACCTTCTCCTTTGGGGTATTCCACAATACCATCGCGGATAATACGGATCTTGCTGTTGCGGGCGATCTTTCCTTCGAGTACAAAACAACCGGCAACGGTGGCTTTGTCGAATTTGTACACCTCGCGCACTTCCACATTGGCCGTGATCTTCTCCTGGTATTTCGGTTCCAGCATCCCCTCCATCGCGCTCTTGATCTCGTCGATAGCGGTGTAGATGATAGAATAAAGTTTGATTTCCACGCCTTCTGTTTCCGACAGTTTGTTGGCCTGCATGGATGGACGCACGTTAAACCCGATAATGATGGCATCGGAGGCGGTGGCCAGCAATACATCACTTTCAGAAATCTGTCCCACCCCTTTGTGTACCACTCTTATCGCCACTTCATCCGTAGATAATTTCTGTAATGAATCGCTCAGGGCCTCAACCGATCCATCCACATCTCCCTTGATAATGATATTCAGCTCCTTAAAGTTACCCAATGCCAAACGACGGCCGATCTCATCCAGTGTAATGTGCTTCCTGGCACGTAAGCCCTGCTCGCGCAGCAGCTGACCGCGTTTGCTGGCTGTTTCCTTCGCTTCTCCCTCATCATCAAACACACGGAATTTTTCACCCGCCTGCGGCGCACCGTTCAATCCCAGTATCACTACCGGTGTGGACGGTGGTGCTTGTTCTATGCGCTGGTTACGCTCATCAAACATGGCTTTTACACGGCCAAAATGCTGGCCCGATACGATCAGGTCGCCCTGCTTCAGGGTTCCGTTCTGCACCAGGATGGTGGCTACATAACCGCGGCCTTTATCCAGTGAGGCTTCAATGATGGTTCCGGATGCTTCCCTTTGCGGGTTGGCTTTCAGGTCCAGCACTTCAGCTTCCAGCAATACTTTTTCCAGCAGCTTGTCTACATTCAATCCCTGTTTGGCAGAGAGTTCCTGGTTCTGGTACTTACCGCCCCAGGCTTCTACCAGGATATTCATCTGAGACAGCTGCTCGTATATTTTCTGCGGATTGGCTCCGTCTTTATCAATTTTGTTTACCGCGAAAATCATCGGAACACCCGCTGCCTGCGCGTGGCTGATGGCTTCCTTGGTTTGCGGCATCACCGCATCATCGGCGGCTACCACAATAATGGCCACATCGGTTACCTTGGCACCCCTGGCACGCATGGCGGTAAACGCTTCGTGACCCGGTGTATCGAGGAAGGTGATGGCTTTGCCGTTGGGCAGGGTTACTTCATAGGCACCAATGTGCTGGGTAATACCACCGGCCTCACCCGCTACCACATTCGCGTTACGGATATAATCCAGCAATGAGGTTTTACCATGGTCTACGTGACCCATGATGGTTACGATCGGGGCCCTTGGCACCAGGGCGTCTGCATCATCTTCGTAATCGTCTTCCTCCATTTCATCGGCTTCTTCGATACCGATGAATTCAACTTCAAATCCGAACTCGCTTGCCACCAGTTCAATAACTTCCGCATCCAGGCGCTGGTTGATAGACACCATTACCCCCAGGTTCATACACTTGCCTATTACATCGGCAAAGCTTACGTCCATCAGGTTGGCCAGCTCACTTACGGTAACAAACTCCGTTACCTGCAGCTTGTTGTCTTCCGTCATTTCGCCCATGGCATCCGCCGCTTCATCGCGTTTGGCGCGGCGGTACTTAGCTTTCAGGCTCTTACCGCGTCCGCCACTGCCGGATAGTTTGGCCTGGGTTTCGCGTATTTTTTCCTGTATGGCTTTCTGATCAATTTCTTTGTCGTCGCGTGTGCCTCTCGGAGCATTCCTGTTTCCGCCCCCTGTTCTTGCTCCGCCCGTTCCGCCGCGGTTAAATCCACCGCCGCCGCCTTGTCCGCCACGGTTATTATTGGCGGGAACGATGGGCCGGTTAGGGCCGGTAGGTTTGCCGTTGGCATCTACCCGGTTTACGGTACTACCCGCACCCGCTGCGCCCGGCGTATCGCCTTTTTTATCAACCGGAATGCGTTTGCGTTTGCGCTTTTCATCCCTTCCCATGGGTTTGGGGCGGGTATCGCTGTTAACGGGCAATTCGATCTTACCGAGGATCTTGGGACCCTCCAGTTTTTCGGCCTTGATATTAGTAATGGTTGGTCCTTCTTCTTCCGCAGGCGGGGGTGGTGCTACCGGTGCCGCCGCTGCCGGCACTACTACAGGAGCTTCTTCCTCAACAGGGGCTTCGGCTTCTTTCTTTTTACCCTTGGCGGCCGGCCTGGCTTCGGCCTCGGGTTTTAGTTCTTCCTCCTCTTTTTTCTTAGCCGTCTTTTTAGGACGGGTAGAAGAGTCGATGGCGGAGAGATCAATTTTATTAATAACGGTAGTGCCTTCCAGTTCGGGGGCTTCAATTTTAATATGGGTTTCAGGAACCGGAACTTCTGCTGGTGCAGGCGGCGCGGGGGCCGGTTCGGGTTTGGGGGCTTCGGCTTCTGCCGGCTTAGGCTCTTCCCTGGGCGCGGCAGGCGCTTTTTTCTCCTCCTTTCTGAATGTGATCTCTTCCTCGTCTCTTTTTTTCTTGGGCTCACCCTGGGCACCTTTGGGTATTTCTACCAGGTCGGCCTTGTTCTTGGCTTGTTTATCGCCCTGGAACTCTGCCTGCAGGGCATAGTACTGGTCTTCCTGGAGCTTCGCGGTCGGCTTCAGGTCATCCCGGCTAAATCCTTTCTTCACCAGGAATTCGATCAGGGTATCCTGACCAATGTTAAACTCCTTGGCGGCTGCTAATAATCTTGGTAATTTCAGTTCTGACATTCAGTTTTTTTTTGTCCTGGTCCATAGTCTACAGCCCATGGGTTCGGACGATTGCCCATGGACCTATATTCTAAAAGACTATCCCTTCGACAAAGATAGTCTCTTAATAGCTGCTTATTCCTCCCTGTCGAACTCTTCCTGCAATACTTTCCGTACTTCTTCGATGGTTTCTTTCTCCAGGTCGGTTCTTCTTTCCAGTTCTTCGGAGGTAAGTTTCAGGATGCTGCGGCCGGTATCGCAACCGATACGCTTGAATTCTTCAATCACCCAAGGCTCAATTTCATCGCTGAACTCGTCGAGGTCGATATCAAATTCTTCCACAATATCTTCATCTTCCCTGTAAACATCAATCTCGTAGCCTGTCAATTCACATGCCAATTTGATATTTACCCCGCGGCGGCCGATGGCCAGTGATACCTGGTCGGCTTTGAGGAACACTTCCGCGTGCTTTTTCTCGTTGTCGAGCTCCATATAGCTGATCTTGGCCGGCGTTAAAGAACGCTGGATGAGCAGCTGGATATTGGTGGTAAAATTGATCACGTCTATGTTCTCGTTCTTCAATTCGCGAACGATACCATGGATACGGCTACCTTTCATACCCACGCAGGCACCCACGGGGTCAATCCTGTCGTCGTAAGATTCCACCGCCACTTTGGCCCTTTCTCCCGGATCGCGAACAATTTTCTTGATGGCGATCAGTCCGTCGAATATTTCAGGTACTTCAATTTCCAGCAATTTAGCCAGGAATAAGGGGCTGGTACGGGAAAGGATGATTACGGGTGAGTTATTTTTCAGGTCAACCCGGGCCACAACGGCGCGGATATTCTCTCCTTTTTTGAAATAATCCTGCGGGATCTGTTCAGATTTGGGTAGGATAAGTTCATTGCCTTCCTCATCCAGCAATAACACTTCTTTTTTCCAAACCTGGTATACTTCCGCGCTGATGATATCGCCAATGCGGGCACCATATTTTTGAATCAGTACATTCTTTTTCAGGTCGCTGATACGGCTGGCCAGGGTTTGCTTGGCGGCCAGGATAGCGCGGCGGCCAAAATCCACCATATCTACCTCTTCATACAGTTCTTCACCCACTTCAAAATCGGGTTCTATGCGGGCGGCTTCGGTATAACCTACTTCGGCCAGGGGATCCAATACTTCACCATCCTCCACAATCATACGGCGGCGGATGATCTCAAGGTCACCTTTCTCCGCATTAACGATTACATCAAAATTATCATCACTGCCGTATTTTTTACGGAGCAATGTTTTGAACACATCCTCTACCACTTTCATCATAGTGGGGCGGTCGATGTTTTCTGCATCTTTAAATTCCTGGAATGCCTCAATCAGATTGATACTAGCCATTGTTGTCGTGTTTAATTTCCCATTCCCGCAAGCGGGATGATTTAAAATTTAATTTGAACGGTTGTTGATTTTATAGTTGAAAATGGAATAACCAGCTGTTGTGTAACGGCTTTCTTTCCTTTGCCTTCGGTGTGTTCCAGTATGAAATCCGCTTCGGCCACTGCCAGCAGTTTGCCTTCTTTCCGGGTGCCGTCTGTAAAGACCAGTTCCACGTCCCTGCCGATATTCTTGGTGTACTGGCGATGAAGAACCAGGGGTTCATCGATACCCGGCGAGGAAACCTCCAGCGAAAAATCGCCCTCAGGGTACATACCGCTTTCTTCTATCAGCTTATACAGCTGCCGGTTGATCTGTACACATTTGGCAATGGGAAGCCCCGCATCACCATCCAGGAAGACCTTGATATTATTAGTGGGTTTGATGGAAACCGACACCAAAAAATACGCCGGCTCCTCCGCCAGCAGTCCGCCAAGCATGGATTCTATCAGCTGTAAAGGTGTTTCGTTTGACATATCTAAAAAGGAGAAGGGAACGGCAGCCGTTCCCTTCTCTTGAATTATTCTGATGCAAATGTAAGAAGGTTGCGGGGGATTTCCAAATTGAATTAATTTGAAAATGGGAGAATTTGAAAATTTGAAAATGGCACCACTACACATCAAAACTTGTTAAAATATATGCCTCGCTGAAACGTCTATGCGATATTCAATATCTTTACTTTTCTATGTTTAAACTTATTATCTACGGATTCCTGGTGTATCTTTTATATAAGTTCATTTTCGAGCTGGTAATTCCCGTTAGCAAAGCTACTTCCCAGGTGAAAGACAAAATGCGCGAAATGCAGCAAATGCAGGAAGCCCAGCAGGCCCGCCAGCAGGAATTCCAGCGCCAGCAAGCCACCGCCGCCCAAGAACCCGCCAGGCCCAAAAGGGATGATGATTATATTGAGTTTGAGGAGGTGAAGTAGGAGCTAGGAATTAGGAATTAGGAACTAGGAATTCGGGGGGGAGTTATTAGCTACCACACCCACCCTAACTCCTAGTTCCTAATTCCTAGTTCCTAATTCCTACCCCCCCAGTCCCTCTAAACCCAGCACTGTTAAGGGTTTGAGGAGGTGGACTGTTTGGAGGCCGAGTTCTTTGGCCGCTAGGATATTACCTTCGGTATCGTCTATAAACAGGGTTTCGGAAGGATCCAGGTTTTGTTCGTTGAGGATATAGCGGTAGGAGTCGGGATCGGGCTTGCGGAGGCCCATTTCGTGGGAATAATAGGCCTTGATGAAGCAGCTGTTGAAATCCTGGCCGGTTATATCGTGATAATGTTGGATGAACCAGTTGTAGTGGATGGCATTGGTATTGGAGAACAGGAATACCCGGTACCGGGTGCGGATCTGGTGGAACCAGTCCAATCGTTCGGGCGGAAACCCTATCAGCAGGGCATTCCAGGCCTCCCGGATCTGTTCATTGGTAAGAGGGCAGCCGCAGATTTCGCGAATTTTATCGAAGAATGTTTGGATGGGTATCTGTCCTTTTTCAAAATCGGAGAAAAAGGGGGCGGCTTTGTGCTGGCTGTACAGCTCTTCAAAATTGTGGATACCGAGCTGGTTGAAGGCCTTGAAACTGCGGGTAAAGTCTATATCGAGGAGAACGCCTCCCAGGTCGAATATGATGTTTTTGATGGGTTGCATGGGGTAAAAGTACGGCGTAACCCATGTTTTGTTTTGTTATGTGCCTAATTTTTCTATTTTTGCCGCCTTACTGAATCCCGCAGCCGCGGGATTCATCGGGCCTATAGCTCAGTTGGTTAGAGCACCTGACTCATAATCAGGGGGTCCCTGGATCATGCCCAGGTGGGCCCACTTGAAAATCAAGCACTTACAAGCATTTCGCTGTAGGTGCTTTTTTATTTGCTCCATGTTATGCCCGCAAGCGTTTGATATTTGCTAGTTTCCGAAAGTGACATGCCCCGCCGATTAGATATTTTTAAAATGATGTTGAACTTTAAGACACTGTTTACTATCTTGATTCTCAATTTCCCCCCATTGAAAATAGATCTTTTGAGATCTGCATTGATGAATACAGTGCTGTATAATCTTTTTTGGGACGCTAAAAAATTCAATAAAACACCAGACAGCGTACAGAAACCGATGTTTCTTGTAAATTTCGACCTTTTAAAAATTTGAAATACATAATAAATGAGTGACATACGAGAAATTGAAAAGACCCTTTGGGCCGCAGCTGACAAGTTGCGAAGCAATATGGATGCGGCTGAATACAAACATGTTGTTTTAGGCCTTATATTCCTGAAGTACATTTCTGACGCTTTTGCGGAAATACATCAGAAACTAACGGAAGGAGGAGGAGAGTATGAAGGAGCCAACCCCGAAGATCCGGACGAGTATTTAGCTGAAAATGTCTTTTATGTTCCCGAAAAAGCTCGTTGGACTTTTTTACGAGACAATGCTAAACAACCATCTATTGGTGTTTTGATTGACGACGCGATGGATAGCATTGAGAAAATCAATGATAGCTTGAAAGGCGTTTTGCCCAAAAACTATGCAGACCCCGACCTTGACAAGCAACGCTTGGGAGAGCTGATTGACTTGATAAGTAAGATTGGTTTTGGCGGCCAAGGGCACCAGGGCAAAGACTTACTCGGACAAGTGTATGAATATTTCTTAGGAATGTTTGCTGATGCCGAAGGCAAAAACGGCGGACAGTTCTATACACCACAAAGTATTGTAAAACTTTTAGTGGAAATGCTGGAACCCTACAAAGGCAGAATTTATGACGGCTGTTGTGGTAGCGGTGGCATGTTTGTGCAAAGCGAAAAATTCATGGAAAATCATCAAGGCAAAATTGGCGATCTGAGTATTTACGGCCAGGAAAGCAACCCAACCACCGTAAAATTGGCCAAGATGAACCTTGCCATTAGAGGTATTGATGCCAACATACAGTTTGGCGATACGTTTACTAACGACTTACACCCCGATCTAAAAGCCGATTATATCATTGCCAATCCTCCGTTTAACATCAGCGATTGGAAAGGCGAACAATTGCGAGACGACAAAAGATGGAAATACGGCATACCGCCTACAGGCAATGCCAACTACGCATGGTTGCAACACTTCATTCATAAACTCACCCCTAATGGTACAGCAGGTATAGTATTGGCAAACGGAAGTATGAACAGCAACACAGGCAGTGAAGGTGAAATAAGAAAAAATATGATCGAAGCTCGATTGGTGGACTCTATGGTTACACTTCCTGCCAACTTGTTTTACAATACCACCATTGCTGCTTCTTTGTGGTTTTTGGCAAAGAACAAAACAAACGGCAAGTTCAGAAACCGTGAAAACGAAATCCTGTTTATTGACGCCCGAAAGTTAGGCATGATGATAAACAGAAGAAACCGTATTCTTAGACAAGAAGACATTAACCTTATAAGCGGCACTTACCACAAATGGCGAAACCCCGATGGCGGCTATGAAGATATTGCAGGCTTTTGCAAATCTGCCACAATTGAAGAAGTGATACAAAACAATTATGTGTTGATGCCGGGTAGATATGTAGGAACGGAAGAAGAAGAAATGGACGCTATGCCTTTTGAAGAAAAAATGCAAACGCTGACCGCCAAACTTGCCGAACAATTTGCCAAAGACAATGAATTGGAAAATACCATACGAGAAAACTTAAAAGGAATCGGATATGAGTTCTAATGGCATTGAATTTATAGAATGTCGATTGGATGACATTGCTGAAATACATAATCACAAAAGAAGACCGCTCAATTCCCGAGAACGGGAAAATATGCAAGGACAATATCCTTATTATGGAGCGTCAGGAGTTTTCGATTATTTGAATGATTACATTTTTGATGGGGAGTATGTACTGATTTCAGAAGATGGAGAAAACCTAAAATCCAGAAAAACACCAATTGCATTCAAAGTAGATGGTAAGTTTTGGGTAAACAATCACGCACATATTGTTAAAGGAAAAGAAGATCTAATCAACGAATTTATAGTCTACTATTTTGCGAATCTTGACTTAAACCCATTTGTAACAGGTGCGGTTCAACCCAAATTGAATAAGGAGAATCTTCTTAGCATACCGATTTTTATGCCAAAGAACCCAGAAATTCGGAATCAATTCGTTTCTGCTCTCAAATCAATTGACGACAAAATCGAAAACAACCTTGCCACCAACGAAACCCTTGAAGAAATAGCCCGAACGATTTTTAAGGAATGGTTTGTCAATTTCAACTATCCCACTGCAGACGGAAATTTAAAGCACAGTGCGCTTGGAGAAATTCCTGAAAGTTGGAGCATAAACGGAATTGGCGAAATATGTTACGTTCAAAATGGCTATGCTTTTAAGAGTAAAGATTTTCAGGAGCAGGGAGAAGTCGGCATTATCAAAATCAAGAATATCAACGGCAATGTGGTGGATATTCAAAATACCGATTTTGTGGATGCTTCAGTAGTTTCATCATTAGATAAAAAATTCAAAATCGAAAGTGGGTCTTTGTTGATTGCAATGACAGGAGCAGAAGTTGGTAAAATTGGTTTAGTGCCGTTGACTGAAAAAAATCTTTGGCTCAATCAACGAGTAGGAAAGTTTAAAGAGAAAATTGCTTACGGCAATCACTTTATGTACTTATTGCTTTCTACTGACACATACCAAACAGCCATTCAAAATTCAGCTTTAGGAAGTGCACAGCCCAATATCAGTGCATCAGCCATTGAAAGCATTAGAGCAATTATTCCATCTGCTGAATTGATTGAAGCCTTTGGCAAAGCCGTAAAACCAATGTTTGAAAAGATCTTAGACAACCTTGCAGAAAATGAAATTTTAAAAACCACCCGAGATAGTTTGTTGCCCAAACTAATGTTGGGCGAAATAGAAATCAATGGCTGATAACTTACTACCATATAATGATGCGAAGTATCAGCGATTTAATGAATCGTTAGATGAAGATTGCAGGATTGAAGCTAATGGACAAGTAAAAGTCGGTGGCACTCAATTTCAACCCAGCAAAATTTTATATGAGATGGAGCCGATTGGCTATACAGAAGCCTATCAGGACTTTTTAAATTCTGAGTATGAAAGAATAAAAGAAGTTGTGTTCAATCAATATCCATCCTGTATTGCGTATAATTTCAGGCTTTCTGAAAAAGGGGAAGGAGCATCAGACCCAGTAAGGAAATTATTGCACCTGAAAGATACTTGGGAGTCTGTAGTGTTTGTTCTGTACGCTATTGTTTGGGGAGAAATTCGGCATAAAAATATTGATTTAAAAGCTGCCCAAGTATTTGTCTCAACAGGTGCTAATGGCAATCCAGTATTTGAGACATTCAACACAAGAAAGTTACTTTCTGAAGCACTTAAAGCTAAAATTCAAAATCTTAAAACGGTAATCGAATTTTCTAAAGCCAATACATTGGGTTTGAAGTGCGAAGAAATAGAAACTGATTTGTTGGACAAACTTTTGGCTTTGCAAGACATTCGAAATGACATTTCGCACCATACTACACCGACGAGAGAAGAAGCAGAAGCAGAACTTTTACAAGTCATTCCGCTTTTTAAGGAAATGTTGATGATGACAGAGTTTTTATCAGAATGTAAGATTTTGAGATTTGAAAGTTTTTCAAGCAGGTGTTGGTGCGAAGAGTTTAACGGCCATTTTCTAAACAAAGAATACGACAATTTTGATTTTGGCCCAAGTCAAACTTACGTTTTGGGTTTAGGACAAGAACAGCTTTTCATTAAATGGGAGAATGAAGTGTTCAGCTTGTCACCATTTCTTCATTTTCATACTGTCACCGGAAGCAGAGAATCGTATTTGAGTTTGTACAAATTTAAAAGAGACAATCGATATTGGTTTGAGCCTGTAGCCAGAAGAGAAGAAGTTTCATTTGACCATCTGCAAGCTCGTTTTGATGGAGAGCAAGCAGTTTTAATCAATTTAATTGTTCCATAATGAACATATTAACAGAAGAAGAAATAGAACAAATGGCTTTGCAAACGTTACAAGAGCAAGGCTATGATATACTAAATGGTGCAAACATTGCGAGGACTTATAATGAAGTGGTTTTGACCGGTCGTTTGCAAGCCGCTATTGACAAAATCAATCCTGAAATTCCTGCCGATATACGAGAAGAAGCCGCAAGAAATGTGGCACGAGTTCCTTTCACTAATCTATTAGCCAACAACGAGGCATTTCACAAACTCATTACCGAAGGCGTTGACGTAAAAGGCAGAGATAGCGAACAAATCAAAACCTTTAAAGTATGGTTGATTGATTTTCAAAATCCAGAAAACAACGATTTCACGGCAGTCAATCAATTTACCGTTATTGAAAACCACAACAACAAACGACCTGATGTTATTGCCTTTATCAACGGCTTGCCTTTGGTAGTCATTGAAATCAAAAACGCAACAGATGAAAAAGCCGACCTGAAAGCCGCCTACAATCAGTTGATGACTTACAAACAAGCCATTCCTACCCTTTTCAATTACAACAGCCTTTTGATTGTCACAGATGGTTGGTTTGCCAAAGCGGGAACTATTACCAGCGATTGGAGCCGTTTTAGCGGTTGGAAAATTCCTGAAATACAACCCGAAAATATTGTAGAAGATCCAAACGAAAACCGTTATAACTCGACACTATTTCCAACACCGACACCCAACATTGAAATGGATGTAGTGTTGAACGGAATGTTAAACAAGAAAACCATCATCGATTTAATTCGCTACTTTATTGTTTTTGAAAAGACGAAAGAGAAATCATTGAAAAAGATTGCCGCCTATCATCAATACTATGCGGTAAACAAAGCTATTTACTCCACCATCAAAGCAGCATCATTTTCAGGCGACAAAAGAGCGGGTGTAGTTTGGCACACACAAGGAAGTGGGAAGAGTTTGAGTATGGTTTTCTATTCTGGTAAAATGGTGGTAACGCCACAACTTAACAACCCGACTATAGTAGTCCTCGCTGATCGGAACGACCTTGAACAGCAGCTTTTTGAAACATTCAGCAATTGCCAGCAATTAATCAGGCAAACACCAGTACAAGCAGAAAGCAGAAGTCATTTGCAATCGCTGCTTACAGTTGCTTCGGGAGGCGTAGTTTTTACTACTATACAAAAATTCATGCCTGAGGATAAAGGCGGCATTTATCCCAAACTTTCAGATAGAAGAAATATTGTGGTGATTGCTGATGAAGCCCACAGGAGTCAATACGATTTTATTGACGGTTATGCAAGGCATATGCGCGACGCTTTGCCTAATGCTTCATTTATTGGTTTCACTGGTACACCTATTGAAAAAGAAGACAAAAACACACAAGCTATTTTTGGCGAGTATGTGGACATTTACGATATACAACAGGCAGTTGAAGATGGCGCGACTGTCCGTATTTTCTACGAAAGCCGTTTAGCCAAAATAGAACTTGATCCGAAAGAGCAAGAAATCATTGATCAACGTATAGAAGAAGTAACCGAAGAAGACGAATTAACGGAACGCCAACAGCGCTTTGCCAAATGGACACAACAAGAAGCCATAGTTGGAAGTGAAAAGCGACTACAGCAAGTTGCCGCCGACATTGTAAAACACTTTGAGCAACGCAGCGAAGTATTTGACGGCAAAGGAATGATTGTAAACATGAGCCGCAGAATTTGTGTTGCATTACACAATGAAATCATCAAAATCCGTCCTGAGTGGTACAGTGACAACGACGACAAAGGGGTTATCAAAGTTATAATGACAGGTTCGTCTTCCGACCCTTTAGATTGGCAGGAACACATCAGAAACAAACAAAGACGAAAAGCCATTGGTGACCGTCTACGTGATCCTAAAGACACTTTAAAATTGGTTTTGGTTCGTGATATGTGGCTTACGGGATTCGACGTACCTTGTTTGCATACTTTGTATGTAGACAAGCCAATGACAGGACATAATTTGATGCAAGCCATTGCAAGAGTAAATCGGGTTTTCAAAGATAAAGAAGGCGGGTTGATTGTGGATTATTTAGGTATTGCTCAAGATTTGAAAAAGGCATTGAGTGTCTATACTTCAAGCGGTGGAAAAGGGAAAATTGAGTTTAGCCAGGAAGAAGCAGTTGCCAAAATGGAAGAGCTTTATGAAATCGTGGTAGACTTATTCCATGGCTTCCATTACAAACGCTTTTTTGTATTACAACCCAAAGAAAAACTCGCTTTCCTTTTAAATGCAACAGACTTGATTTTGGGATTAGACAAGGGGCAAGAAAGATTTAGCACAAATGTTTCCAATCTATCCAAAGCATTTGCAATTTCAGTTCCGCATCCCAAAGCGATGGAGATACGAGATGATTTAAGTTTCTTCCAAGCCATCAAAGCGAGAATTTCTAAACTTAGAGAAAGCAATAAAAAACGAAGTGATGAAGAAGTAGAAACAGCTATCCGTCAAATCATTTCCGACGCGTTAATTTCAACGGAAGTCATTGATATTTTCCAAGCGGCAGGTTTGCAAAATCCTGAAATTTCGGGCCTGAACATTCTTTCAGATGAATTTATGGCAGAACTGAAAGATATGCCGAGAAAGAACCTTGCTTTAGAACTTTTACGCAGATTGCTCAATGATGAAATCAAACAACGTTCACAAAGAAATATCATCCAGAGCAAGAAATTTTCAGAAATGCTGGCTGATGCCATCAAGCGTTATCAAAACAACGCGATCACAGCAGCTGAAATCATTGAAGAATTAATCAGACTTGCCAAAGAAATAAAAGAAGCCGACAAGCGAGGCGAAAACCTAAACCTTGACTTTAGAGAATTAGCATTTTATGACGCGTTGGAAGTAAGTGACAGTGCCGTTAAGATTTTAGGAGATGAAATTTTAAAAACCATTGCAAGAGAATTAGTCGTAAGCGTTAGAAATTCGGTTACCATTGATTGGGACAAGAAAGAAAGTGTACAAGCAAAAATGCGAGTATTGATAAAACGGATTTTGAAGAAATACGGCTATCCGCCAGAGAAACAAGAACAGGCTGTAAAGACAATTTTAGATCAAGCAAAAATGATAGCAGACGATTTTTCAAACAACATATAGGTTAAAAATATGCGTTTTTTATAGATGCAGCAACTACGATTATAGATTTTTGGAATCTACAATCAACTTAAAATTGAGCGAATCAAATAAATATAAAAAGGATCATTGGAAATAAATTACACAATTTATGATGCTGCTTAGTACAAACATTCCAAACGATCTGCAATTTCAAAACTCTTCTGAAGGAGATGTATCTATTCTCATTGGTGAAAATGGTAGTGGTAAAAGTCAAATGCTAAACCTACTAACCAAGAGTTATTTAAATCAAGGGAAACGAGTAATTGCTATTTCCAATTCTATACATGACAAATTTCCGGATAATGGTCGCAACCTTCATCTTCTTAGAGATAGAGCAGGTCGACAAAAAGCCAAGCGCTCTATAAAGCATGCCCTACTAAATATTCCATCAGAAGAAATAACAAGATTTAAGAATGTTTCTGAAGCTCTAAGATTTATAGGGTACGATCCTGTAATCGGGATTGAAAGGATTACAATTACTGAAGATACTCTCAATAATGCAATTGCTAACCACCCAGAAAAAAGCCATCTAAACATTGAAGAATTAGAAGAGTTAAAATCTTTGCTGCGAAAATCTGTCTCTATTGATTCTGAAGATATTATATGGCTGTCGGTTAGTGATTTCTCATTTTACGAAGTAAATAGAGTGTCCCTAATACAACTTCTGAAATACGAAACATTACTAAAAAAGCTCTCAATAGCCAGAGGAATCAATTTATTCTTGCGAAAGAAGAGCCAGACGATCCCGCTGTACGATGCAAGTTCTGGCGAGCTGAGTTTTATAAGTTCAATTATTTACCTCGCAACAACAATCGATGAAAATTCAGCTGTTATAATTGACGAACCCGAGAACAGCCTTCATCCATCGTGGCAGAAGGATTATATTAAGATTCTTCTTGACCTATTTTATCTATATCAGCCCAAAATAGTAGCAGCAACTCATTCTGCATTGATAGTAACTGGCGCTGAGGTTGCAAATGAAAAAACAAATGTATTTGAATGCCAAAACTTTCATTTTATTAGGAGATACAAAGAGCCAATAAATATCGAGGAGGCCTTTTACAACTATTTTAATGTTGTTACTCCTGAAAATCGATTTTTATCTGACTTAATTATTGATCAACTAAACAAACTCGCAGAAAAGAAAATTTCTTATGAAAGTGTTATTGCCGAACTAAACCGCTGGCAGAACAAGTCCTTTGACCCTAAACAAATACAAGTTTTAGATGGGCTAAGGGAAATAGCGGGGAAAATTAATAACCCAAACAATCAACCAAATGAATGATGAGGCTTTATTAACACAAGCGGATGTAGATGCTATTAAAAATTCGATCGAAAACTGTTCGCAGAACGCGGATACCAAGATTTGGGACGAGGAAGAATTGGGTCCCGTTAAACAGAAAATTAAGGCGCATTATAGAGGCCTGCTCGGAGAAAGGTGTTGTTATTGCTGTAAAAACACACATGGAGAATTTAAACTTGTCCTGGACATTGAACATATCCTTCCTAAGGCTCACTATCTACAATTTGCACTATCTCCATTCAATTTGAGTGTTGCCTGCAAAAGGTGTAACATGAATGTCAAGGGAGAGGATGTTTCGTTTTTAATTGATCCGGTTGCTGCGCATACTAACCCTGAAGACGAGAACAATTACAAATTTATTCATCCAAATTTAGACATGTATTTTGACCATTTATGTTATGAAAGTATAATAAGGAACGACCAGAAGATTATTAAATACACGGTTACTAATAGTAGTACTAAAGGGAAATTTACATATGACTATTTCAGGCTAAAGGAATTAGAGATTGATACTGTTAATGCTGCTCAAGGAGTTAAGGTTGGCTCTCAAAAGTTCTCTGATCTTTTAAAGAAGGAAACAATCGAAGAGATTGAGTTATTGTTAAATGAATTGAAGGCTGACTGATAAAATATGTTTATGAATTCATTTACGGATATGGAATTCAAAATTCTAAACTGAGTCGCAAATGGATTATTGGCACCTGCAAATGCATTTACCCGAAGGCAGAAAAGATCCAATAGGATTTGATTCCAGTCTCATGCTTAAAGAACCTAATCCGGTAATAGGTACCGGGGAATGGGATAATATACAATGTCGGTATTTTAAAGGTGAGCAAGGCGGCTTAAGATTGAGCTCAATTGTAATGGTGCGTCGTGGAAACGAGCCTTTAGCTTTGGTTAAGGTAACGAGCGATTACTTCACTGATGAGTTACTTGAAACCAAATATATTAATCATTTCTATAGATATGTAGAAGTGTTGGATTGGAATACAGAACGGAAAACAAGCTCTCTATTTTCTCAAGGAACATTAAGTCTGCTTTATGAAGACAGAAATACACCTTCCTGGAACTTTATTAATGACTGGTACCAAAAAGTAATTGCCATGGCGGATCTAAAAAAGTGCATCGAGCTCTTGAAGTTTAAGAAATAGATTATTTTACAAGGGCCTCCCGGCACAGGAAAAACCAAATTGGCCAAGGAAATCGCAAGTGTCTTAACTGGAATACCTGCCCAAAAAAAGCCGGAAATTGACGATAACGACATCGTGAACACTCTCGAAAAGGTTTCCAGAATTTCAAGTGTCGCCGGTCAAGTCGAGTATGGATTAATTGGAGTTGATAAGACAAAAGGAATGGTTACCTTAAGAAAGTCAACTGAAAAAGAAGCAGATACCTCTTTTTCTAAAATTAAAGAATTCTATAAGGGCAAACTTTGGAGAAGTGAGTTTGCCGGCAATGATGACAGGCGGGCAGCTGCAATCGCTCACTTAATATATGAAAGGCAAAATGAGTTTTCAGAAATTAATGCATCTGACCAATTCAAAATAATTCAGTTTCATCCAAGCTATAGTTATGAAGATTTTGTTAGGGGTATTGTAGCTAAGCCAAATCCTTCTGGAGAAGGCATCTTATACGAGTCTGAAAACAAAACTTTAGGCGCATTTGCAGAGCATGCTCTTGATAACTGGCAAAACCACAATAAGGAGTCAATCCTTTTGTCAAAAGAAAAATGGGTGATTGAAAAATTCCAATTATTTGTAGATGATCTGGATGATGAATTAGACAATCACGGATTCATTAACCTCACAGAAAATGTTCAAATTCTTGGAATTGATGAGGATGCCTTTAGATATAAAGGGAAGGGCTCTTGGTCCGTCAAAGGAAATAGAATGCTGTTTAAAGATGTCCAAAAAGCATATATCGATGACAATCTGACTCGACAAGATATAAAGAATAATAAAAAGCTATCTGGTTTAGCTAATCAACACGCCAGCTATTCTATCAGAGTATTAAACCTATTCAAGAAATTCCTCAAAGACAAAAATTTTAGTTACGAAAGCTCTGAGATAGTTAAAGTTGAATTGAAGAGTTATGTGCTGATTATAGATGAGATAAACCGATCAAATTTATCTTCAGTCTTGGGCGAACTTATCTATGCGCTTGAGTACCGAGGAGAATCTGTTGAAGGTATGTATTCCGTAAATGAAAACAATGCACTGATATTGCCGCCTAATCTCTATATCATAGGAACCATGAATACAGCAGACCGAAGCGTAGGGCATATAGACTACGCAATAAGAAGACGGTTTGCATTTGTAGATGTCATGCCTAAAGATCTTTCTTCTGAATTGGGCGACAAATTTCATAAAACTCTTTTTGACACAATCGACTCATTGTTTACCACTAACCTTTCTGCCGAATTCGACAAGAAGGATGTACTGTTGGGTCATTAGTATTTTATCGACAAATCAGAGAATGGCGGATCAATGGATATTCGATTAGAATATGAAATCAAGCCTATTTTATTAGAGTATGTGAAAGACGGCATTTTGATTGGAGATAATATTGTTCAAACAATTAAAGAGCTAACAGCTTAGCAAGTGATTCCTCTTCTATATATTTCGGAACAACACCAGGGCAGACAGTTGGAAAATCTTTCCGATGATCTGAAGTTGATCTTGTTGAACACTGTTTGTAAAAAACACTATCGCTACAAACCTGATATGGTTTGCTTCCAGTTATACAATGAGCAACAAAGGGTTATAGTCGATACAAACTATTTTGTTGGGGTGGATTGGCTCATTCCTGGAGAAGCAGCTCTTTATATAGAGCCTAAGCTAAATGATGCGTTGCAAGTTAATTTGTATATTCCGGAGCATGCTCACCCCCCATTCCGTTTCATGTTGACCCCTCATTCCGGGATGTTGACCCCACCGTAATCAGTTGAGTCATCCGTTTTTATTTTAGGGGTACTGATTTTATTATTCCGGGATGTTGACCCCTCCTCGGTTAATATTTTTCCGGTTATCCATTGCTGTCATTCCGGCATGTTGACCCCCTTGGGCAGTTAGTTGTAAAGTGCTTTTATGATGTTTTTTGCTTCCTAAAATCAAGGGAGCTATGTCACAAAAGCCAATCACAATGGATCATTTAAAACAGATTTTACAACTTAAACAGGATGGTGTATCGATAAAGGAGATTGTGCGGCGCACTGGAATAAGCCGCAACAGTGTTCGTAAGTACCTTGCCCGGTTTGATATCAAATCCGAATCAATCTCAAACAAAGAACTGGCGGATACGGCGTATAATAATGAGCAACTGGAGCGAGATACATTACGTTTACAGAACCTGGTGGATTTTTTAAAGTATGCATCAACAGAGCTTACAAAGACTGGAGTCACCCGTCAATTACTTTGGCATGAATATCTGCAACTTTATACGGATGGCTACGGGTACAGTCAGTTCTGTTACCACTTAAAAACGTATCATAAGAATAGCGATTTATCCATGCACCTGGAATATAAACCCGGTGATATGATCATGGTTGATTTTGCTGGCAAGAAAAGATATTATGTGGATGAACAAACAGGTGAACGCATAGACTGCGAGGTATTTGTTGCGATACTTCCTTACAGCGGTCTTATTTTCTGCAACGCCGTACACACCCAACAAACCGCAGATCTAATCACCTGTTTCAATGCGATGTTACAATTCTATGGCGGGAGCCCTTCTACCATTTTATGTGACAACCTGAAGACAGCTGTAGTCCGCCCTAATAAGTATGAACCCGTTTTTACAGAGATGTGCAATCAGCTGGGAGAACACTATGCTACCACCTTCAGTGCCACTAGACCGTATAGCCCACGTGACAAAGCGATGGTGGAACGGGCAGTGAACATTGTGTATACGCATATTTATGCCCCGCTGAGAAACAGAACGTTCACCAGCCTAAAAATGCTTAATACAGCCATGTATGACCAGCTATTGCTGCTCAATGACAAGCCTTATAAGAATACTGCCCATAGCCGTTGGTATTTTTACGATCTACAGGAAAGGCCCACACTCCGGGCACTACCTACCGAACCCTTTGCACCCAAAAAGGTGGTCGTGCTTACTGTACAGCGTAACTACCATGTTCAGCTATCGGAAAACCATCATTACTACAGCGTACCTTATCAATACGTAGGTAAAAAAGTGAAGGTGCTGTACGACAACCGGGTAGTTGAGGTATACTATGAGCACGAGCGCATCGCCCTTCACCTGTGTAAAACACATCAAAAAGCATACACTACACTCAATGACCATATGCCCCCGCACCACCAGCGAATGCAGGAAATAAAGGGCTGGAATAAAGACGACCTGCTTGCAAAAGCTGCTCACATCGGCATAGCTACCAGACAGGCCGCTGAGCTGATGCTGGAGAACAGTATTTATATCGAGCAAAATTATAAAGCTTGTTTTGGCATGCTGATGCTTACAAAGAAATATGGTACAAACCGGCTTGAAGCTGCCTGTGTCCGGGCATTACAGGGAACAAGGATAAACTATACTATGATTAAACACATTCTGGAAAGAGGCCTTGACAAGATGATAGTTTTACCAGAGAGGAACAATACCATACCCGATCATGATAACATCAGGGGAAAAGATCATTACCAATAAATGTCACTAAATCCAAAGCAATGAATACAACGCAAACTCTTGAACAAATGCAACACCTGAGATTACAGGGTATGTACCAGTCCTACAAAACGCAGATGGAACTCCCCATGGACCAGCAACTGGAGGGACACGAGCTGGTAGCCCAGTTAGTTCAATCCGAGCAACTCAGCCGCATGAATGAAAAAACTGCATATTATCTTAAACTGGCTAAACTGAGGCTACCGGCAAGCATTGAAAACATAGAATGTAATCCGGCACGCAATCTTACCAAACAACAACTGGCAACCCTTGCAGAAGGAAGGTATATACAGCACGGAGAAAATGTGCTGATCACTGGTGCCACTGGTTGTGGTAAAAGTTATCTCGCCTGTGCACTCGGGCACCAGGCCTGTATGCAGGGATACAAAACCACCTACCTGAATATGAATCGCCTCATTGAGAAGGTAAACCTGTCTAAACTGGATGGCTCTTACATCAAACTATTAAATCACCTGGAGAGACAAACACTCATTATCCTGGATGATTTTGGATTGCAGAACCTGGGGCAGGAGGTACGGCTTACGCTTTTACAATTACTGGAAGACCGCTATGGAAAGAAAAGCATTATTGTAACATCTCAACTGCCAGTAGCAAAATGGTACGAGTATATCAATGACCCAACGCTTGCTGACGCAATACTTGACAGATTGACAGCAAATGCACACCGAATAGAATTAAAAGGAGAATCACTAAGAAGGAAAAAAATGAAACCGAATCAATAACCCTTTGTATTTTTAATACCTCATAAAGCTCTTACACTTACTGCCTGCTTCGCAGAGGGGTCAACATCCCGGAATAGGGGGTCAACATGACCGGAATTTACATTAATTTCTTAAAAATGCTAATCGACAGCTTAGAAGCTCCAGAAAATCTTGATCATTTAGATAACCTTTTCGATGTCGAATATGATAGTCCGTGGATAACAATCCCTGAACAGAAAGACCTGTTGTCTCCTATTCTTATTGTACAATTTCTAAAGTTAGTCCAGAGAATCGTTCGCAAAGGATTGAAGAAGTCATATTACCGCGTAACTGAAAATATAGACAGCCACGTAAAAGGCAAATTTTGATTGGCAGACAGATTAAAGAAAATACCAATAAAAACAGGTTAACCAAAACTATTTGTAATTATCAAGAGTATGGGATCGATAATGAGGAAAATCAGTTTCTAAAACTGGTTTTAAAATTTATTTCGTCTTATATCAGTCAAAAGCAGCATTTTTTCAATCCACAACAAAAAATGCAACTACAAAATATTTTCAACTACTGTTTACCCGCCTTCCAAGACATTGGCGAGCACAATCAGCCACACGTAAGAATCAGCATAAGGAAAAATGTTTTTTACAAGGAATACGAAGAAGCTATTAAAATCGGCAGGTATATATTGAATCGATTTTCTTTCAATATTAATAAGGCAAGCCAAAGTCAAACATCTACTCCTCCTTTCTGGATAGATATGAGCAAACTTTTTGAATTATACGTATTTGGAAAACTTAAAAAGATCTTCCCTGATCCTAATGAAGTCACACATCACGATAAATATGCGGGCGGAAAGGAAACAGATATATTAATTCGTGCTAATGGTTATAAATGCGTTATTGATTGTAAATACAAACCCCAATATAAAGAAGGATCTCCTTCTTTAGAAGACAAAAGACAATTAGCAGGATATACGAGATTAAAAAGGGTTTATGAGAAACTGGGAGTTTCAGAAACTGAGATAGTTAAAGGATTAATTATTTATTCCCATCAAGCATGTGCAGATAGTATTGAAAAGAACGAGCTTTTCGACACTGAGATAGGTGAATATGTTGAGTTTTATAAGCTGGGGGTTAAACTGCCAGAACTTATTAATTTGCTTTAATCCTTGTCGGGATAAAGTATTTTTGCGCAGTAATCGGTTTTTAGATCGTTTAGCGTAAGCTCTGCAGACTGATCCATACATGCAAGTGCGCTATGCATATCTGCGAATTTATCAGGTGGCGGCGTGCCGATAATTTTCATTTGCTTATTCATTCGCTCAAGTTGTTCAGCAGGACAATTACTTTTTGCCTCCTCAAATAGCTGATGCGCCGCAAATATTGTTTCTGTAAGAAGGCTATATAGACAAATACGCAAAACATCTGTATTTACCTTTTGCATGTGAAATGACGGGTGACAATCGTATAACATATATCCTGCAAATTGCTGCTTCAACATTTTATTTGAGGGTCCATAACTGTGTACAAGTCCATTGCGTACACTGTATAATTCTTCGTCTTTTTCTGAATAAAAAATATTTTGGGGTAGTAATCGGTTTTTGATCCAATGGTTGAACCCGTATTTCGTGTCGCCCATTTCAATCCAGGTTAGATAGTCAATCAAGCAGAATGTTAGTATAAAAGACCCAACCAAGCTCTTGCCATCAAGTGCCCTGTAAATATCTGCAATAGCAGTATTGAAGAAATTTCGTTTTAGGTACCCAATATCTGACGTGTAGAAATCTGATTCTTGCATTTAATTTGTTTTAACACCTGACCGCTTTAAACGAGAAGGTTGAATAAAATCTATATGTTCTTATTTTAGAATTGGTTTTAATTTATTCATTTCAACACTAATTTTGTGGTCAGCTACCACTGCGTATTGCTGTGTTATTTTTGTACTTGTGTAAGTGTCCCTAAATCGCCTACAGTTTAAAATTAGAGCGAAACGCTTAAAATTAAACTGCAAATATTAAAAGGATACGATTTACCGAGAGCCAAATTGTATCCGCCATCAAGTGCCAGGAATGCTGTATTAGCACACAAGAGATATCTCGTGAATTGGGCATATCTGAGGCGACCTTTACATAATAAATTGTATCAAACTAAAAATCTTAATAAAGGTTTTCCACCCTAATTGAGTGATTCCTTATACTCTTTCGGCGTAAAATTTGTCTTCTGCTTGAACAGCTTATTGAAAGACTGCGGATGCTCAAAACCTAATTGGAAAGCAATCTGGGCTATGGTTAAAGAGGAAGCGGTAAGCAGCTCTTTTGCTTTTTCTATTAGTTTTTGGTGAATGTGCTGCTGTGCATTCTGTCCTGTAAGGGACCGCAACATATCACTTAAATATCGGGGTGACATATTCAGTTGGCCCGCCAGAAACTCTACAGTTGGCAGCCCCATTGACAGGCCTTCATCGCGGGTGAAATATTGATCCATCACCTGCTCCATTTTTACCAGCAGATCATGGCTCACTGGCTTCCTGGTAACAAATTGCCTTTTGTAAAACCGGCTGCTGTAATTCAGCAATACCTCTATATGCGAAACCACCACATCCTGGCTGAACTCATCAATCGGGCTGTTCAGTTCGGCAATGATGTTTTCAAAAACGGAGGAGATCGTTTGCCGTTCCCGTTCAGAAATAAACAAGCCTTCGCTGGCTGCATAGGAAAAGAACCCATAGCTTTTGATCTTAACTGCCAGTGGATAGCGCCGAATAAAATCAGGATGAAAAAGCAATGTGTATCCTGAATAATCGCTGTTCTCCTCCGCACTGGAAATGGTTTGGTTAGGGGAATAAAAACACAAACCACCGTCGTTGAAATCATAATATCCCTGCCCGTAACGGATTTTACCGGTGAAATTGAACTTGAAGGAAACCTTATAAAAATTCAGCAGCAATATCTTCGGAATGTCTTCATCCGGCAGCTTAATATCGGCATAATTCACCACGCTTACTAAAGGATGCAAAGGGCCGGGCAAGCCCAATGCCTTGTGCAACTCCGATATCGTAGCAAAGGATAAAGGTGTTGTTGTTTTCATCTCAGCAAATGAATGTTTGGCTGCAATTTATCAAAAATGGCTAAAACCCTGTAGATGCGGACAATTCCTTCCATGCTTCTACATCGGTTTTCAACTCTTCAATTTTGTTTGTCGCGGCCTCCAGCGCGTCCGAACCGAGGAACAGGCGAAGTGGTGGATTTTCGGTTTCGGTAATAAGCATGAGCGCAGCCGCTGCTTTTGCCGGATCACCGGGTTGCTGTCCATCGCTATTCCGGATGATCGCTTTAAATGCCTCTGCAGATTGAGCATAGTCGGTGATCACACCTTTCGTCTCTTTAGCCGAACGGCCGGCCCACTCTGTACGGAACGCGCCGGGAGCCATAATCGTTACTTTGATCCCCAGGCTTTTTACTTCACGGTACAAAGTTTCTGAAAACCCGTCAACCGCATACTTGCTGGCATTATAATATCCCAGTCCCGGAAAAGAATACAAACCGCAGATCGAGGAAACATTAATGATGTGGCCGGTTTTCTGCCGCCTCATAAAAGGCAATACTTCTTTTGTCATGTTTGCCAGGCCGTAAAAATTAATATCCATCATCCGGCTTGTTTCCAGCTCATCGCTTTCTTCAATAGAACCAAAATACCCAATTCCTGCATTGTTAACCAATACATCTATCCTGCCGAAGCGTTCCAGTGTTGCACGCACCGCTTCGCTTATCTCATTTCTCCTGGTGATATCCAGTTTTAATGCGATAGCCGTTTCGGGAAACGGGTACACAATATCCGCAATATCAAGAGGGTTTCTTGAAGTAACCGCAACGCTATGCCCTTCCGCCAAAGCCGCCATTGCAAATGCACGCCCCAATCCTGTTGAACAACCGGTGATCAGCCATATCTTTTTCATTGTGTAAACTAATTTTGGGTTAATGAGTTGCTACCTGATATTTTCTGCCAGCTCGATCAGGTTGCCGTCGATGTCTGCAAAAAACGCAAGACGTTTGCCAATCACAGGCAAGTTGAACGGTTCACCCACAAGGGTAACACCACGGCTTTTCAGTTCTTCCAGGGTCTGATCCACGCTATCCACATTGAGACAAAAATGGTGGTATCCTTCGGGATGGAGACTTTCATTGAGGTCTGTGAATTTTTCCTTTGGTTCAGGATCAGCTCCTCCCAGGAGTTCGATCCAGAAATTGTCATCGTTGGCGGGTGCCAGGTAAGCGAGCTGTAAATCGCCAAAGGGCCACTCATGCACTACCCGGAAATCGAGTTTGTCCCTATACCATTTTTTACTGGCTTCAAAATCGGGTACACGGAGTGCTACATGCGCACCCTTGATGCTGCTGAATTTACTGGCTTCGTTTTTTGACGGGATTTGAATAGCTGTATTCATGATCATTTGATTTTAATGACGCAAAATTCAGCTTCGCCTGCCAGGCAGAATAAACCGGATTGAGTTTGTTTGTAGCCAAAATGACGGGGTAAATCGATTCCCGATTTACGGTAACTGATCAAAAAAAAGGCACCCCTTCCGGGGTGCCATAACCTATTCTGTCTACGCACTAATGCCTTCTACAACGAAGAAAGGTAAACATGCTTAATGGCATACTGCTTGCCTAGCCTGTCGTAGTCGGGCAGGTCTTTATCGGAGCTGAACAGTGCCGCCATTTTGTAGCGGAAGCTGCTGTTGGCCGGAAACGCGTTTTCGAGGTTGGCAATGGTGAGGTGCTGAATGGTATTATCGCCCCGGGTGCTGAAATAATAGCCGCTGGGGGATGTGGCTACCCGGATCTTGCCGCCCCGGGGCGCATCAAAACGATAATAGAGATAGAAGCCGGCCGTGTCAACCACTTCATAGGCCTGGCCCTTGTACAACCGGTAGGCTTTATCGCCAATGCGGTATCCATATACTTCATCTTTGGCTACCAGCTTTTTCTGGCCGCCTGTTGTAACGGCTATTTTTCCGGATGCTATCCGGTCTGCGGATAGCCTGTCGCCGGGCTTATCCAGGTCTACCGGGTGGGTGAGCCGGTTCTTAACAAAATCTGCATAGCTGCTATAGATGCCGGCAGGGCGGCCCGTATCGGCCTGGCAGCTGAGGCTGGTGAGAAACAGGGAAAACGGAACCAATAATAAGGTAGCGATCTTTTTCATAACATGGCTTTTAGGGTGATAAATCTCTTCAATGTATTCGCCTTATGCAGGGATCAAGCCGGCTTGAAAAACAAACGTTCGTAAGCAAAAATAAGCAGGGATGGATTGTTATTGGTACCCTGTTTTGCTAAAATTTTGATAAACACAAAATCAGAGCCTGGCCTGTTCAGAAAATGGCGGCTATCATAATTTCATGTACAGGATCAGAAACTAGCTGTATTTTAGGCTCTCTTTACTGAAAGGACAATTCATCTCCAAACCGGTAACACATGAAAAAAGTAACAGGCATCGGCGGCGTATTTTTTAAATGCGATGACCCGAAGGCCATGAACGAATGGTACGCCAAAAACCTGGGCCTGGAAACCAGCCCTTACGGAACCACTTTTGAGTGGCGCGATGCGGAAGACCCTGAAAAAAAGGGTTCCACCACCTGGTGCGCATTTTCGCAGCAGGCGGGCAATTTCAACCCCTCCACCAAACCCTTTATGATCAACTACCGCGTAGAAAACCTGGCGGAAATGGTGGAAGAAATGAAAAAGCAGCACATAACCGTTGTGGATGAAATTGCCGAGTATGATTACGGCAAATTTGTTCATGTACTGGACCCCGAGGGTAATATTATTGAGTTGTGGGAACCGAAGGATTGATGGTTCGCTGCTAGCCCGCCGATACTATCTTCCCATCCTGCATGCGGATGATGCGATGGGTGCGTTCGGCAAAGGACTGGTCGTGGGTTACGATCAGCAATGTCTGCTGAAACTCATCGGCCAGCTTTTTAAAGATATCAAACACCAGATCGCTGTTCTTCTTATCCAGGTTGCCCGTGGGCTCATCTCCCATAATAATATGCGGATCATTGATCATTGCCCTGGCAATGGCCACTCTTTGCTTTTCGCCTCCAGAAACCATATTGGCACTTTTCAGGGCCAGGTGTTCGATGCCCAGCATGGTTAGCTTTTCCATCGCCCGGCTTTCCACTTCGGCACTGGTGTATTTTCCCAGTTTCAGTCCGGGTAGCATTACATTTTTTAACACGGTAAATTCATTCAGCAAATAGTGGAACTGGAACACAAAGCCGATTTTCTCATTGCGTATATGTGCCAACTCGGCTTCTTTTTTATTACCCATACTGGTATTGTCTATCAGCAGATCGCCGGTATAATCGGTATCCATGGTGGAAAGTATATACAGCAAGGTTGATTTTCCGCAGCCCGATTTCCCGGTTACAGATACAAACTCGGCCTTATTAATGGTGAAGTTGATATCCGATAATACATCCACCGTTACGGGGTCCTTAAAACGTTTGCTGATATGCCTGGCTTCCAGGATGATATTACTCATAATTATTTCCCCCTGATAATGATCACAGGATCTACTTTACTGGCTTTCCTGGCCGGAAACCAGCCCGCCAGATAGGTAGTGACCAATGAAAACACGATTCCGATTATATAAAATAAGGGATTGAAATGGATAGGATAGGTTTTTACGGTAGGCAGGGACGGGGTATTAAAGGGAATATGGCCGATGCCAGTACTCAACGCATACCCCATGAGCAATCCCGTTAATCCCCCGAAAAAGCCTATACTTATTGCAATAACAATAAAGATCATTTTTACATCCGCCCCAGCAAATCCGGTTGCTTTGAGAATGGCAATCGTATCCATTTTTTCATAGATCATCATGTTTAAAATATTATAAATGCCAAACCCCGATACGATCAATAAGGTGATGCCCACGGTATAAGATATCAGTGTGCGGATAGAACTGCCGGTTTCAAATTGAGAGTTGGCCGTTTGTATATCTTCCGCGTCGGCCTGAAACAAATGGCTGTATTCCTTGGCCAATGCGGGTGCCGATTTGATATCATGCAGCCTTACCTGGATATCGGTGATATAGGTACCGGGCTTGCCCAATAATTTTTGAACCGTTTCTACCGACGCGTAACTTTGCACCTTATCTATTTCCTGTAGTCCCGACTGGAAATAACCCACCACTTTTAAAGAAAACCTTTCTCCCCTGGCTGTGGTAAGCTGTACCACATCGCCAATATCCGCCATCAGCTTCTCTGCCAACCCGGTTCCCAATACAATGCTGTTGGCTACTTTGGTTAGATCGGTGCCAACGCCTTTTACGATGTAGTCATTAAAATGAAATAACCGGCTCTCGTTTTCTACATGAATGCCATTGATCACACCAGTAATATCAATCGAACCATCATTAAAAAAAACCTGGCCCATTAACTTGGGAGAATAACCCAGTACCCTGGGGTCTTTCGATAAAGCCTGCATGATGGCACCGCTATTGTATAGCTCGGGCCTGCTGGTGCCCGACTTGATAGACCTGATAAAATTATAGGAACGCCTGAATGCCGGGGCGGCATTAACGGGCTGGTTTTCGTTCGGCTTTATATCATTAAACAGGCGGATATGCGGGGTGCGGTTCAGTATCAGCCCGTCCAGCAGGTCATTCAGCCCCGTCATAAAACTCAGCAACGCAATAAACATGGTAATGCTGAACGTTACCCCGATGGCCGCCACCAGTGTTTGCTTCCACCGGGCCAGGAGCAATGCTTTGGCAATATCGATTACTAAGCGTGCATTCATTGAACAGGTTTGATCAATTGGTCGGCCGGTGAAAGTCCTTTTACTATTTCCGCTTTCGTGTAGTCTTTCAATCCTGTTACCACTTTTCTTTTTTCCTTACTGGCCAGCATCACGGTACTATCATTCAACAGGTAACTGCGGGGAATGGTTATGGCGTTTTCCTTCACTTTAATAATAATATTGGCCTCCGCTGTTAAGTTGGGGTACAGTAAACCCGGCGGACGGGTGAAATCTGCTTCTACCGTAAACGATTTGGACTGGGCGTTCATGATGGGATCTATTTTCCTGATCACCGCTTCAAATACCTGGCCCCTGTAACTGTCCATCGTAAGCAATACTTTCTGGCCTTTTACAATACGCGTTACATCATACTCATCTACCTGTAATTCAAGAAAAAAGCCCGAGGCATCCCCGATCAAAGCAACCGGGGTTTGGGTATTTACCATTTCTCCTTTTTCTTTATACACGCTATACACTTTACCCCCGGTTTCACTGGTAATGGTAAAATCACCTGAAGTACTCCTGGCTATCTCGGCATTCTTCCTCGCCTGTTTTTCCTGGAATATAATTTGCCGTTCCAGGTCGCTTAACCGCAAGCGGCTTGCCTCGAGGGCTTTTTGGGCATTGGTAAACGATAGTTGCCGGCTGTCGAGCTCGTTGCGGGTGCCGATTCCTTCTTTCCACAGGTTCTTCTGTCTGTCCAGTAAGGAGGTTTCGTTATCCAGCCTGGCTTTGGCCAGTTCTATATCAATTTTAGCCTGGTTCATTCGATCGGTATTGGCACTGAAAGCGGAATATTCAGCAGCTATCCCGGCGTTTTCGCTATTCAGCCTGGCGGTAACATTCGATAGCCGCATTAAGGGATCACCCTGTTTCACCAGGCTCCCTTCCGTTACCAGCATTTCCTTAATGATGCCATTTACCATAGGAAATACCTGGTACTGCCGGTTGGTTTTAACAATACCCGACGCATACACCGATTCTGTAATGGTTTCGGCAACTGGCTGTATAGGTTCCGTTTTATTTTTGCAGGATGCGAAAAGGGAGAGAAGAACAGAAAAGCTCAGAAACTTTTTCATAAACAGGGCTGTGATGGCATAAAGTTACCAATAAAAAAAACGAGTAGGTATAAATAAAGGGCAGGTTTTTCGCAAGTCTGGCTATTGTTTCATCAGTTCCGGGATTATGTTTTACCAAAATGAAATATATTATTTTCAAGGGATACCGAAGATGGCTATAACTTCATTCACTATAAAGAAACTTACAATGACCATACACATAACCAAAAAAAATAAATTTACGTATCGCGATGGGTGTATAAAACTTGCTTTTTTATTACTCCTGCAGCCGGTCATTGTATATCAAGGTTTTGCCCAGTCAACTAACCCTGTTATAAAACAAGATGTGATATTCAAGAGTGAAGGAGCTAATCTTACCGGAACAATATACAGACCCAAAAACACAATTGCCTCAGTTGTAATTGTACACGGTTCAGGCCAGGAAACCAGGATGACTGAAATAGCCGAATTACTGGCAAATAACGGAATCTCGGTACTAACTTATGATAAACGGGGAGTTGGTAAATCTGAGGGCGTTTATGCTGGCCCGGAAGTTGGAACCAACAATGTTGACTCCGTTAATATCAACTTATTAGCAAAAGATGCGCGTGCTGCATTGAATAAAATAAAACAATACAATAATGGTACGCCAATAGGACTTTTAGGTTTCAGCCAGGCAGGATGGATTATTCCCATTGCAGCCATGAATAACCCATTAGTGAATTTTATGGTTCTATTTAGTTGCCCTACCATCACTTCACTTGAACAACTAAGATTTCAATTTTACACCAATGGGAATACTGATTTTTGGGTAACCCATACTGAAGAAGAAGCCCGATACCATATCAAAAACGATTCAGACCGCTATCAATTTGTAAGTACGGATCCAAAAAATGCTTTGAGACATATATCAGCCCCGGCACTTTGGCTATTTGGGGAAAAAGACATTCAGATTCCTGTAAAGCTATGTATTGAGCAAATCAATACCCTTAGATCAAAAGGTAAACCTTTCGAATATACCTTATTCCCAAATTTAGGACACAATACCGCAGTTGCTGATGACAAATCCCCTATGGAAATCGCAATTAACTGGATGAAGGAGAAAACTAAAAATTAAAATGTAGCCTTACCTGATTTTGTAGTGCTTTCCTCTTTTCAGATATTGCATACCTGCTCATATATCCGAACCTTTCCTTCTCATCCTTGTCGTTTTCATATTTCCAATTCTGCAATGACAAATACTTATCATTGATTTGTCGCATTTTAGTCTCATAGTCAATATAAATTTGACCCAATAAATCAGTATTTAGAAGCTCTTCGTAAAAACTAAGACTATTTGTCGCGCTTTCGTTAGCCATTTTTTAAGCTATTATAGTGAATATGATATGTTAACGCTATAAATCGGCTTCAGGTGGAATAAAGAATTGTTCAACGGAATTGACTGGTATAACTTCTACGCTCCATTGCGTGTTATTATATATGACACTTCTTAATTCGGAGTTAAAAGCACCAATAGAACTTGAAATCAATTCTTTGATTTCATTTGCATTTTTATCTTGAACATAGACTTTTTTCAAGTTTGGGCAATCTGCGAAAATTTCTCTATCAATATTCCTATTGAAAATCGGGAAAGAATATCCGATAATAACAATAATGTCAGCTTTTCTCATTATTTGACAAGCTTCATCTATTACCCCTTGCTTTCTACGATAAATATATTGGTAGTCTTCGCTATTTTCCCAAGAATAATTTAGATACTCACTTTCTTCAGTTGGGGCTTGCCTGTAAGAATTGGCAATTGCTGAAATAGAGTGAGTCAGTTTTTCGTTATTTATAATCCCTTTTTTAAGGTGATAATTAATAGCGTCGAAAGACATAAGACCTGCAATTCCATTTAGTCTAACTAGAGAAAATTTATCTGCGTTCAAATGATTGTCGCTGGTTGCATAGCTTTTTGTTGGAATTGATTGCAACTGATGTTGGATACCAAAAATGTTATCACTGGGTTTGTATTGCTTATAAGCCAATTCCATTTGTATATCATAATTCCAAGACACTATTTTAAAATTTGGAGATAGCGATAGTTCACCCGGCTTTCCATTTATTATGGTAGCAATAAAACTATCATACCTTTTGTCTGGCAACTCTTTATCTTGTTTGACTTCTTTGCCATCTATTTCTAATGTTCTTATATCAGGAGTTGGAAGAATTTGTTCGAAAATAAAGTAGCTGGATAATATTTTTTTCAACTTTACTAAGTCGTTGTGTCGCTCTTCAATGAGGTAAAACTTTTTAGCAAGAGTATCAACGGTCTTATGATTTCTCATTTCATCTATGAGCCATTTTACATCCTCTTTTAGTTGCACAACGTTATCCTTATTGAAATCTTCAGGTTTTAGAGGTGAGCTGTCTGTTTCGGCGAAATTAATTGCTTGTTGTATAATATCTATAAACCGCTTTAGCCTAGAAGGTAATTCGTTAATAACAGGTAAGCAGTTAGCGCTTGCCCCTGCTCCCAATAAGTAGGCAATATTTTTTGGCGTATCCATATAGTTAAATTTACATATAATTAATAGTCAATCACCCGAAACCTTCTTCAAGTGACTGACTAAATTTTAGAGTTTACTTTGTAAAATCCTCATTTCCTCCCCAATCTTCATATCTGTCACCACGGCATATTGATGGGTTATTCTAGTTGAAGAATGCCCCAATATTTTAGCAATAGTTTCAATAGATACGCCATTCGCCAGTGCTACAGTTGTCGCAAAAGTTCTTCTTCCAACGTGACTGCTTATACTTTTATTTATTTCGCATAAATCTCCAATTTCCTGTAAATAGGAGTTGAATTTCTGGATTGCATAGCATGGCAATAAGTTCTTTTCGGAAGACGGATACTTGTCCAGGATTTCCAGCGCTTTTGGTAGTAGCGGTATGGCGCTTCTCACATCTGTTTTCTTTCTCCTGATAATAATCCATTTCTTCCCGTCTATGCCTAACGAAACATCTGCTTGCGAAAGATTTGCCATGTCGCTATATGCTAATCCTGTGTAACACTGGAATAGAAAGAGGTCTTTTACAATTTTCAACCGCTCCATTTTGAAAACCTTCTGTTCAATAGCCTGTAATTCTGGCAATGTCAAGTATATCCTGTCTACATCCTTATAGGATGCTTTGAATTTCGATAAAGGGTTTTTCGGAATCCACTCATTGCTGACCGCCATATTAAAAATCTTCTTCAGGTTAATTATATACTTTACTACGGTGTTATGCTGGTTACCATCTGTATTTTTCAAGTAAAAGTCAAACGCTGTAGCAAATCCATAATTTACCTCCTGAAGGCGTATATCTTTTTTGCCATAGTGGTGAGGAATAAACCGCTCAACTTTCATCCGCAAGAAATCGTATTTCTCATAGGTAGACTGTGTGTAGTCAATGCCTATCCGTTTATAGAAGTCGTCATTATGGTGCTTTATAAGCTCAAGCAAGGTCATCGGGCTAATATCCTTGCCAGAGAATTTTTGAACCAGTTTATCAAGATTTATCTCGCCTTCCTTCATCATTTCATTGTAGATGCTTATCAACCTGTTTTGGGACTGCTGTAAATAACTATTGACCAACTGCGCTTTTTCGGATGTTCCTTTTACTCGGTATCTGGATGAATCCCATTTATCCGGGGCAATAGAATGACCAGTTGAAATGACCTTTCTTTCTTGGCAATAAGCAATCCTTATACATAAAGGAGCAAGGCCATTTCTGTTCAGCTTCTTTTGGTTAAGCCATATAAATATTGATATATTATTCTTAGACATGGTTTGTAGAATTAAGTGGTGGGAAGACTGGGAGAATTTGGGATACCCAAAAAATGAGAATGGGCTACCAGTTGGTAACCCGTTTCATGTAAAAAGAATGGTAATTATGGAGGGTATAGGCATAAAAAAACCCACAACCATATCTGATTGTGGGCTTCCTGCTCCCCCTTCTGGACTTGAACCAGAGACCCTCTGATTAACAGTCAGATGCTCTAACCAACTGAGCTAAGGAGGAGTATCACGCTTGCAGGTAAAAAACGCCTGTAAGGGGTGCAAAAATAGGGAAAATTGCTTTCCGGCAAAATCTAAGCGTAAAAAATTACCAGATGCCCAGTAATCCTTTGTCTTCCCAGCCGATATAAATGCCATCGGGCCTTTTTTCGGCCTGGTAGATTTTCAGGTAATAGCCCTCACCGCTGGTGTTACGGCCATTCTTGATATCGAAGCGATAGCGGTGCAGGGGGCAGCTTACCTGGCCCAGGGCATTGATATACCCATCGGCCATTATTCCGCTGGCATGGGGGCATTTATGGGCAAAAGCGTACAGCTGGCCATTAAAACGGGCCAGGGTCAGGGTTTTGCCGCCCGCATTTACCAGGCACATCTGGTTCTCCTGCCAGGGCATCATTTCCTCGCTTTCACCTACTTTAAACCATTTCCATTTACTTTTGTCTGCTGGCATTTGTTCCGGCGGTTTTTTAAAATCCTGTATTCAACCTAAAATAGGTGTAAATTATGCGTAAGCAAAAAGTTTTCCTGGTAGCCTGTTTTATATTTTCATCCGCCAGCCTGATGGCACAACGGGTGCCTTTAGACCAAAGCTTTGGCCTTAGCGGTTCGGGTGGCAGGGGTATTCGGGGCAGTTCTGTTCAGCAGACAGATAGCACACTTTTAACGGCCAATTACTCACTTACCCTGCTTCAGTTCGGCATCGTGTATTTTCCCCGAAAAGACTTTATCAGCTGGCCTGGCGGCTCGTTCAGCATCGGCTCGCCGCTTATGTTCGGAGCCAGTGTCACCACCAGCTACCAGTCTACCAATTACGAAGCCGTTTCAGGCAAAAGGGATACCATATCTAATCTTAGTGGTGGCCACTTCGCCTTCAGCGTACCCGTGGTGGTTGACCTTAATATCGGACTCCACTCCGCCGCAGCCCCTTCTAACCAGCGAATCGGAATTTATGCAGGGGCAGGGTATGGCTACAATTTTACCCGCATTAAAACATCTGCCGGTAAAATCAATTACGACGGCTTCGAATCTCTTATACGGGCCGGTATCCGACTGGGCCGCATTTGGGAAAACCGCTTTACCATCGGCGTTAACGTAAGAGGTGCTTTCGAAAACAGCAAAACCAAAACCTACGAACTGCACCTGGTTAAAGATCTCTAACCCAAAATCCGCCATCCGTAATCCCCAATCAATACTGCACCGTCCGGTAAGGATAACGGATCTTATACATGTCGCGCACTTTTTCCAGGATGATCTCGCGCAGGGCGTCTACATTCTGTTTTTCGAGGGCGGATACAAACACGCAGTTGTTTTCGGTGGCCGCATCCCATTTTTCTTTGAGCTCGCGCAGTATTTCCTGCTTCACATCGTCCTGCAGCCACTCGTCGAAGTTCTTTTCTTCGTACAGGTCCATTTTATTGAAGATGGTAAGGATGGGCTTTTCAAAAGCGTTCAGCTCCTGCAGGGTCTTGTTTACCACGCCTATCTGTTCTTCATACTGCGGGTGCGATACGTCTACCACGTGCAGTAAAATATCCGCCTCCCTCACTTCATCCAGTGTACTCTTAAAGCTTTCTACCAGGTGATGGGGCAGTTTGCGGATAAAACCTACCGTATCACTTAACAGGAAGGGCGTATTCTCAAACACCACTTTACGGGTGGTGGTATCCAGTGTGGCAAATAATTTGTTTTCGGCAAATACCTCGCTCTTGCTAAGTAAATTCATAATGGTGCTCTTGCCCACATTGGTATATCCTACCAGGGCCACCCGTATCAGCTCCCCTCTTTCTTTCCGTTGGGTGAAAGCCTGCTTGTCTATCTCGGCCAGCCGCTTGCGCAGTAAGGAGATCTTGTCTTTTACAATACGCCTGTCTGTTTCAATTTCCGTTTCACCCGGCCCCCGGGTTCCGATACCACCTCCCTGCCTTTCCAGGTGGCTCCACATCCCTTTCAGGCGGGGCAACAGGTATTGGTACTGCGCCAGCTCTACCTGCACTTTGGCCTGGGCCGTACGGGCGCGACTGGCAAATATGTCGAGTATCAGATCACTCCGGTCGATGGTTTTTACACCCAGTTCTTTTTCTATATTGGAGATCTGCGAACCGGTGAGTTCATCATCAAAAATAACCAGGTGTACATTCTTGCCCGAAACATAATTCTTAATCTCTTCCAGCTTTCCCTTGCCCACAAACGTGCGGCTATCGGGGTGTGGCAATCGCTGCGTAAATCTCTTTACGGCAACAGCCCCCGCCGTTTCAGATAAAAAAGCCAGTTCATCCATGTACTCTTTCACCTGCTCATCCGTCTGGTCTTTCTGTATCAATCCCACCAGCACGGTCTTTTCCTCTAACTGTATCGCTTTTTTCTTTTCTATCAAGGGTATTTATTTTTTGTAAAGGTAGCGTTATATAAAAAAGAAATCGTCAATCATAAACCCCGATACAACTCACGGTTCATGATTGACGATGCAGGAAATAAAGATGACTATAACCCGCTGATGGTAATACCTACCGAAAACTTATTCATCACCGGTCCGGCTCCGTCTTTCAGCACGCCATTGATCTGGTAGCCCAGATCCAGCGAAAACATTCCGTAACCTACACGAGCGGTGGTTGCCAGCATGGTGCTGTTAAAGAAGCGTTTGCTGCTTTCCTTTACCACATAACCGGTTCCGTAAATAGAATTACCCGCCTTATTTACCAGGTCCTTCCCTTTGGTATAGGATTTCAGCAGGGTTCCCACTTTTACACCCAAAGCCGCTTTCCAGGATTTGCCCGGGTTTTCGGGGTTGGAATAATACCGCAGTTCTACCGGTACTTCCGCATAAATGGTGGTTACCTTAAATTTCTTAAAATGGTCTACACTATCCACCCGGGTAAACGGCAGACGGCCGGAGTTGGATTTGATATCCACCTTCGTATTATTAAAAAAGATATTACTGCTTCCGATCCCAATCCCAAACGCGAAACTGAAGCGGGCATTGGTCTTAAATGGCTTGTCGAGCATGAAATACGCGTTGAAGTGCCTGCTGAAGCCACCGGTGCGCACACTGTCGGGGCGACTTAACCAGGAATCACTTCCGTATTGAATCATGATATGATCCGCGGGGCGGGTAGAGAGGTCAACCTTACTCCAGTCTTTCTTAGGTGTTAATGATGTGGCCTTGGGTGTAACCGGTCTTTTGGTTTGTTTCGGAGCCGGCTGGGTGGCTGTATTACGTAAGCCGGTCCTGAGAGAGTCTGCATTGGTCTGCGAGATCGCCGCTAAAGAGAAAGTTATGCTGACAAATGCTAGTAGTATTTTCTTCATTTCTTTGAGTTAATTGCCATTGGTTGCCGGAAGTTGGCAAAAATAACAGAATTGGGTGCTAACAAGTGGTTAAAAATTAGTCAAAATGCCGGGAAACCGCGTTTTAGTGTGTGAAACACGGTTTTCCTGGCGGTAAACGCCCCTTTCTCCTGCTTATGGGCTTATCTTTACGCCTAAATCTTAATACTACATTTTGAAGTTTACTGAATTTGGCCTTGACGAACGAATATTAGAAGGCATTGACTCTATGGGCTACGAAGACGCTACTCCCGTTCAGGAGCAAGTGATCGTACCCATTTTACAGGGAAAAGACATTATCGCCTCCGCGCAAACCGGAACGGGCAAAACAGCCGCTTTTCTCTTACCCATCATCAATAAGATCATTACCGAGCCGCACGATGAGCATAATGTGAACGCGCTGATCATTGTACCCACGCGTGAGCTGGCGGTACAGATTGCGCAAACGATGGAGGGGCTCTCGTATTTTACCGATGTGAGCTGCATTGCCGTATATGGCGGCGGTGATGGCGGTAGTTTTTCGGCCGAAAAGAAAGCACTGTCCAGCGGTGCCGATGTGGTGATTTGTACCCCGGGCCGTATGATCGCCCACCTGAATATGGGATATGTGAAGATGAAGGGCCTTAAATACCTGATACTGGATGAAGCCGACAGGATGCTGGACATGGGTTTTCATGATGATTTGATGAAGATCATATCCTTTCTTCCGAAAGAACGGCAGAACCTGCTGTTTTCGGCCACCATGCCCATGAAGATGCGCGAGTTGGCGCGGAAGATCCTGCACCACCCGCTTGAAATTAATATCGCTATTTCAAAGCCGCCTGAACAGATTGTTCAGGAAGCTTTTATTGTGTACGAACCCCAAAAGATCCCGCTGATCAAAGAAATACTGGGCAGCAAGGATTTTCAGAGCGTGATTGTTTTCTGTTCAAAAAAGCAGAATGTAAAACAGCTTACGTTCGACCTCAAGCGCGCCCGTTTCCTGGTAGAAGAAATACATTCCGACCTGGAACAGGATAAGCGGGAGCAGGTGTTGCTGGATTTCAGGAACAAGAAACTGAAGATACTGGTAGCCACCGATATCTTAAGCCGTGGTATTGATATAGAAGAGATAGACCTGGTTATTAACTATGATGTTCCCAATGATGGTGAAGATTATATACACCGTATCGGCAGAACGGCCCGTGCGGCCAGTGAGGGAACGGCCTATACTTTTGTTACCGAAAGGGAGCAGCAGAAATTTGCGCAGATCGAAGAACTGCTGGGCAAACCCGTTACCAAAGCGCAGGTGCCCGAAAAATTGGGCCCTACCCCTGCCTATGATCCCCGCCCGGTAAGAGGCGGCGGTGGTGGAAGGCATGGCGGCGGAAGGCAGGGTGGCAAACCTTCGGGCAGCCGCCCATCCGGCAGCAGGCCTACGGGCGGTGGTCATCATCACAAAGGCAATAATAACCGCGGCACCACTCCACGACCCAAATAAATCCGTTTTACTCGGTGATGGGGTCTTTGGGTAATTGCTGTTCTCTTTTCAAGTCATCAATATCCATGGCTCTCTCCACCTCGCGGATAGCGGCATCGCTGAACGCTTCCTGTTTGTGCAGCTTTAACAGCAGCTCGCGCTGGAACTTTCCAATTTCTGCCTGGGCATTCATCAGGGGAGTAACAACGGTTACCGGTGCGGCATTCTGTTTTCGTTCATTCCTTTCGTGTATGCGGATCTGGCGGGCCAGGTCTTCTGCCTGCAGGGTATACCTATCTTTCAACTCCTGCGCGGTATGCTCATTCAGGTGAACCGATAAATCGCGCTCAATATAATGGAGTGTGCTGTTGGCCATATGCAGCAGCAATTCTTTCTGCTCTTTTTCGAGGCTGGCATCGGGCTTCAGCTTTAATATTTTAATCAGCAGCGGTAATGTTAATCCCTGTACCACCAGTGTTACAAAGATCACCACAAAAGCCAGGAACAAAATAAGATGTCGCTGCGGGAACGCTCTTCCTGTGTGCAGTGTTAAGGGAAGGGCAAGGGCCGTGGCCAGCGACAGCACGCCACGGGTGCCGGTCCATGCGATAATGAGCACACTTTTCCAGGAAACAGGGTCTTTATCCGCCGCTTCAGGGAGCTCGTGTTTCGGATGAAACATTTTGGTAGACCAGGCTCCGCCAAACACCCAGAGAATGCGGATGGCAATGGTAACGGCACTGATCACCACACCATAACCAATCAGTTCACCGGTTGTATAATTTTTCACCTGCTTTAAAATAAATGGCAATTGCAGGCCTATAAGAATGAATACAAAACCATTGAGCATAAAAACAATGGTATCCCATACCACCCTGGTACGCATGCGGGTCTGGTAAGTAAATATCTCTGGTGCCCGCCAGGAAATGATGAGGCCGGTGGTAACCACGGCCAATATACCCGAGAGGTGCAACCGTTCCGCGGCTATGTAGGCGATATAGGGTGATAGTAAACTCAGGCCGGTTTCCACCAGCGCGTTATTATGTATCCTGCCATGCACAAATACCAGGATATATCCCACGATCAGGCCCATGAGTATTCCCCCGCCTGCCACGGTTACGAACTGCAGGCCCGCATCCCAGAAAACGAAACTGCCGGTTAGCACGGCGGTTAATGCCTGCCGGTAAGCGATCAGCGCGGAAGCATCATTTACCAGGCTTTCGCCTTCAATGATCGTCATGATACGGCGGTTCAGGTTCAGTCCCCTGATAATCCCGGTTGCCGCAACGGCGTCGGTGGGTGATATGGTCGCTCCCAGCAAAAATGCCAGCGGCCAGCCGAAATTGGGCACCAGGTAATGCGCGGTAACGGCAACAGCGATAGTGGTAAAAAATACAAGGCTCACGGCCAGGGCAGAAATGGGCCTGATATCGGCGCGGAAATTATGCCATGATGTTTTTGCGGCGGCATCAAACAGCAGGGGCGGAAGAAAGATCAGGAATATCACATCCGGATCGAGTGCCAGGTCGGGAAGCGAAGGTATAAACCCGATGAGTAAACCTGCAGCCACCAGCAGGATAGGCTGCGGGATCTTACTCCGCTCCAGCAAAGCCGACAGGCTTATCAGCACCGCGAGTAAGAATATTACATTCTGGAAATTCTGCATCGCTAAAGATACGGTAGATTGGCTATGGGCTACTGATGTCCGGTGGTTCTCATTTCTTCTTCCGCTCCTCGGGCTGGTCATCTCCCAGCAGCAGGCCGAAGGGTTTGAGCGGTTTGATCCTGTCGAAAACCACTTTTACCAAAGCCGTGAGTGGAATGGAGAGGAACATACCCGATACACCCCAAAGTGCACCGCCTATCAGCACCACAACAATAGACATAAGTGCATTAATCTTTACCCTCGACGCCACAATGCGGGTAACGATGATATTGTTATCAATAAACTGAACCACCAGGTAAAGTGCCACGGCCCAGATAGCCTGCGCCGGTTGCCCCGTGGCCAGGGCCATCAATACGGGCAGGGCTATGGCAATAATACCACCGATATAAGGAATGATATTGAGTATGGCCCCGATGGTACCCAGGAGAATGCCATATTTTATACCGATAATAACCAGCCCGGCGGAATTCATAATGGCTACCAGCACCATTTCTATCATCAGTCCGGCCAGGTAACTCTGGATCAATGTTTTGGTTTCTGTCAGTACTTCGGCCACTACAGAATGCCTGGTTTTAGCAAAAAGTTCGGCTACTACCTGCAGTAAGAGTGGTTTATAGTAGAGAATTGTAAACATATACACCGGCAGCAGGAAAACTACCGCCAGCACTCCGCTGATGGTGCCCAGTGTTTGCCCGATCATGGCCGGCCCGTTACTAAGGCCATCCTTTTCCAGCTTGGCTATCCAGCTGTTAATGCCGCTGCGGGGTATATTAAAGTTGATGGAAACCCAGTTGATGGCATCGTCTGCCAGTTTACCAAAGTGTTTTTTAAACTCCGGCAGTGATTCCGTGAACAATGAGAACTGCATCCCGATAAAAAGCAGGACAGCTATAACAGCCAGGAAGGCAAATAACAGCACAAGGGAGATCGACACAACGCGGTTCCATCCCTTCCGGGTAAAATAGTTTACCAGCGGGTTTAACAGTATCGAAAAGATAAACGCAAATACCAGCGGCACCAGTATTTCCTGCCCCACATACAGGATATAAAAGAAGCCCAGTATCCCCAGCACAATCTGTGATAATTTGCTATAAACCGGTAAATTAACGTAGTTCTGAGGTCCGGCTGTTGGCATCGCGTTAGTTTTTGTGATGAATGTATGAAAAAATTATGCCATTGGGGGCGTGACGTGAGGCGTGAGACGTGAGACGTGAGGCGGGATCGGCGCGTTGATTATAGGGCTGATTTATATGTTGCTGGGTGGCGATCCTTCTTCTCTTCCCTCGGTAAGCCCGGCGGTGCAGAACGGGCAGCGTACAGAACGGTCTGCGGCTGAGAACGAGCAGGCGGCTTTTACAAAAGTGGTATTGGGTTATACCGAAGATATATGGGATTCGCTGTTTAGCGCGCAGGGAAGCCGTTACCGGGCTCCTACGCTGGTAATGTTTACCGAGGCCACCGAATCGGGCTGCGGCTATGCCAGCGAGGCAACAGGCCCTTTCTATTGCCCGCCCGATGAAAAAGTGTATATCGACCTTTCTTTTTTTAACGAATTGCATAACCGGTTTGGTGTATCCGGAAATTTTGCTTCGGCCTACGTTATCGCGCATGAAGTGGGCCATCATATCCAGAAACTGATGGGTACTACCGATGCGGTAGACCGTGAAAGAGGAAGAAGGTCGGAAAAGGAATACAATAAATTATCGGTTAAACTCGAATTGCAGGCAGATTTCCTGGCCGGTGTGTGGGCACATTATGCGCAAACCCGGCAGCTGGAGGGCAAACCCATTATAGAAGAATCGGATATTGAATCTGCGCTTGCTGCGGCCAATGCCATCGGCGATGACCGTCTCCAGCAACAATCCAAAGGCTATGTTGTTCCCGATGCATTTACGCACGGCACCTCCGCGCAAAGGATGTACTGGTTTAAAAAAGGTTACAGTACTGGCGACATGAGGCAGGGAGATACTTTTAATGCAATGTCAAATGTGCAATGATCAAGGTCCGGGTGTGTTCTGCCTCGGACATTGATCATTGGACATTCTATAGCTTTCTTCCCGTATTGATCACGTTCACGCCGTTAAACCTGGTGGTGGAACAGCCGTGGGAAACGGCACTCGATTGGGAGGGCTGTCCTTTTCCGTCGTTGAAGGAGCCGCCGCAGCGGTAGTCGTTTTCATCGCAGATGGCAGCTACCGAATTCCAGAATTCCTGGGTATTGGATTGATACGCTACATCTTTCAGGAGGCCGGTTATTTGTCCGTTCTTTATTTCATAACAAAGCTGCCCGCTGAACTGGAAATTATAGCGTTGCTGATCGATGGAGTAAGAATTTCTTCCGAGAATATAAATTCCTTTTTCAACATTTTTGATCATGTCCATTACGCTCAGCGGTGTTTTACCTGGCTGCAGTGAAACATTCGGCATCCGCTGAAACTGTACGCTGCTCCAGTTATCGGCATAGGAACATCCCTGCGATTCGTTCAGGCCCAGCATGTGTACCTGGTCGCGCGTGGCCTGGTAGTTTACCAGGATCCCATCTTTAATAATATCCCAGTTCTTTGTCTTCACCCCTTCATCATCATATCCCACGCAGCCCAGGGATCCGGGCTGTGTTTTATCCGCCACAAAATTCACCAGCTTGTTGCCGAAATTAAAATTCTTCGACCGCCATTTGTCCAGGGTAACAAAACTGGTGCCGGCAAAATTGGCTTCATATCCCAATACACGATCCAGCTCTGTGGGGTGTCCTACAGATTCATGTATGGTGAGGAAAAGGTTGGTGGGATCAAGTACAAGATCGTATTTGCCCGGCTCAACCGGTTTTGATTTCAGTTTTTCATCCAGCTGCCGCGCGGCGATCTTCGCATCTTCCAGGATATCGTAGCGTTTTTTGTATAAGGTAAAATGCGACTGTATCTCTTCTTTTTTATCAGGCACCAGGTATTCGTATCCCATTCCCACCGGCGCGCTTAATGAATTGCGTGTTTCGAACCTGCCGGATTGTTTATCGGTTTTGGTTAAGGTAAATGTGGGCCATAGGCGATGAATATCCTGGTCGATATACGAACCGTCTGTTGATGCAAAATATTTCTGTTCGTTGATCTGGAATAGCTGTGACTGCGCAAAACTGGCACCTGCGGTCAGGCCCGCATTATTTACGGATAACAGAAGATCAATCTTGTCTTTGATCGGGATATCCAGCGGGTTTATTTCAATCGGCGTTTTCCAGGAAACTTCGCCATACCCTTTTTGCGGGGCCAGCTTCACCGGTTCTTCAATCAGTTTCGAATTCACTTTGGCCAGCTGCACCGCCAGTGCGGCGGTTTTGGCGATATTATCTGTACTCAGGTCATCCGTTGCGGCAAAGCCCCAGCATCCATTTACAATTACGCGGATACCCATTCCATATGATTCTGTATTGGCAATATTCTCCACCCTTTTGTCGCGTGTGCTGATAAACTGGTTCAGGTACCTGCCGATCCGGACATCTACGTAGGTTGCACCTTTTCCCTTCGCTGCGTTCAAAGCGATATCCGCCATTCTTTTTTTTACCGCCACTTCAACCGGCGTTAGCATTTCTTCCACCGAAACAGCGGAACCAAAAGCAGGAACCCCTTTAAAAATGGAAGCCCCAAGGCCCATGGCGGTGAGTTGCAGGAAATCTTTTCTTTTCAAGACGAGTTAATTTGAAAATTTGATAATTACCTATACGGCATCGGATAAAGAGGAGAAAGTAAAATCCCTCACTTTTAACGGTGGCAGCATATAGTGATTGTTCGATTCGCCGCTTACGCACCTTTCAGGTATACCCATGGCTTCTATATTGTTGAGCATAATGATGGGGCTTTCGTTGAAGCGGAAATTCTTGATAGGGAATTTGATCACGCCATTCTCAATGTAGAATGTTCCGTCGCGGGTGAGTCCTGTTAACAGGAGTGTTTGCGGGTCAACCGGGCGGATATACCAGAGGCGGGTAACAAGAATCCCTTTCTCGGTTCCCCTGATCAGATCTTCCAATGATGCGGTTCCGCCTTCCATGATCATACTATCGGGCGAGGGTATGGCTTTCACGCCTTTTTTCTGCGCCCAGTAGCGGGAATAGTAAACATTTTTCATCACTCCTTTCTCTATCCACGCGATCTTTTCCTGTGGCCTGCCATCGCCGGTCCAGGTAGCTGTGGGCAATGCGGGGTGCTGGGGATCGGAGTAAATGGTTACTCGTTCGTCTACCAGTTTCTCGCCCAGTTTTGTTTGTCCCCCGGGCTTGCTTAAAAAGCTGCGGCCCTCATCGGCGCGGCGCGCATCGAGTGAGCCGCCGATATTTTCCAGTAATACCGCTACTGCTGCGGGTTCGAGAATAACGGTGTATTTACCTGGCTCTATGGCTCTTGCCCCCAGGGAGCCCGCTGCTTTCTGTGCCGCGATGGCGGTTGCTTTTTTTACATCCAGCTGCCTGAAATCATTATACCCTTTTGACGCGTATCCCGAACCTTTTCCGTCTTCGGTTCTGAGTGTAACATTAAAGGCAACACTGGTATTGGTATTATACGCAAAGAGTCCATGTGAGTTCATCATGGCAGCAAAAGAAGTGCTGTTCTCCATAAAGCCTGCTGCCACCTGTTTATTGTCTTTCGCTATCTGCAGACTGGTGGCAACAGCATCAGCGCGTTCCTTAGCCGACATGGCCGCGGTGGCCGCAACATAGGTAGGCGACTCCGCATAGGTTTGCGGGCCGAGGAAAGAAACAAATTCGGGGTTCTCCGGTGCCAGCTGTGCCAGTTCTTCCGAGCGTCGAACCACTTTTTCCAATGAAGCGTCATCAAATTCGTTGATGGTGGCCACACCCGATTTTTTTCCGTAGGCGGAAGATACCACCAATGAACTGGTGCTTACCCCGCCGCTGGTACTTACCGCGTTGCGGGCGTAGCGGATATTACCGCCATCGGAACCGGAAAGATTCACTTCACATTCATCGGCTTTGGAATAGCTGAGTACTTTTTTCAATAAAGCAGCCGCTTCGGCTTTGGTTAGTATTGCCATATCAGATTTTTCTAGCTGTGTTAATAACGTTTACTCCATTAAATCTCGCGGTAGAGGAACCATGCGATACCGCGCTTACCTGCATCGGCTGTCCCTTGCCATCAAAGAAAGAGCCGCCCAGTCGATAATCGCTTGCGTCGGCAATGGCCGTGCAGCTGTTCCAGAATTCCTGGGTGTTGGATTGATACGCTACATCTTTCAGCATACCCGCAATTTTTCCATCTTTTATTTCATAGAACAATTGTCCGCCGAACTGGAAATTATAACGTTGCTGATCAATGGAGAAAGAGCCGTCACCAATAATGTAAATACCTTTTTCAACCCCTTTGATAATGTCCTCTACACTTTTCTTTTCCTTATTAGGCTGCAGTGAGATATTGGCCATCCGCTGAAACTGAACGCTGCTCCAGTTATCGGCATAACAACATCCCTGCGATTCATTCAGCCCCAGTATATGTGCCTGGTCGCGGATTGCCTGGTAGTTTACCAGGGTTCCGTCTTTAATAATATCCCATTCCTTTGTACCCACGCCTTCATCATCATAGCCCACCGCTCCCAATGATCCTTTCTGGGTTTTATCGGCCTTGATATTTACCAGCTTACTGCCAAAGTTGAATTTCTTCGATTCCCATTTATCCAGGGTAAGAAAACTGGTGCCCGCAAAATTGGCTTCATACCCCAGCACACGATCCAGCTCTGAAGGGTGGCCCACCGACTCGTGTATGGTAAGTGCCAGGTGCGAAGGATCGAGTACAAGATCATACTTACCGGCCTCCACCGATTTTGCGGCGATCTTCTGCCCGGCCTGCGCGGCGGCGGCAGTGGCGTCTTCTACCATATCATACCTGTCTTTGTACAAAGTGGTTACGCCGTTGATCTTACCGGTTGCATTGGCTTCCAGGTATTCGTATCCCATACCGCGCGGCGCGCTCAGGGCATTGCGTGTTTCAAATTTTCCGCTCTTGGCATCAATCTTTGTAACAAAGAAAGTAGGCCAGATCCGGTGAATATCCTGGTCGATATAAGAACCATCGGTAGATGCAAAATACTTCTGTTCATTTACCAGGAACAGTAATGAGTTGATATAATCCGCGCCGTTCTTCATGGCAGCCGCATTCACGGATAGCAGGAGATCGGCCTTTTCTTTTATCGGCACTTCAAACCCATTTTTCAGGATCGGAGCTTTCCAGGAAACCTCGCCATACCCTTTTTGCGGGGCCAGTTTTACAGGCTCGGTAAGCAGCCTTGCATTCTCTTTGGCGATGGATACAGCCAATGTAGTTGCTTTGGCGATACTATCATTATCCAGTTTATCTGTGGCCGCAAAACCCCAGCTGCCATTGGCTATTACGCGGATACCCATGCCATAGGACTCGGTATTAACCGTATTCTCTACTTTGTTTTCACGGGTAATTACATATTGGTTCAGGTACCTGCCGATACGCACATCGGCATAAGTGGCACCCCGCGATTTTGCGGTATTCAGCGCAACATCTGCCATTCTTTTCTTAAGGGCAACATCCACCGGTGTAAGTGATCGTTCAACCGAAACCGGTGAACCAAACACGGGGATGCCCTGTAACAGTGAAGCACCGGCTCCCATGCCGGCTAGTTGTAGGAAATCTCTTCTTTTCAAGTTATTTAATTTGGAAATTTGAGAATTGGACAATGGAAAAATCAGTGTCTCATTTTACCATCGTCAATGATCGTTTAAGATAATACAATAAAACAGAGGCGCGGCAAAAAAATGATGAATGGACTATAAAAAAGGAGCCCTGAATTCAGGACCCCTTATTTCAAATCTTTAATTTTTCAGATCCCTTATACAGCATCCGACAGGGAAGAGAAAGTAAAGTCCCTGATCTTCATGGCAGGCAGGTACAGGGTACCTCCTTCAGACCGGCTTCTTTCCTGTTTGCCCAGCTCTTCCACGTTGTTAAGCATGATCACAGGGCTTTCATTAAAGCGCAGGTTTTTGATAGGGAACTGTATTTTTCCGTTCTCGATATAGAATGTTCCGTCGCGGGTAAGCCCGGTAAGCAACAGTGTTTGCGGATCTACACTCCTGATATACCAGAACCGGGTTACGAGTATTCCTTTTTCCGTGCTTTTGATCATGTCTTCAATGGAAGAATTGCCTCCCATCATTACCATCCGGTTGCCAAAAGGCTGTGATTCCACTCCTTTTTTCTGTGCCCAGAAGCGTGAGTAAGCCAGTTTTTTTACTACTCCATTTTCCACCCATACGGTTCTTTTGTGCGGGCGGCCTTCCCCATCAAATGTTGAGAAAGGAAGATCCGGGTCGAGCGGATCGGAATAGATGGTTACTTTTTCATCAAATAATTTTTCACCAACACGGGTTCCCCCGCCTTTTTTGCTCATATAATTACGTCCTTCATCAGCACTACGGGCATCAAAGCCCTGGAACATGGGGCCCATGATATCGCTGGCTGCCAATGGCTCCAGTATCACCGTGTATTTGCCCGGCTCGATGGCTTTGGCACCTACGGAACCGTTTGCTTTCGTAGCCGCTACTTTGGTAAGTGCCTGTGTATCCAGTTTCGTATAGTCGTTGAAACTTTTACTTGCATAGCCGGAACCGGTTCCTTCCGCGTTTCTTAACGTAACGGAAAAAGAGATATCCGAGTCGCGGTTATAGGCAAACAGTCCTTTTGAGTTGAGCAGTGCGTTGAAGCCGGTGGAATTCTCAAAATAACCAGCCGCTTCCAGCTTTGCGTCTTTGGCAACCTTAAGGCTTTTAGCAACATCTTCGGCCCTTTTATCAGGGTTTAGTGCCGCTGTTGCGGGCTTGTAGGTAACCGATTCGAGATAGGTTTGTGGCTCCAGGATAGGCATATACTCCGGGTTTTCCGGTGCCAGCTGTGCCAGTTCTTCGGAACGGCGTACCACTTTTTCGAGCGATTTATCATCAAACTCGTTAATGGTAGCAACGCCAACTTTTTTTCCAAAAGCAGAACTTACGCCCAGGGTTTTCCTGCTTACATCACCGGCAGTTGAAACTGCATTCCGCGCGTAACGGATATTGCCTCCTTCTGATCCGCTGAGAGAGATGGTACATTCATCGGCTTTTGAAAAGCTCATCGCTTTTTTCAATATCGCCTGTGCTTCTTCTTTACTTAAGATAGCCATATCAGTTATAGTTTTCTTGCTGTATTAATAACGTTTACCCCATTGAACCTGGCGGTAGATGATCCGTGTGATACGGCGCTTGACTGGCCGGGCTGGCCCTTGCCATCATTGAAAGCACCAAACAAACGGTAATCGTCTTTATCCGCGATATCGGTAAGCGAGTTCCAGAATTCCTGTGTGTTGGCCTGGTAGGCAACATCTTTCAGCATTCCATTGAACTTGCCGTTTTTGATTTCGTAGAAGGTTTGTCCGCCAAACTGGAAATTATACCGCTGCTGATCGATAGAGAATGATCCATCGCCCACGATAAAGATTCCTTTCTCAACATTCTTGATCAGGTCGTCCACACTGCGTTTTTCTTTACCGGGCTGCAGTGAAACATTGGCCATCCGCTGAAACTGAACATCGGCCCAGTTTTGCGAGTAGCAACAGCCATGCGATTCCTTCTCGCCAATAATATGCGCCTGGTCGCGGATAGCCTGGTAGTTTACCAGAACACCATCCTTAATCAGATCCCATTCCTTGCATTTAACGCCCTCATCATCCCAACCCACGGCACCTAATGAGCCTACCTGCGTTTTATCCGCTTTAAAGTTCACCAGCTTGCTGCCGAAATTGAAATTTTTGGAGCGCCATTTGTCGAGCGTTAAGAAACTGGTACCCGCATAGTTGGCTTCATATCCCAATACACGATCGAGTTCGGTAGGGTGACCCACCGATTCGTGAATTGTTAACCACATGTGTGATGGGTCCAGTACAAGATCATACTTACCGGGTTCTACCGATTTTGCCTTGATCTTTTGCGCAACATCGGAAGCGGCATTTTTAATGTCTTCCAGCAGGTCGTACCGCTTTTTATACCGCGTAACAATCCCTTCCACTTTTTCACTGGCAGATGGGGTAAGGTATTCATAACCCATACCCACCGGTGAACTCAATGCTTTCCGCGTATCGAACTTGCCATTGGCCATGTCGATTTTGGTAACATTGAATGTAGGGTAAAGACGGTGGATATCCTGGTCGATATAAGAGCCATCGGTTGAAGCGAAATATTTCTGTTCGTTGATGGCGAAGATGGTAGAATTTACAAAGTTGGCCCCGTTCTGTAAAGCGATGGCGTTGGCGGATAAAAGCAGGTCGACCTTTTCTTTTACCGGCACTTCAAAAGCATTTCGCTCGATCGGGCATTTCCAGCTTACTTCACCAAAACCTTTCTGGGGTGCCAGCTGCACGGCTTCGCCCTGTATCTTGGCGTTCGCTTTGGCTACGGCCACGGCCCTTTCGGCGGTTTTGGCAATGTTCTCTTTGGAAACATTGTCGGAGGCGGCAAATCCCCAGCACCCATTGGCTATTACACGTACACCCGCGCCAAACGATTCTGTGTTGGCAATACCCTGTACTTTGTTTTCGCGTGTGGATACAAACTGGTTAAGGTAGCGGCCAATGCGTACATCCGCATAAGTGGCTCCTTTTGCTTTTGCCGCGTTCAGCGCAACATCAGCCAACTGTTTTTTCATGGATACGTCCATTCCGTCGTACAGCGCCTGTAGCGGATCTATCTGCCTTCCAAAGAGAAACGCTTTGGGTATCACTATCCCACCAAGGGTCATAGCGGCAGACATCTGGAGAAAGTCTTTTCTTTTCAAAATATTATCCCCCCTTTTTGGTTTTTGATGATTCGCAATCTATTGATTTTTGTAACGTATTGCTCAGCTATTATAATATTTATTTTCAAACCATAAGTAACCGCAAGCCAGCAGAAAAATCATAAAAAAAATGATCTTCGGTGCAGCTTTTTTCTTCGGAGCCTCTGCAGAAGCGGTTGCGTTGTTGGGTTGCAGGGTTACCTGGCTTACCTGTTGTGTATAGTGTTGCTTTTGGGCAGCTTTCAGGGTACGCCAGTCCTCCTGATGATACGCATACCAATAATACCCATTTCCATTTAACTGTATACCTGTCTGCCAACCGGGTTGGGCAGGCCAGTACATGCCGTGGTACTGGAAAGGCAAGCCTTCCTGTGCCGACAGGTAAATGGAGGACCCGGCTATTTGTCCCGCTGGCTTTCCCGTTCCGTTCGTTTCAAGCAACAGTGTTGCCTTTTCCTGCACCCTTGTTATCGACGGTGAAATGCTCCAGGCTTCTTCCCCCTCCAGCCTCGGGGCGGCAGCAGTAATCAGTTCAGACCAAAGTGTGGTGTAGTCATCTGGGTTACCCGATAACATCCAGCTGAATGTATTGGGCAGGGTACTCATCACGATCCGGCCCGATCCCAATAATGCACTGCTTGCTAACACGCGGTTTTCTTTATCTGTTACCAATGGCTGCGTTGCCGGTTGTGGGCGGATAGACAGCAGGGGTGATGCTGCCAATGGTTGTAAGGTGATACTACTATTTAAAAGCCGGAGATCTACCGAGTGTTGGGCAACCGTATCTGCCGCCACGGTAGGAAACCCGGTTGTATAAAATACAGAACGCTGCGCCGCGCTATCGGCGCGTACCAGTAAACCCTTTCCTTTATCGCTGATAGCAGACCGGATAGATTGCAGCTCCCCGCTGCTTAGCGAATTCAATGCCGTGGCATCGGCCACTATCACGTCGAACCTGTTCAGCAACGCGGCACTGATCTGTTCAATATCGGTTGGGGTTGTATTGAGAAATTCTTTTGCCGTTTTGTTCCTGCTGATGCTGGTTCGGGCTGTTACTTCATATCCTTTTTCTGCCAGCCAGTTCTTCAGAAATTTATTTTCGAAGTCGGGCGATGAAGACAGTATCAATAACTTTATTGGCAATAACGGCATTACTTCTACCGGCACCGGTTCTGTAACAAGGGTATCTTTTTTAGCGATGGCGGCTATCGTATACAGTGCGCGACCTAATTGCTTTGGGGTTGTAGCCAGTTGAAACAACTGATCCACACCCGGGGTAATGGTAACGGAGTCAACGGCTTTGTTATATGCGATCAGGAAAAGGTTTACAGGTGAAGTTCCGCTATTATGGAACCTGCCCTGCAGTAACCATTTCTCACCCATCCTCACTACCCGTTGCCAGTTGGCTGTTGTAATACCGGTAGGCAGGGGTGATGGATGAAAAACAATGGGCTGGCCTCTCCATTCGTTTTGGTCAACACCATAACCGAAATACATGCAGGGCGCGATATTTTTTTTCCAGGAGATCTGCTGGATCCATTACGAGGCTGGCATGATACCTGGCATCGGCGGCTATCTTTTCATCCAGCGTGAAAACCGGTATCCCTGCAGGGTTGCTGTTCAGGAATTTTGAAAGGCTATCCGGGTTACTGCCTTCTGTTAGCAGGATGGCTTCATTCCCGTTGGTTAGTTGTTGGGAGCTGTTATAGCCGGGCGGTACTGCCAGGCAATAAAGAGCGGCCACTGCCAGTACTACCGATAGTACCCGCCAGCTACGCCTGGCCGCATTGGTACGGCTGATCTCTTTCCATAAAAGACAGAGCAGCAGCAGTAAGCACAAACCACCCGCTATATAAGCCCAGCTATTCATTTGCGCGGTTTAGGTTTATAAAATATTGCTGCGATAGTTTTTTATCGGGCGTTGCACTTCCCTGCCGGGGAAGTTTTGGCGCAGATTGTATCATTTTCTGAAAAGCACTACCCGCCAGGCTGATATCGTTCGCTGACTGTTTATGATTCAATATCCGCCTGAACGCTTCAAAAGCGGCCAGGTAAGCGGCCGGATCTTCAGCCGCCTTGTTGCCCAATTGAATGCCTGCTTCTTCCAGCAATTCCAGTGAGGTTTGCGGTAGTATTTCATTGTTCTTTACCTGTTCCAGAATGCCCAGTGCCTTTCTTTGTATCAGCGCATCATCGGCAGCCTGTTTAAATGTTTGCTGCTGCACCGGTTGAATAATCTTATCCAGCTCGCCCGTCAACCGCTTTTCGGGTTTCAGGGGTGTGGTACGGGATCCGGTTTTGGCAACATAGACCCGCGACTGCTGCTGCAACTCTTTCAGCAGCTTCAACGCCTTGTATTCAAAAGGTAGTGCGTCACGCGGCTTCATGGTTCTTAGCTGTAACTCGGCCTTCCACATTTCGTCCAGCGTTGCTTTCAATTGCTTTTTGGTTTGCGCGTCAAAAAAACCTGCGTCCTCGGCATTATCGTGTTTGTGCGCCACTTCATCCATCATTTGTTGCGCGTTGCCGGCTTCGGCGTTGTGTCCGGATCCTTCATCGTGGTCATGATCCTTTCCTATCTCAACATTGGTTTCTTCACCCAGGAATTTGCCATAGCGAAGCCTGAGCAGTTTCTGGTCAACCCCCAGCTCATTGCTTCTTTCATTAAATACCTCCACACGCATGGTATCCCTGTCTTTCAACAGTTGCTCTGTTTCAATAATTATCTGCCGCTGGCTTCTGAAGAATTCGGGTTTGATATCAAGCCCGTTAGCCAACCCTTCCAGGCTCATCAGTTGCGTGGTATCTTCTATCCTTACGATATAGATATCCGATTTTTTCTCCTGCTCGTGCGAATCGGTGGCACTGATATAGAAATACAGTTCATCGCCGGGCTTCATACCGAGCGCACCCAGGTCTATCAATTTTTTGAACTGGTATTGTTTTCCACCCGCCACAAAGTCGGTAAAGATCATTTGCTGCTTCCTGAACTTCACCGCTTCTCCATTGCCGCTGGCAATGGTAGCATTGATAGAAGTGTTTTTAATGGCATAGTCGTCTGATAATACTACCTCGAGCTGTGTTCTTGGCTGCTGACCGGGTTCAATTACCGAGCTGGGTTTGGGAGACCTTACTGCAATGGCTGGAAAAAGATCCCGGATCATTTCTACCCGGTAGAGTTCCGACTGGCTACCCGCTACCACTACCTGGTAAAATCCCGGGTTCATTACCTGCTTACCAGCACGCCAAACAGTATGTGTACTGTCTGAGGGGCGCAATACAAGCGTGGTTTTATCATTGAACAGGAGTAAAACACTATCCACCGATGCCGTTGTAGTAATATGCCAGGCAACCTGCGCGCCTTCTTCGGCACTGATATTAAACCTGTCCTGCTCCCTTTGCTTTTTGCCTGTATAGGCCGGCGGAACAATGCTTACTGATACCTCCCTGATCTGCGGAAGCTTATTCTCTTTTACGAGTTCCGTTGATACGGCTTTGGTTGCTGAGCCGCCGGGGATTGGCCATAGATACAGGATGAAAGAACCGATAAGCGATATAGCCAGCAGGCCCAGGGATTGTTTTACGAGTAACCGTATCCTGCGGGGCTCTGAAACAGATGCGCTTAACTCGCTTTCGACTTTTTGAACCTGCAATTTTTCAAGAAAATTAAGTTCGGCAGAAGGTTTAAGCAGCAAGCCCGTGCTTTCCTGTAGTGCCGGTACGGTACGATCCAGGTAAGCGGAAACATCGTTGGTGGTGATTTTTTTGTAATTGAAAAAGTAAAGAATAACAAACAGGACGATGAATACCAGGGGCGATATGATCCAGCCGGTATGGAAAATCTGTATCGCGATGGCAGACAGCAGCATAGTGCCGGCAACCACCACAATAAATAATGACAGCCATACCCTGGCGGCCCACTTCTTCTGCAATTGCGCAACAATGCCACGACTTCTTATATCATCCATCCACCACCTCCTTTTTCTTACGATAGGTAAGAATTCTTTCCACCCCAAACAGGATCAGTGCCAGGATCCAGCATACTTTTTCAAGCTCTGTTCTGCGCAAAAGCCGGGTTTTGGGAGGAGCTGTTGCTGCTGCCTGTTTTGCCGGCAGCATTTGTTGCGGATCAATGGTGGCAGCAGCGGTTATGCTATGAATGTTATCCGGGTTATATAGCAACCCGTGCAATAAGCGGGGGAATTGCGCGCTCCAGGTTAATCCGTTCCATTGGGGATCGAAGCGACTGTAGAAATGATACCGAGGAACAACCGTGTTTTCTTTTCCCAGCAGGGTTTCTCCATACGCGTTTGTCCACACAGGTATTTCTGATCGTTCATTTCTGTGTTCAACCTGTTTATAGCACGCGATAATTTCACCGGCTTGGGCACTGGTCTTGTCTTCTGTAATGATAGCCGATGACCGTTCAATCGGTATTCCTTTCTCATATATAAGTGCCGGGATGCCGGCCAGTGAAGGGGGTGGGTTGCTTTCGGATAACCAGAATAGCCAGTTGACATCTTTCTGAATTCCCTTCAAATCATTGGCAAGTATTATCCTTCCCGTGCGTTTGTCCATTTCCCTGATAGCTTCCAGGGCGGCTTTTACATAATTCGCGCCCATGCCCGGCTTATCTGAAAAGATGCAGACGGATACCTGTGTGGTATCTGCCGGCGGGGCTGATGTTGCAAGCGAAGTGTCTGCAGAAGGAAATATTGACCAGTGAAGGTTCAGCGCAACTGCTGGTCTTGTTCCGCTAAAACGTTTCAGCTGATTGCCGGTAAAAAGATACACGGGCAAGGTGGAAGGAATGCGCTGATCCAGTTCTCTCAATCGTGTCCAGTAGGAAACCCTGTTGTTGGTATCCTCTGTACCTGCTCCGGCAGAATCACTTAATGCCCCTTGCGGAAAACCCTTGTCTAAGAAGTGAAGAACATAGCCTTCCTTCAAAAGAGAGTCTATGGTTGGCGTAAACGTGTTGTAGGCGGGGGCCAGTTCTTGTTTTTCCATCAGTATCCATCCCTTTTCTTTCGTTGTATTGTCTTGCTGTTCAACATAAGGTGAGGTTAGCAAAATAGCGAGCAATGCCAGTAACAGGCAACGCAGCAACAGTAGCAGCCAATCTGAAACACGTAAGCTTTTTGAATGTGTTTTGGCCGCATCGGCAAGAAAAGCGATGCTGCCCACTTTTAATGTTTTGCCTTTCCTGATATTCCACAAATGAATAAACAGCGGCACCGCAATACCTGCAATTGCCCAAAGCCATATGGATTGTACAAAATGAATCAAACCTTAGCCCCTCATTTTATTTCGTTGTTTTAAAAAATCGGCCAGTGCTTTATCTACCGGCTCATCCATCCTTATCGCCTGGTAAAAAATATTTTTATTCAGCAGGGCCGCCCTTACATCCGCCATGTATTTTTCAAGTTTTTCTTTATACGCCGTGTTGTTTTGCGATGGGTCTATACGGATTGTTTCACCCGTTTCCAGGTCTTCCAATGCCGTATATCCCTTGTAATCGAACTCCAGTTCATTCTTTCCCATGATATGAAATACAATGATCTCATGCTTATTGCTGGACAGGGATTGCAACAGCTGTGTGATCTCGCCATTTTTTTCATAGTAATCGGTAATAAAAATCAGCAGTTCTTTTTTGGTGCTGCCGGAAAAAATATCCCGGTAATGTACCGGCTCGGTAAATGTTCCGGCCGGGCTGATATTCTCTAACTGGTAAAAAATTCTCGAGAGGTGCTGATGGTCTTTCCGCGCAGGCAAAGAGAACAAGCTGCCCTCGCGGAACACATACAGTCCCGTTGCATCCCCCTGCCGGGCCGCCAGGTAAGCCAGGGAGGCGGCCAGGTAGCGGGCATATTCAATCTTTGTAAAATCCCCATCGGTATGGTTCATAGAAGCACTCGCATCTAACAGGAAGCGCACCGAAATGCTGGTTTCAACTTCCGACTCACGTATATAATACCTGTCGCTCCGCGCAAACATTTTCCAATCCAGCCTCCGCAGATCGTCCCCGGCCTGGTAGCTGCGGTACTGGCTGAACTCCATTCCTTCGCCCTTTACCCTGCTGGCATGAATACCGGCCATAAATCCATCCACCGTTGTTTTTGCAACCAGTGGCAGGTCTTTAATTGCCATTAGTATTTTAGGGTCGGAGAGGCGGGTCATGGGAGGGTTAGGAGTTAGGGATTAGGAATTAGGGGTTGGTTCCCGGGTCATCTGTTATCGTCACCTCATTATCCCAGTGTTCCTTTTGGTCGCTCAAGGCTTTTCAATAGGGCTACCGTTACATCATCAGACGAGATATTCTCGGCTTCTGCTTTAAAGTTCATGAGTATACGGTGTCGTAAAACAGGCGGTGCCATGGCATGTATATCTTCCATGATCACGGCGTAGCGGCCTTTCAGCAGTGCGCGTGATTTGGCGGTTAATATCAGCGCCTGGCCTGCGCGGGGGCCACTGCCCCAGCGTACAAATTCTTTCACATATTCATTGCCGGATGTATCGGGCCGGGTGGCACGGATCAGGCTGGTTACATACTGCACCAGTTCGTCACTAATGCTTACATCTCGCACAAAGCCCTGCAGCTGCTGTATTTCAGCCGCATTCAGTACCGGGCGCACATCGGCTTTTTTGTTCCCGGTGGTGCTGCGCAGAATATTCACTTCCTCTTCCTGTGTTGGGTAGCCGATCTTCACATATAAAAGAAACCTGTCGAGCTGGGCTTCGGGCAGGGGATAGGTTCCTGATTGTTCAATGGGGTTTTGTGTGGCCAGGATAAAGAAGGGCCTGTCGAGCTTATAGGTTTTTCCGCCATAGGTAACTTCAAACTCCTGCATGGCTTCCAGCAAAGCGGCCTGTGTTTTGGGCGGGGTTCTGTTGATTTCATCGGCCAGCACAATATTGGCAAACAATGGGCCTTTGTTGAATTTGAAAAAACGTTTGCCGGTAGCATGGTCTTCTTCCAGTATCTCGGTGCCTACTATATCGGTAGGCATCAGGTCGGGTGTAAACTGTATCCGGTGAAAATTAAGGTGCAGGGCCTGCGACAGGGTCCTTACCATCAATGTTTTGGCCAGGCCGGGTACGCCTTCCAGCAGGCAATGGCCACCAGCCAGCAGGGCCACAATGATCTCTTCAAGGATCATATCCTGGCCTACGATTACTTTTTGAATTTCACCTTTTAACTGCGCCAGTTTACCCAGCAGATCCTTTACCGTGCTTTCTGATATTTCCAAGGGATTGAATTTTTTTATACATTACAGGTTGCAAAAGCAGGAATTTAGCTCAAAAACAGAATTGAAAAAAATAAAGTAGGCCAAGTGGTTTAATCGGGGGTTAAAAATGGTGAAAGCTAAATTTACTTTTACACGTTTGCGGTACAGGTCGGGCGACTGGAACACGGATCAGCGGATGCCCTCCAATGTTCTCAATTCACTTATCGAGTACACTACCCTGCCGGTTGACCTGAATGAAAAAGTGATAGACCTGAGCAGCAACGATCTTTTCCAGGCCCCGTTTACTTACCTGAGCGGGCATAAACTGGTGCAGTTTGATACCCAGGAAGCGGAAAACTTTAAGAAATACGTACAAAATGGCGGTTTTGTGCTGGTGGATGACTGCAACCATGATATCGATGGCCTGTTCGCTAAATCATTTGAGGCGCAGATGGATTCGCTTTTCGGGGCGGGCGCTTTAAAAAAAATACCCAATGACCATGAGTTGTACCGGTCATTCTTTGTTTTTGAAAAAGGGCCGCCCAATACGGCTTTTGAATTAAATGGCTGGGGCGATGACCTGATACATAACTACCTGAAAGCCGTTATGATCAATGGAAGAATAGGGGTGCTGTACAGTAATAAAGACTATGGATGCGAATGGGACTATGACTTCCGCAATAAACGTTTTCTATCTGAGGATAACACAAAGTTTGCCGTGAACATTGTGATGTATGCCATGAAAGCTTAGGGGCGATCATCTGCTACCGATCATCTGTCATCTAATATAATCTACATCATGAGAACCTTGCTCCTTATTACCGGCCTGGTTTTACTTTTTGCTGCTGAAATACTGCGCGTATATTTTATTATGCCTTTCCCCGGCAGCCAAAAGCTGAATACGATAGATATAGCTTATTTTATCGGTCGCCATATTGGGTGGCTGCGGGGTATTGCAGCGCTGTTACTGGTATACCCGGTGATATACCTGTTTGCAAACGCCCGTAAGTGGAAGAAAGCCGGACTGGCGGTAGTATTGCTGGCCTATGCGGTGGTTGCCTATATGCTGAACTTTTCCATGGAAGCGGATAAAATGTTCCTGCAGCCCGGTAATCTTTCTTTTGCGAATGCCCTGGAAAACAAAATAGGGCAGGATAAACTTGTGTTAGGCGTATCTATCAATGGCAGTGCCAAGGCCTATCCCATTCAGCTGATTGGCTACCATCACCAGGTGGCGGATACTTTAGGTGGAGAAAAACTGATTGTTACCTATTGTACGGTTTGCCGTACAGGGCGGGTGTACAGTCCTTTTGTTAGTGCCACTCACCAATCAGAAACCTTCCGGCTGGTGGGGATGGACCATTTTAACGCCATGTTTGAAGATGCCGGTACCAAAAGCTGGTGGCAGCAATCCACCGGGCAGGCCATTGCCGGTCCGCTTAAGGGTAACTATTTACAGGAGATTCCTTCGGCGCAAATGACACTGGCGGCCTGGTTACGGCAATACCCTGGATCGGGTATTATGCAGCCGGATACGGTGTTTAAAGAAAAATATGAAAAGATGGATGCCTATGACAAGGGAAAATCGAAGGGAGATTTAACCCGCCGCGATACCGGTTCCTGGAAGCCTAAGTCGTGGGTAATAGGTATTCAATTCCAGGAAACGGCAAAAGCCTATGACTGGAATGAACTAGTAAAAAGCCGCCTGGTACAGGATTCGCTGCCCCGGCATCCGCTTATGATAACGCTTGAAAACGACACGGCTTCTTTTCATGCGTTCAGCCGCGTGCTGGATGGCCAGATACTAAGGTTTCAGAGAACAGGAGAGGCTGGTACATTAAAAGACGAGAATACGGGTTCTGTCTGGACTGCGGATGGTAACTGTATTGCGGGAGCTTTGGCTGGCAAACGTTTAACCGCGGTGAGGGCTTACCAGGAATTCTGGTATTCGTGGAAAACCTTCCATCCGGGGACTGTGAAATAGCTCATACCCGTACTGGTATGATATTTACATAAGCTATATAACAGATTACGGCAATTAAACAACTTATATGAAAAAAATACTATCCTTATTCCTTTTCCCGTTGTTGCTATGTATAGCAGCTTCGGCCCAGGAAAAAAAGCCACCCGCTAAGGAATTAAAGAGCCAGGCTAACCACGTTAAATCCAGCGGCAATGACCTGCTTCATTTCCGGTTTAAGAAAGCGCATGAAAAGCATGTGGCCGAAATGAAGCGCAGGAACAGGGGCATTGCAAAGGATCTGAATGGACAGGGAGCACCGCCGCCCAGACCAGCAGCACCACCCGCACCAAAGAAGATCGTTATTCATTAAAATACCGGCTTTTTTCAGCTACCTTGCGCCGATGAAATTAGCCGAAATACTGGCCGAAAGAAGCCAGAGCAACTGCGAACTATGCGGATCCGGTAGTTCCGTTAAGGTGTACGAAGTACCGCCACAGGAGAAAACCAGTGAACACAATTGCATCATGGTATGCAGTAAATGCCTGGCCCAGGTAGAAAAGAAAGAACCCCTGGATAGTAGTCATTGGAATTGTTTAGCAACCGCTATGTGGACGGAAGTGGCGGGCGTACAGGTAGTATCCTGGCGAATGCTTAACCGCCTGCGTGATCAAAGCTGGGCCGCCGATTTGCTGGATATATTGTACCTGGATGAGCAAACCCTTGCCTGGGCAAAAGCAACGGGCGATGCGGATAACGATGGGGAAGCGCAGCTGCACAAAGATGCCAATGGAAATATATTACAGCAGGGAGATACCGTTATATTAACCAAATCGCTGGACGTAAAAGGTACCTCGCTCAATGCCAAACTGGGTACCGTGGTAAAAAATATACGCCTGGTAGAAAACAATACAGAGCAGATTGAAGGAAAGATAGAAGGGCAGGTGATTGTGATACTTACCAAGTATGTTAGAAAGCAAGGTTAGGTAGAAACACTTAGTACATATTCTAGCTTACCTTTCCGGGTAAAGCGAAAGAATAGAGTAATTTCGAATATGGATACGGTGAAACAGGAAGTGATGTACAATCCTTCCTCTTTGATGAATATATTTAACAACGCCCTTTCTAATGAAGCTGTTAGAAAAACTTTTGCCATCAGGGGCCGGTATGTGCCCGGTAAGGGGGTTGAATACAATGGGTACTATTACGACTCGCTGAAAGATGAAACCTCGGAGGCGTCTATGTCTTTCGTGGTACCCTCACTTCTTCGCCATACACTACAGCCCGATCAAACCATTGAATGCCATGCTTACCTTACCAAAAAGGTACAGTTGATGGCGGGCCGGATAGACCTCCAGTTAAACCTGATTGATATTGTATCACAGCAGCAGACGGCTGTTTCCAATGATGAGCTACGGGCCATCAGCCTCTTGCAGGCCAAAGCCCAGGCCGGATACCGGGATGTAGATTCTTTTATTAAAAACAAAATCATCAACGATCAGAAAATAAAAGTGGTGATCATTACCGGTAAAACGGGTATCGTTGATTCGGACATCAAACACCAGTTAAAAGAAGCCATAGCCCTTTACGATTTTGAGTTTGTACGTGTTTCCCTGATGGGTGAAGTGGAACTGATACAGGCTATCAAACGATATAGCAATCATGTCGATATTATTTGCCTGTCGAGGGGAGGAGGAGAGAACCTTGAATTTTTTAACAAGCCCAATATTGCCGAAGCGGTGATTGCCCTTGATACTCTTTTTATTTCCGCTATCGGACATAAAGAAGATATTACCCTTTTGCAGAAAGTTGCCGACAAAGCTTTTATTACTCCCACCGCGCTGGGTCAGTATTTTCATGATATATACTCCCACACCATTGAAGAGCTGCAGGAATCGAAAGCTAAACTGGTAGAACAGATATCAGCACAGCTAAAGGCCAATTACGACAAGCAGATTCAGAATCTTACCGAGAAGCTGGCGGCCAGTCAGCAGCTGTTTGAAAAATCAAAAGAAGAAAACCGTCTTCTGCATGCCAAAGAGCTGGAGATTTTAAAAAAGCAAATAGAGATATTCAGAACCCAGCATCAGAACGAGGTGGAGAGCATTAAAAAATTAGGTGAAGAAAGGGAACGTTTTGCCAAACAGCAGATAGAAGAAATGCGCCTGCAAAAAGTAAAACCCCCGTTCCGGTATGGATGGGCCGTAGTGGCAGGAGCAATTATACTACTGATCATCTATCTCCGTGCCTGTGGGACCGCGAATTATTAATTGCGGATTACGGATTACGGATTGCGGATTCAGAAACCCGTTCTACATTCGCTAATCCATAATTCGCAATCCGTAATTCGCAATCCGCAATCCGCAATCCCATGTACTCCAAACAGGAAGCTTCACAAATAAAACAGTTGTTCTGGACCCGTTTCGGTCAGTATATGAAGCCGGTTTTTTCTGCCAGCGGGGAGAAAGTGAATTGGCTGAATTATAAAACAGGGGTTCCGCATATTTACTTCCGGATGCGGGCGGAAAACAGCTATGCTTCCGTTTCGATCGAATGCACCCATCCTTCATCACTGGTGCAGCAGGACCAGTTTGAGCAGCTGGAAGAACTAAAACAAATGTTTCAACAAGCCCTGGGCGATGGCTGGATCTGGCAAAAAGCTGCTGTGGATGAAAACGGCAAGCCGCTGGCCCGGGTTTATATTGAACTGCCGGGGGTAAGTGTTTTCAGGGAGTCTGACTGGCCGGCCATTATCTCTTTTCTAAAGCCGGCAATGGTGGGCCTGGATGGATTTTGGAATGAGGTGAAGGAAGTGTTCCAGTAATATTATTTCCTGGTTACCTTAAAGGATACCGAGGTTTTATTGGTTGAACTGGTAAGAGAAGTAACATCTACTTTAACATTATACACAACCCCCTGCGCAAGGTTAGGCACGCTAAGATCAACACTGGTTACGCTGCTACTGGCTGTTTGTGAAGATTGCGAGTAGTGAGCCGAATTGTCGCTTTCTTTTGTTGCCGTAACATCTACCTTAACGCCGTTTTTAGGAACGGTGGAAGTGATCACCAGCTTAAAAGCATAGGTAGCAGACAGGGAAATACCCGTCGAGGAACCCGGATTGGGATCCACGGTGGCGGTAAGAGCTGTTTCTGCCGGCGTGGGTGTACCGCCCCCCCCACCATCTCCTTTACTGCAACCTGCTAAAAAAGTTACGATAGAGATGGCCACCAGAATTGTAAAAAGGTATTTCATAATGCTACCGATTCATTACTGACTGTGATTAACCTCACTAAATTAAATTTTTCCGGCTAATAAAACTGATATTTCCGGGCAGCAATAGCATAACATTCGTCAAATCGGGGCATACTCTTCCAATTATAGCTGTTCCTGGTGCAAAATCGGTATGCTGATAATAGGAATCCGGTCTTTTCCCGTGATGCGATAATAATAATTAAAAAAAAATTTGGACAGTAAAGACAATTACATTTATATTAGTCTACCATTTTGGTAGACTAATATAAATTACAATGAAAACAACATCCATCCTGCCTGTTTCAGTTTGTTTGATGACCGTCTCGTCGTTTTATTGTTGTTGTCACACCTGTTGTTGATTCTTCTTTAGAAACACCCTTAACTTTTCAGTAATTATCTCTTTTAAAATAGTAAGCCCCGGCATCAATACCTGGTAGCCGCTTCGCTACTAACCCATTACTATCAGGTATTATCCCGGGCACTACTTGCCAGGTAGCATAGCAGCTTTACTGGCTTTGGGTTCATCTAAGCATAGTTTCAATTTGTACTTGTACGGCCTGCGGTTTCCACCGCGGGCCTATGTTAAACCCTGATTTTCAGTAAAACGATCAACGAAACACATGGCACGCATTGCACCTATTGATATCAGTACAGCCCCTGCTTCTATTCAGGTTGCCTTTCAGCGGGATTCAGCAACCGCTGATCCGCAGTTTCGCAACACCAAAGCTACTATGGGTTACTCATTGCTGGCCCTTAATGTATATACCCAATGGTACCAGCTGTTTGAAGAACTGGCCGCTTTTTTGGGGGAAAGAAAAGCGGCTTTACTAGGGTACGCCATCTCAGCTGCCAACCGGTGCGAAGTATTTACTGCCTATTTTGCCAAACGGCTTTATGTACCGGTGGAAGAAACAGCCCCGCTTTGGATAGATGAGAGTGAAAAAAATATCGTGGCACTGGGTGAAGCGATCGTGAGGCACCGGGGTATAATACCAGATGAGGTATACAACAAAGTAGCAGCCGTGTATAACAGCCGTGAAATGGTTGTGCTGGTTTCATTTGCAGGGCAAATGATTGCTACCAATATTTTTAACAATGTAATACAGATCGACCCCGATCAATACCTGGAAGAATACCTGTTGAGCAGGCAATTCAACCAAGCTCTATAAAACCAAGATAGTACCCGGCCAAAAACATGCTATGAAATCTTTTACCACCCCGATATGCCGATGTTGTTTGACACAGGTAAAACAATAACATTAACCAAGTATTCTACACCCTAAACACATTAGCCATGAGCAGATATAAAATTAGCATTGTTTTAGAAAATGCAGATAAAAGTGACTACAAAAAACTGAATCGCGAGTTAGTAAAAGAGCGGTTTAAAACCATCCGGAAAAATGAATATGGTTTTGAAGGCAATATTTCCATCCTGGATGTTAATTATGCCCTCAGGAGAGTAACCCAACGGATTGGTAAAAGGCCCTTGTATACGGTGATGAAAGAAAAAGTTATTCGTCACTAGGCTTTGTAGACTTATCTGCCAAACTTATATGTTCCACATCCCTCAAAACAATATCCGCCATTGGATGGCCGGACATATAAATAGAACGCCTTTTCCAATGTATCCAACCGGTAGTTAAACAGGTAGAAGCCGGCGGCTTGCGTAGGAGCAAGGAACTTAACTGTAGCGGAATCTACCAGTTGATACCCTGTTACATCTGTAAACAGGTTGCCACCTACATTACCCAAGCTGTCCAGCGTAATATACTGTCCGGCTGGTGGCGTAGTCCATTCCCCCGGTGGGCCATACCCAGGTGCCTGTTTAGCAATAAAATTCCATCGGCCCAAGATAGAATTAGCCAGGGGACCGGTATCCGGCTTTTCAACAGATGGGGCGCAGGCTGCAAAAAGCAATATCAGCAGGTACTTTTTCATAGGTGTCGCTTTTGCAGGTTGACACAGGATCCTAGCCCTACGTTGCATTCCCCCTTTCCTTATTATAATGAAACTGCAAAGCCCCCGATGGACAAAGTGCTACCTGCTCCTTTATCCTTTCCGCCGATGCCCCATCTACATTGATCCATTTCTTTAACCGGGGATCGAACACCTGCAGCAACTGCGTCCAGCAACGGGTGCTGTGCTGACAGAGCTGCGGTTTCCAGTCAACCGTTATTTCACTATTTGCATAATGAATGGTTTTCGCCTCCGGGTCGTCTTTATATACATAGGTACGGATCTTTACATCGCCCTCCAGCAGTTTCGATACCGGGCATTGACTGGCTATTTCCTGCAGCTTTACTTTCTGCTCATCGGTTACCGGGCTTAGAAACAGAAGGTCACGGTCGATGATATTTCTTGTATTACCATCCTTTATTTCCTGGTACATATTGGTATTAACCGCAATCCCGCTTATATCCCATCCTCTCCTGTCGATATACATTCGCAATGTTACCAGTGTGCAGGTAGTTAAAGATGATAACAAAAGGGTAAAGGGGTCGGGGCCCTCATCTTTTCCGCCATTGCTTACCGGCTCATCGGCAATAAACTGCCCATTGCGCCATTCGATCTTACACTGGTATTTTGCCTGGGTGATAGTTCCGTGTATACATTTTTCGAGCTTATACTTCATGGATCGGTAAATTAATAAAAATAATCCACGCATCCGTTATCCGCCAATCCGCTAATTATCCTAAATTCATTGCTCAAATTCTTCTGAACCTCCAAAGAAAAGATTGACTGCATGAAAAAAAAACCTGAACAAACCCTACCCAACTCCCGTCGTGGCTTTATCCGCAACGCAGCCCTGGCTGCAGCCGGGTTTTATATTGTTCCGCGCCATGTACTGGGTCGCGGATTTACAGCTCCCAGTGATAAGCTGGTAATAGCGGGCATTGGTGCCGGCGGTAAAGGCACGAGTGATCTCTGGGCTTTCCACCAAAGCGGCAAGGCCGAAATCGCTTTCCTCTGCGACGTGGATTCGCGCCAGATAACCAAAAGTGTTGAACGCTATCCGAAAGCTAAAATCTACAAGGACTACCGCGAAATGCTCGACAAAGAACACAAGCATATTGACGCCTGTTCTGTGTCAACGCCCGACCATATGCACGCCGTTATTGGTATGGCAGCCATGCAGCTGGGCAAGCACGTTTATATTCAGAAACCCCTTACCCACGATATTTATGAGGCCCGCAAACTTACCGAAGCAGCCCACCGGTATAAAGTAGTTACACAAATGGGTAACCAGGGCGCATCGGGCGATGGCGTTAGGCAACTGCAGGACTGGTACAATGCCGGTATTATCGGTGATGTTCATACTATCTATTGTTATACCGACAGGCCCGTATGGCCACAGGGTATTCCCTGGTCATCCAACAAGCCTCCGGTTCCCGCAGAGCTCGACTGGAACCTTTGGTTAGGTACCGCACCTTACCGTGATTATACCGATAAACTGATTCCGTTTAACTGGAGGGGTTGGTGGGATTATGGTACCGGCGCGCTGGGCGATATGGCCTGCCATATAATGGCCCCGGCTTTTGCCGTTCTGGGTCTGGGATACCCGATTGCCGCAGAATGCAGTGTTGCCACTCCTTATATAGAAAACTGGACCCGCGGTAATTATCCCGATTCCGGCCCTGTTTCTTCTTCCATCACACTTACCTTCAAAGGATCCCCCGGCAAACCAGATGTTAAGCTTCACTGGATGGATGGCGGTATACAGCCCGACCGTCCTGAAGAATTAGGCGCGAATGAATTGATGGGGGATGGCGGTAATGGTGCTATTTTCCTGGGTACCAAAGGCAAGATGATCTGTGGTACGTATGGAATGTACCCTAATCTTTTACCCACTTCCAGAACCGCCGAAACGAAAGTTCCGGAAACCGTTCAGCGCGTACCCAAGGGAGACGCTGGTCACTATGCAGCCTGGGTGGAAGGTGCTATCGCCGGTTATGGAAGCGAGAAAGCCAAGAACCTTAGCTCTAATTTCGATATCGCGGGACCTCTTACCGAAAGTGTTCTCATGGGTAATCTTGCCATCCGCAGCTACCATGTTGCCCGGAAAGATGGTAAGGAGAAAGACGGTAAAGATAAATTTATCTATCCCGGACGTAATATCAAACTATTATGGGATGGCCCAAATATGAGGATCACCAACTTTGACGAAGCCAACCAGTTTGTAAAAAGAACTTACCGGGAAGGCTGGTCGCTGGGAGTTTAGTAATAACCCGGTTTACAAAAAACAGAAGCGTCCCTGCTTAACGGGACGCTTCTGTTTTTATTGATGACAGAGGTCTCTACCGGTTGGATCAGAAGCTGAACCTACTCATGTATTTTGCGTCGGCTTCCGCACTTGCGAGGGGATTGGTTCCGGTAAAAGCTTCCTGTTCCACGATATAATATTGTAATCCTTTTGCTGTACCCGCTTTGAGTATGGATGCAAAGTCGATTGTGCCGGTTCCTACCTGTACGGATTCCTGGCCTTTTTCCGTTTTCTTCAGATCTTTTACATGGCAGAGTTTAAAACGGTCGGGATACCTGGCAAACCATTTTTTGGGATCTTCTCCCGCCGCAACTACCCAGTAAATATCCATTTCAAAATCCACCAGATCTTTGTCTGTATTATCCATCATTACCACCTGCGGCACCTGGTTATCCACGGCTTTGAATGAATAATCATGATTATGATACGCGAAGCGGATGCCGTTCTTTTTACAGGTCTCGCCACACTTATTAAATTCATCTGCAAACCGCTTGAAATCCTCGATCGATTTTTGGGGGCCCTTATAGGCACAGATCAGGTATTTCATGCCGATCTCCGCCGCTTCGGCAGCCTTGCGTTCAAAATCAACCGTATTATTGCAATGAGAGGAGATGATATTCATGCCCAGCCCATCCACATACGATTTAAACTCTTTGTTACCCATGCCCCAGAACATTCCGTTCTTTCCTTCAAAACTCTCTATCTGCTTATAGCCATAGGAAGCTATCTTAGCCAGGGTGTCTTTGGGATGGGCGGCCAGGTCTTCTTTTACCGTCCATAACTGTAAGCCAAATACGTGGTTCTTCTTAAAACGCAACAACTCTTCTCCCATTGCAGATTTTCCCCGGAAAGGCAGGGTTAACCCGAGGGTGGCAAATGCGCTATTGCGCAGGAAAGCTCTTCTGTTTGTAAACATGGGGCAGGATTAAAATTAATAATTGGTAATGCCTAACTGGTTGCCCAGGCTTTATCTCCTTTCTTATAGTCTATGCAGCCTTCGTATTTACCCGGTACCGCAACGTAGCGCAATGCCTGTGTGGCTCCCACTTCTGACGTGAAGAATCCCCAGAGGGTAAGCTCTTTCATCATGCGGAAGTAATGACTGGGGTCTTCTTTTTTTTTGTTCTTCTGGTAATCTACCTGTTCTTTGTCGAGAGCTACCAACAGGTTATGCCTTTGTTCAGGCGTACTTTCCATAAAGCCCTTGTTGTTCATTTTTTTGCTGGCTTTCTCAAGCTCCTTCAATCCATCCATAAATACTTTCTGGTCTCTCGGCTCATAACAATCTTTTACTATCACCGTCATAAAAGTACCCACCTTGGCTTCCTTGGCACCCGGCGTGCTGGTCTTTGGCAAAATGGTTTCAGACACTTCATCCAGGTAGGCAATATCATCGGGTGAAAAACTAATGTCTGTATTGGCAGGTTTACACCCGGTTAAAAAGGCCTGCGACCCAATAATAGTTCCGCCCAATAAAAGGGCTACGCTGGATATGGCTTCTCTTCTGTTCATGTAGATTAGGTTTAAAATTTTTAAATAACGCTGATCGGGAGTTAGCTATTGGCCAATGGCTAATGGCCAACAGCTAACCTCCCTCTAAAGGTTTTGTTTCTTCAGTTCACTTACCGCAAAATCAACCGCCCGGGCTGTAAATGCCATATAGGTTAATGATGGGTTTACGCAGGCGGCCGATGTCATGAATGAGCCGTCTGTTACAAACACATTAGGTGCATCCCATACCTGGTTGTACTTGTTTACCACTGATGTTTTAGGATCGGCTCCCATTCTTGCTGTACCCATTTCGTGTATCCCGCGGCCCTGTATACCGTTCGCGTCGTACCCTTTTACATCTTTCACGCCAATAGCAGTTAGCATTTCAACAGCATCGGCCTGCATATCCTTACGCATTTTCAGTTCATTCTCTTTCAGCTCCGCGTCAAAGGCAAGTACATTCAGTCCCCATTTATCTTTCTTTGTTTTATCCAGTGTTACTTTATTGGCATGATCAGGTATGATCTCGCCAAAGCCGCCGATATGCATCGTCCATCCGCCCGGTTCTGAAATAGCATCTTTATACGCGCCCCCAATAGTAAGTTCGGGAACTTCGTGATTATAGCCCTGTCTGCCGGCACTTCCCTGGTAACCAAATCCACGGAGGTAATCGCGTTTATCACCAAACAGGTTACGGTAGCGGGGTATATAAATACCATTGGCACGACGGCCGAAATAATACTTGTCTTCATACCCATCCACACGTCCACCAGCACCTACACCCAGGTGATGGTCCATTACATTATGCCCCAGTTCTCCGCTGCTGCTACCCAGTCCACCGGGCCATACATCAGTAGCAGAATTCATCATGATCCAGGTGGAGTTAAAAGTAGATGCATTCAGGAACACGATCTTTGCATTGTACACATAGATCTTATTGGTCTCGGCATCCAGTACTTCAACACCTGTTGCCCGCTTTTTATCCTTATCGTATAATATTTTGGTTACGATAGACCAGGGCCGTAAGGTGAGATTACCTGTTTTCATAGCGGCAGGCAAGGTGCTCGACTGCGTGCTGAAATAAGCCCCAAACGGGCAACCCAGCCAGCATTTATTCCTGAACTGGCAGGCTGTTCTGCCCTCGTGAGCTACCGTGATATTGGCAGTACGGCCAATGATCATGGCGCGGGCACCTTTATAGTATTCTTTCAAACGGACTGCTACATCTTTCTCCACACAATTCATATCCATGGGTGGCAGAAACTGTCCATCCGGCAATTGCAGAAGTCCATCCCGGTTACCGCTGATACCTGCAAATTTTTCAACGTAATCATACCAGGGTTCAATCTCTTTATATCGTACCGGCCAGTCAACCGCAATACCGTCTTTTGCATTGGCTTCAAAATCAAGATCGCTCCAGCGATAGCTCTGGCGACCCCACATGAGTGACCGGCCTCCTACATGGTAACCGCGGAACCAGTCGTAACGCTTTACTTCGGTGTAAGGGCTTTCCCGCTCGTCTACCCAGTAGTCGAGGTTGGTTTCGTTCAAAGGATAATCCCGGTTCAACACAGGATAATCCTTTATCATCGCCTGTGTTTTACGGCCGCGATGCGGATAGTCCCAGGCTTCCTTGGTTGCGTTTACATAATCTTTTACATGCTTAATATCGCGTCCCCGCTCAAGCATTAAAACCTTGAGTCCTTTCTCAGCCAGTTCCTTAGCGGCCCAGCCCCCACTGATCCCTGATCCGATAACAATTGCGTCGTACGTTTGGTCAGCCATGTTGGTTTATTTTTTAGAAGTTATTTTGATATTGGCTATTGGCTATTAGCCTTTAGCTTTTGGTTGTTATCTGGTGGCTAGCGAAATTGTATCATAAGCCAACTGCTAACGGCCAACAGCTAAAGGCTAATAGCCAATAGCTGTTGGTTGTTATCAGGTGGCTAGCGAAATTGTACCATAAGCCAACTGCTAACGGCCAACAGCTAAAAGCTGCCAACTCACACATCACATACCAAAACCGCTTTTCTCAGCGATTCTAATTTATCCGCCTGCGCCGGGATGAACTCCTGCGCGGTGTATCCTTTGAAGCCGGTGGCAACAATGGCTTTCATGATGGCGGGATAGTATAGTTCCTGGGTTTCATCAATCTCATGTCGGCCCGGTACACCACCTGTGTGGTAATGGCCGATATAAGCGTGATTATCGCGGATGGTCCTTATCACATCCCCTTCATCTATCTGCATATGGTAGATGTCGTAAAGGAGCTTGAAATTTTCCGAGCCAATTCGTTTGCATAGCTGCACACCCCAGGCTGTTCTGTCGCACATATAATCTTTATGGTCAACCTTGCTGTTCAGCAATTCCATCTGCAGGGTTACACCGTTTTTTTCGGCAAGGCCTATCACCTGTTTTAATCCGTCGGCACAGTTTTGTAATCCAATCTCATCGGTTATTCCATTCCGGCTACCGCTGAAGCAGATCAGGTTTTTGTAACCCGCTTTGGCAACCAGTTCAATATGTTCCGTGTAATTTTTAATCAGGGTAGGGTGATACTGCTTATCGTTCCATCCTTTGGTAAGGCTGATCTCGGCACCATTGCACATGGTGGAGATGAGGTTATATTTTTTAAGCGTATCCCATTCTTTGGGGCCTACCAGGTCGATACCCACCAAACCGATATCATTGGCTCCCGCACAAAGCTTCTCAAGCGGGATATCATTGTAACACCAGCGGCAGGCGGAGTGATTAATATTTCCTTTCAACATGGTTCCCTGTTTTTTGGCGGAAGCGAATGCGGGTAGTACGGTGCCACCGGCTGCCATAGCGGCCGAACCGGCAAGAATGTTTTTAATGGCAGACCTCCTGTTGGAATGATTATTCATTGTTTAACTTTATACTGTTTGCCTTATTAGTGCGGCGTTACCAAACTACTGTTTATTCCGTTCGACTTAGCTTTTTTATTCCGCATATAAATAAAGAGAATAATAAAGGCGATGGTAAGTATCACAGGTATTGCCAGCGTGGCGTTGAGAACTTCGGGACCGGCGAGTTTTTTGGCTTCATTAATAGCTTCATCCGATGCGGTAACCCCTGCGGGCAGGTGAGATGCTACCAGCCTGTCGTAATACCCTCCCATAAAGTAAGTATATACCGACACCGCAAACATACCTGCGCCTCCCATCAGGTTCATTCCAACCGCGCCGGTTTCCGGAAGGTTTTCTGAAACAAAACCCAGCATCGTGGGCCAGAAATAGCAAACCCCCATACCAAAAATAACAGCTCCCACAAATAACATATTACCTGAACTATGTCCCAGTAAATACAATCCTATTGTTGCCAGTATCGCGGAAATCAACAGTACCCCGGTAGGTGAAAAACGGTGAACGATCGGCCCCGCAAATCCCCTGCCAATAGCCATAATTCCGGTTTCGATGGTAAGCAGGAGGATCGCATTATCAGAAACATTGCGCAGCAGTACATCTATCCATTGCCCGGTAAACAGTTCTGTAATAGCGGTGCCGAACATTAAAATGATCATGCAGATAAACAAGGGATTCAGTAAGGATTTAAACATCTGCCCGGAACTGATACCACTGGCCACCCTTTCCGTAACCGGGAAGCTGAGCTTGCTGAACAGGAAACCATAAATAAGTGTTGGGATGATCATCAGGCCCACTTCTACCTGCCAGCCCACATTGGCTTTGTCGAGGAAGTAAACGATCAGCGTTCCTATTACAATTCCACCGGGGAACCAAAGGTGAAAGTGATTTAATTTTGTTGTTTTATCATCTGCATAGATCGTTGCTACCAGCGGGTTACAGGCCGCTTCCACGGTTCCATTGGCCATGCCGATACACAGGGTAGAGATAAACAGGGTCCAGAAACCGCCCGCAAAAATCGTTAGCAGGATACCCGCCAGGTGAAGTATGAACGCGATGATTAAAAGACGTTTCATGCCAATTACATCCACAACAAGCCCACCGATAATTACCGCCAGCGGAAATCCCAGAAAAGCGGTTAATACAATACTGGCCAGTTGCTCCGCATCCAGGTGGAAATCAACTCCCAGGCGGTTCATGATACCTGCCCGGATACCGAAAGACAATGAAGTTACCAGTAGTGCTAAACAGCTGGCTACAAAAAGTTGGCTACGTTGGGGTGTAGTCGTTTGCATGGCATTGGGATTAGTGTGAAAAAGCAATCGGGGATAAATGTAATTTTTTATTTTTAAACCTGTATGTAAAAAATACACACTTCAATCGGTTTATTTACCAGCTTTACCGATATTTATACCCTTCTTTCTGTAAATAGTAGTCTTTCTAACGAAATAAAACTTTCCAATGAATCGCAAACTCAGAATGGGTATGGTAGGTGGGGGCAAAGACGCCTTTATCGGTGCCATACACCGCAATGCCGCCAACCTGGATGGGCTGATAGAACTTTGTTGTGGCGCCCTCAGTGCCAATCCTGAAACAGCTATCGAATCCGGCAAAATGTTATTCCTTCCGGATGAGCGTACTTATACTACTTATCAAGAGATGTTTACCCGCGAGAGCCAGCTGTCGGCAGATCAGCGGATGGACTTTGTTACCATCGTTACTCCCAATTTCGCGCATTTTGAGCCGGCCATGATGGCCCTGGAGCATGGGTTTCATGTGGTGATAGAAAAGCCCATGACTTTTACCCTGGATGAAGCCAAACAGTTGCAAAAGAAAGTGGAAGAAACCGGTTTGATTCTTTGCCTTACCCATACCTATTCAGGCTACCCGATGGTGAAACAGGCCCGGGCTATGGTGAGTGAGGGTTTACTGGGTAAGATCCGTAAGGTTTGGGTGGAGTATCCCCAGGGATGGTTAAGTAAATTGAGTGAGCGTGACGGTAATGCGCAGGCGGCCTGGAGAACCGATCCCAAAAAATCGGGCAAGAGCGGTTGTATGGGCGATATCGGCACGCATGCCGCGCACCTGGCGGAATATATATCTGGTGCTAAGATCACGCATCTCTGTGCCGACCTGAATATAATGGTAGATGGCCGGGCACTGGATGACGATGGGAATGTGCTGCTGAAATTTGATAATGGTGCTGCCGGTGTGCTGATGGCCTCACAGGTAGCGGCGGGTGAAGAGAATGCGCTGAAGATTCGTGTCTATGGCGAGAAAGGAGGGCTGGAATGGTCGCAGCAGGAGCCCAATACTTTACTGGCCAAATGGCTGGACCAGCCCACGCAGATCCTGCGGGCCGGTGCCGGTAATCCGCACCTTTCCAGCTTTGCCAGCAGCAACTGCCGTACCCCCGGCGGGCATCCCGAAGGCTACCTGGAAGCTTTCGGTAATATCTATAAGAATTTCGCGCTTACGCTCGGCGCAAAAATAAGCGGCACCACCCCCACCAAAGAAAACCTTGATTTCCCAACCTTTGTAGACGGCGTAAGAGGGATGGCATTTATTGATAATGTTGTTGCATCTGCCGCATCCGACAAGAAGTGGACACTGTATGAGTCGTAAGTTGTAAGTCGTAAGTCGTAAGTCAAAACAAGGCCAGAACTTACGACTCACAACTTACGACTCACGACTTACGACTTACGACTCACAACTTACGACTCACAACTTCACCAAAACTACATGATATGACTACACTAAAAGGGCCGGGCATCTTCCTAGCACAGTTTATGGGTGATGCTGCGCCGTTCAATTCTTTGGCGGAGATCTGTAAATGGTCGGCATCGCTGGGTTTTACGGGTGTGCAGATCCCAACCTGGGATAGCCGCTGTATTGATTTGCAGAAAGCGGCCGAAAGCAAGGATTATGCGGATGAGATCCGGGGAATTGTACAAGCGGCAGGATTGGAGATCACTGAACTGTCTACCCATCTGCAGGGGCAGCTGGTGGCAGTTAACCCGGCGTATGATACTTTGTTTGATGGATTCGCGCCGGAAAATGTCCGCAACAATCCCAAAGCCCGTACCGAGTGGGCTGTGCAGCAGCTAAAGTATGCTGCGCAGGCATCCAGGAACCTGGGGCTTAACGCCCATGCAACATTCAGTGGTGCCCTATTATGGCATACCGTGTATCCCTGGCCCCAGCGGCCCGCCGGTTTGGTGGAAACGGGTTTTACGGAATTGGGTAAACGCTGGTTACCGATATTGAATGTGTTTGATGAACATGGCGTTGATCTTTGTTATGAAATACACCCGGGTGAAGATTTGCATGATGGCGTTAGTTATGAAATGTTCCTGGCCAAAGTATACAACCATTCCCGCGCGTGTTTATTGTATGATCCGTCGCATTTTGTGTTGCAATGCCTGGATTATCTTTCCTACATAGATCATTACCACGATCGTATAAAAATGTTCCATGTAAAAGACGCTGAGTTTAACCCAACGGGTAAACAGGGTGTATATGGCGGTTACCAGGGCTGGATCAACAGGGCGGGCCGCTTCCGTTCATTGGGCGATGGGCAGGTTGATTTCAAATCGATCTTCAGTAAACTGGCCGCTTATGACTATAAGGGCTGGGCGGTGATGGAATGGGAATGCGCAATTAAACATCCCGAGGCCGGAGCCGCCGAAGGCGCGCCCTTTATTAAAGAGCATATCATTCGTGTAACGGAAAAAGCTTTTGATGATTTCGCCGGAACGGGTTCAGATGAGAATTTTAATCGAAGTGTTTTAGGAATTCAGTAATAACTTTAGGTTTCAAACTATAAAAAATAACCTGCCTTGAAAAAGTATTTTGTTGCATTCGCAGTATCCGCCACCATTCTTGCATGTGGCTCCGGAAATGAAAAGAAAGATGAAAAAACAGCGGCGGCGCCTGCCAGTACTCCCGCCGATCTGAGTACTAACCCCGATTACCAGAAAGGGCTGGAACTGATAGCCAATTCTGATTGCCTTACCTGCCACAAAGTAAGTTCTAAACTTACCGGCCCCGCCTATCGTGATGTTGCCGCCAAATATGAAAACAACGAGGATAATATTACCCTGCTGGCAGGTAAAATAATCAAAGGCGGTTCGGGTAACTGGGGTGCTATTCCCATGACACCGCACCCGGCATTAAGTGAGGCAGATGCCAAACAAATGGTAAAATACATTCTCTTACTTAAGCAATAAATTCAACCCTTATGCAATCATTCATCACAGGTACCCTGCTTGCCGCGGTACTGGCTGCCGGTACTCCGGTCACTCCTATCCAAAAAGCAACACCCTCTTTTGTACAACAAAAAGGCTGGGTATCTCTATTTGACGGAAAAACAACCAAAGGCTGGCACACTTATGGCAGAACTACCGTTGGTAATTCCTGGAAAGTGGTAGATGGTGCTATCTACTATGACCCCAGTTATCAAAAAGAAGAATGGGAGAAAAAATATTCAGCCGACCTGGTAAGCGATGGTGAGTTTGAAAACTTCCACCTGAAATATGACTGGAAAATTTCCAAAAATGGTAATAGCGGGATGATCTTCTGGGTGCAGGAGGATACCGCCAAATACAAGCAAACCTATCATTCCGGACCTGAAATGCAGGTGCTTGACAACGAGGGCCACAAAGATGGCCAGATACCCAAACACAGGGCGGGTAATTTATACGACCTGGTTGCCGCAACAGAAGGTGCCGTTAAGCCTGTTGGCGAATGGAACACTGCCGAGATCATCAGCCATAAAGGAAAGCTGGAATTCATATTAAATGGCGTAAGTGTGCTTACTACCCGTTACGACGATGAGAACTGGAAAACCATGGTAGCCGGCAGCAAATTCAAAGCCCTGCCGGGTTTTGCCAAATCTGCAAAAGGACATATCGCTTTGCAGGATCATGGTAATGATGTGTGGTTTAAGAATATTCTGATCAAACAGCTTTAGAGTCGTAAGTCGCTAGTCGTAAGTCGTAAGTCAGAAAGGTGCAAGTTATGACTTACGACTTATGACTTACGACTTACGACATACGACTTACGTCTAGCAACTACCATGATCGAATTCGACGATATCTATTTTATGCAGCAGGCGTTGAAAGAGGCGGTAATTGCCTATGAGAAAGATGAAGTGCCGGTAGGGGCTGTAATCGTTATCAATAATAAGATCATTGCCCGGGGGCATAACCAGGTAGAGTTGTTAAATGATTCGACGGCACATGCCGAAATCCTGGCTTTAACCAGTGCTTACAGTTCCCTGGGCTCCAAATACCTTCCAGACGCTACATTGTATGTTACCGTTGAGCCCTGCCTTATGTGCTGTGGTGCCATGTACTGGGGCAAACTGGCCCGCATCGTGTATGGCACGGCGGATGAAAAGAACGGGTACAAGCATATTACCGGCGATACATGGCCCTTCCACCCCAAAACCGAGCTTACCGGCGGCATCCTGAAAGACGAATGCGCCCAACTGATGCGGTCCTTTTTTAAAAACAAACGCTGACGTTAGTTGTTAGATGTTAGTTGGCGGATATGGGCCTGACTTTCTAACGCTCCGGCATCTATCAACTAACATCTAACAACTAAAAAAAAGGCAGTAAATTTGCAGTCCATATCTATTAATAACTTTTAAACCCATATCGTATGTCATTTACCTTAGCACCTTTACCTTACGCTTACGAAGCCCTGGAGCCGCATATAGATACTACTACCATGCAGATCCATCATGATAAACATCACCAGGCTTATGTAGATAACCTGAACAAGGCCATCGCGGGAACCCCTAACGAGGGAAAATCGCTGGAAGAACTGGTAAAAGCTGCCGGAACCATCAGTCCTGCCGTACGGAACAATGGCGGTGGTCACTGGAACCACCAGTTTTTCTGGGATAGCATGGCAGCCAATGCGGGTGGTACTCCATCTGGCCCTTTGGCTGATGCTATTACAGCCGCATTCGGATCATTTGATGCTTTTAAAGAGAAGTTTGCCGCAGCGGGCCTCACACGTTTCGGTAGTGGTTGGGCCTGGCTGATTGTAAAAGACGGAAAGCTGGAAGTTAGCTCTACACCTAACCAGGACAATCCTTTGATGGACGTAGCGGAAGTAAAGGGTACCCCTATCCTGGGTTGTGATGTATGGGAACATGCTTACTACCTGAAATATCAGAATAAGCGTGCCGATTATCTGGCTGCTTTCTGGAATGTAGTTAACTGGAACAAAGTAGCAGAACGTTTTTCTGCCGCTAAATAAATTCAGAAGCGTTATTTTAGCCACAGGTTTCACGGGCCGTCACAGAAAAAGTAAAACGCTGTAACAGCCCGGGAAATTTGTGGCTTTTTTTAACCCTGCTATTATGAGAAATATTATTGTTGTTTTACTGGCGGCTGCTACCGTTATTACCAGTTGTTCATCAGGAGCTGATAAACGAATTGTGGTAATGAGTAAGGGCCCGGCCGAGATTAACTCAACTGCCAAAACCATCAAGGCCAAAGATGGCAGCGGACACGATGAGGCCGACCTGATACTGGATGGTGGTAAAACAACGCTGGCTTTGTCTACACCTGCCGGTGAAGCCAATGTTGATATTACAGAAAACGGGCTATGGGTTCTTAACGTAAAGAACGACACCATCATTGGCAGTTACCAGCAATATGGCGACCCCAAGCTGGCCAGGAATATGGTTACTCAGGAAAAGGTACTGCGCGATCTGGATTCTTTGCGTTTACTGGCAGAAGGAAAAAATGTATCGGCCGCCAATCGCAATTTTTATATTCTTCCCAACCATGCGGCAAAACTTTCCGATAATATCAAGGCCGATATAGTTGGCCCCTACCACCGCATGCGTTCCGCAGAAAAGGTAGATGGAAAAGACCCGGAAATTTACCGGTTCTATAGCATCAAAGAGATTCGTGAGATGATTGTGAAATATGAGGGGTTGACGACGCCGGTGGTGAAGTAATTTGAAAATTTGAAAATGTGGCAAATTGAAAATTATTTGTATCTCTATTTTCAAATTCTAAGGCACAGGGTCATACCCACTCCCTCCCCCTGGCCGGCAGCTGGCTATTCTTTTTACTGATAGCCATCCTCCTTTTATCAAACCATGTTTTTTCAGGGCTTCCACCGTATAATGCGAGCAGGTGGGCGTATAGCGGCATTTGGGGCCGATGATGGGAGAGACGCCGTATTGATATATTTTAATAAGCAGGATAAAGGGATAACTCAATACAATTAGTATCCGCCTGATCATACTGTGTTGGGGTTGTATAGAAGATTTATCGGGCAAGTTGTGATTCCAGTTTTTGTAAAGCAAGTTCCATTTTCTCTTCCAGCAGGCTGTACTCGGGCAATTCTTTACCAATATATAAAAAGAATACCGCTACCGGTTTCTTTTTGCCGCTGACAAGATCATGAAGGGGAAGTTTATGCAGCCGGTAACACTCGCGCAGCAGTCGCTTGATGCGGTTGCGGTCTACCGCCTTTCTGAAATTGCGGGAACTTACGCCCACGCCTACCTGTAATGGTGCGTTTTCTTCCAATGGCATATAAAACACTTTCAGCGGGAAAACAGGGAATGACTGGGCTTTTGCAAACAATTCCTGCAGCAGCTTCCTGCTTTTCAGCTTTTCGTGTTTGTTATATGTTAGCTTTCCTGGCATTATTTACTCCGCTAAACTAAAAAAGCCTCATCAAAAAAGATGAGGCTATCAATATTGGTTGTGTAACCCTGTAATTATTTTAATCCTTTCTCGCTGGAAACAGTCAGTTTCTTGCGGCCTTTCGCCCTGCGGCTGGCTAGTACTTTGCGGCCGTTGGCAGTTTCCATACGTTTGCGGAAACCGTGAACGGTTTTTCTGCGACGTTTGTGTGGTTGGAATGTCCGTTTCATTGTATCGTTTTTTTACTAACCCGGTAATATTGTTACGTTCCTCCTGCCTGCAGTCACCATACTGCTGCTTGTGAAAGGACGGCAAAGGTAAGGGAATCCACTTAGAGTCACAAGTTATAAACATCGTTTTTTTGAATAAAACCCGCGTTATCCCTCGGTTTTACCTCATTTTTCCGGCAGATGAAGGTGTATGGAAGCAACCGGCCTGCCGAAAAATATACTGGCATGATTGTCGAAATGGTGCGTGGAATCGGTTGTATAAAACCGGATCTGGCCATTTTTTGAGCATTTTCTCTCCATTTCGGGATGGTCTTCCAGGTAGTCCACCAGGCTGGCGGCTACTATTTCCCCCTGGGTTACAATGGTTACTCCTTCCGGTATAAACTGCCGGATCTTTCCCAGCAGGAGGGGGTAATGTGTACAGGCCAGCAATACCGTGTCAATATCCGGCTGTTGTTCCAGTAATTGTTTCAGGTGTTTTTCTACAAAATAATCAGCCCCGGGCTTTGCATGCTCATTATTCTCCACCAGGGGCACCCACATGGGGCAGGCTTCCTGGTAAACATGGCAGTCAGGGAAAAACCGGGCGATCTCTATCAGGTAACTTTCGCTCTGCACGGTTCCGGTGGTACCCAGTACCCCTATTTCGCGTGTTTTTGAGAAGTTGCCGATGATTTCCGTGGTGGGCCTGATCACCCCCAACACCCTTTTGGCAGGGTCTATCTGCGGAAGATCGTTCTGCTGTATGGTACGCAAAGCCTTGGCAGATGCCGTATTACAGGCCAGTATCACCAGTTCGCAGCCCTGTGAAAAGAACCATTTTACACATTCCAGCGTGTATTGGTAAACGGTTTCAAAAGAGCGGGGGCCATAGGGGGCCCTGGCATTGTCGCCCATATAGATATAATCGTATTCCGGCAGTTGTTTTACTATCTCGCGCAGTATGGTAAGACCGCCATACCCGCTATCAAAAACTCCTATTGGCGACCGTTTGTCCATACCCCAAAAATACAGAACCACGCCCATAGGCGTGGTTCTGCGTATCATTAAATAGAAATTATCTAATTAATTAAGGCTTTTTAACCGGCGGTTTAGCCGCTGGTGCTGCTGCCGGGGTACCAAGACCTGTTCCTCCCGCTGCTCTCCAGGCGTCTTCCACTTCTTTTGGAATGGGCAATTTCAGTTTAATGGCCACCCTTAAAGAAAGGTTATCCAGCAATGGAGGATTAACCGGATAGGGAGTCAACGCATCCGCTTTCAGCACATATGTATATTTTCCTTCAGCTACTACTGCATTCAGGGCTTCTGCGATCTTTCTTCTGAAAGGTTCCAGTAACTGCTCCTGCTTAGCTTCGATCAGCTGCTGGGAATACTGTTGCCAGTAGACCAGTTTTTGTCTCAGTTTGGTCAGGTCGGCCATTGCCAGTTCCCTTGCTTTCGGAGCCAGTCCGGCAGAATCTTTTTTCCACAGGCTATCCTGGCGCTGGTATTCTTTTACCGTATACTCATATTCTACATTCAATGAATCTCTCTGGAAAGATTCCATCACACCCTGCAGTTTTTCAAAACCCGGCATGATCCCTAAAACCTGCTGGTCATCAAAATAACCAATTTTCAAGGTTTGTGCCTGCGTGTTGCCCGCAAACAACAGCACCATTGAAAAAGCCAGGCATACAAATAATAATTTCTTCATTGTTTTGAATTTATAATTGATTTGGTTGTACTAAATTCTGATCCCCAGCTCCTTTAGTATTTCATTACTTTTATCGAGTTTGGGGTCGGCAAATATAACGGTAATTCCTTCACTTTTATCCAGTATAAAGTCGTATTCTTTTGCCACCGCAATTTTCTGAATGGCGTTGTATACTTTATCCTGTACGGGTTTCACAAGACGCTGACGTTCCTTGAACAGGTCGCCCTCATATCCAAAACGCCTTTTTTGCAGGTCGCGTATCTCCTTCTCCCGGGTGAATAATTCGTCTTCTCTTTTCTTTTTCAATTCTTCCGTCAGCATAAACTGTTCGGCTTCATAATTCTTATACATTTTATCCAGTATGGCCTGCCTGTCGTCAATATCTTTCTGCCATTGTTCACCTATCAGCTGCAGTTTCTTATCGGCTTCTTTATACTCCGGTATCTTGCTCAGGATATACTTGGTATCAATAATCGCATACCGCTGCGCGCTGGCTGCCAATGCGAAGCCTGAAAAAGCTATGAGAACTAAGAGTATCTTTTTCATATTGTTTTTTGTTTATCCTAAACTAAGCATAATCCCGTTGATTTCGTGAATCGTCAATCGTCAATCGTAAAGTTCTTATATTCACGATTGACGATTCACGATTCACGGCTTTCCAGCTATTCCGGCTCAAATCCAAGCATGAACGTGAACCTTGCCGCATCTTTCAATGCGCCGCCGCTGGTGATCCTGTCGAGACCTATACCGTAATCAAATCCAAGCAAGCCGAACATAGGCAGGAAGAAACGCATACCCAAACCTACTGATCTCCTTAACTTGAATGGGTTATAATCTTTAATACTATACCATCCATTCGCCGCCTCATAGAATGCCAGGGCATAAATAGTACTGCTCGGGTTTAAGCTGAGCGGGTACCGCATTTCCATGGTATATTTATTAAACAGGGTAAAGTACTGGGTGGCATACTGCCTGTCTGGATTGATGGTAGGGTTTGAATTATCATATACGGGGTATCCCCTGTGGGCAATGATATCATACCCCAGCAATGCAAACTGGTTGCTCAAACCGGCATCTCCCACCTGGAACCTTTCAAACGGAGAGATTGACAGGTTTTGATTGAATCGGCCCAGGAACCCGTATTTGGCGGCCACCTTCAACACAAACTGTTTGTTCCTGTCTTCGCCACGAGGTCTTCCGAATGGAATATACCACTCGCCATTAAACCTCCATTTATGGTATTCCAGGAAATTATAAGGGTTGGATGATTTGACGATATTCTTGTCGATAAGCGAATATGGAGGTGTTACCTGCAGACTCAACAGGAAGGTGGAACCGGAGCGCGGGAACAAAGGCTGATCCACGGACGAACGTTGTAACGCCACACGCAGGTTCAGGTTATTTACGATACCATTATCAAAGCCCGGAAGGTTGGTAGGGTCGATGGCATAGTTGCTCAACTTGTAGCGCGTGTAGTTAACACCTACAGATAAAGAGAAATAATCATCAGGCCATTTCAGTTGTTTTGAAAGGCTTACGGTGGCTCCGGTTGTTGAGATATACCTTGAATCGGCTATGCTTGAATTGTACAATCCGGTTGATGGATCTATGGTTTGACCGTATTTGGTGTTATATACGCTGAACGTTAACGCATTTCTTTTTTTACCTCCCAGCCAGGGCTCCGTAAAGGAGAAATTGTAGGATCGGAAAGCTTTACCATTACTCTGCACCCGAAGGCTAAGCTTTTGTCCATCTCCCATGGGCAATGGGTCCCATGCCTGTTTCTTCCAGATATTGCGGATAGAAAAGTTGTTAAAGGATACACCCAGTGTTCCTGTTAACCCAATGGCTCCTCCCCATCCCGCACTCAGTTCCAGCTGATCACTCGATTTCTCTTCCACGCCATAATTGATATCCACGGTACCATCATCCGGGTTGGGAACGGGTTCGATCTTGATCTTTTCCTGGTTAAAATAGTTGAGCTGCGCAATCTCACGCTGTGAACGGATCAGGTCGGTACGGCGGAATTTTTCCCCCGGAATGGTTCTTAACTCGCGGCGGATCACATATTCCTTGGTACGGTCATTCCCGGTAATACGAACATTCTTAATGGTTGCCTGCGGACCTTCCACTATACGGATCTCGTAATCAATGGTATCATTATATACCGCTGTTTCAACAGGGTCTGTACGGAAGAAAAGATAACCATCGTCCTGGTACAAACCACTGATATCGCCGCCTTCGGGGCCGGCATTTTTTCCTAATTTTTTATTGAGGAGTTCCAGGTTATAAATATCTCCTTTCCGGATAGCAAGAATAGACGTGAGTATCGAATCAGAGTACTTGGTATTTCCCCTCCAGCTGATATTACCAAAATAGTATTTATGCCCTTCGCTTACTTTGATATCAATATTCAGATCGCCCCTGCGCGTATGGTAAACCGTATCTTTTTCTATCACCGCATCACGATATCCCAGGCTGTTATAATAGCTGAGGATATTGTCTTTATCATCTGCAAACTTTGTCTGGTCGAACTTGGCTCCCGATAATTTTAACCGAACATAAGGGTCCAGTACTTTCTTGGTTTTGGAGTAGGTGAGGTAGCCATTTTCTTTCAGGTACTGATCGAAAGTATATCGTTTAGCCGGTACGATACGGCCCGAATCAAATACCGGGAACAGGGTAAACCTGGATTTTTCCTTGGTGTCTTTCAGTTGTTTTTTCAGCTTGCCATCATCTACTGTATTGCCGCCGAAATTGATATTGCTGATCTTTACTTTGGGTCCTTTGTCGATGTAAAAATCAAGTGCCAGGGTATTATCTACCACGGAATCCTTTCGCTCTACAATACGTACTCTTGAGTCGCGGAACCCTTTTTCTTCGTAAAATTTCTTGATGGCTTCTACCGCCGAGATCTTCATATTCTCGGTAACCACGCGGTTGGGAACCAGCCCGGTTTTACCGGAAAGGTCTTCGGCTTCCCCTTTGCGGATGCCTTTGAAAAAGAACCTGGATAAACGGGCCCTTTCGGTTACCGCTATTTCAACATCAATATTGCGGCCCACGAGCTTCGTAATATATACTTCTACATCGCTGAAATAGTTCTGTGCCCAGAGTTTGGTAATGGCTTTTGAAAAGTTATCTCCCCCGGGTATGGTAATCTCATCTCCCACATTGATATTGGCGATGGATATCAAAAGGTTTTCATCGAAAAAACGATTGCCTACCACTTTAACGGAGGCAACCTTGTATTTCCTGGGCGTTTTCTGATTGAAAATATTAAGGAGCTCCGCATCAATACTGGTAATAGTGGTATCTGATCCTGTTGTTTGTTGTGAAAAAGCCGGGACACTCACGAGCGTAGTTACAAAAGCCAACAATAAAATTTTATACACTTTCAGCATCCGTTTTCAGTTTGTTGTGTGTCTGTCCGAAGTGCAGTCCACATATCTTTCAGCAATTGGTTTGGTTCAGGGTTTTAGGCGGGGCAAATTAACGGGAATAATGAAAAGTCTTTGTTAAATCACCCCTGATAAACAGTGGTTTGGGGCAAATATACATTACACAAGATGGGTTTCCTCCTGTATCTGGTGGCCAGTTTTGCCAAACCTGCGCTCCCGGCCCTGGAAGTCAATAATAGCTTCATACAGGTTTTCCTTACGGAAATCGGGCCAGCGTGTATTGGTAAAATAGAGTTCGGCATAGGCCAGCTGGTACAGCAGGAAATTGCTGATCCGGTATTCCCCGCTTGTGCGAATCATTAGCTCAGGGTCGGGGAACTGGCTGGTAGCCAGGTATTTCTCAAGGGTTTCATGCGTAATGGTGGTGGGGTCTATTTTGCCGGCTTTCACGTCAATCCCTATGTTCTTTACCGCGTTCACCAATTCCCAGCGGCTGCTGTAGCTCAATGCCATTATGAGGTTCAGGCCGGTATTGGCACTCGTCATTTCAAGGGCCTCCTGCAGCTCATTATAAGCAAACTGCGGCAGCATATTCATATCGCCAATCACATGCAGCCTGATATTGTTCTTATTGAGTGTAGGCACTTCTTTGCGGATAGTATCCACCAGCAAAGACATCAGGCCTTCCACTTCCTGCTGCGGGCGGTCCCAATTTTCTGTACTGAAAGCGTATAATGTCAGGTAATGAATGCCCAGCTCGGCGCATCCTTCCACAATATTTCTCACACTCTCCACCCCATGAAAATGGCCATACAGGCGGTCCTGGCCTTTTTCTTCGGCCCAGCGCCCGTTTCCGTCCATGATTATGGCAATGTGCTGCGGCAATCTCCCCTTATCAATGCCAGCGACTAACGCTTCCTGCATATTCGTTTCTTCAGTTGAGGGGCAAATTTAGCGAAAAAGAGCGACAGATGGGATATCTAGAATTTACTGGGTGCTGGCGGACACTTATAGGATTGGAGGTTGAAAGACAGTCCTACTTTAAGGGTTACAAACGCATCTTTCTGAAGGCTGTTACCGCGCTGGCGGCCTTTTACGCCAACCGAGGCCCCGGTTTCATAGCTTCTGTCCTGCAACAGAAAACCCGGTGAGGGGCTCCCATCCGGGAGGGGCGGAAAAGCGTCGGGGGCATAGGTTCCGCTTACATCATCAAGGTAGTCGGTGGTGGTAAAACGGTATGTAAGCTCTCCGAACAGGTTCATATTGGGAGTGAGCGCGTATTTCATGCCCACCGTAAACGGTATGGATACGGCTATGGGGCTGTAAGGCAAGCGGTCGGGGTACAGGGAACTTCCCTGTCCTTCGGTTCCCAGGGTTCTCAGGTAGTATTTTTCGCCATTCAGATAGGCATAAGGATCATAGGAAAAAACGCCGATGCCAAGCCCGAGGTAGGGGGTGAACTCATAACCCTCAAAGCCCGGCTGGAACCTGAAAAAGTTGAAATCGCCGGCTATGCTCAGTTCCCATACATTGGTATTAAAACTAAGGTTGCGGGTTACCTGTACCGGGTTGGGGCTGTAAACGTCCGAATACCCCAGCATCACATAGTCGCCGGACAAGCGTACCCCGATATAATTGGAAACCTGCTTCCGGAAGAATATGCCGGCTGCCATTTTCGGGCGCTTGAGACCGGAATTGGGGTTGATATCACCAAAATAATGACCCACGCCCAGGGATATCCCCAACTCGCCCTGGTGGATATAGCTATCCAGCAGCTGCGCATCGGCTTTCTGCAAACCCATGGCCACGATAGCGGTTATGATGATCTTTTTAAACATATTGGATTCTAAAACTCAGTTATTTGTAAAATAGCACCAAAAATCAATACCATAAAAGTTAATTTCTCTTATCAAGACCCCACGTGAGCTTGGTTCGCAGCGTTGAGAGAAAACTATTTTCATTCAGTCTTACCAGGCTTACCCTGAATTTTTCTTTCTGTACCGCCAGTTGAATACTTTTATTTACAATCTCCCTCCTGGCATCCAGCGCGCAGATAAACTGGTCGGCCCTGCTTTCTACTTCAAACGAAATGATATTACTGTCCGGCACTACTATGGATCGTACATTCAGGTTATGGGGGGCCACCGGCGTTATAACAAAGCTGGATGATTCCGGGAACAGGATAGGCCCGTTACAGCTCATATTATATCCTGTTGAACCTGTTGCTGTTGAAACAATCAGGCCGTCTGCCCAGTAACTGTTTAAAAATTCACCGTTAATATAGGTATGAACTTTTATCATTGGCGATGTATCCCGCTTATGTATGGCAAACTCATTCAGTCCAAAAGGGGTTTCACCAAACAGCGACTCATTTGAATCCAGGTGGATAAGCGTACGCTTGTCTACCAGGTATGTATGGTTCACCAATGAATCTACCGCACTGGCCAGTTCTTCTTTGCTGATGCTGGCCAGGAATCCCAGCCGGCCGAAATTGATACCCAGTATCGGGATATTTTTATCTTTCACAAGGGTTACAGCGTCCAGCATGGTTCCGTCCCCACCCAAGCTGATCAGGCAATCAACATTCTCGCCCAGATCGTCCGAAGTTGAAAAGGGGGTAACATCCGGGTATGCTTTACTTATTTGCGGAAACTGGCCCAGCAAGGGATGAAATATAAGCGTGATAATCTCATACCTTTTCAGCTCTGCCAGCAATGCCAGCAAAGGATTCTCCTGCTCAAAATCAAGACCGCGGCTGTAGATGGCTACTTTCATGACACGAATTATACGAAGTACACGAACTAAACGAATTACACGAATTACACGAATAATAAGGATAAAACGAATTTAGTGTAATTCGAGCCATTCGTGTAATTCGTGCTTTAAAAGTCGTTTCTCGTCTGTAAATATAAGCCATCCCTTCCCAGTTGGTTAAAGCTGTACTCAATTTTGAAGACAAAATCATATACCGACACAATATCCAGCCCAAAACCCCAGGTGCGGAGAAGCGTGTTATTGAGTGTATTGCTGCTTACAGGTGCTTTGTTATAACCATAGCCCAGGTCGCCATAGGCTTTCAGGAATATCCTGATGGGGAATTTATCATGTGTTTTGCTGGGGAAGGGATTTTTCAGCACAAAAGACAGCAGTTTCTGGTGCAGGGTTGTTTTGAGAGCACCGCCCACAGAGCCATCCACTACATTATACTCGAGCCCCCTCAGCTGAAAATATCCATATCCGAACAAGCGCTGGTTAAAATACGCATTACTGGCCGGTGATCTTACCGACCCGATGGCTTCCAGGTGGAGGAAGGATTGATTGGGGTTGAAGGGTATTACATATACGGCCCTTGCGCCAGCCTGCCATATATTAGATACTTTGTCCAGCCCGCGTTTATACAGGTTTCCTTCAAACAAAAATCCCCGGGTAGGGTACGATATTAAATCAACATTGTAATATTTATACTGGTAAGAAAAATCAACATACTTCATATGCGTTAGCTGCCCGGGATAGTATAGCGGGTTGATTTTTAAAATGGTGTCGGCCACTTCTTCGTTGTTATACGACATCCTGAAATAATGCCGCTGTTTTACATCGGGCCGGTAAGAATATGTGGCATCCAACCTGAGCACTTTTCGGGTTACTTCCTCCTGCTTAAAAAAGAGTTGCTTGTTGTCGCCGGTTCCATAATTCAGCTCTTTCTGTGTGGCATATACCAGTCCGATGTTCATCCCGCTTTTGAGTTTCCTGTCAAAAAAAAGGAAGGTTGTACCGTAACGTGATTTGTTGCGTATAGCCCGTTATCAGCCATATATCCACGTCATCATTTCGCCCGGTAAAATTATTCTGGATGAATTTCAGGCCATAGTTTACCCTTTCCAGGCTGCGATGCTGCTCTACCCACCACTGGTTAAAATTCCTGTCGATCAGCCTGAAATAAGGAGTGGGAAAAAGGTACCATCTTTCTTTCAGGTCTATTGCGATGGCGCGCGTATTACTGTTTCCTGTTTTCACACTGGAACTGATATACACAGTTACATCCACAAACAAGGATGTATTCATCAGCTGCTGCCTCGTAAGCTGCATCTCCCTTTCAAGTTCCGTTTCGGTAAGCTGGTCGCCCTTCCTGAACGACACTTCCCGCATCACGATAAAGATCTTCGTTTTTTTATTGCCTGATACCACCACATCGCTGATGGTTACCAGGTTGGGGATTTTTGTGCTGGGGTCTGGCGGAACCAAAAGGCTGTCCTGTGAGGAATTTGACTGCGTAAAACCTTCCGGGGAAGCTATTAAAAAGATCAGACTTACAATTAAACGCAATAGCCTCATTTCCGGGTTCAGTTGGCGGTAAAATTAAGGGTTTGCCATCACTACCCCTGTTACATATTGAGGTAGGAGATCAGGTGGTTATAGTTCTCTTTGAGCTCGTTGGCATAATCTTCTTCTCCAAAGTAATAACGTACCACATACTCATAGCGTTGGAAAGTGGCGATGATATCGGATATTTCGATCTTGTTTATTTTGAGGGTTATTACCACAAGACCGGTATCTGCCTCTGTATGTGAGTTCAGCTGGGTAATATATGCGTCATTGGTTTCTACCAGCCTGCTGATCTCCCCGAACGAAAAATTTCGCTTATCTGTTTCCAGTACAATTACTCCGCCCCTGTCGTCATTACCCACAAAACCAGACAAAATGCGGATCATATCCTTTACCAGTATCACACCCGATAGTTCGGCCTGCTCGTTTACAACAGGTATCATAGACAGTTCGTGCTGCGAGATAAGTTTCAGCGCGATCAGGAAATGTTCTTCTCCTTTTACAGAAACGGGAATGAGAGAGGACTGCAGTACAGCCAGCAAATTATTTTCATCAATGTCCAGCAGGTCATCTTTCGAAACAATGCCGGCAAACCTGTCGCCATTGGTTACAGGTAAATGCAGCACGTCATATTCATCCATCAGCTGCAAAGCGAAGGATGCCTTATCAGACAGGTTGATAAGCGGAAAACCGGAATTGATTAGTTGCGATGCGAGCATGTATTTTTCTCCTCTCAGGTAAACTATCCCTCAACAGCCACGGGTTGTTTCAGCTTATTCAGGAAATCTTCCAGTATCCTGTTGAATTCGGCCGGCACCTCCATCATGGGGGCATGGCCGCATTTGTCAACAAAATGTAATTCACTGCCCGGGATCAGGCGGTTGAATTCGCGGGCCACAAAAGGCGGCGTAATGGTATCATTATTGCCCCAGATCAGCAGCGTGGGCTGTTTTATCTGGTTCAGTTCCTCGCCCAGGTTATTGCGGATGGCACTTTTAGCCAGGGCTATGATCTTGATTACTTTTATCCGGTTATTGGTGATCTCAAAAACCTCATCTACCAGTTCTTTTGTTGCCGTTTCAGGATCGTAAAAAGTTACCTGTGTTTTCTTTTTAATATATTCATAATCCCCCCTCTTCGGGTAACTGTCGCCCATCCCATTCTCAAATAATCCGCTACTGCCGGTAAGGATCAGGGATTTGATCTTTTCGGGGTGTTTCAGAATGTGTACCAGGGCCACGTGTCCGCCCAGTGAATTTCCCAGTAAATGAATATCCTTGTATCCTCTCGCCTCAATGAACTTCTGTACAAATTTCTCCAGTCCGCCTACGGTGGTATGAAAAATATCCAGGTCGAACAGTGGCAGCAACGGCACGATTACCTTGTTTGTTTTCCTGAAATGCTCAACCAGGTCGGCAAAGTTGCTGAGTGCGCCAAATAAACCATGTAATAAAAGCAGCGGTTCTCCTTCTCCTTCCTCTATAAATTTAAACTTATCCTGGTGTTTAATCTCGTAATTCATGGGGTTTATCTCTTAAACAAGCAACATTGGGTACGTACAAATAAAAACAAAACCGTTCAAAAACCGCTAAATGAGTACAGCTAAACCGAATAAACGGGTGAAATGCTTACAAAAATACTGAATTTTTGCCGCAAAAGCCTGCTTGGGAGGATGATATGAGTGTTATCTATTATTTAAGCTTGCCGGGAAGCGGTCGAAAAATATTGCCAGCTCGGCAAACATCCCTTTAAATACAGGGATGGCCTTTCCTATCCATTCAATGGCAGCGGGGCCCCATGAACGTATAAATGGATAACTGCGCGATGATTCCATTAATGCGGGTTTGAGCAGGTGTATTTTTTCGGCATAGAAAAGAAAAACGCTGTATACGGTAAGGTAGAGCACGGCATACAACAGCATTCCGCTTAGTTTATTTACCCAACCCAGCAGAACCAGTTCCAGTGCAGATTGTATCATTTTTGCTCCCAGCCGCACGAGAATTATAACGCATACCATTACCAGCGCAAACGATAAAAAAGGAAGCCAGGCACCTGTTACAGAAGTTGTGTTTTGTAACCACCCTGCCGCCAGTGCCGAAAATTTAACGGCCGCTACCAACCCGATAAATACACCCAGGAAAGAAAACACGGCCACCACAAAACCACTCCTGTATCCCTTAAAAACGGCTATGCCCAGGAGGATCATAAGGAGTATGTCGAGGGTCATGGGCTATTTGCTACTATTTCAATAATTCTTTAACAACAGCTGATATGGCTTTGCCTTCCGCTTTGCCTGCCAGTTGTTTGCTGGCTGCGCCCATTACTTTACCCATATCCTGGGGGCCGGTGGCACCTGTTTCGGCTATGATGGCGGTGATCACTGTTTTGAGCTCCTCGTCGGATAACTGTTGCGGCAGAAATTTTTCAATTACGGCAATTTCTTCTGATTCCTTCTGGGCCAGGTCGGGCCGGCTTTGTTTCTGGTAAATCTCCAGGGAATCTTTGCGCGATTTCACCAGCTTCTGTAATAGTTTTATTTCAGTATCTGCTGAGATCTCGCCATTGGCACCCGGTTCTGTTTTGGCTTTAATGATTTCCGCTTTAATAGCCCTTAATCCGCGCAATACAGCTTCATCCTTGGCTTTCATGGCGTCTTTCATCTGCCCCATTACTTCTGTTTCTAAGCTCATACGAATGTTTTTATTTATTTTCCTTGATCTGTGTTTCCTTGAATTTCCTGTAAAACTCTTTGGCAAATTTCTTCATATCATCTACCAGTTCCTGCTGCTGTGTGGCGCGCAGGTAGGTATCGGCCATTCCCATCATATTCTGGTAGTAAAAGTCTGCCATTTCATCTACCATCATGTCTTTGGTCCACAGGTCGATCCGCAAGGCACTTTTATCGGCCCCATCCCAGAAAGATACCATCATCGATTTGGCCAGCTGGTCCATATCCGCGGTGCTGTCAGATGCCTGCCAGCTGATCTGCTGCGGAACCTTATTCTCATCCAGGTCTATATGAATTGAAATTGTTGATTGGTGCATTTTTTTGGATTATTTGACGGCAAAAGTAATGAGAAAGCGTGAGAGATGAAGATGGGTTATTCCTCCCGCTTTTTTGCCAATGAGCTGAGCAGATTCCAGCATTTTTCCACTGTCCGTTCCCAGCTGAAGCTTGCCGCCTGCCGCTTCCCTTCCTCAATCAATCGGGTCCTAAGGTTCTCATCCCTGTATAATACCATCATCTGTTTGGCCATCGATTCCGGATCGGCGGGGTCTGCATATAACGCTGCTTCACCGCAGGTCTCGGGCAAAGAGGGGTTATTACCGGCAATAACGGGTACGCCACATTGCATGGCTTCCAGTGCCAGCTGCCCGAAGCTTTCGAAAAGGGCAGGACATATCACCGCATAAGCCGATGCCATAACCTTTGCCAGCTGCTCATCCCCCAATTCATTCATCAATACCACATCCTCTCTGTATTTGTAGGTTGTTAGTTTTCCCGCCAGCTCTTTATCTTGGCGCCCCTGCGTTCCGGCAATCACCAACAGTTTCATATTGCTGTGTTGCCATTTTTTGAAAAGCGAGAATGCCCTGAGCAGGTTCATCCCGTTACTGCCGGGATGGATATCGTCTATCAATAGAAAATATTCCCTGCCATCGGCAAAACCATCTTTTACTTGTTCTTTTTCTTCCCAGGATAAAGGCCGGAACAGGTTCCTGGCCGCTCCGGGTATTACACTTATTTTATTCGGATGAACAGGTGGGTATTGGGTTATGATATCCGTCCTGGTATATGCTGAGAGCGTTACCACCCCTGCTGCCTTTTTTAAAAACCTGGGTGTATTCCATTGGTAAAACCAGCGGCGAAAACGGGGCATCAATCGCGGGTGGTGAATAAATGAAAGTGCAGGCTGTACCAGCAGTTGCGGTATGGAAGAGCTCAGGCTAAGCCTCCCATAGGGCTGCAGCCAGACATCAGGCTTTTGCTTCCGCAGTGCGAGCGGTGCTGTTACATTGTACCAAAGCCAGGATGAGAAAGCGGTATGGGCATGCGGCCCAACAATAACCGGAATTATATTGGGGGCTGTAATAAACTTATCATCAAAAGGCCGGTCGAACATAAAAATGAATGTATGTTCCGGATGTTGTGTAACCAGGCGGCTGAAAATCCCTCCGGCATAATGGTTAATCCCATCCAGGGATGCCTTTTGCAGCAGTATCGCATTTACGGCAATTCGCATAAGGAACAAAAGTAGGTTGCCTTTCATCACAATTTAATAAAAACTGTTTCCGATTGCTGAAAGACCGTCTTACATTCGAATAATCATCCTATTCTTATGCGCTATCGCTATTTAATTATCCTTTTATTGTTAGCCGGCCCCGCCGCCCGCGCTTCAGATTCTTTGAAACTGAGTTTTTCCAGGAATGTTGTGCATTACGGTGATACCCTCGACTTTAATTGCATCCTTCCTTATTTTAAAGAGAGCAAATTAACAAGTGCCACTTTAAATCTCTGGATAGAGGACCTGGAAAAAAAGCGGCGATGGAAATTCCGCTGGCCGGTAGTGAATGGAGAAGTGATGGGTTCCCTGGCAATTAAGGAGTCAATACCCGAGGGCCGTTATGCTTTTAATTTCCTGGTACAACGGGGCTATTTCAGAATCAGCGGCGAAGTAAAAGAGCATGATAAGAAGGAGCCCCTGATCAATTACATGATGGTACTGAAAAACAAAAAGGGAACCTACCTGGATAATACAGCCGTTGATGAAGAGGGACGATTCAGGTTAAAGAGTACCCTGTTTGAAGATTCCGCCTACTTTATTTTTACGCCTGTTAAAAAGGTTAAAAATAATTACCTGCAGATTAAAATAGAAACCCCGCTGGATTCCGCTTTTGTTCCGGTATTGCATGAAACGGCTTTTATTACGGTGGGTGATGAAAAGAACGCGATAGGCAAAAAAAATGACAGCTCGCAATACAGTTTTCAATCGGGTGAGCAAACAGACCCGGCGTACCTGCCGGGTGTAACCGTGGTTGGAAAATTTAAAACCAAAGTACAGCAGTACGAGGATATGTATGCCAGTGGATTATTCAGGTCGGATAACGCCATGACTTTTGATGGGCTGGAAAGTGATCAGATAGCTAAGTATGCCAACCTGTTGTTATTTCTCCAAACCAAGGTTCCCGGCCTGATGGTTAAGCGCGGTGAGTTGGGCGAGGAGCAGGCATTCTGGCGCGATGAGCCGGTTGAAGTGTATGTTGATGAATTCCGCCTTGAGGGAGGCGATCATACTTTTGTTCCTCCCTCGGATATTGCCATGATTAAAGTGTACCGCCCACCTGCTATGTTATCTCCGTTCTCAGGCGCATCGGGTGCGATTGCCATTTACACCAAGAAAGGGCCATTTGCCACCAATGCCAGAAACAAGCACAATTTTATCGTTAAAGGATACTCTTCTATCGATAGCGTGTGGAAGTGAGCTCAGTAGGCATAAAATCCTGCGTTTGTTTTACGGCCCAGGTTTCCTTTGTTCAGTTTGCCGGCCTGCAGGGGAGAGGGTTCTAAGCGCGCGGGTTTGCCCAGTGCCTCCCAAACTATATGGCTTACGCTGTAATTGATATCAAGACCTATCAGATCCATCAACCTGAAGGGGCCCATTTTAAACCCGGTGGATTCCATGACCCTGTCTACCGTTTCAATGGTGGCCAATCCTTTTTCTACCAGTTTCATGGCTTCCAGGTAATAGGGTCGGGCTACACGGTTAACAATAAATCCGGGAGCGTCTTTGCAGATCACCGGGGTTTTGCCCATCAAAACGGCCAGAGAAGTTATGGCTTTTGTAACAGCTTCATCTGTATCGCCGGTAACCACCACTTCCACCAGTTTCATTACCGGTGCCGGGTTGAAAAAGTGCATTCCTATTACACGGGAAGGGATGGGTAGCGTGGCTGCTATTTCCTGTATTGAAATGGAAGAAGTATTGGTAGCAAAAATGGTATTGCCTGGGTTAAGAGATGAAAGCTGTTGGAATAAGCCTGTTTTGGCTTCCCTGTTTTCAACAATGGCTTCTATTACCAGGTCTGCAACGCAATCATTGATATCGGTGGTAAAAAGAATGCTGCTGAATATGGTTTCTTTTTGCGCCGGGCTGATCTTTCCCTTCTTCATCAAAATATCAAGCCCGCCGGTAATGGCCGCGCGGCTTTTCTCCAGCATTACGGGGTTCAGGTCGAACTGTATGGTACGCATTCCGCTCATAGCGGCCACCTGGGCTATTCCGCTACCCATGGTTCCGGCACCGCAAACACAAATGGTATTGATGGCATACATGGGAACAAAGTACTACTTTTCCACTTAACGCATTGTTAGCAGTTTGCAGTGCTTAGTTATAGTATTTTTAGATATGGAACAATTGGATCTTTTTGGGTTTCCCGTGGAGCCTGTTAAGCAGGCTAAGAAAAAGGAACCCGTTACAAAAGCACCCGCGGTAACCGCACCAATAGCACCGGAAGCCGAGCCTGCAATAAGGGTTGAAACAATGGCGGAGGAGCCGCCTGCTATCGCGGCAATTACGCCAATACCCGAACCACTACCGGCACAAGCCAGCCCCTCTTCCGTGTTACAGCCATCAAAAGTATTGGGTAAACGCGGAAGGAAATCATTCCGTGATATGGATTCCGAAGCAGACCTGGTTGAAGTGCCCGAAGAAAGCATTCTTCAGCAAAAGCTATATTATTCCATCAGCGAAGTAGCGGGCTGGTTCAAGGTAAATACTTCTTTGCTGCGCTTCTGGGAAAACGAATTTGATATTCTTCAACCCCGTAAAACCCGCAAGGGCGACAGGCTGTTCCGCGTGGAGGACATTAAAAATTTACAGCTTATTTATTTCCTGTTACGCCAGCGCAAGTTCTCTATCGACGGAGCCAAGAAATACCTGAAGAACAACAGGAAGGAAGCGGATACGCAGGCGCAACTGGTGCAATCGCTTACCCAATTCAAATCTTTCCTTTTGGAACTGAAGGCGAATATTGCATCCTGATCTTTGCCTGTCAATCAAAAATTACAACATGAAAAATACGCTCATCGCAGCCGTTATTCTTATAGGTGCTATCTGCGCCTGTTCCCCCGGTAAAAACTTAGGCAGGCCCCACTATACCGTTATCAGCGATACGGAAACCAAGGTGTTAAAGGGCGTTATATCCCGTTCCCTGATTGAAAACGATACAAGCTTTGCCTGGTTCAAAGAAAATATGCAACTCGGTGCTGCAGACCCGACCGCAGTTGAAATACTTAGCCAACATAAAGATCATTACAGCTTTATTGTATTTGGCGGCACCTGGTGCCACGATACACAAAACCTTTTGTCGAAGTTTTACCGTATGATAGATAAAAGCGGCTTCCCGGCAGACAAAGTAAGCCTGGTAGGTGTTGACCGCGAAAAAACCGCACCCAATAACCTTCACATTAAATGGAAGATCACCAATGTTCCAACATTTATTGTGCTGAAAAACGGGAAAGAAATGGGCCGGGTGGTTGAATATGGGGCCAGCGGAAATATTGAAAAGGAGCTGGCGGAAATAGTTGCCAGATGATCGTTGTTAAATGTCAGATGACGTTACTGCTTTTGTTGAATCGTTATATCGGTATTGGCTGCCGCCAGTTCTATTTTCATTTGTTCGAGCAATGCGATAATGTCAAGGTTTACATTTTGCCGCAGTGCGTTGAAGTCATCGATGGTTTGGTCGATCGTGGTGAGATACTCCACAACTATTATATGGGCGTTTTTTCCGGTTTCGGCCAGGAAAACGGTTGTTTTTTCTATACTGGGTTTTTGCAGCAGGTTGTTGATAGCCGGTGTTACTTCTCTCAATTGCTGCGATGTGGCACTCAGCGCAATTTCAAGCCTTAGCTCTGCTTTTCTTTGTGTTCGCAGTGAAATATTATCAACAATGGTATCTACCATCTGCTTGTTGGGAACGGAGATATAGGTTTTCTCCAGGGTTCTGATGCGGGTGCTGCGTAATCCTATCTTTTCAATGGTTCCGGTAAGGTTATTCACTTTTACCTGGTCGCCGGTAATAAATGGTTTATCAAAAAAGATGATGAATGAAGCGATCAGGTTCTCCATGCTTTCCCTTGTTGCCAATGCGATGGCAGCTCCCACAAGGCTTAAGCCTGTAAGCAAACTCCCAATCTCCTTATTAAAAGAAAAACGCAACACCAGCAGGATGCCGATAATGACCAGCACTACTTTAAAAAAGTCTTTAAAAAAGATGATCAGCTGGTTGTCTGTCTGGTCTTTGGTGAGGTTGGCTTTCTCTTCCAGTATCAATGCTATAAAATCTATCACACGTATACATAACCATATAAAAACAATCACTACCGCTCCCGAAGCCAGGGAATCCAGTAGTTGATGTAAAGTAATCTTGTAAATATTAAATGCCAAAACATCCGGAAAATATAGTTTGTCGAGTGCTATAATAGATACCAGCAGTAAAAGGAACACTTCGAGCGGTTGCAATACCAGGTCGAGAAACGACTGTCTTACAATTTTTTTTGAGGATACCAGTTTGTACAAAAGCCTGGCCAGGTATTTTGAGATCAGCCTTTTAATAATAACAGCAACCAGTATGGTAATTACCACATACAGGTAGCTTCTCACGGTATTATTTAAAATTTCGTAATCCAGTATTCTGTTCATACTTCAAAGGTAAGTTAGCCTGTTTACTGTTCCCATTTATGCAGCTGCATATCATTACCATCGAAACTGGCATAGGAAAAATTCGTTATCCAGTCGCCCACATTAATATAGCGGCTGTTCTCTTCCAGTTTATAATCCATCGGCAGGTGCCTGTGGCCAAAAACAAAATAATCGAAGTGCTCTTTCTGCAATACTTCACGGCAATAAAGGATCAGCCATTCCCTTTCTTCTCCGAAAAAATGCTGGTCGTTGCCCCCTGTTTTCTCACGGCTCTTCCTGCTAAAGTAATCGGCAAGTCCAATACCCCACCCGGGATGCAGTTGTCCGAACATCCATTTACAAACCGGGTTACGGAAAATTTTTTTTAAGAACTTATATCCTTTATCGCCCGGCCCCAGTCCATCGCCATGGCCTATCAGCATTTTTTTTCCGTTCCATTCCCGTGTTACCGGTTCGAAGTAAACCGGGATATTCAGTTCCGATTCAAAATAGCCGCTCATCCACATATCATGATTACCCACAAACACATGTATGGGCAGGCCACTATCGCTCAGTTCGGCCAGTTTGCCGAATAACCGGGTATACCCTTTGGGAACTACTTTTTTATACTCGTACCAGAAATCAAAGATATCCCCCAGTATAAAAAGCTGGTCGGCCGTATGCCGTATACTTTCCAGGAAAGCCACTATTTTTTTTCACGCACCAGGCTTTTTTCATGGTTCGGCGCACCGAGATGAAAATCTGTAATGAAATATATTTTTTTGCCGGGCGTGATCGTCATTACTCAGATTTTGTTTTTCCGCTGTATATACTCCAGTATATCCCCGCTTTCAACGGGGGGTTCATTTGTTATGGGCCTTGCATACCAATAGGCCCAGGCGGTTGTAGTTGTCTCATTAAAATACACCGTGGTTTCCTGTCTCGAATACAGCGCGGGTTTGCCTTCCTCGGTATTCAGGCCTTCATAATCATCCAGCTGCGCCAGTGCCCAGGGTAATTCATCGGGATGATTGATCGTGTACAGCTCGCCTACAATAAAATGTTCCTCGTTCACAGGAATGGCTGCGGGATATTCTCCCAGGTCATACAAACGGCCCTTTACTTTTGCCGGTCCGGCGAGGGTAAAATAACGGCTGATATAAGAATAGGCTGGATTCTGAAAACCGCTCCGCAGGGTTCCGTAGACAAAAAGCTGTCCATTGGTTTGATCATTCATAGCAGTTATTTTAGGCTGTTCTGTCTACCAGGAAACAAAAGACTTCTTTCGGACCATGTACGCCTACCACCAGCGTTTTTTCAATATCAGCCGTACGGCTGGGGCCGGTGGCCAGTGTAATCATAGAAGGGAGATCCTTTCCATAATTTATTCTTATGTCCTGCAAGCCGGTGGCGATATCGTATACCAACTGGTTGCTGTAAGCGATACAGATATGCACGGGTGCGTATACACTTACGGTCCTGCCGCTTTGCTGCGCGCTGCTCATGATGATGCTTCCTGTTCGGGCCACCAGTTTCTCGCAACCCGTGATGGCTGCGTCGCAAACGGCTACATCATCTGAATATGCTGTTGTGAAACCCGCATTGAAAAGCCGGTTACTTACCGCTTCTTCGCGGCAATAAATGCGCGACCAGTTTCTCTGCGCTATCAGGGTATTGAGCTGTTCTACCAGTTCTCTTTCATTTTCACAAAAAGCGAACCGACCCAGCAGACCGGTAAACTTTTCAGCAAACTCAACCTCCAGTTCTTTCAACGATGGTTGAAATACACTGTCTGTTCCCTCGCTTTCAGGAAAGGGAACAGGCACCGGTTTCACGAGTGCCTGCTTTATTTTTTGTAAGATATTTTCCCTGGCTGTTGACATTATCCAATAATAGAATCTTCTTCAGGTGTTGATCCTGGTCCGCCGAACGTTTTTTCTCCCACCACATGATCATTGGTTTGTTCCGGTTCAATTTCAACCAGTTTCTTTTCTTCAAATGGTCTTTTACCAATCAGCGTCTCCACATCGCTTTTATGCAGTACTTCTTTATCCAGCAGTTCTTTCGCCAGTATCTCCACCTGTTCTTTCTTCTCTGTCAGCAGCTTGATGGTGCGTTGGTAAGCATCTTCTATGATAGCCCTCACTTCTTCATCAATTATTTTACCGGTTTCTTCGCTGAACGGCTTGGTGAATGTATTCTCCTGTGTGGGATCATAGAAACTTACGTTCCCTACATTCTTGTTCATTCCATAGGCCGTTACCATGCTGTAAGCGATCTTGGTTATCTGCTGCAGATCGTTTGCGGCCCCGGTTGATATTTTTCCAAAGAATATTTGTTCCGCCGCGCGTCCGCCCAATGTCATACAGATCTGGTCCATCAGCTGGTCTGTATTGTACAGGTATTGTTCTGTTGGGGTGTACTGTGCATATCCCAGTGCCGCCGTTCCGCGGGGAACGATGGTTACTTTCAATAATGGGTAGGCATGTTCCAGGAACCATCCGCATACTGCGTGACCTGCTTCATGGTAAGCGATGATGGATTTCTCGTGTGGTGCTATGATCTTGTTCTTTTTCTCCAATCCTCCTATTACCCTGTCTATCGCGTCCTGGAAATCGATCATTTCAACCGATTCTTTTCCTTTTCTTGCAGCTATCAGTGCCGCTTCATTACAAACATTGGCAATATCTGCACCGGCAAAACCCGGTGTTTGTTCAGCCAGCTTGTGCAGGTCGAGGTTTTCTGAAATCTTAATAGGAATCAGGTGTACTTTAAAGATGGTTTCCCTTCCTTTCACATCGGGTTTATCTATCGAGATCTGGCGATCAAAACGTCCGGGCCTCAGCAGGGCCGTATCCAGTACATCAGGGCGGTTGGTTGCGGCAAGGATGATGATGCCGGTATCTCCGCCGAAGCCATCCATTTCTACTAGCAACTGGTTCAGTGTGTTTTCCCTTTCATCATTACTCATGATAGCGTTCCGTCCGCGTGCACGGCCGATGGCATCTATCTCATCTATAAAGATGATACACGGCGCTTTTTCACGGGCCTGCTTAAACAGGTCGCGTACCCTGCTGGCACCCACTCCTACGAACATTTCAACAAAGTCGCTTCCGCTCAGGCTAAAGAAAGGTACCTGCGCTTCCCCCGCCATGGCTTTGGCCAGCAATGTTTTACCGGTACCCGGAGGCCCGATCAGCAATGCGCCTTTGGGAATTTTACCTCCCAGGGCCGTATATTTTTTGGGGTTCTTTAAAAAGTCAACAATTTCCATCACCTCCACTTTCGCTTCATCCAGGCCGGCAACATCAGCAAATGTGATGTTTACTTTAGCACCTTTATCGAACAGGGTGGCTTTCGATTTCCCGATACTGAAAATACCGCCGGGGCCACCGGCACCGCCCTGGCCGCCCATTTTACGCATCAGCAATACCCATGCGCCGATGATTACCAGTAAGGATACCACTGTATTTAATACCGGGCCAAACCATTCTCCTTCGTCAAACGCTTTTTCAGGCACTTCCTGGTCGGGTGCAACATGATTATCGGTATATACTTTCTGAACACCGTCTTTAAAGCTTTTCCAATCCGTTACCTGGAACTCGAACAGGGGTGCTCCCTTGGTTTTCTCCTTGGTAAGTGTTTCTTTAAACTTTTTTACATAGAAAGGTTTCCCCAGGCTGTCTACTTTAATATAAACCCTTACTCTTTCTTTGTTCTTAATCAAATCCAGCTTTTCCACATCGCCCTGTGCCAGCATTTGTTGTTTGAACTCCTGCTCGGTGGTTTGTGTAAGATCCGGTGCCAGCTTTAAAAAATTGGCGGAAAGCAGTACAATGGCTATGATGGCATAGATCCAGTAAATGCTGAACTTTGGCCCTTTACGCTGACCATCCCCTTTCTCCTGACCCGGCTTGATACTCTTATTTTCCTGTGACATATGATAATACCTCTGTAATAACTACGGTTTCTATTAATAACGTTTAACTATCCCTGATATTTTAAAAGCAACTAAAGGTCGTGCATCATTGAGCCTGCATCGCTCCACATTTCTTCCAGTTTATAGAAATTCCTGGCTTCAGGGTGCATAACATGTACAACAATGTTAACATAGTCGATCAGTACCCATTGCAGCGACTGCCTCCCTTCGTGTTTATAAGGATTTTCACCGCAGTCTTTTCTCACCTGGTCTTCTATCCCATCACAGATCGCTTTTACCTGTGTGGTACTGGAGGCCTGGCAAACAATAAAAAAGTCAGCAGATGCTTCCAGTATCTTGCGCAGATCCAGGCTGATAATGTTCTCGCCTTTTTTGTCCTGTATGGCTTTAATGATCGATTTGAAGATCTTAGAATTACGGTTCAGCCGTGTGATTGAGCTTTTTTCACGGGTCTTTAAAACAGAAAGAGGTTCCAATATGATGATAAGATTTTAATGATCACTGTACTAACTTCGTCAAAAATAGTAATTCTTTGCCACCCTTTTTTGCTAAAAGTACTATCGGTAAGCCGTTCATAGAATTAACTGAGGTTGAAAGCACCAACATTTATGCCATGGAACAGGTTCAGGCTAATATGGCTGGCCATGGTACAGCCTTCTATGCCTGGTCGCAAACAGCCGGAAAGGGCCAGCAGGGCAAAACCTGGATAGCCGAGCCCGGTGCTAATATTACCGTTTCGGTTGTTTTAGACTGTAGTTCCTTCGCTGTAACACAGGTTTTCGAGCTTAGTTTAGCAATAGCACTGGCGAGTTATGATTTTTTTTCTATATATGCGGGCGGGGAAACGCGTATAAAATGGCCCAATGATATTTACTGGCGTGACAGAAAGGCAGGGGGAATATTGATAGAAAATGTAATCCGGGGTGATCAATGGAGCTGGGCCATAGTGGGTATCGGAATCAACATCAACCAGGTAGATTTTCCTGAAATGTTAAAAAAACCGGTTTCGCTCAAACAAATTACCGGAAAGGAGCATAATACAAGGGATCTGGCTTGGGAGCTTTGCGGATGTATTGAAAAGCGTTTGGGAGATTGGGCGGAAAAGGGGGCTGTTTTTTTGTTGGGCGAATACAATGAACGGTTGTATAAAAAAGGAGAAACAGTAAAGCTAAAGAAAAAGAATATAGTCTTCTCCTGTATGATTCAGGAAGTTAACAGTTCGGGAGAACTGGTTACCCGGGGTGCCGCAGCGGATTCTTTTCGTTTTGGGGAGGTTGAGTGGTTGCATTGACCCGGCTTATGTGGGAAATGCAGGAGCTGTGCGATAATTATTACTTGATAATCTTCTCCAGCAGCAAATTCTTCTTATCCTGGGCCAAATACACTTCTGCGTCATTATGCATGATCAGCAGGAAGTCTTTCTTATCCACTTTCTTAATATAGTTAAGGTTTACAATGTAGCTCCTGTGGGTTCTGAAGAAAGGGCCGGCGCTTTCAAGGTATTCGAAGTCGATCAGTTTTTTGGTGATGGTTAACACGCCGTGTGTAGTAGTGTAAAAACGGGTATAACTACCCTCGGCCTGCATATAGATGATATCGTCCATTTTTACCACAAAAATGGTTTCGGCCGTTTGCAGAACGATTTTTTTGTCGAGATGGCTTGAAAAATTCTCTTTCAGTACTTTATACTGGATATTATCCGCGGGATTATCTATTTGTATTTTCTTCAGTGCCCTCTCAATATGTTCGGGTCTTACGGGTTTCAGTATATAGTCAACAGCTGATATTTCGAAGGCGCGTAGTGAATAATCGCTATAGGCGGTTACAAAAATGATCTTAAAGTTGAGGCTTTGCTGGTCAAAAAAATCCAATAGTTCAAACCCGTTATACCCCGGCATTTCGATATCCAGGAAAACAAGGTCGGGTTTTAGCTTGTGTATTGTTTTTACGGCTTCCGGAACATCCTTGCATTCGGCCAATACCTCCACATGGCTGAAATTCTCTTCCAGCACACCACGTAAGGCACGCCGTGCGTTAGGCTCATCATCCACAATGATGGCTCTGATCTGTTGCATTCCTCCCAAGTTAGTCTTACGCAAGCGATTGATTTTGAATATTTTTTAGGCCTGGCCTGTTTTCCTATAACCAGGCTGGTTTATCTCATAAAGACCTCCGATCGTTACTATAATCCGGTACCGAGAGTATAATTCTGGTTCCGGTAGGGTTATTCCGTTCATCTTTCTTGTCGATTACCTGGTAAGTGATCTTCCGCTTATACAGGCTGTTGAACATCTCCATCCGCTCACTCAGGGCCACCGTTGCAAAGCTGGAGGGCTTGCTCCGGGTGCGCTGGTTGATCTCCATTGACTGGGCCCGTCCAATTCCATTGTCTTCAATTATTACTTCCAGGGAATCATTTTTCCGCTCGAATTTTATATCAACCCTCTTTGCACCGCGTTTGTGCATTAGTCCGTGCTTTACAGCGTTCTCTATAAAGGGCTGCAGCAACAGCGAAGGAATGTAAATATCCGAGAGATCGCTGATATTCATCACCCCGATATGATACTCAAAGCCTTCATCAAACCTGGCTTTTTCCAGTTCCAGGTAGAGCCGGCAGTTCTCTATTTCATCACTCAGTGGTAGTAACTGTTTATCACTGGCATGCAGTGTTTTCCGCATCAGGTCGCTGAAATTTCCCAGCATAGCCCCCGCTTCATTCTTCCGGTTTCCGTACACCAGGCCCTGTACCGTATTCAGCACGTTATAGAGGAAGTGCGGATTCATCTGCGCACGTAAAGCTACCAGCTGGCTTTTTAATAACTGCTCTTTAATGGTTTGCTTGCGTAACAGGTTGCTCTTCCATTGCCGAAGGATCAGCCAGGTTAATAATGAAACGGTTAACAATACCAGTAAGATAAATCCATTCTTTTGCCAGAACGATTTGGGTACGATAAACGAAAAACTGCGTACCGCACTTCTGTACAACACACCGGCTTTTGCCTGTATCTCAAATTCGTATTTACCGGGATACAACTGGTTAAAAATAACCTGGTTATTAAAACTACTTACCTGCCGCCAGTTGGTATCAATGCCTCTCAGGCGGTACTGGTAGGTAACAGAAGAAGGTGATATATAATGCAGGGCCTCAAAATAAAAACTGATATCGCGCCGTCCGTCCGGCAGAAAATTACCGGACACTACTTCTGTTCCGCGGCTGGTTGCCTTAAGGGTTGGAAATTTAATTTCGAAGTTGGAATAACGGATAATATTGTACCGCAACAATATTCCCGTTGGCGTTGCAAAAAGAAGTTTGTCGTTCTGTACAATAAAATCATTGATAATAATATTACTTAATCCATATTCATCCAGGTAATTGGTAATGATGCCTGTTGCCTGGTCAATACGGTCAAGACCAACATCGGTAAGCACCCAGATATAATCGTTTTGTTTCAGTATTTTCCTGACGTTGTTATTGCTCAACCCATTTTTCTCGGTATATGCTTTCGCAAACCTTCCTTTATGAAACATCATTACCCCCCGCGTAGAGGTTCCGGCTATCAGGTCGCCATCGGCGGTTTGGAGCAGCGACTTGGCAACCACATTTTGCCCATCCGCATCTTTAAACGTATGTATCCTTCCATTGTATTCATATTCATACAAGCCATCCTCATAAGCGATCCAGAACCTCTCTTTATCGGCAGACGCCAGTGATGTAATACTCCTTTTTTTCCGCAGGGTTAAGGCGAAATGATATCCATAGCTAAGATCAAGGCTGGTGTCTATGTTATATAAATGGCAGGTAATATCCGGTCGCCGGTCTGGTTGGTTATAATGGTCGTTCATTACAAAGGCCCCGTTAAAAACCGACACAATAAGGTTTCCGAATTTATCACGTGCGATTCCCTTGCTGTAATCCATCAACTCAACCGGGGTTCGCTCATTCGGCTTAAAAACCCCCCGGTTGGTGAAGATCAGGCCACTGGAAGTATCATACGTGATAAACTCCATTTCCCGTTTCTTGAAAAGGTCGTAATGAAATACCTGCCGGTCTTCCAGGTTCAGTTTCGACAACAAACCCTGGCTGTTGCCGGCCAGTATCTGGCCGTCGGGCAGCGATTGCAGCCTGGTAAAATTATCCAGTAAAGGATTGTCGTATATCTTAATAAGCGTATTGGCAAGTGATGAACATTCAAATATGCCATTGTCCAGTGTGCTTATCCAGTAGTTTCCCTGGTAGTCTTTTACAACATCCGAAACACGCTCATTGGGGAGGTAGCATTTGGTTTCGCCGGTTTCGGTATTCCATTGGTATGCCCCGTTTTGTGTGCATAACCAGTAGTCATTGGATTTAATGGAAACACCCTGGAAAATATAAACATCGGGGGTAAGGTCTATCGGATTCAGTAAGACCCTTTTATCATTCCTGATCTGGAAAGGCGTGGTTCGGTCGAGGCCGGTTCCCACACCAATTACATTATCCCTTCCGGTGATAAACTTCAGTTCTTCATATTTTTGATCAATCTTTTCCCAACTCCATTTGTCTCCACTGCCTGAGAATAAATATCCCTCACTGGCATACGCATAAAAAAAGTCGTTCTCGTTAACTCCCGCAGCGATAATGCGGTTGTACCTGCCCGGTGCACCCACGGTTCTAACAATTTTATGCGTGCCTTTATCAAATTCATACACCCCGTTGAATGAATTGAGCCAAAGCTTTTTTTGGCCTACTACCAGGTTGGTGAAGGTAGAAGCCTGTTTCAGCAGTCCATCATCCATCTTATACTGGCGCAATGAATCCTTACCATAGTAGAATACCTGGTTGTAAAAGTTCATGCACCAAACCACCCCATTATGGTCTTCCTGCAAAAAAGAAACGGCTTTTGACGAGGTTTGGGTAAAGGGAATCGATACAAAGGAGCGGCCATTAAACCGGTATAATCCCTTATCGGTGCCCAACCAGATAAACCCTTTCGAGTCGGTAAGCATATCATACACTACCTGTGTAGGTAGTTGCTCCGGGTAATTCAGCTTTTTAACGTACGGGTATTGGGCATATCCCCTCGTACAACAAACCAAAAAGCATATTAACACCGCTATTCGCATGGATCGGTAAAAGCATGAATGAGTTTTAAAGTTAAGGGGAATGGGGGATGTAGAATCTGTAAAGGGAAATTTTCAATGGCCAGTGTAGCATGGCCTATGTCCGGCGCGAAGCACCACGGGCTCGGAATACGCTCCTTTATGAAATAAAAAGGGGGATTGGTAGAAAAACTGCAAATAGTTCCTGTTTCCGCCTGAAATTACAGTCATTACTAAACAAGTAATAATTGGGGGTAAGAGAGCTGCAAGTAAAATTGCAGCTCTCTTCGTTTTCCGCCCTTACACCAGTAAACTGATTTTACCGGCAAGATCATGATCTTTCCCGGTAACACTATCTCCGGCGTCATGTGTACTTAACCAGATCTCTACCGTGTTCCAGGTATTCGTCCACTTGGGGTGATGATCCATTTTTTCAGCAGCCAGTGCCACCCGCGTCATAAACGCAAAAGCCGCTGAAAAATCGGCGAACTGGAATTTTTGGTAGAGAGAGTTGTTCTGGACGATCCAACCGGAAGCATTTTCGTTTTGCATGACTAGGATTTTGGCCATTTGCTATTAGCTGTGGCTATTGGTTTATAAAATCGGGCTTGCTTTCCTGAAGATCCGCTAAAAGCCAATAGCTAATAGCCAACCCCTAAAACACCATATTCCCCTTATTCTTTATCTGCTCATTTGTTAACTCGGCCACCAGCTGAACGCCGGTAACGCTTTTTACAGCCTGTTTTATCCAGCTGCATTTTTCTTCATCTACCAGATCGCCTTTCATCAGCCATAAAAAGTCCATGTGCTTGAATTCAGGTAAAAGGTATTCCCCATCAAACTGGTTATGATACAAATAGTGGACCAGGAAGCTGTTCGGCTCGTTCGACTGGTAAACGGAAAAATAGTAGCTCCGGTCTTTTTTACGGAGATGGATCTCGATATCCGGGTTAAGCCGGAAATTATATCCCAGGTGATTGTTCAGCTGAAGGCAAAACTGGTAGTTCTTTAACGGGGCGGTAATTCCTAATAGTCGCGTGTCTTCAAAGAAGTCATCGTTCAGCTCGTCTACGTTCAGTTTGAATTGTTTCATGGGCGATGGGTTGCGTGAGGCGTGAGGCGTGAGGCGTGAACCGTGAACCGTGAATCGTCAATCGTCAATCGCGAATAAGGATAAAAGTGCCTAACCCTCAAGCTTCTCACGTCTGACGCCTCACGGTTCACGATTGACGATTCACGATTCACGGTTCACGGTTCACGGTTCAAAGCACGATATCGTAGACTTTTTCTTCGGTACCTCGTTTTATGCGTAGTTGGGTTTTATCTCCTTTTTTGAATTTTTTGAGTGATTCCATGTAGCTCATTACGTCTACGAATTTATACTCTCCCAGCTGCAACAGGATATCTCCCGCCTGCAGGCCCGTTTTTTCGGCCAGTTTGCCGGGGCTAACGCCATCTATGCGCATACCGGTGCCGGTGAAGCCGTAGTCGGGAATAACGCCCAGTGTTATCGGGAGACTAACACGGGCCATCTGCGGCTCGGTGGTTTTTGTAAAGGGGAGCTTGCCCTTTGCATCGGCCGCTTCAATAAGATGATATACCCAGTTTACAATATCCTTTTCTCCTTCCAGGTTAATCTTGTTCCAGTCATCGGTTGCTTTGTGATAGTCTGGATGGCTGCCCGTAAACAGGAACAATACCGGCATATCCTTGCGGTAAAACGTAGCATGATCACTGGGGCCGCTTCCGGTACTGTCGAATTTCATTACCAGGTTATTGGGAGTGGCCGCAATAATACCGCTCCATAAAGGTGAGGTTCCGTAGCCACCAACCGTAAGCTTATGCGATGTATCGTACCGGCCAACCATATCCAGGTTGATCATATAATTAGGCGTAACAGTAACTGTTGGATGCTCTACCCAATACTTGCTTCCGAATAAACCGAGTTCTTCCCCGGAAAAATTAATGATCAGGTAGTTGTTATTTACGGGGGCTGATTTTCTCAGCATTCTTGCCAGCTCTATTAAAGCAGCGGTTCCGCTGGCATTGTCATCGGCGCCGTTATGAATTACCCTGCCGGTATCCAGCGCATTTTTGTCTTCATTATATCCCAGGTGGTCATAGTGTGCGCCAAGAATAACGGTGTTAGCCGCGCGGTTATTAATATAACCAACTATGTTTTTGCCCTTGCGGGTTTTTTCATAAAACTGAACCGCAGCTTCTATATCCAGTGTTGCGGAATGGTCGGCAAAATACTTCTGCACACCTTCTTTGGTGAGGTAGAACACGGGGATCTTCGTGGCTTCGCTTTTATCATTTTTATTAAACTGGATATTGTCGTTTACCTGGGAGCTGTTATAGATAAATAAAGCGGTTGCCCCTTTTGCCACTACCGACTTACAAATCTTTTTTATTTCTTCTTCAATATCAAAATGGGGGTTGGTTTTATTTTCTTCCACCACTTCCTTCATGTCTCTGAACCAGGGTTGTCCGCTTTCGCTGAGGGCTATGGCAGGGCTTCCTTTTATACTCTTTGTTGCGCTGAAGGCCAGTGGAAAATAGTCTTTATGCAGCACCAGGGTTTTGCCTTCCACTTTTACAAAGCTCTTTTCATCCACCTGTTTTCCTTCATGGATATCAAATTCCTGTACATAGCCTGCTGTACCCCTGGGCTCGAGGCCCATTTCGCGGTATTTTTCCGTGATATACTGCATAGCCAGTTCTTCGCCTCTGGTGCCGGTTCTCCTGCCTTCCAGTTTATCATCTGCCAGGTATTGTATATGCGCTGAAAGCTGGCTCACCAGGGCCTGGTTCGCTTTTTCTTCAGCCAAACGCTTCTTTCTTTTGCTTTGCGAATAGGAAAGTGTGGGAATCAGTAACAATACCAACAGGTATTTTTTCATACAGGTTCTGTTTATGGCACAAAAGTAAGGGGGGCAGCAAGGTTTACCAAACTCGTAAGCCCGCCCCTTGCTTTACTGTTACCTTGCAGCCTATCTTGGTACACCGCGAATTACATATTGCATTAGTGGGCAATCCTAACAGTGGCAAAAGCTCGATCTTTAACGCGCTGACGGGGTTGAACCAGAAAGTGGGCAATTTTCCGGGGGTTACGGTTGATAAAAAGACCGGGCATATCCAGCTGGAGAAGCAGTTTCCCGCTGAACTGATCGACTTGCCCGGAACCTACAGCCTGTATCCCCGGAGGGCGGATGAGTGGGTGGCTTATAAAGTGCTGATGGGTGCCGACCTGGATATGCGTCCCGATATTGTGCTGCTGGTGGCCGATGCCAGTAACCTGAAACGCAATCTTTTGTTCTGCAGCCAGATCATAGACCTTAAGATACCCGTGGTAATGGCACTTACCATGAATGATATTGCCGCTAAAAAAGACATCCAGATTGATATCAACGGGCTGGAAACCGAACTGGGAATACCTATCGTGGCAGTTAACCCCCGCAAAAACAAGGGACTCACAGAACTTAAAAAGATACTGGCGCAGGTAGGCAAACAACTTAATAATCTGCCCGTTCGGGAGTTCCTGTCTACCAAAAAACTGGTTGGTGCCGGCCCGGTAGAAGCAGTTCAGCAATTGTACCCCCACCTGAGCGATTATGCGGCTGTACACTACCTCATCAATCACGAAAATTTTCCGCTCACGACCCGTGAACACGCAGCCTTACAACAGGTGGAAACGGCGCAGGCGTTTAATCCTACCAAAACCCAGGCCGAAGAAGTGGTGCTGCGGTACAGCCGGATCCGGCAGATCCTCAAAGAGCATGTGATTGAACCGGGGCCACTGGAAAAAAAATTGTTTACAGATAAGCTCGATAATCTATTGCTGCATCCTACCTGGGGTTATATTATCCTGCTATCGGTGCTTTTTCTTTTGTTTCAGAGCATCTTCTGGCTGGCCCAGTTCCCGATGGACTGGATCGAAGCGGGTTTTAAAAGCCTGAGTTCCGGTTTAAGTCGTAGTTTACCGGCAGCCTGGTGGAGCGATCTCGTAATTAACGGATTTGTGGCCGGCTTGAGTGGCATATTGGTGTTTGTGCCGCAGATTATGATACTCTTCGGGCTTATTACCATGCTGGAGGATACCGGCTACATGGCCCGTATCAGTTTTTTGAGCGACAGGCTGATGCGTAAAGCGGGGTTGAATGGAAAAAGCGTGATGCCCATGATCAGCGGTTTTGCCTGCGCCGTTCCGGCCATTATGAGTGCCAGGAATATTGAGAACCGGAAAGAAAGGCTGCTTACTATCCTGGTAACGCCCTTGATGAGCTGCAGTGCGCGGCTGCCGGTGTATACCATACTTATTTCGTTGGTGATAGAGAACAAATATTATCTCGGATTTCTGAGCCTGCAGGGGCTGGTGATGATGGCACTCTATTTCCTGGGAACTTTCATGGCTCTTTTGATGAGCTATATCTTAAAGATGTTTATCAATATAAAAGAGAAAAGCTTTTTTATTCTTGAACTACCTATCTACCGGGCACCACGATGGAAAAATGTTGGTACCACAATGATCAGTAAGGCGAAGATTTTTGTTACAGACGCGGGTAAGGTAATTATGGTTATCAGCCTGCTCTTATGGTTTTTAAGCTCTTATGGCCCTGGAAACAGGATGCAGGTGGTAACAGAGAAATATGAGGCGCAGATTCGCCGGTACCCGCAGCAGCAGGAAGCACTGGAAAAACAATTATCATCTGAAAAGCTGCAGAATTCCTATGCCGGTATCCTGGGAAAAGCCATAGAACCCGCTATCGCTCCCCTGGGTTACGATTGGAAAATCGGCATTGCTCTTATCACTTCTTTTGCGGCGCGGGAGGTATTTGTAGGCACAATGGCCACTTTATACAGCGTGGAAGAAACGGATGACGCCTCTTTACGCGAAAAAATGCAAAGTGCCTCCCACCCGGATGGAAGGAAAGTATATACACTTCCCGCCGCTCTTTCTTTGATGGTGTTTTATGCGCTCGCCATGCAGTGTATGAGCACCCTTGCCGTTGTTAAACGGGAAACCCAAACCTGGAAATGGCCCGTATTTCAGTTGATTTACATGACAGGGCTGGCTTATGTAATGAGCTTTCTGGTGTATCGGCTGTTTTCCTGAGGATGCGATATAAACGCCTTAGTTCATCCTTTCCCATAAAAGTTTACTGATCTTCCGGGTAAGTACCCAGGCTTCATTATCTGAGGTCCAGCTTTTATCCTGGTTGTTTTTGGTACAGATGCAAAAAATATAACTGCATTTCTTCCCGTTAACAAACAGCAGCTCACTGCGGCTGGCGTCTACCGCACCGCTTTTGCTGGCTATAAAAACACCGGCAGGGATCATTGATATCGCTTCCTCATCCCAGTAATTCCTGGATAAAAGCTTCAGCATTTTTTCATCCGCCGCAGGACTTATTACCTGTTTGTTTACAATCATTTCCAATAGCGTGGCCATTTCCCGGGGCGTTGTTTGTCCCCAGCCATATTGTTTCCGGTAATCTTCCCTGCCCGGCGTGCGGCTGTTCACGCGGGTATGTTTCAGGCCCAGGCTATCCATCAGCCTGTTAATTTCCGAGCCCGTTCCGGCCAGCGACTGCAGCCATAAGCTGGCCGTGTTATCGCTCATGGTTAACATGAGCATCATTACCTTGCTTATCTCTATTTTTTCATTGTTCCTGAACGAACCGAGAATATCTGCTCCCTCGTACAGAAGCGAATCTTTGTAGACGATGGGTTGGTGATAATCCAGTTCAGCTTTTTCAATCCTGTTCATGATACCCGTCATGATCGGCACCTTTATCATGCTGGCGGTAGGAAAAACGCTGTCTGCCTGAATCTCTACCGTTCTGTTCCGCTTCAGATCGTGTACGTACACGCCTATATCCCCCTTAAAACCCTGTATAAGGGCCATGATCTCTTTCTGCAACTTTTTGTGCTGCTTTTGCGCCGGTACCGGCAAACAAAACGCAAAACAACATATATATAATATACAGGATTTCATGTGAGAGTATGTTTTCATGTAAGATAATTTTTTTATGCGTCTTAACAAATGCTTTTCGTTAAATTGCCTTTGGTTCAACGTGTGAAAATGATGATCGAATCTCCAGGAAGAAGCAGTACAAAAGCTTTGCGGTCCAAAAGGTTCGTTCCATTTTCATGTTTCCTGTTCCTGCTCATTTCTCTTGTCTCTTTTCACGCAAAGGCCTACCAGGATTCGCAAAAACTAATGGCTGCGCAGGGGGTTATGGATTTACGGCAGGTAGATCTTTCCCAAAAAGCGGTTGCCCTTACCGGCGAATGGGGCCTTTATTGGAAACAGCTTATTTCCGACAATAAACCGGTAGGACCTCCGGAATATGTTGATTTCCCGCAATTGTGGCGAGATACCAAAGTAGGGGGGCAAACACTTCCATCCGTGGGGTATGCTTCTTATACCTTAACCGTTCTTTTACCCCATCAGCATGGTAAACTGGCTTTGGAATTGCCGGATACCTACACTTCATACCGACTTTTTATTAACGGGGAAGAATTTTCATCGGCGGGAAAACCGGGTACTACGGCGGAAAACTCCCAACCGCAATGGATACAAAAAACGCTTGAATTAACAACACAATCCGATACGTTACAGCTTGTTTTACAGGTAGCCAATTACTGGCACATCAAAGGCGGGCCTTATAAAAAAATATTGCTGGGCGACAGGGATACTCTTATTAAAAAAAGGGAAAACGCCGTAGCCTTTGATCTTTTACTAACAGGATGCCTTGTGATGGCGGGCTTTTTTTTCCTGGGGCTTTTCCTGTTTGCGCGGTATGACAAGGTCTTGTTGTTTTTCTCGCTGTTCTGTCTTACTTACAGTTACCGCATCATCGGATCAGGCACGTATGTACTTCATTCCCTTTTCCCCGATATCCCCTGGATCGTTACCATCCATTTTGAATACCTGTCGCTGTTTATCAGTGTTATCTTTTTCAGCATCTACACCAAAAAGTTATATCCTGAAGACACCAACAAAACATTTGTACTGGCCGGCGTTTGGATTTGCGCGGCACTTTGCCTGGTGGTGATTGTTTTTCCGCCTGCCATTTTTACACAACTGATTACTCCCTTTCTTATTTATATGTTTGGGTTCATCGGCTACGCATTTTATGTATATGTGAAAGCGGTGCGCAACAAAAGGGTGGGGGCCAGGTACGCGCTAATGAGCACGGGAGTAATCTTTGTGATCTTTTTTATTATTAACCTGCAATATTTCCGGATCGTGGCTCCGCAGAAAGCCATCCTGTTTGCAGGCTACTTTGCATTCTTCTTCCTGCAGTCGCTCGTTCTTTCTTTCCGCTTCTCTTATACCCTTAACCAGGCCAGGAAGCAGGCGGAGGAAGGGTTAGATGCCAAGAATAATTTTCTGTCTACTATGTCGCACGAGATCCGGACACCGCTTAACTCGGTACTGGGCCTTACGCACCTGATCCTTCGCAATAATCCCAGGCCCGAGCAAAAAGAGCAACTGGATGTATTACTTTTTTCTGCCAATAATTTGCTGGCCATTGTAAATGATATTCTCGATTACAATAAAATAGAGGCAGGCAAGGTTCATTTTGAGTTGATAGAAACGGACCTTGGTGTGCTTGCTAAAAACATTACTTCGGGTTTACGCAGTATGGCGGAAGATAAAGGCATTGGTCTTACCCTCCGGATCGACCCTGAACTCCGTTCGAAAATACTGGGCGATCCGACCCGTATCGGGCAGGTTATTACGAACCTGGTGAACAACGCCATTAAGTTTACACCGAGTGGAAGTGTGTTGCTGGGCATTGATGTGGTTCATCAGACAAGCAGCCATATCACTTTACGAGTAAGTGTAGCCGATACCGGCATTGGTATTGCCCCCGAGAAGCAGCGGCTTATTTTTGAAGAGTTTACACAGGCTGATGCATCTACCTCGAGAAATTTTGGCGGAACCGGGTTGGGACTTGCTATCTGTAAAAAAATTCTCGCCCTCCAGGGCTCTGTTTTAGAGGTAAAGAGTGAGCCGGGCAAAGGATCGGTTTTTTCTTTTACGCAAACCTTTCCTAAAATATCCGGAACTACGGAATCGCCTGTATCCTCCGCTGTAAAACTACCTTCCGAAGAAAGCAGGCCGCTCAGGGGTGTATATATTTTGCTGGTGGAGGATAATGAGATCAATATACTGGTTGCCAAAACCTTCCTGGAAAGATGGGGGGCTGATATTGATGTGGCGATGAACGGGCAGGAAGCGATTGATAGGGTGGATATTAACCGGCACCGGCTGATACTGATGGACCTGCATATGCCGGTGATGGATGGATATGAAGCCACGAAACGTTTGCGCGAAAAAAATATAACCCTTCCGATAGTAGCACTAACCGCCAGCCTTCCCAAAGAAGTAGAGAATAAAGTAAAAGGAATTGGCTTTGATGATATCGTGGTAAAACCTTTTGTACCCGATGATCTTTTCCGGATTGTTTTACATTATACGGGCAGGGGCGATATTAGTTTATAGTTGTTAGTTGCCAGGGGATAAGAACCTAATAACTAAGATCTATAAACTATTCAGGCTTCCTGTATCATTTTAGAGTGCCGGATATAATTTTTATCAGGACTATAGATAAAAAGGCAGCTTCCGTTTTTAATGGTATTGATGATCTTTTTAGATTCCGCTTCGGGAACTGCGGGACAGCCCTGGCTGCGGCCGATAAAGCCCTGGCGGGAAGCTACCGCTTCATTTACATACGGCGCACTGTGCATTACGATGCCCCTGCTGAGGGCATTGCTGTTGAATCCCTCTTCTTCACCTTCCAAACGCAATGAGCAACCGTGTTTACCTATATAGGTTTCGCGGGTAACATAAAATCCGAGACTGCTTTTGTTGCTATTCTCCTGGTTGGAAAAATCGGTTGGCACCACTTTGCCTGAATTCTTTCCATGAGAAGCATACGTATTAAACACCAGCTCGCCGGTTTCGAGATCAATAGTAAACAGTCGTTTCTTATTGGATGGCAGGCTAAAGTCGAGGATAGTAAGAATATTGTCTTTTTGTATCTTACCTGCGCTCAGCAGGTTATTAAATCCGTTCAGCGCATAGTTAAACGCCTCCCGCGAAAGTCCCATTGCCGCCAATCCCAGCTTTTCATACAACGCTACTTTTTCCGATCCCCCTTTTACCGCGTTGGCCACAGTAGTGCCCACCACAACGGGCAGGTCCGGCTTTGCATATTTACGATGCGTAAAGCCCAAACACATACACGCTAAAATAGCAGCAGCTATTACTGCACGCGTAGCCCAATGCTTTTGCACGTTTTTTTTGATCATTTTTTCCTGTTTAGTAAGAGATAATAAAAATCTTATCTCAATGAAGCAGCCGAAATGGTTGATAAGAAAGGATAACAAATTTAGTCATTTTACCGCCAAAACCGGCGTACAAAACTCCCCTCCGGCAGGTTTAACAGTTCAACAGAGCCATTTTAACAGTTACACTATTTTTATAATGTGTTGATAATCAACGATAACATACCAATAATCCATCTCCCCCCGAAATCCGCAATTCGTAATCCGCCATCCGCCATCATACTGATAAAAACAAGGGGCTGGTATAAAAATACCGCCCCGTTTCGATTGCTTGCCATATGAAAATCTTGCTATAGGAATCAGAAGCCATGGGTGGGATCGAACCACCGTGAAAGGTTTTGCAGACCTCTACCTCACCACTCGGCCACATGGCCCTTTATAGTTATCCGGATAAAGTTGGTTGTAGCTCAACAACATCGTTGCTGAACCAGGAAACCCCGTAGGTGGAACTTGCTTACCATGGTGCAAAGATAGGGATTTTTTAATTAGTCTATTATTTTAGTAGACTTTTTAGAATTAAATTTTCCGCTATCCTGTCATCCTGCAATCCGCTAATTAATTTACCTTGCATCTTATGCAGGACTATCTTGAGGGTTTGAATGAGCCACAGCGTGAGGCGGTAACACATATAAACGGCCCTTTGATGATCATTGCCGGGGCCGGCAGCGGAAAAACAAAGGTTCTTACCACTCGTATTGCACACCTGATGGCAACTGGTGTTGACTCTTTTCATATACTGGCACTTACCTTTACCAATAAGGCGGCAGCTGAGATGAAAGAGCGGATTGAAAAGATCCTCGGCAACAGCGAAGCCCGTAATCTTTATATCGGAACCTTCCACAGTGTTTTTGCACGGATATTGCGCGGAGAAGCTCAGCGCCTGGGTTACCCCAGCAATTTTACTATTTACGACACGGATGATAGTCGCGCCGTGCTGAAAACCGTGATCAATGAATTGAACCTGGACGATAAGCACTATAAACCCAGCGTAGTGGGCAACCGCATTTCTTCCGCAAAAAACGCACTGGTTACACCGGCAGAATATGCGGTGGATTATTATATCCAGGAAGAAGATAAGCGCGCCAACCGACCCGCTATTGCTCAGGTGTACAGTGCTTATTCGGCGCGATGCTTTAAGAATGGGGCGATGGATTTTGATGACCTGCTGCTGAAAATGTATGAACTGCTGCACACCTTCCCGGAAGTGCTGCATAAATACCAGCACAAGTTCAAATTTGTTTTGATAGACGAGTACCAGGATACCAATGCCGTGCAGTACCAGATTACCAAGCTGCTGGCGGCAGTACATGAAAACATTTGCGTGGTGGGAGACGATGCGCAAAGCATTTACAGCTTTCGCGGTGCTACCATCGAAAATATTTTACAGTTTCAGAAAGACTATGATGATGTTAAGGTAGTTAAGCTTGAGCAGAACTACCGAAGCAGTAATAATATTCTTAGTGTGGCCAATGCGGTTATCGCCAACAACAAGGGCCAGATACCCAAAAACCTGTGGACGGAAAAAGCGGAGGGCGAAAAGATCGCGCTGGTTCGCACCATGACCGACAACGATGAGGGCAAATTCGTTGCGGATTCTATCCAGGAGCAGAAATTACGCAATCATTATTTCAACCGCGATTTCGCCATACTGTACCGTACCAATGCACAAAGCCGCTCCTTTGAGGAAAGCCTGCGCAGGATGGGTATTGCCTATCGCATCTATGGCGGTGTAAGCTTTTACCAGCGCAAGGAAGTAAAAGACCTGCTGGCTTACCTGCGTGTGATTGTTAATCCGCAGGATGAAGTGGCTTTGAACCGTATCATCAATTATCCCGCCCGTGGAATTGGCAAAACAACGCTGGAAAAATGCGTGATCTATGCCAATGAACAGAACATTTCGATGTTTGAAGTGATGACCCGGGCGGTTGAATTTGGCTTTAAAGCGGGTACCCTGGAAGCCCTGCAGAACTTTGTTACCCTGATCCGCTATTTCAAAAGCATGCTTACCGATAAGAATGCCTATGATGTTGCGGTACAGGTAGGCAAGCATACCAATATCGTTAAAGAACTTTTTGCTGATAAAACCGCTGAGGGACTGGCGCGGTATGAAAACGTGCAGGAGTTATTGAACTCCATTAAAGAATGGACAGAGAGCCCCGACAATGAAGACGGCGAACAGCTCGACAAATCGCTGGGAAGTTACCTGCAGCAGATTACCCTGCTTACGGACGCCGATGATGATAAGGAGAATAGCGATGTAGTTAAGCTGATGACCATTCACGCGGCAAAAGGCCTTGAGTTCGGGTGTGTATTTGTAGGTGGGATAGAGGAAACGCTTTTTCCCAGTGCCATGAGCATTAACACCCGGGAAGAACTGGAGGAAGAACGCAGGTTGTTTTATGTAGCAGTTACCCGGGCCAAACACAGGCTTTGGCTTACTTACGCAAATGCCCGGTACCGTTTTGGGCAGCTGGTACAAAACGAGCCCAGCCGCTTTATTGATGAGATTCCGGAACAATATCTTGATAAAAGCTATGCCGGAAACGGTGCCCGCAACAATGCAAACACCGGCTGGGGCGGAGGAACTGCGTTTGAAAGAATGCAGAAAGGTTTTGGTTTTGGTAACCAGGCGGCGGAAGCTGAAAAAAGATATGGTGCGCCACCTAACAAAAAACCAGCCAATAGCAAGCCCGAATACCTGCCCATCACACCGCCATCATCAAAAGTGGTGGAACACAAACCCAGTGCCAATTTCGTTGCCAGTAATTCGGCCGATTTGCAGGAAGGCCAGCAGGTGGAGCACCAGAAATTTGGTTTCGGCAGCATCACCAAAATAGAAGGATCGGCCCATAACCCCGTGGCCACTATCGTTTTCAAACTCAACGGTGAAAAAAAGATCATGCTGAACTACGCCAAACTTCGCATAGTGACATGAGTTAGTTCTTGGCTGTTAGGCATTGTGGCGACTAACACCTGACAACCCGTTACTAACAGCCAACTCACCCTTTGATCGTTTGAACAATTACTCTCCATTTTCCATTGCGGAAAATCCATACGCGGAGGTAGTTTTCTTTTCGGGCTCCTGAAATAACGGTGCCGTAGAACCAGGCGAGATCTTTTGATTCGGAAAGGTTGCCGGTGACGGGTATCAATACCGCCGTTCTTCCAAAGTCTTCCAGGCCGGCAACCACCGCTTCCGTTCCGGTTAGCGGAGCGTGGTTGTCGCGGTTAAGCCGGCTGTCTTCCGGAAAATAGGCTTTGAGTGCTGCCAGGTTTTTTTTATGGATAATGCTGTTCAGATGTTGCTCCATCGCCAGTAATTCTTCATAAGTACTGCCGGGCTGCTCTTCGGGTAAAATAACCTGGTGTACCTCTTTTGCCGCAGCGGGTATTTGGCTGTAAGTGGTGCCCAGGTCCACCATGTTTTTCCAAACCCCTTCCGCATTGATCTGCCATACTGAGGAAAAGCTGCCCCTGCCCGAAACGCTGTCAGTTGCCGATGGTTTGTACTCATAAGGCCCGGTGGTAATTCCCATATCTCCCGAGGCACTGATAACCGCAAATTCGGGCCTCCAGTTTAGTATGCCCGTGCCGGCTTTTTGTTCCTGGTAAGCCCGGATGGCGTTAACAGGTTTGGCGTGCTGAAAAACAATACCCGTACTATCCATATATTTCAGGAACCCCTCTTTAATGGAATGGCTGGCAGTAAAGCTGGCAAAACCCCTTTCCGCATTTACCAATCCGCTCATGCCTTTCTGTGCCGATACAATGGTTGACATCAGCATAAAAACCAATACTGCAGTTGCCTTATTCCCGGCTTTTCTTCTTTCTACATACATATTCTACCAATTTTTTGCCTAGAGTATAGAATCTATGGCTATCATTTCATATTCCTTCTCGCCAGACAGGAGTATGATGATCGTAAAAACATAATCCATCAGGTTTAAAAATTTTCTCTCCAGCCGCCCGGAACGGGACGCTTTACCTGAAAGGGAGGGATAGGTCCAGTTAAGCTGGCCGCCGGATGCCGGAAATGCGGTACCCAGGGGTAAGACCTGCGGTGAGGGGGTTAAATCTGCGTTTTTGTAAGGGTTATTCATTCTACTAGCGTTTAGTGTGGGTAATACTGCAAAACTGTAAGATTAGGACCGTCTATACAAGCACAAATTCATTGGAAAGACTTAACCAGAAGGCCTCAGACCATTATCCGCCACCAGGCCCGCTTATCGTTTTCCTCCTCCGCTTATCCAATCCGCCGGTTTTGGAAAAAAGTATAATCGGTAAAAGCCTGCATCATTTTGCGGGTTTTTGCATGTTTCAGTGTTGCACCATTGAGACCGGACCGGATCTGCCCCTCCTTTTCGATATCCGAAATTTATCCGGTCTCCCCTCCCTTCACCGGACGGTTTTACCCTTCTTCTAGTGGCTTTTGTTTAATTTTGTATTTGCGGAAGGCATCCCGCCCTATAAAAAACAGGATTATGATAAAAACAGGCAACCCGGTAATCAGTATCTATACAGAGATGACGCCGAACCCGGAAACGATGAAGTTTGTGGCCAATAAGTTACTATACCCAGGCAAGAGCATTGATTTTGCCGACGAAACCCTTTCCGGGCCTTCGCCGCTGGCAAAAGAGCTGTTTGGCTTCCCTTTTATTAAAAGTGTATTTATCGCCAGCAATTTTGTAACCCTTACAAAAACCCAGGATACAGAAGACTGGCAGGATGTTATCCCTGCCATTAAAGAGTTCTTAAAAGAATACCTGGAAAATGGCGGTGTTGTGGTAAATGATGATGAGGTTGCCAAAACCAAACAGGAAGCCAGCAATACCGTAAGCGCGGATGACGATGATATTGTAAAGAGGGTAAAGGAATTATTAGAGAATTACGTTAAACCGGCGGTTGAAATGGATGGCGGTGCTATCCAGTTTAAAAGCTACAACGAAGGCACGGTTAACCTGATGCTGCAGGGAAGCTGCAGTGGCTGCCCTTCCTCCATGATCACCCTGAAAGCCGGTATTGAAGGCATGATGAAGCGCATGATACCCGAAGTAAAAGAAGTAGTAGCGGAAGCTGAATAAATATTTGTGAGTTGAATTTTTGCAAAATGTTCCGGGATTCCGGAACATTTTTGTTTTCTACCAGGCTTCTACGGAACTTTAAATACATACACCCGGTATGAACAAACACGAGATTGCCCAATTACTGGAAATGAACCATTTGCGCTTTGAGCAACAGCTGAAGGGGTTGCCGGACAACCAATATTATTATTCTCCTGTAGCAAAGTGGAATGCGGCCCAGCATCTCGACCATATTATCAAAAGCGTGAAGCCCGTTTCTATGGCCCTCAGCATTCCGGCCTTTATTCTTCAATGGTCGTTCGGAACCGCAAACCGGCCCTCTCGAACCTATACAGGCCTGGTGGATAAATACAATCAAAAATTATCTGAAGGCTATACGGTATCAGCTCGCTTTAGTGCCGGAATTATACCCGCGGGAAAAAGAGATTCAATGCTGGCCCAATTGACCCATTTGATAAAGAGGCTATCCCAAAAAACAATCGCCATCGATGAAGCATCACTTGATAAATATATATTGCCGCACCCATTATTGGGAAAGCTTACTTTGCGCGAAATGCTTTATTTCACCGCCTATCATGTAAATCATCATGCCCTGCTGGTGGAAAAAGGACTGGAAGGCTTTCAGCCTGGTACACCCTGACAATGGAATATTCAATATTTTGCGGTTGATGACATTTGCTATTCGAACCTTTTTTAAGAAGCACTGGGAGACTTTACTTGCTATTGTCTCCGTTAACCTTTTTATTTACCTGTTCACCCGTCATAGCGGTATCGGTATTTCTCCTGATTCGGTCAGCTATTCTTCGGCAGCCCTCAATATCCGGCAGCATTTTTCTTTTACCGACTTTAATGGCCTGCCGCTCGTAAACTTCCCGGTTGGGTACCCGGTTTTCCTGGCAGCTTTTTCTTATATCAGCGGACTTACACCACTTTCGGTTGCGCCGGCGGTAAACGGTGCTTTACTTTCCCTGGTAATTCTTTTTACCAGCATTATACTCAGCGGATATAAAAAAAGCTCCCGTTTTTACAAACTGGTGTTCTTATCTATCCTCGCTGTTAGTCCGGCTTTACTGGAGGTTTATTCGATGCTTTGGTCGGAAACCCTGTTCATTTTTTTATCCGTTCTTTTCTGCTATTGCGCCTACCGGTATCTTGTTGGCCACAACTATACAACCCTGCTTGCCATGGCACTGGTTTCCGCTCTCGCTTTTGTTACGCGGTATGCGGGCATCAGCCTGGTGCTAACGGGTTGTATACTGATCTTTTTTGACGGCGAGCTTCCCATCCTGAAAAAAATAAAACACCTGCTGGTGTTTGGTTTGGCTGGCATCTCGCTTGCCACCGTTAATCTTCTGCACAATCATCTTGCCACCGAAAGCCTGGCAGGCGTTCGTGAAAAAGCTCTCCGTTCTTTCTCGGATAATATACTACAGGCCGGAGATGTGGTAGCTGGCTGGTTGCCCTTTTTAAAAAACCTGCCTGGGGGAGGTGTTGTTTTTTTTCCCCTGGTTCTTATCGCCGCTCTTTGTATTCTATGCTTCAGGATACTGCAACAGCAATATTATCATACGTATGAAACCATCCTTTCGGCTTTCTTTGTTTCCTATATTTTATTTATACTAACGGTTGCTTCCATTTCAAGGTTTGAAGACCTTAGCAACCGGCTATTGTCACCTGTATATATCCCCTTACTGCTGATTGCCAGCAGCTGGATCCCTGTGATGTTGAGAAAGATAACCCGTATTAAAAAACTGCTGTTATTATCGCTCTCGGTATTTCTCCTGGCCGCCATGCACCGGCACCAATATCAACAGAATGCCGAAGCCTGGGAAGGCATTAAAGACGCCGGTATTCCCGGGTATGCGGAAGACTCCTGGCAACATTCTCCTACCATTCAATATATAAAATCCAACAAAAATGTTCTGGGGCCGTCCAGGTATTCAGACGCGAACGACGCGGTTTACTTTTTAACAGGCATACAGGCTTTGCCCCTGCCGCATAAAGAGATAGCCGCTGAGATACACGATCTTTTACAACAACCCTCTTTTTCTGTGATCTGGCTTAACGATGGCGTTAACGACGACCTGGTAGATATCCGCTTCATCCAACAATATAAAAAGCTGGAGCGTATAACCGAACTGGAAGATGGTGCCATCTATTATTTTTCAGGTAACACGGATTGGGTTCCCCGGTAATTTTTATTTCCCCTGCCGGCACAGTAACTTCACGGAAATGCCTCATATTATGCGTAATAATTTTTTTCTGCTATTCCTTCTCCTGTCTGCACTGCTCAGAGCCCAGCCGGTAACATTCTTTTCCGTTAGTAAAGACAGCAGCCGTTTTTCACTTACGCTCGAGGGCGCTTCTCATCTTGCTTCCTTACCCTTAAAATGCTTACAGCAGGAGTATCCGAATAAAACAAGTCACACTTCCGCAGGCGATAGTGATCACTTGCGTACACCCAGGCAGCAGCATCCTGCTTTTTATGGTTGCTTCGACTGGCATAGTTGTGTGCATGGACACTGGATGCTGGTTAAGTTGCTGAAAGATTTCCCCTCGCTTCCGGAAGCCGCGCGCATCAGGCAAGCCATCTCTATCAATATAACCCCCGCTAATATCGCGCAGGAAATAAAATACTTCGGGCCCAAACTATCCCAGAGTTATGAGCGGACATATGGATGGGCCTGGTTACTTAAACTACAGCAGGAGCTGCTTACCTGGAACGATCCGCAGGCGATCCAATGGCGCACAACACTTCAGCCTTTGTGCGATTCGGTTATCGGGTTCTGGATGAAATACCTGCCTAAACAAACCTATCCTAACCGCACCGGTGTGCATCCCAATACGGCGTTTGGGCTGGTATTTGCGCTGGACTATGCCCGGACGGCCCATCATACCGCTTTTGAATCGGCCATTGTAAAAGCCGCAAAACAGTTATACGGGGGCGATACCAGGGCGCCAACCGTTTGGGAACCCGATGGAACAGACTTTCTGTCTCCTTCACTGGAAGAGGCCGACCTGATGCGCAATGTGTTGCCCAAAGACCAGTTCGTTCCCTGGTTCAATAAATGGATCAACAAAGCTTCTTTGGAGCACTTAACAAAGCTGCCGGTAGTATCCGACAGAACCGATATGCAGATTGTTCACCTGGATGGATTATGTTTTAGCCGTAGCTGGTGCATGAAAGGAATTGCCAAACAATTACCGGCAAATGATCCCAGGAAAAAAATACTGATCCATTCGGCTGTAAAGCATCTCAATGCAAGCCTGCCCAATATTGCCAGCGGTGATTATGGCGGGGAACACTGGCTGGCCAGTTTTGCGGTGTACGCCATTGCAGATAACCGGGAATGATTAATTTACCCTTTCATCCATTACCTAACGCCTAAAAAACGCGTAACCTGCGCCGGCATCAGCGCGCTCCGCGATACAAGCTGTGAACGAACTATATCATCAATTCATTGCCAACCTGCAAAATACCAGTGCCATCGAATTCATTGCCGTTTTCACGGGTATTGGAAGCGTATGGCTAAGTAAAAAAGAAAATATTTGGGTCTACCCCGTGGGCCTCATTAATACAATGTTCTATATCTACCTAAGCGCGAAGGGTCATTTACTGGGAGAAGCCAGCGTTAACCTCTACTATACGATTATGAGCATTTATGGATGGATACTGTGGGCGCGAAAGGATAAACAAAATAAAAAACCGTTATTACGCATTACATTCAGCACGAAAAAGGAATGGATACAACAAATCAGCTTTTTTGCTGTTCTGTATCTCGTCATTTTTGCCGCACTCACCTGGGCAAAACAGGCTTTTACACCGGGTGCTATTCCCTGGGCCGACGCCTTTGCTTCCGCAACCGCTTATACCGGCATGTGGTTAATGGCTAAGAAAAAAGTGGAAAGCTGGATCTGGTGGCTGGCCACCAATATTTCGTCCATCCCGCTTTGGTATGTTAAGGGATATGCGTTTACAGGGGTGCAGTTTCTGGTACTCTTTATCATGGCCATTTCCGGGCTGCTCGAGTGGCGGAAAAGGGCAGAGCAGCATAGAATACCCGATGTAGAACAAGTAATGTAGACTATAAATGCTAAAAAAGATTGTTGTTCTCGGACCGGAGTCAACCGGCAAAAGTACTTTGTGTGAACAGCTTGCACAACACTACCGAATGCAATGGTGCGCCGAGTTTGCGCGCGAATACCTGATGACACATGGCACCGACTACCATTTTGAAGACCTGCTTACCATTGCCAGGGGTCAGCTGGCCATGGAAGATGAATACACAGCCCTTGTAAAAAGCCAATGGGCACTCGCCGGAGAGAACACTTGGGTAAACCCACATTTACTTCATACCTCAGCGCATTCGCCCATGCTGTTTATTGATACGGATATGTATGTAATGAAAGTATGGTGCGAATATGTATTCGGCAAATGTCACCCTTTTATTCTTGACCAGATTGCGGAGCGGAAGTACGATCTCTACCTGCTTTGCAAAAATGATCTACCCTGGGTGAAGGATGAGTTAAGGGAATATCCTGATGAGAAAAACAGGAACGAGCTGTTTCACATTTATAAAGACCTGCTGATAAACCAGGATGTTCCCTGGGTGGAGATCAGTGGTGGATATGAAGATCGTTTACTGTTAGGAATTGACGCGGTGGAGGAGTTTTTGCAGTAGCCTTCGCAAATTTTATTTAATGATGGCCAGTACATCCGGGTCGTCTTCAATGTTGCGCATTTGCTGCATGATCTGCGGGTAGCGCCAGCCCACCCTTCCGCTCATGGGCTTTACCGTAAAACGCTTGGGGTTAGGCAAACAGGCGATGATCATCGCCGCTTCTGAACGGCTCAGGTTCCTGGCACTTTTGTTGAAGTACTTATGCGCCGCCGCTTCTACTCCGAATATACCCGGCCCCATTTCAATTACGTTGAGGTATACTTCCAGTATCCTCTTTTTGCCCCAGCACCATTCAATCATTTTGGTATAATATATTTCGGGCACCTTGCGTATATACCGGGTTATGCTTCCCCCGTTCCATAAAAAAACATTCTTCGCTACCTGCTGTGTTATGGTACTGGCACCGCCTCCCAGGGGTATCTTTGTTTTCTTTCCTTTTTTCTTCGGTCGCAAACTATGTTCAATCGCTTCCCAGTCGAACCCGCCATGATCCGGGTATGCCTGGTCCTCGCTGGCAATGGCCGCCAGCTTTACATTATACGAGATCTGGTTCCAGCTTACATAATCGCGCCGGAAGCCGTAGCCAATGGAATTACTGATCTGCATGAGCGTAATGGGAGGCATTAGAAATGCGCAGATAGCAATATAGAGCAGGGAAGAAGAGAACAGAAAAAACAGCAGGGTCTTTGTCCAGCTCCAAAATCTTTTTAGAACAGTTGGTTGGGTGGATGGCATGGGTGGCAAGTTACAAAAAAGCTTGCTAGGCTGGGGGGAGCTGCAGGCTATTAGCTGCGAGCCACGAGCGCATGCAGCTTCACCTATTTCCAATGTGTATGGTTTCCATGGTGTATTTTTTTCCGAGTACCACATATTCTTTGTGGTTGGATTGCAACAATAGCCCGAACGCAAAAACCCCGGCAGCAACGCCGAGCCGGGTTCCGTTGGGGGGAGCAAAGATGGGTTCTTTGTGTATAAGCGTGTTGAAGAGGTTCACAAAAACATAGGCTGCGCTGCCCAACATAAACAAAGCTCCATTGGTAAACATGCTGCCACCCGATGATCTCTTGGGCATACCGTAAATCTCTTTTACGTGCAGTTTCATCAACCCCATTTTTGCTGTATCAATGGAAGCAAATCCAAACTGGTTGGGAACGGTTCTCAGTATGATCTGTTCGATCAGGATGGAATCGTTGCGGATATGTTTGATGATACCTTGTATCCATTGCCGGCTGCTGAACTGGAAGTTGATGATACTACCCGGTATCCATGTTTGAACCGTTTGATTGCGTTGCTTCAGCACCAGGAGGTCGTCTTGTGAAAATGCGGTTAGCACCCCGAAAACGAGGAACAGAAGTATAAGCAGTGGCTTCATCAGCCCTAAGATAGAATGGATTATAATAAAGGAACGTTAAAGCTACCCGATTGCATCGCCATATTGCAGGGCACCCCAGCATAACGCAATGCCGAACCCTATCAATATCAATCCTGATATCTTGTTGATATTGCGCAAAATATTGGGGGTGAGCTTAGACCGTAACCGGGCAGCCAGGGCTACTTTGGCAATATCTGTAGCCAGCACAAACAGTAAACAGGTTCCAAAAACAATCAGCCGGTATTCAAACGGGTGGGGCGTGGACTGGGAATCGGCCAGTATGGCGGCGGTCCACGCAAACCAGAAAAGAAAAACACCCGGGTTCAGGATATTGATAAAAAAGCCTGACAGGAATATGCCTATATAATGGTGAGTTTGAAATTTCTTGTCTACTATATTATTCCCCTCATCTGTTTTTACTTTCTTAAAGAACAGGGTATAAATACCCAGTGCCACCAAAAAGATACTACCCGCTACCGCGATAAATGTTTTATGGTTGAGGGCAGAAGAAAACAGGGAGGTAAATACATTGCATACCAGCACCAGCGATATATCACTCACTGAAATGCCTGCCACAAAAATATAACCGGCTTTATGCCCGTTATTAATACTCTGCTTAAGAATTGCGAAGATCACAGGCCCCACCGAGATGGCCAGAAAAATACCAAGTACCAAACCTTTTAATACCGCTGCTATCATTTACGTTACGTATATGGATTCGTCAAATTTACGCATTTATGGTACCAGCCTTGCAGATAATATCCGGTCGAGCCCGGGATAATATTTTTCCAGGTAGCTATTGCCATATTTATAAACAGAATCCTGTATGGCAAGGGTTGACCGCCGGTATTTTCCATAAAATCTTGCCACCACGTCCATCCCCTGTATCACCCGCGCCACGGGTGTATAACCACGCCGGCCCAAACGTACAATGGTGTCCAATAATGGGTTATTTGCTGTATTGATAAAAAGCTGGGTAGCCCTGTCGTTGCTTCCGCCACGGGCAAAAGCCATAACCCCTTTTTCGTTTTTATGCTTTGCCGGCTCATCGTCCAGCTTCCTTCGATCCCAAAACCTGTTCACCGCCCGGGTATCGGAAATGCCGAACTGTACCACAAAATCAGGCTCCACCCTGAAAAGGGATGTATTATTATAAAATCCGGATTTGATCAGCTGGAATAACCTGTCCACCCCTTTGGGCGACCACTCGCGGTAAGCTTCGATCGTAAATGGGCCCCTGGTGGTTATAAAAACTGCCCGGAAGGTATGGGGTGCTTTTTCGGTAAGGATAGAAACATCGGGAACCTGCGCGCGGGTACTGACCGAAAGAAAACAGTTCATCAATACCGCCGCGAAAAACGCTTTCTTCACCATGGAGCCTGTTGTTAAGAACGCAGGGTGCCTATGCCTGTAAAAAACGCTGCCACTCTTCCAGTAACTTTCCTTTTAATACGCGCGGAAACTTATGCTGGCCGCCTACTTTGCCTTTGGCGTTCATAAAGTCCATGAACTTCTTTTCACTAAGTACTTCCAGTTTTACGTCTTTTAAAGCACTTCTCCTTTCCACCGCGTAATCATCATTCAGCTCCTTCAGTTTCGTATCAATCAGTTTGCCCAGCATTGCGGCATCCACCTTATCATCGCAGGCAACATACCACTGGTGAGCAAAAAAGTTGCCATGCGGTATGCCCGCCACTGTAAATTCAGGAATGCTGATATTCAGTTCTTCTCCTGCCATCTGGATGGCTTTATTCATATTCTCTACGCTCAAATGCTCTCCTACCAGGCTCAGGAAATGTTTGGTGCGTCCTGTGATTACAATTTCCGAACGGTCTTTATCAACAAAACGAACGGTATCGCCTATCAAATAGCGCCAGGTTCCGGCAGTGGTACTGATCAGCAATGCGTAATCTTTTCCTTCTTCCACTTCATGTATCATCAATGCTTCCGGGTTGTCTATCATTTCTCCATCCGCATCAAAATTTACATCATCAAAGGGAACAAACTCCATAAAGATATGCTCGCCGGTAACCAGCTTCATCCCTGTTGCGTTTTGCCGTTCCTGGTACGCGATAAATCCCTCACTGGCCAGGTAAGTTTCAATATAATTGATCGGCTTGCCCAACAATTTTTCAAAACCCTTTTTATACGGTTCAAAGCTTACGCCGCCATGTACAAAAAAGTCGAAATTGGGCCACATTTCATGGATATGGTTCAGCTTATACTTCTCTATTATCATTTCCATACACATCTGGCACCAGGCGGGAACGCCTACCAGGAAACCAATATCCCATTCGGGTGCCTTTTCTACTATCTCTTCCAGTTTTTTGTTCCAGTCTGTTTCCCTGGCAATTTTCTTTCCCGGCTTATAAAAGGGCTGGAACCAGAAAGGTGCTTTCTTTACGGTTATACCACTAAGATCCCCCGCGTAATATCCGGCTCCTTTCTGCAGTTCCGTGCTGCCGCTAAGGGTAAGCCAGCCTTTGCTGATTGAGCTGAAAGGAATATCATCATAGGTACGAAGGCTGAGCAGCTGCTTGATCATAACGATCTTATTTCCCCTGAGCAGGTCGTTGGTAATGGGCAGGTATTTGCTGGCCGATTCGCTGGTACCGCTGCTGAGCGCATAGTACCGGATCTTGCCCGGCCAGCATACATCGGGTTTGCCTTCCAGGGTCTTGTGCCACCATTCCTTGTAGATCTTATTATAGTTGAAAGCGGGTACCAGTTCCTGGAACCGCTTGCCGGGGTGCTTGCTCAGTAGTATCTCATCAAACCGGTATTGCTGGCCGAATTCCGTGAACCTTGCTTTCCGCAACAGCTTCTTCAGCACTTTTATCTGCTGCCTGCGTGGATTATTCTGCGGCAGCCGTAACGCTTTTAAAATAGTATTGGGAAGCTTGATATCAAGAATGGCCATCGTTAGACGCTGAGGGTTTGGGATGCAAAGTTACACAATTGGTGTAAAATAAGCTTTGATGGCCAGAATATGACGGAAGGGTGAAGCGGGTTTAGTACTTTTGCGCCATGTTTAAACAAACCTTATTAAAAGCAACAGAAGCAGGCGCCAGGGAAATGGTGCGCTTTTTTAACGGCCAGTTCACTATCAGTAATAAAGAAGGCATGAATAACCTGGTTACAGAAGCCGACCATGCCGCGGAAAAAGCGATTATGGATGTGATCCGGGCAGATTATCCCGATCATTTTATCCTGAGTGAGGAAGCGGGCGAGATCATCCAGGATTCAACCTATAAATGGATCATTGACCCGATCGACGGCACCGTGAATTTTGCCAACGGTATTCCTATCTGTTGTGTAAGCATTGCGGTGGAGCAGGAAGGACAGATGATATTGGGAGCCGTATACAATCCGTTTATCAATGAGCTGTTTTTTGCGCAGAAAGGATTTGGCGCAACACTGAACGAAAAAAAGATACAGGTCAGCGAAAAGCAGGATGTTTTCAGCAGCTGCCTGGTTACCGGCTTCCCCTACACGTACCTCGATTCACCCAACGGACCCCTGCAGATCTTCGAAAAGCTGATCCGCAAGGGCGTTCCGGTTAGAAGACTGGGCAGTGCCGCTATCGATCTTTGCTGGGTGGCAGCTGGCAGGTTTGATGGCTTTTATGAGCATAAGTTACAGGCCTGGGATAGTGCCGCAGGCTTTTTAATAGTAGAAGAAGCGGGCGGTAAAGTAACCGATTTTTCCGGCGCGCATTATTCACCCTACCAACCGCATATCATTGCCACCAATGGTAAAATCCATGAAGAGCTGGTGGCGATTGTGAATGGTGGGGAAGTGCAGTTTTAATCTGCGGGGTTAACCGTGAACCGTGAATCGTCAATCGTGAACCGTGAATCGGTAGCTGGTAGTTAGTAATAACTCTCATTGACGATTCACGATTGACGATTCACGGTTCACGGTTCACGAAAAACAAGAAATACGAACGAATGGAAAATAGAACTGAAATAGCAGACCTGGGTGAGTTTGGTTTGATTGACCATCTGACCAGGAATTTTGAGATACACAATGCTTCCACCATTTTAAGCGTGGGTGATGATGCGGCGGTGATTGATCATTTTGGGAAGCAGACGGTGGTTAGTACTGATCTTTTGCTGGAAGGTATCCACTTCGATCTCATGTATACCCCTTTAAAACACCTGGGTTACAAAGCGGTGATGGTAAACCTGAGCGATATATACGCAATGAACGCAATACCCACCCAGGTTACCATGAGCATCGGCATCAGCAACCGTTTTAGCGTGGAAGCTTTGAATGAGTTTTATGAAGGGGTTTACCTGGCCTGCGAAAAACACAAGGTTGACCTGGTTGGTGGCGATACCTCTACTTCCAATAAAGGTTTTATTATTTCGGTTACCGCCATAGGAGAAGTGGCCCCGGATCGTTTTGTTAAAAGGAGTACGGCAGGGCAGGGCGACCTGATATGTGTTAGTGGCGACCTGGGTGGTGCTTTCCTGGGCCTGACCTTAATGGAGCGCGAGAAAAATATTTATCTCGAGAATCCGCAGATACAACCCGACCTGGAAAATGAAAGTTATATCGTGGGGCGGTTGCTGAAACCCGAGGCGAGAAAAGATATCATAGAGTTTTTTGAGCAGCAGCAGATTATTCCCACCGCTATGATGGATGTAAGCGATGGCATCAGCAGCGAGGTTTTGCATTTGTGCAAACAGAGCGGCCTGGGCTGTATGTTATATGAAGAAAAGCTTCCTGTTTCGGAAGACAGCCGCAAAGCGGCTTATAAATTTGGCCTGGACCCTACTGTTTGCGCCCTGAACGGGGGAGAGGATTATGAACTGATCTTTACCTTACGACAGGAGGATCACGAAAAAATTACCCTCAATGAAGAGATCAGCGTAATCGGGTACATGACAGATATTGCGGAAGGTTGCAAACTAAGAACCAAGGGCGGAAACACGCACCCGGTAACTGCCCAGGGCTGGAACGCATTTCAATAGAAGAGATCGGGGTTGTTTACATGAGAAAATTATTTACGTTTTGCTTTTTCTTATTTACCTGCTGCCAAACGGCGCCACAGCTTTTTGCGCAAACACCTGTTGCGGCCCTTACCAAAACAGCCCCCGGGCTTTTGCGGGAAGATATTATCTTACTGAAAAAGATTCTTGAGGCGAATCATCCTTCCTTGTACTGGTATACCCCAAAAGACAGCATCGACCTTTATTTTCAATCCGCTATCAACAGTATTACCGACTCGCTGGATGAGGTACAGTTTAAGAACAAAGTAGCGGAGGTTGTTAGCCTCATACGTTGCGGCCATACTTCCGTTCGGTTTTCAAAAGCATACGCCAAAAAAGCCACTCAATTCCGTTATCCGCAGTTTCCTTTAGCGCTTAAAGCCTGGAAGGATAGCCTGGTGGTAATGAGCAGCGCGATAGCGGGGGATAGTATTTTCAAAAGAGGCACCATCATTACCCAAATCAATGGCCGGAGCAACCGCCGGTTGCTGGACACGCTTTTTCGGTTTATCAGCAGTGATGGGTTTGCTTTCAACTATAAAAACCAGGTGGTAAGCGGCAATTTTGCCGCCTGGTATAAAACGGTTATCGGTTTGGATAGCATCTACCAGATCGGGTACATCAATAATGAAGGGAAAGAATCCTTCGCGCTCCTTAAAAATTTTGAACCCATAAAAGATACTTCCCAAAAACAACGCGATTCCGCGACGGCGTTTAAAAAGCCAACGCGTAAGGAAATCCGCAAAGCCAGGCTGCTGGCAAAACGTTCTTTTATAATAGATAGCACAACCCATACCGCCTACATGACACTTTCCACTTTCAGTGGTGGATGGATGCGCTCATTTTTCAGGCGCTCTTTCAGAACCATTGAAAAAGACAGCATTAAAAATCTTGTGGTGGAGCTGCGCAACAATGGAGGCGGAAGGGTAAACAATTGTGTTCTGCTGGCCAAGTATTTATCCGACCACCCATTTAAAATGGGTGATACCGTGGCGGCTATCAGCCGGAAATTCAGGTATGGGAGGTATATTCACCCTTCCTGGATCTATTGGTTCGCCATGAATTTTGGCGCGCGAAAAATGGAAGATGGTAAGATACATCAGCGTTATTACGAGAAAAAATGGTTTGAGCCCAGGGAGAAACATCATTTTTCGGGAAATATATTCCTGGTACAGGGCGGATATAGTTTTTCTGCCACCACCCTGTTGATTTCACAACTGAAAGGTCAGCCGAATGTAACCACCGTAGGCGAAGAAACAGGTGGCGGATACTATGGCAATTCCGCCATGCACATACCCACGATACGACTTCCCAATACCGGCTTACAGATAACATTGCCCCTGTACAGGCTGGTGATGGATGCCAACCGACCCAAAGGCCATGGCATTATTCCCGATGTGCCCGTAGACCCTTCTTCGCAGGCTATTAAGCGTATGCAGGACCCGAAGATGTTGAAAATACACGAGCTGATACAGCAGAAGCTTCATAACCCGTCTCTGGATGATAAAGGCCGACAAAAACAGCCTTAGCCATGAAACTTATAATTTTGCGGAATTAGGTCTATGCGAAACCGGTTTCAAATAATCATTTGCTGCTTATCCTCCTTTTTGCTGGGGGCTACCGGCCTTGCTGCCCAGGATGTGGAGGTTGACACGGTTTCCGTTTCCGCGATACTGCCCCTGAAAGATTCCCTGGCAAAGAAAAAAAGGCTATCACTGAAACCGGCAGGAGATTTCGACCAGCGTTTTTCTTTTATTGAAAACCAGGGAGTAAGTATCTGGGGATACAGAATCGGGGTTTCCGTTAATGATGTTTACAAAGTGGGCATCGGCGGTTACTTTTTAAAGCAGGAGCTGGCAGGCATAAAAATGGACGCCGGCGTTCCCATCAACCAGCTAACCAAAAGCGTTTACTATGGTACCGTTTACTATGAGCCCTATCTATTCCGCCGGAAAAGATGGGAGATGAGTATGGTATTTGAAGTAGGCTATGGCAAAGCCGTACTCGACTCCACCAATAAAATACGCGGAAGATTTTTAACCAAAACAGAGAAACAGGATTTTGTGCCGGCAGGCATGGGGTACTCCGTAAATTTCATTATGCCGGATATCAAAGGCCTGCATTTTCTCACCTATATCGGTCTGAACGGAATGATCGGTTTGCGCAAAGCCATTTTTGAAAGCGACCTGAAATATAATTTTGATGGCTGGTACTGGAGCATCGGCAGCGCGATCTTTATTGATAAGATATTCAATGACCTTTCGGGGAAAAAGAAAAAATTGGCTGCACAATAATCAGTGTAACTACACTATACCGCATACCCGCAATTGATTGTCAAGAAAAACAAGGTTTGCATCTTTACCTTTTTCAATGGTTCCCAGCTGGTGGGTAAGCTTCATTACCTGCGCCGGATACAGGCTTACCATCCGAAGTGCTTCCTCCGTGTCAACGCCTGCTTTTTGAACCAGGTTTTGCAGGCATTTGCCCATCGTAAGCGCCGAGCCACTTAATATTCCATTGGCTTCATATTTATCGCCCGCAGGCTGGTGTTGGTAAGGGCCTTTATCGGTTTGGGTAACCGCGTCTGTGATGGCAAACAGCCTTTTTCCCATCAGCCTTTTCGCTATACGTACTGCTGCAAAATCAACATGGTATCCATCGGGAACAATACTCGACATTACGGTTGCATGATCAAAAATAGCCCCCGGCAAGCCAGGTGCCCTGTGTTGAAAAGCACTCATTGCGTTGTAGAGATGTGTAGCAGCTTCTATTCCTCCGTCAAAAGCACTCATCGCCTCTTCATACCCCGCATTGCTATGACCGGCGGAAATAATTACTCCATAGGAGCGAACCAGGTTGATCAGTTCCTTGCTGCATACCTCAGGGGCCAGCGTAATCATGGTAATTACTCCTTTTCCATATTCCAGCAGTTCCCGCGCTTCTTCTATGCCGGGTGAATGGATAAAAGATGCTATGTGTGCGCCACGTTTTTGCGGATGGATCCAGGGCCCTTCAATATGCAACCCTATACAACCCTTACCACCCCGGGTCCAGTATGTTTTCACAGCGTCTATACAACGGTAAAAAACCTCATAACTATTTGTGGCCACAGTAGGTTGAAAATGCGAAGCACCCCCGGCCATGCAATAGCTGTACAGTTTTTCCAGCGAATCTGCATCCTGGTAAACAGAGAACAGTTTCTCCCGGGCTCCGTAAATCTGTATATCGATAAAAGCGGGCGCGATCATATACTGCAAAGGCTGGATACCCTCCACCGCCAAAGCATTGGGAATCATATCCACCACCTTTCCCTTTTCCACCACTACTGAATGCCCGGCCAACCATCCGTTGCCGGTAAAAATTTTTTCCGCCGGGTATGTTTTTAGTTCTGACATGGTTGTTTTGATTGGTGGATTTTGGATTAGGGGATTGCGAGTTACGAATTAAAACATTAAATCCGCAATCCGTAATTCGTAATTCGCAATCCCCTAATCCAAAATCCTAAACTCATCCGCATCTTTCCAAAACGGAAATTTGCTTCTTACTTCTTCCAGGGTTTCTTTGGTAAGTGTAAGGGTATGGACGTCTTCCTCACCTGTTTTTTGGTATAAGAGATTGCCCAACGGGTCTATGATGGCACTATCGCCGCTGTGGTAAATATTATTACCATCGTTTCCCACCCTGTTAACGCCTACAACAAAGCACTGGTTTTCGATGGCCCTGGCGGCGAGTAATGTTTTCCATGCGTTTACTCTTCGTTCCGGCCAGTTGGCTACATATAAAAGAACATCAAACTCCGGCTCCTCCGATGATCCCTGCCTGGCCCATACCGGGAAGCGGAGATCATAACAAACCTGGAGGTTGATCCTCCATCCTTTTACCCTTGCAATCAGCCGCTTGTTTCCTGCTGTATACTCTTTATCCTCCCCTGCAAAAGCAAAACGGTGGCGTTTATCGTAATATCCCAGGGTTCCATCCGGTAATACCCATAGCAGCCGGTTAAAATACCTGCTATTTTCCTCAATAATAACACTGCCGGTTAGTATAATTCTTTTCTCTGCGGATATTCTTTTCATCCATGTAACCGTTTCGCCATCCATCGTTTCGGCCAAAGATGCCGGGTTCATACTAAACCCTGTACTAAACATTTCCGGCAATACCACCAGTTCCGTACGCTCTTCTATCCCCATGATCTTTTTCCCCAGCATCGCCAGGTTAGCGGGCTTGTTTTCCCAGTGAAGGTTTGTCTGAATGAGGGTTAGGGTTAGGGTTGACATTTTATTTTTTTTAGCAGGCTCCTGTTATCAATCAAAGTTACCGAATCCTGTAACCCACTTGTATCGAAACATACCGTTGCGGGTTGGTTTGGGAAACGGCTTCCCGGGTTTGATAAATGATGGACAGTTTGGCTGTAAAGCGGTCCTGTGCAAAACAGGCTCCCCAGGTTTGCTGAAACATCCATCGGTTTGTCGTTCCCAGAACGGCAGCTGTATCTCCCTTAGCAAACATTCCGCCTTCCACGGTTGCGTTGTACCCCTGGCAGATCAGCTGCGGGTACCAGTAAAAAAACAGTTCCGCCCGGTATTTTGTTGACTGGGATTTCGGTTCAACCCTCGCATTAAATAAAGTGCTGTGCGCGTTTGACGAAAACCTTCCGATATGGGTAATCATCCCAATCGAGGCGTTGGTAAAATGGGTTCCCAGTTTTGCTTCACCCACAGGAACCAGTTTTATCCAGCTGCTATCCTGCCACAATGTTCGGGCATAGCTAACATGAAGGTCTACACCCCAGGCATCCTGCACCTGGTAACCCCAGCCGGTAAAACGGCCATAGTGCAGCCAGGAATGATACCAGTTTTGTACATCTTTCCCGAACGAGGATGGCCCCACCACACCCATAGTAGCCCCATACTGCAATATAACATTCCCAGGCAGAAAAGAAGCCCTGTTATATTTTGCAAACAGGTAGCCCGCATAAGGCCTGTCTACATCAGAGGGCTTACTGGTAATCCTGGTCAGTGGCGTAAAGATCATTTGTCCTGCCTCGAAAGAGTGCGCAATTTTCATTCCTTTTCTCTCCGCCGCTTTTGTGTAACGCAGGAAAAAACCATTGGTATAGTAGGCGTCTGCCTTCCTTAGCAGGTACGCATCATTATCGGTTGTAAACGATAGCTCTTTGCTATAGGCATGCTGATCTTGCTGGGCAGGCACAATACCGGCCAACAGGCAGCAAGCAATGATAAGTATGGTGTTCCGGGCAATTCGCCTCTTCATGTACTCTTTTTTTCTTCCCTGATACTTTTAATCGCTTCCCGTATCATGGGAGCTTCATACCCCTTCTGTAATAAAAACGCGGTTGTTTTAACCTGGCGGTTGATGTATTGTTCCTCCGTAAGGCTGTTCCATTTCGTTTGCGCGGCCTTTTTCAGGTTGGCAAGGTAGTCGCTGTCTTCAATTTCGCGCAAAGCCTTTTTAATATTCGGTTCGCTAACCCGCTTTTGTCGAAGCGCATGCACAATCTTTACCTTATCCCATTTTTTCTGCCTGAAATGGCTGCCGGCAAAATGAATACTAAACCTTTCTTCATTCAAAATATCCTCACTTATTAACCTCGACAGCATTTCATCTACATCCCGGGCAGACAGGCCCATGGTGAAAAGCTTTTCCCTCACCTCGTACTGGCACCGCTCCCGGTAGCTGCAGTAATGCTTTATTTTAGGATACGCCAGTAAGGGTGTGAGGTTGCTTTTCACAGGTATTGATTAGAATATAAAGATCAGCGAAATCCTCCTCAAAATCCACATAATCCACTATACAATCTGAGAAATCTGTGGTTAAAATGGTTGCGGAATATTAACTATTTGCGTTAGGTTTGTTGCAAACCTAAATTCTGTAGTAATGAAATTTATAGTTTCTTCGTCTTCCCTGTTAAAACACCTGCAACAGATCAGCGGTGTTATCAATGCCAATACGGTTCTGCCGATACTGGAAGACTTCCTGTTTGAGATTGAGGATAAAAAATTGAACGTAGTAGCTACCGACCTCGAAACCGTTATGCGTGTTCAGATGGACGTGGAAAGCAAGACCAACGGAAAAGTTTGTATCCCGGCCAAAATCCTGCTGGATTCTTTAAAAAACATTGCAGATCAACCACTTACATTCAATATTGATAAGAATTTTGCCGTTGAAATCACCAGCGATAACGGTAAATACAAGGTAATGGGCGAAAACCCCGATAATTTCCCGAAAGAGCCTACCGCCGATGATACTACCAGCTTTACCATGAGCAGCGGTGCTTTATTAACGGCTATCAACAAAACCCTGTTTGCCGTTAGCAGCGATGATCTTCGCCCTGCCATGACGGGTGTGTTTTTTGAACTCACCAAAGACAGTGTACAGTTTGTTGCCACCGATGCGCACCGCCTGGTTCGGTATAAAAGGCTGGATACAAAAGCAACAAAAACCGACTCTTTCATCGTTCCCAAAAAGCCCCTGAACCTGCTGAAGAATGCGCTTCCCGACAATGATGATGAGCTGACCATTTCTTATAATAATAACCACCTCTTTGTTAACCACGGGTCCACACAAATGATCTGCCGCCTGATAGATGCCCGCTTCCCTGACTATAAAGTGGTGATCCCGGCCGACAACCCCTATAAACTGATCGTAAGCAAGGCCGATTTCCAAAATGCTCTGCGCCGGGTAAACGTTTTCAGTAATAAAAGCACCAACCAGGTAGCTTTGAATATTACCGGCAGCGAACTACAAATGGCCGCCCAGGATATCGACTTCAGTTTTGAAGGTAATGAGCGCATGAACTGCCAGTATGATGGCGAAGATCTTCAGATCGCCTTCAATGCCAAGTTCCTCATTGAAATGCTGAATGCCGCCGATACGGATGATGTGAAAATGGAACTTTCCACTCCTACCAAAGCCGGCCTTATCAAACCCACAGAACAAGCCGAAGGAGAAGACCTGCTGATGCTGGTGATGCCTTTGATGCTGAATAACTAGTTTAGTGTGATGGATGACCGGTGACACCTATTTTCTGTTACGGTTGCCGGTCATCTTCATCTATTTCTTACCTTAAGGTTCTAATTCGGTATTGCCATGTTACAGGACCTTATTCGTTACTTCGAACATATTCCCAGTTTGCACCGGGCGTTGATTCTGGCGGGTGGTATTACATTCTTCTGGATGGTTGAGGGTGTTGTTCCCCTGTTTGGATTTACCTATCATAAATGGCGGCATGCTGCTGTAAACATTTTCTTTACCGTTACCACGATCCTTATCAACTTTGCTTTCGCCCTGCTTATTGTTGCCACCAGCAACTGGGTTGTTTCGCACCATTTTGGAATACTCCAATGGGTTCCCATGCCTTTATGGTTGTTTATTATAACCGGTTTGTTGCTGCTCGACCTGGCCGGGGCCTGGTTGATTCATTTTATTGAGCATAAAATAAAATGGATGTGGAAATTTCATATGGTACATCATGCCGACACGCATGTAGACACCACCACAGCCAACCGACATCACCCCGGTGAAAGTGTTTTGCGCGCCGTATTTACGCTCTTTGGTGTATTTATTTGCGGCGCACCTATCTGGCTGCTGATGATGTACCAGAGTTTAAGTGTGGTGGCCACACAGTTTAACCATGCCAATATCCGTTTGCCTTTGTGGCTGGATAAAGGTTTGAGCTGGTTCCTGGTTTCTCCCAATATGCACAAAGTGCACCATCACTATATGAGGCCGCAAACCGATAGTAATTATGGAAATATCTTTTCTATATGGGACAGGCTTTTCGGCACTTATAATGATACTCCTATGGAACAGATCCGCTATGGGCTGGATGTGCTGGACGATAGCAAGGATGAAAGCCTGGGTTTCCAGCTCGGTGTTCCGTTCAACAAAAAAATAAAAACGGATTACTGATCCACCTCATCTTTGCGGTAAATTAATAACATGAAGAGAATTGCCATGATCCCGGCCCGTTATGCGGCTTCGCGTTTTCCCGCCAAACTTATGCAGCTGCTGGGTAACAAAACGGTTATCAGGCACACGTATGACAATACTATTGTAACAGGTTTGTTTGATGATGTTTTTGTGGTAACGGACAGCGATATTATTTTTAAGGAAATTACCAGTAACGGTGGCAAGGCACTGATGAGTAAACGGCAACATGAAAGCGGCAGCGACAGGATTGCAGAAGCCGTTGCCGATATGGATATTGATATTGTTGTAAACGTGCAGGGCGATGAGCCTTTTGTAAAACGTGAACCACTTGAAAAATTATTGCGTGTTTTTGATGGCAAGGACGGAGAAGCAATACAAGTGGCTTCGCTGATGCAGGTGATAAAAGATCCTGCATTTATTGAAGATCCTAACTATGTGAAAGTAGCCGTTGACAAGAATCTTTTTTCCCTTCTTTTCTCGCGCAGTGTTATTCCCTTCGCCCGAAATAAAGAAACTCCCATTGTCTACTACGAACATATTGGCGTATACGCATTTAGAAAAAGCGCTCTCATTTCTTTTACAAACTGGGAGATGACCCCGCTGGAATCGGCTGAAAAAATTGAATGCCTGCGTTACCTGGAAAACGGCATTCCCCTTAAAATGGTGGTTACTGATTATATGGGTGTGGAGATTGATACCCCCGAAGACCTTGAAAGGGCAGCCCGGCTCATCACCGCTCAACAAAAAGACAATTTATAAGCGGCTGGTTTGTTTTAAATTGCCGGTAATGAGAATATTTTTATCCCTTTTATTACTGGCAGGCTTTTGTATGGGCCGGGGACAAACCGTTCAAACCCCTGCCACATTAACCGTTACCATAACCAATGAACAGAAAGAACTACTGGAAGGTGCCGTAATAGAAATCATTCAACCTGCTACAAAAAAACTGCTGATATCTGCTCTCACTAATAAAAACGGCACCTCTGTTTTTTACATTACCATTGCGGAGGGTTCCCTGTTAAGAGCAAGTTTTACAGGGTTTCTTACACAAACGATTCCGGTAACCAAAGAAATTCTTGCTGGAAAAAAACTGTCGGTTAGTTTGCCATCTCCCGCCAAAACCCTGGAAAATGTAAGTGTAGTGACAACCACCCGCAAACCGTTTATCCAGCAATCGCAGGGAAAAGTGATTGTGAATGTAGACGCTTCCGTTACCAATACCGGCACCACCATCCTGGAAGTGCTGGAAAAATCGCCCGGGGTTATGGTGGATAAAAACGGTGGAATCAGCCTGCAGGGCAAGGCCGGTGTTCTGGTATTGATTGATGACAAGCAAACTTATCTGTCAGGTGCCGACCTCAATAACCTGCTCAATGGCATGAGTTCATCTCAGGTTGAATCCATCGAGTTGATCACCAGCCCTTCCGCCAAATACGACGCGAATGGAAATGCCGGCATCATTAATATCAAAACAAAAAAGAACAAGCAGGTTGGCTTTAACGGCGTGCTCACAATGGCTTTCGGACAGGGTAAATATGCCAAAAGCAATAACAGCCTGGTGCTCAATTACCGTAACGGAAAATTCAACACCTTTCTTACCTATAGCAGTAACCTTAACAAAGGCTTTTTCAGTATTTATGCTTTACGGAAATACTATACCAACACCGGTGCTTTACAGTCCACACTGGACCAGTTCTCCATGTTTATCAATAAGAACTTTACCAACACACTTAAAACCGGCGTTGATTTTTATGCCAGTGCTGCAACAACCGTAGGGTTTGTGTTTACGGGTACTTCTGTGGACAGGAAAAACTACAATGATGCGCAGGCCGACTGGCAAAATAAAAGTGGTGGTACCGATTCAAGCATCCGAACCATTGGTACCAGCACCAATATTTTTCAGAATGGCGGCATTAATTTCAATGCCAAACATAACTTCAGTAAAACACAGGATATTTCCGCTGATATAGATATTCTCAAATACAATATTCATAATACACAGGCTTTTGGCAGCTCACTGCTTACTGCCGGCGGATACCTGGAAAACACGCGCGGCGACCTTCCCGCTTCCATCAAAATTTTTTCGGCCAAAGCCGATCACCATTTACAGTTGGGGAAAGATGGAAAGCTCGAATCGGGCTATAAAATTTCAAGCATTCACACAGACAACACCGCCGCCTACGATATTTTTGATGGCAATACCTGGAAAACAGACCTCGGCAAAAGCAATCACTTTTTATACAAGGAAGAAATACAGGCCCTGTATACCAGCTTTGAACAGAAACTTAACCGCATCAGTTTCCAGGCTGGCGTTCGGTATGAGAATACACACTATAATGGCCACCAGCTTGGCAACAGCGCGAGAGGCGATTCTGCTTTCTCAAAAAACTATTCGGGATTGTTTCCATCAGGTTACCTGAGTTACCGTGCAGACTCTTCTCATACCTTCACCCTGACGGCCGGCAGGCGTATAGACCGTCCGCCCTTTCAAAAGCTGAACCCCTTTGTTACCATAATTAATAAATACACTTACGAACGTGGCAATCCGTTTTTTCAGCCCCAGTACAGCTGGAATATGGAGTTAAGTCACCAGTTCAGGCAATTACTCACCACAACCGTTGCTTATAGTGTGATCAAAGATTATTTTTCGCAGATCTTTCTTTCCGAGGGAACGGATATACTGGTATACACCAATGGCAATGTTGGCAAAATGTACAACCTGGCTGTTTCTATGGCCATTCAGGCAAACCCCGCCAAATGGTGGTCGCTATCCGGGCAGGTTATCTACAATCACAAAGAGCTGAAGGGATACCAGAACCTGGATTATGCTTCCAGTGTTTCCCAGATGAATTTTACCATGAATAACCAGTTGCGGCTGGGTTCGGTGTACTCGGGAGAAGTTTCCGGCTCCTATACCACCAAAGCGCGTAACGATCTGCAGGAGTTGCTTCGCCCAACCGGGCAGCTGTCTCTCGGTATTTCAAGGCCGATACTTAAAAAGAAAGCTACTTTAAAAGTAAATGTGCGTGATATCTTCTTTACCCAGGTAATGGAAGGAGATACTGATTTTCCCGGCGCAACAGAGTATTTCTTATTGAGAAGAGACAGCCGCGTTTTCAATATCGCAATAACCTGGCGTTTTGGAAAGCCGCTTAAAGCCATTAAGCGATCATCCGGTGGTGCAGGGGATGAGATGCAACGAGTTGGAGTAGGACAGTGAGCAATTGTCAATGTTACACTCCTCCCTCATATTCTCTTTATTCCGTAGGTTTGCACAAATATCTGCCGCATGAGTTTTCGCAATTTTAAGATGGTTGGCTACGTTGTGTATGGGCGTGGCAGTTTTAATCAGTTGGATGAAATACTGGCACCCCAAAGAAAAGCCGGCGCACCTATGATTTTCCTGGTTGACCATTTTTTTGAGGGAAAACCTTTGGCCAGCCGCGTGCCTTTGCGAGGCAACGATAAGATTGTTTTTGTAGATGTAACCTATGAACCCAAGACCCTGCAGGTGGATGCGCTGGCAAAGGCACTGAAAGAGGAATTTGGAACGGTTAGCGGTATCATTGGTATCGGAGGCGGATCGGCCATGGATCTTGCCAAAGCGGTTTCTTTAATGATGACCAACCCGGGATCTTCGGCTGATTACCAGGGCTGGGACCTGGTTAAAAATCCCGGCGTATACAAAGCCGGCATCCCAACCCTTAGCGGAACCGGGGCCGAAGTTAGTCGCACTACTGTGTTAACAGGCCCTACCCGCAAACTGGGCATGAACAGCGACTTTACCCCATTCGACCAGATTGTACTGGATCCGGAGCTTACCAAAGACGCACCGGTTAACCAACGCTTCTATACGGGCATGGATTGCTATATACATTGCATTGAGAGTTTGGAAGGTACTTTCCTGAATGAATTCAGTAAAAGCTACGGAGAGAAAGCTTTGCAGCTGTGCCAGGAGATATATGTTAAGAAAGATGGCTGGGATGATGAGTCTGATGATAAACTAATGATGGCGTCTTATGCGGGCGGCATGAGTATCGCTTATTCGCAGGTAGGCGTAGCGCACGCGGTAAGTTATGGACTTAGTTACCTGCTGGGTACCAAACATGGTATTGGAAACTGCATTGTAATGAATCATCTTGAAGAATATTATCCTGCCGGTGTGAAAGAGTTTAAATACATGGTGGCCAAAAACAATATCGAGATCCCTGTTGGTATCTGCAAAGGCTTAACCGATGAGCAGTTCGATACTATGATAAATGTATCACTGGGAATGAAGCCGCTTTGGGAAAACGCGCTGGGCAGGGATTGGGAAAAGATCATGACACGCGAAAAGCTCCGCGCCCTCTACGAAAAGCTTTAGATAACAAATGAAATACTTTTTCTACTTTCTGCCTTTTGTGGTAGGTATTGCACTTACAACGCAGGCCGGGATAAACAGCCAGCTTAAAGTGGCCGTTAATAATCCCTGGCTGGCGGCTTTTATTTCGTTTGTGGTAGGTACCGTATTCCTGGGCATTATCATTGTGGCCACACGCCAAAGCATCCCTTCCGTTTCAGATTTTAGTCATATCTCTTTATACAAATACACAGGCGGTGTACTGGGTGCCTTTATTGTAACCGCCGTTATTTTCTCTGTACAAAAGATCGGCTCCGCCAATTCTTTTGTGTTATTGATCGGCGGACAGATGCTGGTAGCCCTGATCTACGATCATTTTGGCTTGTTTGGCTTACCGCAATCCTCCTTTAACCCTGTTAAATTACTCGGTGTTGTTTTATTGGTGATCGGTTCCTACCTTATCATCAGAAAATAACGGACCTGATGATAGAAACCGGGCGGCTGCTGATATATCCCTTATCCTACGATCAGTTGGTGAAATATATACATTGCGACCCTTCGCTGGAAACAGAGCTGGGCCTGCAACCCGCCGGCCGGAGGTTTTCTCCGCAACTGGCGGAGGCCCTTGAACAAACTATTCTTCCCAGGGTTGCCAACTCAAATACCGATTTCAGGTTTGTTACCCTATGGACCCTTTTTCTGAAGAAGGAACGGATTTCGGTGGGTGATCTTTTTTTTAAAGGTGAGCCCGATCAAAAAGGAGAAATAGAGATCGGCTATGGCATATATGACGAATACAGGCAGAATGGCTACATGACGGAAGCTGTTGCCGGTATGCTGGATTGGGCCAGCCAACAAAAGGGAATCCGTACGATGATGGCGGAAACAGAAACCGGCAATATCGGCTCGCTGAAAGTTTTACAGAAGAATGGGTTTATTATCTACAAGAAAAAAGACACGGCTATCTGGCTTAGATGCCCACTAAAAACGAATTTCAAAAATCAGTAAAGATCTGCGCTTTCCGCAATCCTATTTCATAGCCTCCAGTTCTTTCTGTAGTCGGAACATTTCATCTCTTAGCCTGGCCGCCTCAATAAAATCAAGATCGCGCGCGGCTTTCTCCATTTCTTTTTTTGTTTTGCTGATGGCTCTTTCCATTTGCGGAATGGTTTGGTAATTTTCCTGTTCTTCCGCGGCTTTTGGTGCAACAATCTGGCCTTCCCGCTGCAGCGCGTATGGGTTGGAGGGATCGTAGCCCTTTATATCCAGTACCGAACCCTGTGCCATGATCTGTTCTATACTCTTTGTTACCGTTCTGGGTGTAATGCCGTGTTCGATATTGTATTGTACCTGCTTCTCGCGGCGGCGGCCTGTTTCATCAATCGTGCGCTGCATGCTTTCCGTTATCGTGTCGGCATAAAATATAACCAACCCATCTACATTTCTTGCCGCCCGGCCCGCTGTCTGTGTTAAGGCTCTTTCATTTCTTAAAAAGCCCTCTTTATCTGCGTCCAATATGGCAACCAGAGAAACTTCGGGAAGATCAAGACCTTCTCTTAACAGGTTCACCCCCACCAGCACATCTATCTCACCCAATCGCAGCTGCCTTAGTATTTCAACACGTTCCAGGGTATCCACATCACTATGGATATATTTTGATTTGATATTAATTCTCCCCAGGTATTTGTCCATCTCTTCGGCCATGCGTTTGGTAAGGGTTGTTACCAGTATCCTGTCGCCCTTCTTAACGGTAAGGTCTATCTGTTCCAGCAGGTCGTCTATCTGGTTAACGCTGGGCCTGATCTCGATGGGCGGGTCCAGCAAACCGGTGGGACGAACGATCTGCTCCACTACCACACCGCCTGTTTTCTCCAGCTCATAATCTCCCGGCGTTGCGCTTACAAAAATAGTTTGCCCGATCAGCGATTCAAACTCATGAAAATTCAGCGGCCTGTTATCCATCGCGCTGGGTAAACGAAAGCCATAATCCACCAGCACCAGTTTCCGGCTCCTGTCGCCACCATACATGCCCGCCACCTGCGGAATGGTTTGATGGCTCTCATCAATCACACATAAAAAATCTTTGGGAAAATAATCCAGCAGGCAAAACGGCCGGGTTCCGGGCTTGCGTCTATCAAAGAATCTTGAGTAGTTTTCTATCCCATTGCAATAACCCAGCTCGCGAATCATTTCAATATCATATTCCACTCTTTCTTTCAATCGCTGCGCTTCAATATACTTACCGGTACTCTTAAAATACTCCACCTGCGCCATCATCTCATCCTGTATTTCGTGCATCACATTTACAATCATCTCCTTGGGTGCCAGGTAAAGCGTTGCGGGAAATATCGCCGCGTTATCCATCACTCCTATCCGTTTACTGCTTGAGGTTTCAATGCTTTCGATCTCTTCAATTTCATCTCCAAAAAAAGTAACGCGGTAACCAAAATCCACATAAGGTAAATTGATGTCCACCGTATCTCCTTTCACACGAAAGGTTCCCCTCGTAAAATCCCCCTGTGAACGGTTATACAATGAGTTCACCAGGCTATGCAGGAACCCCTGCCTCGAAAGTACCTGGCCCTTTTTTATCCGGATGATACCATTCTCATACTCTGTGGGGTTACCCATACCGTAGATACAACTCACACTGGCTACCACGATAATATCCCTTCTGCCGCTCAGCAATTGGGAAGTTGCCTGTAACCGTAGCTTGTCCAGTTCTTCGTTTATGCTCAGGTCTTTTTCAATGTATACATCACTAACGGGCATGTAAGCTTCGGGCTGATAGTAATCGTAGTAGCTTACAAAATAACCTACGGCATTATCCGGGAAAAACTGTTTGAACTCGCCGTACAGCTGCGCCACCAGGGTTTTATTATGGGTGAGCACCAGGGTGGGCCGCTGGGTATTTTGAATCAGGTTGGCAATGGTAAATGTTTTACCGCTGCCGGTTACACCCAGCAAGGTTTGAAACTGTTCGCCATTCTCAACAGCCTCTGTTAGTTGTGCTATGGCAGCCGGTTGATCACCAGCCGGGGGAAAAGGAGATTTAAGGTTGAAGGGCATAGTAGCTCAAAGTTAATCCAAAAAAAGGCCATCCCGAAAATTCGGAATGGCCGGGATATTGGATCGGTAATGTATTATCGTATTTCTTTATTGGCTTCTTCCAGTTTCTTTACAATCGCTTTCACGTTGTCATCTATTTCTTTGTCGCTAAGCCTTCTTCCATCTACCTCCGAGGTTGTCCAGCCCTGCCAAATAGTTTTGTCCGTCCTTGCGTCCGTTACCGTAAGGGTAAGGGTTCCGCTATTAACCACCTGCGTCCTGTCGTTATACCCCAGCAATTGGGAAGGATAATACACAGGAACAAAGCCTCTTCTATAATAGCTATAATACCAACGGGTCATTGGCTGACTGTACACGGGGTCGCTCACATTTACGCGTTCGCGTTGTACATCTACATCGTATACCAGGTATACGTCGGGGTTTCTTCTCACCTCCCGCCAGCCGTTGGCCGAAAGGTTGTTATTGATACTTGCTTTTATTTTACTGTCAACCAGGCTGTTACCCGATCTCCTGGTTCCGCTGTCGCGCTGGGCCGCTACCCAGGAATAGGTTCTTATCTTGCTGAAGTCTACGGAATTGTCTTTCTGCACATACACCTGTTTGCCACATCCGGCCAGCACAAACAGAGTTACTACCATGCCCAGCAGCCATTGTATTTTTTTCATGATGCTCCCTTTTTACCTATCACTTCAATTTGTATGCCAGCAGGGGTTGGGGAACGAAAGGGGATGTTAAATAGGCAACTAATTTGTAGTTGCGTTACTACAAAACATAGGATGGTTAGGGTGGCTTGTTTCTTCCGCTGGTTGTAAATCACCATTGTAAACTAATATCAGTGATATATTTTTGAGCTTCCGATTGTTGAAATACAGACTGTTTTGACAAATGTTGCCAATGTTTAGCAACCGGTTGGGGCTTCCGAGGCCAGATGGATCTTTTGCTTCAGGGCACGCTTATTATTCTTGTACTGGTGGTGTAAAAGATATTTATTTGTTTATCCTTAATTGATACAAAGTGAAAAAAAATAGACTTTTATTTTTTATCATAATAATTATTGGTTTATCCTGTAATATTACTCGAAAGAGCATTCGCTCAAAAGATATTGAACTGATCAAACAACTGACTTATTGTAAGTGTTTGGACTATAACATTAAAAATTTCGTAGGAGTTGATTCTGTTGATATAAGCAGTGGATTAATTGCAGATCTAATAAGTGTTTACGGAGGTGACTTTGCACGCAAATACATGTCAGCACTAGACAGTATTGCCTACAAAGTTTATATAGATGCCAAAAGAGTTCAGTTTGACACAGGTAAACACGAGTCCTCTTATGGAAAAGTTGCATATAAGTTAGATTGTTTGGAACTCTATAAATCTAAAAAAGTTGACTCTTTGGCGAGAATTATTTACTATGATCTTTCTAATAGCAATTAAGAAGGGACATGTTGGCTTTCTAAGTGAACAATGAGAATACAAAATCCAGAGGAATAACAAATTATATTAATAGACGCTTTGATTTGTACTTTTTTAGACGGCTTAATTCAATTCTCAGATTAGTCTGTAAGTGTCGCTAAATAAAATTATTATGAGGTAGACCCGGTCAGTATTAAGCGTCAGCCTGTTAATTCCGCTGTTGATTACTGGTAGTAATTTTTTAGACCTGATGAAATACTCGCTTTTTTTTCTATCAATATTTGTTGTCTTTTCATGTAAAACAACTCCGCAAACAGATGCAGCAACAGAACAGCAGGTTATTAATGATTGTTTTATAGATGCCATTGATACGCTGGCATATACCTATCACTCAGTAAGATCCGCGCCAAATGATACAGCAGTAATAAGCACCGATTCAATAATGATTGGAGTATACAATAGGATGGTTGTTCCTCCCTATTGGAAATCTGCAATTTCAGATGCATTAAACCAATTATCCGGTTCCTTCCCCAGCAAAAAAGAATACCTCCATCTTTTGGAACAATCGGGCTTAGACACGATGGAGAGGGATTTGAATATTGGGCTGATTACCAATACAGGAAAATACCAATTGATCCCTGAAGATAAAATAAACTCACATAGAGTTCCCGGGCGGATAGGATCAGTCGCTTTTTCAAGGGTGTATCTCGATCGTAATAAAGGGATTGGGTTATTTATTGTTTCAATCAAGGATAATTTCAGAAGCGGGATTGAAAAACTGGTGTTGGTTAAGAATAACAATGGCTTATGGAAAAAGGCAACAGAGATAATAATTGATACCTGGTAAAGTAAATGATCTTATTTCTCCGGTAACACCTCAAATAAAAAGAACTGTGTTTTTTCTACCACCGAAAAATTATTATCCGCTACCAGCACCAGTGTTTTGTGGCCATTCGGAAGATCGGGACCCAATGTAATTCCTTCCACATTGTCCACATACAAACCCAGTTCGTCCATGTTGAGCAGCAATTTTTTTTGCGCCGGTTTGAACCGCTTATTTGCTTTCAGCGATGCTATTGCGCTGATATCCGAAGCCACTGAAAGGTCGGCCAGGTAAATTTTAATGGTACAGGGCAGTCTACCGGTTGAAAACGATCTTTCCAGCACCAGCATTTGCTTTCCGCCGACAGAAAGGATATCCGGAATTCCATTCACCTTAAAAGCATCGGGCGGGGTGGCCGGGAAAGCTACAGGATCCAGCAGATAGGCATATTGCGCAGTATTGTGCTTGGATGCCATGTCAAACTCATACATCCGCACAAAAGCTTTGCCGGCCATGGTATCGGCGCGGGGACCGTCTTCGTACAACGGTTCTTCCAGGCTTATATAAAGCTTTTTAAAATGCTCCGCAAAGGTTAAGCCCTCCAGCACACCGTTCTGCCTTGGGCCTTTTTCTTTTGGAGACATGACCAGGTTAGCCGGTAACGGAAATGTATCTACGAATTTACCATCGGGCGATATAATCGTGATCGCCGGATTTTCAAGTACTGTCTCATTCGGCTTTACAATTCTTTCCCCCTCGCTGGTCCAAATCATCTGCCGGGTTAGAGGATTATAGCGCAGGGCTTCCGGATCCGGTGTATGTGCAGGGTCCTGCTTCGAATGGGGATATGCCGTTCCTTCACGCGAAAGCAAGGTTGTTACATTCACAAAATAAACACTATCGATCTTCCTGCTGTTGAATGCAATCTTAGCGGTATAATAGCGTGCGGGGTTTATGGCCGACCGGTCATCGCAGATCATATAGTACTCGTCACGATCCCTGTTATAGTCAATGCCCGACAATCCTCCTACCGTTGTTCCTTTATAGGAAAGGTTATGCGGAATATCATGCACCCCTATTAAACGCAAGCCGCCAATTGGCAGCGGCTTTTGCGCCATGGCGCCCAGGGTAAGCAGGAAGAAAAGAAACGAACAGGCTGTTTTCACGCTATTGAATTAAGTAATACACTACCCCGTTCTCAAATCAGGGATTTCAGGTACCCCGCCAATCTCCTGATGGCATCGGCCGCTATTGTAATTTGTTCTCCCGCTTCTTTCCACTCTCTTTGTTCAATGGCTTCGCGTACACCCGGCATTGTTTTTACGCCATAGCCCGTGTAAAAGCCTGGTGCATACAGCGTGTGACGATACCATCCGCGGCGTGGAAGGCCGGTTGCTGTTAATAATTGCTGTTCCGCCTGGTATAGTGCCTGGTTCAGCTTTTCTTTACCGGCTTCGCTTACTACCGTTTTGTTCCAGGCTACCGCGAGATCATTACTGCTTTTTTCCAATTCCGCCAGTGCATTTTGCAGCGGCGAAAAATCGAGGTAGGGAACATCGGGTTTGGCCACCGGCAGTTTTAATTTTTCTTTGGGATCATTGGCCAGCCCATAACCGTTGGCTTTGATTACTTCGTTTTCTGCCGCGGTAGTTTCCCGTAACTGTTCGGTTTTTGCTATCAGCTCTCTTACATAACCGCTGATTGTTTTTTGGAGGCTCCTGAAGTCAAAGGGCAGGGCGTCCGCGTCTGCCATACGTAACGCGGCCCGGCCCGCTGTTTTAGATAAAGCAATCCCGTATTCAAAAGTCGGGTCTTTGAATTTTACATAGTCATCATACGAATCATAAATGGAATGGTATTCTCCGCCGCTGCTTTCGCCACCGTATCCCATATCGAGCGAAGGAACGCCCAGGTGCTGGATAAATGAAGAATAGTCCGAGCCTGAGCCCATGGCCTCCATTACAAAGCTGGTTTTGGCCAGGGCCTCTTTTTTTTCTTTTGCTGCCGGTGCTTTTACAGCTCTTTGCGCGCGCTCCCTTTCAAACACGGTCACATTTGTTTGCGGATCTGTTACGTCTTTGCTGATTTCGGTTACCAGCGTTTCCAACGCATGTGAGCCTGATACGTTTAAGAATCCGCGCGCATTGCCATCGGAATTGATATATACCACCGCTTTCTCCTGCAATTCTTTGGCATGGTCTTCCACCCATTCCGTAGAGCCCATCAGTCCCGGTTCTTCCGCATCCCAGGAACAGTACACCAACGTACGTTTGGGTCGCCAGCCGCCTTTCACAAGCTCTCCAATTGCTTTTGCTTCTTCCAGCAAAGCCGCCTGGCCGCTGATAGGATCGTTGGCGCCATTAACCCAGGCATCGTGATGGTTTCCGCGCAATACCCACTGATCAGGAAACTCCGATCCTTTTATCGTAGCAATCACATTATAAGCGGGACGGATTTTCCAGTCAAAATCAACTTTCAGGTGCACTTTTGTTTTGCCCGGTCCAACATGATAGGTAAACGGCAGGCCGCCCCTCCATTCAGCCGGTGCCACCGGGCCCTCCAGTGCTTCCAGCAATGGTTTTGCATCGTGATAGCTGATAGGTAATACAGGGATCTTCAAAAGATTGGTTGCCTGCATCCGGTCGAGCCGTTTTGCATTTTCCGTAGAGCCGATGTTGGGGGTGAGCGGATCGCCCGGATAAATTACCATGTCCATGATAGAGCCGCGCTGAACGCCATACTCATTTTTAAACGCGCCTTTCGGGTAAACCTCTCCCTGGTAATATCCATCATCTTTCGGGTCAGAGTAAATGATACATCCCAGTGCGCCATGTTCCTGGGCTACTTTCGGTTTTATCCCTCTCCAGCTCCTTCCGTATTTGGCAATAACAATTTTTCCTTTCACATCTATGCCCAGGGCATCCAGTTTTTCGTAGTCTTCCGGCAAACCATAATTTACGAATACCAGTTCTCCTGTTACATCACCATCCGCACTCCAGGCGTTATAGGTTGGCAGCTGGTCTTCCTGGCCGGAGGTTGCATCTTCCTTCAGGGCTGGTTCTTTGAGCAGTGCCTTGTAAAGACCCGGTGCCGTCATTTCCAAAACTCTTGTTTTGGGTGTGGGAAATAAAACCTGGTAGGTTTCAATCTTCGCGTCCCATCCCCAGCTCTTATACTTGTTTAGAATATTCTCAGCCACTTCCTTGCCGCCCACCGATCCCACATAGTGAGGCTTGGCGGATAGTTCCCGGATGGTTTGCCCCAATCGCGGTGCACTCAGCAGCGCGTCGAATTTTTGCTCCAGCTGTTTTTGTGCCGCGGAGTTTTTTTCGGTAAACCCGGTTATTGCTTTCTGTGCATGGGCCGATTGCGAAAACACGACTGCTAGTATCGCAAGTGCCACGAGATTTCTTTTCATCTGCTTGTATTGAATATGGATTATTTGAAGTTCTATTTAAATAATGCCGGATGCGCTTCATCCCAGGGTGTTGCTTCCTGGTAAGCTTTTGCTGCCAGCAGGATGGTGGCTTCGTCATATAGCTTTCCTATCAGCGTTATGCTGGTGGGCAGGTTAAAGCGTTTGTCAAAACCCGTTGGCACGCAAACTACCGGGTGACCCGTTAAATTGGTAATCGCGCCCTGGTTACCGCTTCCGCGGGTTGGGCAAATCAATACGTCAATAGATGACATCGCCTCATTTACTTTCTGCATCAGCAGGTAGCGGTGGCGGTTTGCGTTGATATATTCAACGGCCGACATTAACCTGGATATTCTGAAAGTGTTGGGCCAGTCAAATTTTCCCTGTCTTGTCATTTCATCATCCACATTATTACGGGTAAAATCATCAAATGCGGCGGCACCCTCGGCACTGATCACGATATCCATGATGTTGAAATTGTATACCCCGCTATCTGGAAAATTAACCGGTATTAATTGCACGCCGAGTTGTTTATAGGTTTCCAGTACTTTCCATTCGTTGCGACTGGTATCTGTTATCTTATCGAAATAATTTTTGGCGTACGCCACTTTCAGCTTTTTGATATCCGTGTTGGGCTTATAGTTAAAGGGCTTATTTACGGCACTCATGTCATAGCCATCTGTTCCATGAATATAGTTGAACACAATAGCGGCGTCTGAGGCACTGCGGCAAATGGGGCCCGCTTTGTCGAGGCTCCAGCTTAGTGTCATGGCACCCGTTCTGCTGATGCTGCCAAATGTTGGGCGCAACCCTGTGGCACCGCAGGTAGATGATGGCGATACAATAGATCCCCAGGTTTCTGTGCCGATAGCAAAGGGTACCAGACCCGCAACGGTAGCCGATGCAGAACCGGCCGAGGAACCGGAAGAACCTGTTGCCAGGTTCCATGGGTTTTTGGTACGGCCGCCATACCAGTAGTCACCCATGGCCAATGCGCCTAGGGTAAATTTGGCAACTAAAACTGCGCCGGCTTCATGCAGGCGGGTGTATACGTAAGCATCTTCGGGTATCTCCTGGTTTTTATACGGTGCGGCACCCCAGGTGGTTTTGGTACCCTTAACTGAAAAAAGGTCTTTCAGTCCATAGGGTATACCATGGAGAAGGCCACGGTAGTTGCCTGCGGCTAATTCCGCATCCGCTTCCTTTGCCTGTTGCAGGGCAATATCTTCCGTTATGGAAATAACGCACTGCAGGGTATCTCCATATTTTTTTATCCGGTCGATAAAGAACTGTGTTAGTTCTACTGAGCTTATTTTTTTGTTTTTTATGAGCGAGGAAAGTTGCAGCAGGCTATAAAATGCCAGGTCGTTTTTATTGGCGGGCAACTGCACATTAGCGGGCAGGTTCCATTTTATCTTTTCCTGTTTTTCGTTGAATACCATCCCGGGTAAAACAGGACTTTGCCATAGTGTTGGCGGAACGCTGTTCTTCAGCGTTTGTTTGTGCATCTGCTGGTAGCCCTGCCAATTTTCTTTCACACCTTCATACATGGTGTCTATCTCCCTGGGTGTAAAATGCAGGTCCAGCAGCCTGGCTGCCGCAGGTATATCGGATTTTGAGATAGTGTCTTGTGCCGGCGTGGGCGTAATGGTAATCAGGGTAAACAGAAATACGATCAGGGTCTTCATGGTAGATGGTTTATTGTTTTATTCCTCTTCCTTGATTGCCCGGTTGAGGTAATCGGTATAATCGGGAAGCGTGGCTTCGTACTGCTCGTGCATGAAGCGGGATGTCATTAAAAAATCCGCGGTTGCCCTGTCGCAGGCCATGGGAAGGTTCCAGGCGATACATAATCTCAACAGGGCTTTTACATCACTGTCGTGGGGCTGTGCGTGCATAGGATCCCAGAAAAAGAACATCATGTCTATTTCGCCGCCGGCAATCATGGCACCTATCTGCTGATCGCCACCCAGCGGACCGCTTAGTAATTTTTTTATGGGCCTGTCGAGAGCTTCTTCCAACAATTTACCTGTTGTTCCGGTAGCTACCAGCTCGTGCTTTGCGAGTGCCGTTTTATTATGTACCGCCCATTCCATCAGATCGGCTTTTTTATGATCATGGGCTACGAGGGCTATTTTTTTTCTTGCGCCTAGTATTTTAATAGATGCCATATTTGTCAATTGAAATCTGTGATGAAGATAAGCCAACCCCGCTGTTATTCATCACCCGTACTGAACCGCGTAGCGGGCCGTAACAGGATGAAGCAGCACAACAAGCAATGTTATCAATAGGGGGCTTCCCAGCAACAGTAACAGAATGAGCAGGCATAAAAGATAGACCGGGTAAACCAGGAGCAACGCACCGAATAAAACGGAATCATAGAAAACGGTTCCTTTTGTTTTCCGGGCGATCCTGGCGCTAAGTATTCTATAGAGCGGCCAATGAAGTATCCTGCCGATGGTTGCGGGTACCCGGTAAATAAGCGAGGCGGACTGCTTGCTTTCCGGTGGGAGAATCCTGGTTTCAATTTCTTTGAACAACACACTATTCATATAGCGCATATTTTTAGTTTCCTCTTCGAAAGGTAAAAGCGTATCTACCGGAATGGGTTCTCCGCAGCTGATCTGTATGGACTTGCCAAAGCGACAAAATGAATGGTAGGCGATTGCCATGGGCAGCACTTTCATGCCGGGTATCTGTTTACAGTCCAGTGCTATCCGTGCCGCTCCTTTTTTAAAAGGCTGCAGTTCGTGCTTATTAACGCAAATGCCCTCAATAAATATCAGCAGCACGCCGTTAGCGGCTAAGACCTCCCTGCTTTTCCTGAAAGCTTCTTCGTTCAGGGCCAGGTTTTCTTTGCCCTCGCTCAGGCGATAAATGGGGATCATTTGCAGGAGGCGGAGGAGTTTTGCGTGCCAGGGTTTGCTGAAAGCGTCTCCGCGCGCCAGAAAATGGATAGGATGTTGATAGGCGGCACCGATGATAATGGCATCCAGAAAAGAGTTGGGATGGTTAGCGGTGATAAGTACGGGACCAGTTGTTTGCAGGGCCCGGGGATGGGTGATGGTAACGTCTTTTATAAATATGCGAAGGGCCAGGCGGACCCAAATCTTAATCAGGGGATAGAACAAGGAAATACAGTTAGTTCACCTAAATATATGGAATTCCGGCCAAGGTCAGAATTTGGATTTTACGGTCAGGTGGGATTAACACAGGTTGTTTTTAGTGGTTTTCTATTGGGTTTTAGTTTTTTTCTATTTGTAAATCCTGTTTGCCGCTCTTTTCCTGAAAACAAACCAACTAACTCTTTCTTCGCTGCTATCCGTTTCTTCAGGCGTGTCAACGGGATCTTGCTGTTCGGCAACTCCTTCGATTAAAAAAGCCGCCCCAAAGGGGGCGGCATTACTAACTAAACCATCCATCAAACTTTTATAAGCGGGTGCTATGTTTTTATACCTCTTTTATGCCTCTTTTATGCCTCAGCAGCTGCTTTTGCTTCTGTTACGGCGGCTACTTTCGCACGAATTTTGGCTTCAATTTCGTTAGCCAGTTCGGGATTATCGTGGAGAAGGGTTTTTACTGAATCGCGGCCCTGCCCCAGCTTATTGCTTTCATAGCTGAACCAGCTTCCACTTTTTTGCACAATTCCCAGTTCCACGCCGATATCTATGATTTCACCCAGCTTGCTGATGCCTTCTCCAAAAATGATATCGAATTCCGCGGCACGGAAGGGTGGTGCCACTTTGTTCTTTACCACTTTTACCTTTACGTGGTTACCCACAGCGGCATCGCCGTCTTTGATCTGTGTCATCCGCCTGATATCGAGGCGAACGGAGGCATAGAATTTAAGGGCGTTTCCTCCGGTTGTTGTTTCGGGGTTGCCAAACATTACGCCGATCTTTTCGCGGAGCTGGTTAATAAAAATACATACCGTGTTGGTTTTATTAATCGTTGCCGTTAGCTTACGCAAGGCCTGGCTCATTAATCGCGCATGCAGACCCATTTTGCTGTCTCCCATTTCTCCCTCCAGCTCACTCTTCGGAACCAGGGCGGCTACCGAATCTATCACTACCACATCCAGTGCGCCCGAAAGTATCAGCCTGTCGGCAATTTCCAGGGCCTGCTCACCATAATCCGGTTGCGAAATAAGCAGGTTGTCTACATCTACGCCCAGCTTCTGCGCATAAGAACTGTCAAACGCATGCTCCGCATCAATAATAGCACACATGCCACCTTTTTTCTGCGCCTCCGCTATCACATGGATGGCAATGGTTGTTTTTCCTGAAGACTCCGGGCCATATATTTCTATAATCCTTCCTTTGGGTAAACCACCAACACCCAACGCAGTGTCGAGCCCGATAGAACCGGTGGAGATCACCTCCATCGCATCCTGGCTTTTTTCATTCATCATCATTACACTACCCTTGCCATAATCCTTGTCGATCTTGTCGATCGTCAGCTTCAGTGCCTTCAGTTTTTCTGCGTTGCTCATTGTTTAGAATTTTAATGGATCAAAATTAATGGAGACGTAAAAATAAGAAGTTTTAGTTACGCACACTAATTTTTTTAGTATTTTTTTGACTAATTGTTTTAGTTTCCTGATTACGAGACAAATGTAGCAGGGGTTTTGGTGGCCGACAAGCGTATTTGTACGGTGGGTGGGGGCGTTTTTTAACCCTTTTCGGCGGGAGGGTTGTATTTTTGAGCGACTATGCTACGTATCCTCACCTTTTGTGTGCTCTGTTTTTCCTGTATCTCTGCCTATTCCCAAAACCTGAACTGGAAACAAAAATCATCTAAAGACAGTATTACTATTTACACAGCCGAAGTCCCCGGGTCCAGGATCAACGCCATTCGTGTTGTTACCCATGTTCCGGCTACCCTTAGCGCCATTATTGCGGTAATGCTTGATATAGACGCAACGGCCGAGTGGGTATATAGTACCAAATCTGTGAAAGTGCTGAAACAGGTTTCCCCGTCTGAAGTATACTATTATTCAGAGCTTTCCTTTCCCTGGCCGGCCTCCAACCGCGATTTTGTTGCCCATATCTCCGTGGTTCAGGACCCGGTTTCCAGAATAACAACGCTCGAAGCCATCAATGTGTCTGATATGGTTCCGCTGAAACCGGGCATCGTAAGGGTTTCTCAGTCCATTGCCAAATGGACCTTCACCCCCATCTCTAAAACTCTTGTCAGGGTTGAATATTTCCTTCAGTGCGATCCCGGCGGCTCCCTTCCCGCCTGGCTTATTAATATGTTCGCCACCAAGGGCCCTTCCGAATCGTTTAAAAAATTACGTACACAATTACAAAAGCCCGTTTACAGGTATGCACATTTTCCGTTTATTAAAGACTGATCGCAGATATCGCTGATTTGAAAATATGATTATATATGATAGAAGAAGAGGACCTGGCCGGTCCTCTTCTTCTATCGTCAAAACACCTCCGCGTTAATCATATTTTCAAATCGGCGATATCTGCGATCTATGAAGCCAGCTGCAAAGATTGGGGCTGTGCAGTATGTGCTGCTTTGCCGAAAGAAACCGTCCTGGTATTTTGGTACAGGTGTTTTCTCCATTCTTCCGGATTGTATAATTTCTTTTTCTGACCGATAATGGTAAGCGCGGTTCCGGGCAGAAAAAACGCCAGTGTCATCCATTGTGTAGTATTCCGGTTCAGTTCCTTTGAAATTTTCTCTACCCAAACCGTAGCAATAACCCGCAACACCAGCGCTCCCGTTGCTACAACAGTCATAAACATTTCGTATCCATCGTTTTTCACAGATGTAAGTAAACAAAAGGCAATAAAAAGAATTGGAATTACCATAAAGAACACCCCTGCAAATGAAGCTTCCGCATCTTTGCCGAATTTTTCATCATACTTCGGTTGTACCCTTGTTGCCCTTGTATTGTTTCTTACCGCATTTACTGTAGTGGCTGCCGGGGTGGTGTTGTAAAGGCTTTTCATAACTTTTTATTTTTGTTGTTTTTTATCGTTTTGGTTTGTCGCTTTTGACAACACAAAGATGGGACGGGCCCGCTCCGCCAGCATTAGTACAGCATTAGAATTTATTGTGGCGGCTTACAAACGGATTTCGTCACAGTCAGAAAAAAGCCGTGTAGTGGGGATTCTACAAGCCCGGAGGGAGCACCGACAGAGATAGTGGGTAATAGATGTTAGCTATTAGCAGGATATAGCCTGGCAACTAAACCTGCTAATATCGTTCTGATATAACCGCATGAAAGTATGCGTTGCTTTTCTGCCGCTTTTCATTGTACAAATGCTGTTTCCATTCATTGGCATTGTACAGTTTGCGGCAAAGGCCAATAATGATCATGGAGATGGCCGGAAGTAAAACTGCTGCAATCCCCCATTTGCCGGTATCGCGGTTCTGGTGCCGGGCCACACGCATTACCCAGGTAACGGCGATAATACGAATGATAATTGCTCCGGTTACGGAGATCATCTTGATATAGGAGAAATAATCGCTGTTATAGAATGCACGCTTATAAAAAATAATAAACAACAATGGGGTAAGCATTAAAAAAATTCCGGTTGTGGTAGCTTCCGTTTCTTTCCGGTACCTGTCGTCATATATGCGTGGTTCCGCAACCGCTTTTGGCGTGAGGGCTATTTTGCTGATGACAGCCTTTTTTTCTGTTGGCTGCTCCGGCTTATTCGATGGAAGGGGTGGCGGTATCTTTGAAAAAAGTGAACGAAGCTCCTCCAGCTCTGCAGCGGGCGTCCAGCTGCTGAATCCATGACGCCAGATGAGCGTAGTGGACCGGATATTTTTTTCTCCCAGTACCTGTAAACTTAATGGGCCAACTACTTTTCCTTCCTTTTCAAAATAGTAGTGTATCATAATACCGCCTCGCTTTTGTTCTCCTATAACGAGGGGTGGGGTGTAATATTGTTATTGTAATCTAAGATTTATCATTTCTTCCGGTGGAAATCGAGATCGTGAAAATCGTAGCTGAAATCGGTTAAGGGTGATATGGCCCGCAGGGTAATGCCCGATGCTTTTCCTTCTTCATCCAGCCTGAAATTTACAAAGGCATCGGCTTCCATACTGCGGTCGCGCCATTTTACCACATACGTATTACCCTTATAGGCAAACAATTCTCCCGTTAACTTCGGGGAACGTTTTGAATCAAACCAGGGTTTTCCATTTTTTACCGAGATTGTGATATCTCCGAACCAGGCATCTGTATAAGTACCGGTAAACAGGTTGATATCGGGTTTTGTTTTAGCTCCTTTTTGCACCAGCTCTATTTCTCTCCATACAGAGTCCGTCAGCTTATTGGCCTCCCCCACATTCTGCTTCCGCCTTCTGGAAAATTCTGCTACCCAGTCCATTCCTTTCTTTCCAAAATAGCCGTCTTTTATCTGGTTGGTAATGCTGCTAAAAGCTCCTCCTTCCTGCTGGTTGGTGAGTACAATAATGCCCAGTTCCAGCTCCGGTATCATGGTAATCTGTGTTACCATTCCTTCCAGCCCGCCGGTATGTGATACCTGTTTGTATCCATTTACATCCGTTAGCCCAAACCCCAGCCCATAAGCTGAAAAATGCACGTTATAATAACCCGGGTTATATACAGGTATTATCGTTTGGGGTGTCCACAACTCCCGGAAACTGGTTTCTGATAATAATCTATTACCGGTTCCGTATTTGGTATGGGCCAGTAAAGAGCTTACCCATTTGGAAAGGTCCGCAATGCTTGAGTTGATACCGCCCGCGGAATGACCCACTTTTAACGTGCTCCTGGCAATTACCTGCAGTTTACCATCAACAGGCGCATGCGGGTCTATTACATTCGCTTTGCTTTTCAGCCTGTCAAAGGATGCGGCTGTCTGGCTCATGCCAAGGGGTTTAATAATCCTATCTTCCACAAACTCATCCCAGCTTTTTCCCGAAACCCGGGCCACTACTTCGCCGGCTACTATATACAGGTTATTATCGTAATCATATTTTGTTCTGAACCCAGATACCGGTTTCAGGAAACGAAGATTGTAGATAATATCTTTTAGTGTAAAATCACTGGAATCGGGGAAAAACATCAGGTCGCCGGCCCCCAAACCCAAACCGCTTCGGTGCGTAAGCAAATCGCGTATGGTAAACTCTTCAGTTACATAGGGATTGTACATTTTAAACTCGGGAATATAGTCACGCACCTTATCATCCCATTTCAATTTTCCCTCATCCACCAGTATCCCCAGTGTGGCTGCCGTAAACGCCTTGCTGTTAGACGCTATACCGAACAAAGTATTCTCGTCCATTCTCTCACCCGTATTCAGCGACCTCACTCCATATCCTTTGGAATGGATCACCTTACCATCTTTAATCACCGCTACTGCAATACCCGGCACATTAAACGCTTTCATAGAACGTTCTACCAGGCTGTCGATCGATATACTGCTTAATGGCTGCGCCTGCAGACAGATACACCCAAAACACAGTAGGGCGAAATAGATGATTTTTTGCATGATGATTTAGGTGTTAGGAATTAGGAACTAGGTGTTAGGAATTAGGGATTTGTGGGGGTGATGGGTAGCAAATTAAATAATTCCCCCAACTAATCCTAACACCTAATTCCTAATCCCTAGTTCCTAATTCCTAGCCCCTAAATCATCATCCGATCAGGCCGGCGGCGCGGCTGATCTCCATCATCCTGTCCATCGGTTTTTTAGCCGCGAGGCGGAGTTCTTCGTTCATGGTGATTTCGGGAACCTCGTACTTCATGCACAGATACAGTTTCTCGAGGGTATTGAGCTTCATGTAGGGACAATCGTTGCAGGCGCAGTCATTCGTAGGCGGGGCCGGAATAAAGGTCTTGCCGGGGCTGTTTTTCTGCATCTGGTGCAGGATCCCGGTTTCGGTAGCCACAATATATTGGGTTGCGCTGTCTGTTTCCGAGTATTTTAATATCTGGGTAGTGCTTCCTATAAAATCAGCCACTGCCAGCACCGGTTCCTCGCATTCGGGATGGGCCAGCACTTTCGCCTGTGGGTAACGGATCTTCAGCTTTACAATTTTCTCCAGGCTAAAGATCTCATGCACCATGCAGGCCCCGTTCCACAATAACATGTTCCTTCCTGTCTTTTTATTGAGATACGCCCCCAAATTCTTATCCGGCGCGAAAATGATAGGCTGGTTGTCCGGAACACTTTCTATGATCTTTTGGGCATTGCTGCTGGTACAGATAATATCGCTCAGTGCCTTTATGTCGGCGGTACAGTTGATATAGGAAATTACAATATGATCGGGGTGTTTATCCCTGAAAGCCTTAAAAAGGGGCGCCGGCGCGCTATCCGCCAGTGAACAACCCGCTTTCAAATCGGGCAATAGTACTTTTTTGGTGGGGTTCAGTATCTTGGCCGTTTCTGCCATGAAGTGTACGCCGGCAAATACAATGATATCAGATTCGGCCTGCTGGGCTTTCTGGGCCAGCCCCAGGCTGTCGCCAATATAATCCGCCACATCCTGGATATCCGGTTCCTGGTAAAAATGGGCGAGCACGACAGCATTCTTTTGTTTTTTTAGAAGCTCAATCTCGGCAAATAAATCCAGACTGGGATCAATCGGAACATCCAGGAAGCCTTTTTCTGTAATCGTTTCAAAAGCATTGTTCATAACCTTGGTAATAATATTTAATAATTCTTTTTATATCAACTAACTACTACTATTACGGCTGTGGATATCGGGATAACTTAGTTATTCACAGCAGGCAAAGTTACGCTGATGTGGTTTATCCAGTAATTATTAACAGGGTTGTACAGTTGAGAAACCTTTATGATCCATCGATTCGCCCGTTTTTTAACAGATGTGAATTATCCTGTTTACATTCGCTTTTTTCGTCTGTCCACTTTTCCCCCACTCTTAATTAACAGGGATAAAATAGAAGTGAGCCGGCACCCGACAGCCTTTTCTATACGCCGGGGAAGAGATTGTTCCACCTCTTTCCACTTTTCGCTGGCTCAAAAGAGGTGATTATCCACCCAAAAACGGTTTTTTAAACACCTGTATGTGGATTTCTTTAGGGTCTTTATTTTCCTTCTTTCTGCGTTCCTTGATTCCCTTCTTTCTCCCAACCCCCGGTTTTAAAGGCTAAAACAGGGTTTTCCACAATTTGTTCTAATGTTTTATTCCCCTATTTTTGCCTCCCGTTAAAAAGGGACCAAAATTTCAATTCTAACTTAATTTATTATGTCTGTAATTCAACGTATTCGTGACAAAGGTGCCTGGATCATCTTCGCCATCATTGCGCTCGCATTGATTGCCTTTATTCTGCAGGATGGTATGGGCCGTGGGAGAGGTAGTTTTTCTAATACCACCACGATCGGCGTGGTGAACGGGGAGAAAATTGAAAGAACCGATTTTGAGCAAAAATTATCGATCCAGGAAAGGTTGTATGCCGGACAGGGCGCGCAGCGCGAGCAGCTGGTAGGTGCTTTGTGGAACCAGGAGGTTGACCGTGTACTGATGAACCAGGAGTATGAGAAACTGGGACTTACCATTTCACCGAAAGAATTGAGTGATATCCTTTTTGGGCCTAATTCTCCGTTTAAACAGGAGTTTACCGACCCTGCTACGGGTGTATTCATGGTAAACGAGGCGAAAAAAGCGGTGGCTTCCATGAAAACCAGCCGTAATGCCGATCAGATCCGGACCATCAATACGGTGTATATTAACCCTGCCGTTGAAAAGGGGCTGCGTAATAAATACCAGTCTTTGCTGATACAGTCTGCCTATATACCCAAATGGATGGTGGAGAAACAGCAGGCGGATAATAATGCTATCGCTTCATTTGCGTATGTATATGTGCCTTATTTATCAGTAAGTGATACCCTGGTGAAAGTGAGTGATGATGATATTGCAGCGTATGTTAGCAAGCATAAAAAGGAATTTGCCAAAACAGAGGAAACACGCACGATTTCTTATGTTAGTTTTAATGCGGCCCCTTCCAGTTCAGATTCTTTGAATACACTGAACCAGGTACTTTCTTTGAAGAACGAATTTGCCGCCACAACCGATCCGGAAGCTTTCCTGGCAAAGAACGGCAGCGATGTGCCTTACTATAACAGTTATTTCAGCAAGGCAAGGATGCAGCAGCCCAATAAGGATTCTTTAACCGCCATCCCGGTTGGGGGCGTGTACGGGCCTTATCTCGACCAGTCTAGCTACGTGATAGCCAAAATGGTAGGAACCAAGGTTTGGCCAGACAGTGCCAAAGTGCGTCATATCCTGATCGGAACCGTTAACCCGCAAACCATGCAGCAGACAAGGGTTGACAGTGTTGCGAAAAAGCTGGCGGATAGTATCCAAACGGCTATCCTTACCGGTGCTGACTTTAACGCGTTGGCAAGCCGTTATTCAGATGACGGGAACAAGGACCAGGGTGGTGTGTATGATTATTTCCCGCAGGGGAAAATGGTGGTTCCGTTCAATGATTTTGCATTTGATAAACCGGTGGGTAGCAAGGGAATTGTAAAAACAGAGTTCGGGTATCATTACATAGAAGTGCTGGGACAGAAAAATCCTTCTCCTGCTTATAAAATTGCTTACCTGTCTAAAACGATTGCAGCCAGTACGGAAACGGTTAGCGCGGCCAATACGGCGGCATTGCAGTTTGCGGCTACCAGTAAGAATGCGAAGCAGTTTAGCGAGAATGCCCTGAAAGAAAAGAAACAATTATTGAGCGTGGGAGAGATCAAACAGAATGATTATAACCTGAACGGACTGGGGCAAAGCCGTCAGCTGGTACGCTGGATATATGAGCACGATGCAGGTGATATTTCTGATCCGACAGAAATTGGCGACCAGGTGGTGGTAGCGATCATTTCCGCTGTTAATAAGGCTGGAACCATGTCGGTTTCTGAAGCCCGGCCGGTGGTGGAAACCCTGGTTCGCAACCAGAAGAAAGCGAAGCTGATAAAAGAAACCAAGTTTAAGGGAAATACCCTGGAGGCGTATTCTGTTAGCACCAATGCTCCCGTAATGCGCGCAGACAGCCTGAGTTTCTCGGCTCCGTTTATCACAGGCGTGGGTAGTGAGCCCAAGATCATAGGAGCTGCCTTTAACAAGGCAAATACCGGGAAAGTGAGCGCACCGATAGATGGTTTAACCGGTGTTTTCTCGTTGAAAGTGGATAACCTGAGTGCCAAACCTGCCGACCAGGATCTGGCTTCCTTCCGGCAGAACCTGTTACAGGGTGCCCGTTCAGCCGCTTTCCGTGGCCAGGATGCCCTGAAAAAAGCCGCTACGATCAAGGATAACCGCTCGAAATTCTATTAATAGCTGATTTGTGATATTTTACCCCGATCCCGCGCTTTTGGCGCGGGATCTTTGTTTTACGCATACCGAAAACGGAAAACCGGCCAGAATCGTAAATTTGTGTGGTAAATAGTGGATATGGAAGAAGTTTTTGTAAATAAAGTGGCGGAAAGCGGGTTGATCAGTTTCGACCTGGAAGCATATTATCCCAAAGGAACCATTACCGTTTTCGACCTGAAGGACTATCTTTTTATGGGCCTGATCCTGAAAGAGAAAGATTTCAGGGCGGCTTTGCAAACAACAGACTGGTCAAAATTTGCGGATACCTATGTCGCTATCACCTGTACGGCAGACGCCATTATCCCTATGTGGGCTTATATGCTGGTGGCCAGCTACCTGCAGCCTGTGGCGAAAGATGTGGTTTTTGGGGATGAAGCGAAACTGATCAGTACCCTCTTGCTGAAAAACCTGGCCGGGATAAAAGGAGAGGAATACCTCGATAAAAGGGTTGTTGTGAAAGGCTGCGGCGATGTTGCTGTTCCGGAAGAAGCCTATGTTGAGATAACCAACAAGTTAAGACCCTTTGTTAAAAGCATTATGTACGGCGAACCCTGCAGTACGGTACCTATCTATAAAAAACCGTTACGATAGCCGCTGCGGCTATGGGTTGGTTCTCGACTTTATTTCGTCAAACCTTGTATCATAGTCTGGCCGCAGTGTTCCGAATAGCCTGTCCCAGTACAGGAAGTACAGGCCGTAGTTTCCTTTAAAATATTGATGGTGCTGGTTATGGTTAACGGAGGTGTTAATCCATTTCCCAAAACGGCTCCTGCTGAATCCTTTGGGATATAGCTCGTAGCCGAGGTGACCATATACATTGTAAATGATCATCATCAGGAAAAAAATTACCAGGTGTGTTTTATGGATAGGAATGGTAAAAAGAAACACCACTACGATACCCGCTTCCACCACAGCTTCCAGCGGGTGAAACGCATAGGCGGCCCAGGGGGATGGATTGGTTGACTGGTGATGCACCAGGTGAAACCATCTGAATAATCTTTTATGGTGCATGAGGCGATGCGTGAAATAGAAGTAGGCATCATGCATCACAAACATCAGGGGATACGCGAGAAAATAGTAGACCCAGCCATAATCTGAAATGTTCTTGTAATAGGTTGTGTGCCGGGTGATGGAAGGGTTGCCCAATAGTTCCAGCACGATAAAAGAAAAGATGGCGATGGTAAGAAATGAATAACCTATTTCACGAAAATAGTCTGTGTACCTGGGGAAGCGACGCTGTATTTTTTTATAGAATAGTCGATGACGGAGCAGAACATAGAAGATCAGAAACGCGATGCCTGCAAAAAAAATGTACCTGCCCCCGATCAGTTGTACGCTTTTAATATAGAAGTCGGGGTTCATACTGTAAAATTACCAAAAAAGCGTGATCGGGGAGACACGGCTATGCTGTGTAAAGCCGCAGGTTTGGCGGCCTATTCTTCCATAAACTTCTGTAGGCCGATCCTGGCCTGCAGCTGAATCTTTTTGTGCAGGTAGGAGGTCCACCCGAAAAGAATTCCGCTGATTCCGAAAGCCTGCCGGCACCATCGATAGATATCGAACGCGTCGGTATGTTCAATAATAAGCCCGTCTTTAAAGCGCATATGCGCCGTGATATGGTTAACGATGCGCCTGCCGGTTTTGGTGAATTGATAGGTGGCTGTCCATTCGCAGGTTGTATATTCTTCATCCAGCAGTTTGATATTTCCATAGGTTAATGAGAATTCTTTGGCCCGGCGGCATAACATTTCCCACATGGCTTTGGTTTCCTGGGTATCCAGCAAGCCAAACACCGGGTCGTTAAATACCGCTCCTTCCGGATGGTAGCAGGACTGCATGGTGGTATAATCCAGTTGCTGAAAAGCGGTGTAAAAACGGTTGATGGTTTCTTCGTTTGTCATGCGTTTTGTTTTACCTGCCGTAAACGAATATGGGTTTAGTGTGCCGCCAGCCAGTTATCACCGGTTCCCAGCTCCGCTTCTACCGGAACGCCCCCGGGTAGCGGCAAAGCCTCTTTCATGCCATCCAGTATCAGGGGCTGTAATACGTCCAGCTCTTCGGGAAAGGCATCAAAAACAAGTTCATCGTGTACCTGTAATATCATCCTGGACCGGAGGCCTTTATCTTTAATTTTCCGGTGGATCGAGATCATGGCCAGTTTGATCATATCCGCCGCGGTACCCTGGATAGGTGAGTTAACGGCATTTCGTTCCGCATAGCCGCGTACGGTAAAGTTGGATGAGTTAATATCTTTTAACCAGCGTTTGCGCCCGAGCAAGGTTTCAACATATCCGTTTGTTTGCGCAAAGCGAATGGTGTTTTCCATGTATGACGTGATGCCTGCAAATTCTTTTTTATAGTTGTCGATGATCTCTTTTGCCTCCGACCTGGGGATACCCAGGTTATCGGCAAGGCCGAATGCGCCCTGGCCATAGATGATGCCGAAGTTGACACTCTTTGCCTTGTAACGCATTTCTTTTGTTACTTCTGATTCGGGTATGCCATATACTTTGGCTGCAGTAGCGGTGTGAATGTCTTTGCCCTGTTTAAACGCTTCGCACATATTCGGGTCGCCGCTGATGGCAGCTACAATGCGCAGTTCAATCTGTGAGTAATCCGCGCTCACCAGGATTCTTCCCGGCTCCCTGGGTATAAAGGCCTTTCTGATTTCGCGGCCCCTCTCGCTTCGGATAGGTATGTTCTGAAGGTTGGGATTATTGCTGCTCAGCCTTCCCGTTACCGCAACGGCCTGCGCATAGGATGTATGTACCCGTCCCGTTTTGCTGTTAATGATTTGCGGCAACGCGTCTACATACGTGCTTTTTAATTTGGTAAGCTCACGAAAGCCCAGGATATCAGCTACAATAGGGTTGCTGGCCGCCAGTTTTTGCAGAACATCTTCCCCGGTGGCATACTGACCTGTCTTTGTTTTTTTTGCTTTCGGATCAATCTTCAATAATTCAAACAAAACTTCACCCAGCTGCTTAGGCGAGGCCAGGTTGAAGCGAACGCCGGCTTGCGCGTAAACGCTCTCCTCAAAAGTTTTAGCGTCTTTTTCAAGTTCTTTGCTATAGTCGTTAAGAAAGTCCACATCAATCTTTACCCCTTCAAATTCCATATCAGTCAAAACACGAACCAAAGGATTTTCCACTTCATCAAAAACACGTTGTACATTCTTTGCCTGTAACATCGGAACAAAAACATCTTTCAGCTGTAGTGTGATGTCTGCATCCTCCGCCGCATATTCCTTTACTTTTTCTATTGCCACATCACGCATGGTTCCCTGGCCCTTCCCTTTCTTACCAATCAGTTCATCAATGTGCACCGGCTCATAACCCAGGTATTGGGCACTTAACAAATCCATGCTTCTCCGCCCCTCCGGTTCTATCAGGTAATGCGCCAGCATGGTATCAAAAATATTTCCCCTGGGTTCTATATTGTACCACTTAAGAACCAAAAGATCGTATTTGAGGTTCTGCCCAACCCAGGTAATATCGGTTCGCTCAAACAATGGCTTCAGCTGTTCCAGAATAGCTTCGGTTACGCTTCTGTCTGCAGGGCAGGGTATATAGTAGCCCTCGCCTTTTGTGATGGAAAAGCTAAGGCCCACCAGCTCTGCTTCGTTGGCATCTATATGGGTGGTTTCCGTGTCAAAGCAAACCTGCTGCTCTTTCATCAGCCTGTTGAGCAGGTTTTGTATTTCTTCTTTGGTTTGCACCAATAAGTAATCGTGCGCTGTATTGTTTATATTTTTTTCAGCCAGGAGTCCCATACTTTCTTCACCGGTAACGGGTGCAGAAGAACTTGTGTCTTTCCTGGCAGATTTTGTTTCGGTTTGCGCAACCGTGTTCCCAAACAGATCGGTTTGTACGGCTTGGGGTGCCGCATGAAAGGCGTTGAACTCATCGCCCAGTATCCTCTTCCCAAGGGTTTTAAATTCAAGCTCGGTAAACACTTCTACCAGCTTGTCTTTCTGCCATTCCTTAAGCCGGTAATCTTCTTCGTGAAATGTTACCGGCACATTGGTAATAATGGTGGCCAGCTTTTTACTCATAATGGCCAGCTCTTTTCCATTGCGGATTTTTTCTCCCAGTGCTCCTTTTATGTTATCGGCGTTGGCGAGAATATTCTCCAGCGTATCATATTCTTTCAGGAGCTTTGCCGCTGTCTTTTCTCCCACGCCCGGGATGCCCGGAATATTGTCTACCGAGTCGCCCATCAATCCTAACATATCTATTACCTGCTCAACCCGTTGGATATCCCATTTGGCGCAGATTTTTTCGGCGGTAAGTATTTCCTCGGGATTACCATAAGCCGGCGGCTTATAGATATAAACATGGGGATGTATCAGCAGTTGTCCATAATCTTTATCCGGGGTTACCATGTATACTTCATAGCCCAGGTCGGCGGCCTGCCAGGCAACGGTTCCTATTACATCATCCGCCTCATAACCGTCCAGCTCTACTACCGGGATATTGAAGCCAGCCAGGATCCGCTTAATATCCGGTAATGCGGCCAGCAGATCTTCCGGTGCTTCTTCGCGGTTGGCTTTATAGTCTGTGAAATCAGTATGGCGTTCAGTTGGTGCATGCGTGTCGAAGCATACGGCCAGGTGTGTTGGTTTTTCTTTGTTAATCAGGTCGAACAAAGTATTGGTAAATCCAAATTGCGCATTTGTATTTCTTCCCTTTGATGTAATGCGTGGCGTTCTGATCAGCGCGTAATAAGCGCGGTAGATCAAAGCCAGCGCATCCAGCAAAAACAGTTTCTTACCCATGGGGCTAAGGTAGGCAATTTGAAAACGTACTAATTTGAAAATTTAAGTTCGAAAGAACCCTATTTTTTAGGATTGGCCCGTTTCAAAGTGAGATAATCCAGGAAATAGATTACCCTTACCGACAAGCTGTTTAGCTGCGGTGCGCTTAACGTATTACTGAGGTTCTTAAAATACGGGTCATTCACACGAAGGTCCTGTGAACCAATAGAATTTTTCCAAACCACATTGATAAAGCTGCCCAGGGCAAACTGCCAGGTATACACCATATCAATATTAAAATAGTTAACATTATAGTTGGCCCGGCTGGTATAATCATTGGCGTTAGCCACCATGGTACCGTCGTTAGCCAGGCTGAAGAACCGCTTGTTATCCACCTTGCTCCAGTAATGCCGGGTTCGGAAGCTGAGCCCCATTTTATTATTGAAGTTGTATTTAATAGTTACAATATTTTCAACAGTGGTTCTCTTCCTCAGTGCAAAGATGCTGCTGTCATTCACCATGGTTGCGTAACCCAGGTTATTATTAGAGAAGGTAAGGTTGGTGTTGGTGCTGATAGTCAATTTTTTATTGAAACGGTATTGGTTGCTGAAGCCGGGATTATACGTGGTGGCTTTATATTCCGCCGAATAGGTATGATACAACTGGCCGGTGGCTGAGTATTTTTTGGCATTGTTAGATTCGAACCAGAAGCCAAAATTTACATTAGCCGGACGCTTAAAAACCCTGCCGGCTACCCGGGGCTCATAAAAGTCGCTAGCCCTTGCATTATAGTTAAATTCAACACCCGCCCACCAAAGACTTTTCAGTTGTGTGTGCGCGTTGGTATTTAACCATAGTGTCTGATAATCCCAGGGTTTATAACGCATGGATAGGGTTCCGTTGATATTTACCTGCACCTTATTATACCAGTTCTTTGGCTTTAGCCATTTGTAGGCCACCCAAAAACCCTGGTCAGCATAATTGTTGTTGGTAAAATAGCCCATATCGTTGCTATTAAACTTATCATCGGCCACATCGTGCCAGAGGGTCATATTCAGGCGCCCCCCGGTTTTGTTAACGGATATTACATTGTTGATTCCCGTTCTGTTCGTCTTATCCGCATTGTATCCGATCTGCTGGCTTACGGCCAGTTTTCCGTTCAGGTTCCAGTCGTTCTTTTTATCGTACAGATCGTACAGGCCTGCCGTAACGTTGGCATCGTAATCGGCACCGCTGCGGGTAACATTGGTATTGATCAGGGAAACGCTGGAATTGCGCTTGAGCGACTGATCCAGTACCAGGATATTATAGTTGGTTAACGGATCGGTTTCAATCTTACGCACTTCCTTACCTCCTTTCTCAATAATGGCGTACTGTGGTTTGGTTACCGCGTTAAAAACACCAATACCCAGGCCCGTTGAGGTTCTTCCGCTGAGCTTGGTGGCGTTTATCAGCCTTGTGTCTGAAGGGTTTTGCTTAATACTTTCACCGGGGAGAAGACTGGATGACACATCATAGTAATGAATGGGAGTGCCTCCAATACGGCGGCTATAAAACAGGTTGCCTTTGCTGAACAACTCCGTTCCTTCGGTGAAGAACGTCCTGTTCTCATTAAATTTTACTTCAAAAGGCGTCAGGTTCAGCACCTGGTTATCACTTTGTACCTGGCCAAAGTCGGGTATCAGGGTCATGTCGAGGGTAAAAGCCTGGCTTACCCCATATTTTACGTCCATGCCTCCATTCACAGCGGTAGCCACGTTCTTAATATCGGGATTGTTATAAGGGTAGTGATTGATATAGGTAGAGAGATAGGGAGAAAAGGATAGCCGGACCGGTGTTTTAATGTCTTCAATGCCGGTCCAAAGCCCGAATTGTGCAAAGAAATTGCCTCCGATGGTGGGATCGGTTGGGTTCCACATCATCTGCTTGCCGCTTTTGCTCCTTTTGCGCGTAATGTTAATACCCCAGTCCTGTTTTTTGGTATTGCTGAAACGGATAGCTGAATAAGGGATCTTCATTTCAAAAACCCATCCCCCCGGTACAATTTTAGCCTTGCTTTCGTACACGCTGTTCCAGCTGCCATCTTCACCGTTAGAGGAATATTTTGCGTCAAACTGCTCCCCCAGGGGCGTTACGTAATAGCCAAAACCATTGATCTTGTCATTGTAGGTATCGAAAATCACGCCTACATAGTCATTAACACCTATTACATCCCGGCCTACCAGTTCTGTGGCAATACTATCGTTGCTTCTTTCGTGGCAGAAGCCGGATATATAGATAGCAGCATTATCATAGAGTATGCGGATATCGGTTCGGTTGGGTTCTTCTTCCTTAAGTCCATAGGCGGGTCTCCATTCTACAAAGTCTGTGGCCAGTGGCGCGGATTTCCAGGCTTCATCGGCCAGGTCTCCGTCGATGGTAATCTTTTGGGTGGTACGGGTAGCGGCCATTTTTTTTATCACCCTTTCTTTTTGGGCGAATGAGCAAAGGGATGCCAGTAATAGTGCCGGCAACAGCAGGAATTTCATATACGGTTTCGTTCTGGGCATTTCGGGTAATGTTCAGGCCGGGCGGTCGGCACCTGGCTTTTTTGCAACTGAACGTAGTAAAACTAGAAAGGTTACATTTTGGATACCGTTAAAAACGATAAACGGGGGGAAATACAGACAGGCGGTAAATAAAAGCCCTCGTTTTATAGGCCCTCACTTAAGTAAGGGCCTATAAAACGAGGGCTTTTGGATAAACAGGGTTTGGCTTATTTGATGCCGTATTTATATTTATACCGCTCATACAGCTGCAGCTGTTTGTTGTCGAGGCTAACTTTTCTGCCTTGTATGAAAGCGTCTGTTACCGTGCTGCTTTTCATGTCAAGTATATCGCCTGCGCTGATGATGATATTGGCGTCTTTTCCGGCTTCGATGGAGCCGGTTTTATCATCCACACCCAGGATTTTTGCCGGGTTGAGCGTAATGGCCTGAAGGGCTTGCTCTTTGGTTAATCCATAGGTTGCGGCGGTTCCGGCATTATAAGAGAGATTACGGTAGCGCGATTCTTCATGCGTATCGTTCAGCGCAAACAGAACGCCCGCTTTTTGCAGAACAGCCGGTGTTTTATAAGCCTGGTCAATATCATCATCTTCTGTGGCAGGAAGCGCATGTTGTGCCCCCAGTATTACCGAGATATTATTTGCTTTCAGCAGGTCGGCAATCTGGTAGCTTTCGCTGCCGCCCACGATCACCACGTCAAAGCCAAATTCTTTAACAAAGTCGATGGCAATCAGCATTTGTTTGATCTGGTCGCCATGTATAAATAACTTTTGTGTTTTATCAAACAACCCTTTCAGGGCTTCCAGTTTGAGGTTGGTGTTTGCGTGTACGGGTTCGGCCAGGTAGGCTTTTCCCTGGCGGAAGAATGATTTGATTTCTTCCACTTTTTCCAGTGCCGCTTTTGCGGGATCAGCACCGGCTCCGGCACCCGGAAAACCCGGGAATCCGCCCGGAAATCCTCCGCCACCCCTGCGGCCGAAACGATTGATAAAGCTCGGCATGGTTACATGTATGCCTCCGTCCATTTTATAGGCGGCATCTTCCCAGTTCCAGGCGTCCAGCTGAACCACAGAGGATGAACCGCTTACCACGCCCCCTTCCGGAGCAACACTTGCCAGCAGGATCCCGTTTGAGCGCAGTACCCCAATTACGCGGGAGTCTGTATTATAGGCCGTGATGGAACGGATATTGGAATTGTAATCGCCCAGTTCCGCAAAATCGTTACTGGCCCTTACCCCCGCACCAATCTCTTTTAAACCCAGATCACAGGAGGGCAGTATCAGACCGGGATATACATGCTTGCCTTTTGCATCCACCACCAATGTATTATTGCCGGAAGACGCGCTAACGCCCGCGCCCACATTTACAATTTTACCATTGCTGATTTCGATGGTGGCATTTTCTATCACCGTTCCGTTACCCACATGAACGGTGCCGTTGGTGATATATATTTTTCCTTTTGTTTCTCTCGCGGGGTACACAACTTCCTGCGCCTGTGTTGAACCGGCCAGGAGTACCAATGCGCTTATCGTACTAAATATTCTTTTCATGGTTGGTCGGTTTATTTGTTAATGGTTTCGTTCTCCTGGATGTCGAAGGTGTAAAGGCCCTCGTGGTGATCATGATCTCCACAGCTGAGAAGAATCTGCCAGCTGGGCTCTGCCGGCCTTACCGCGCCACCGCCTCTTTTTTCACCAATCATTTTCTGGCTGAGCCTGAACCTTTCAGCCGCAATCTTTTTGCGTTGTTCAGCGTCTTTCTCCCTGTCCCAGTAAACAATCCCATCTACAATCGTTTTATCCGATTTTGCATAAATGCTTAATGGATTGTCGGTCCAGATAACAATGTCCGCATCTTTACCCACTTTAATGCTTCCCACTTTGTCATCCACATGCAGGGCTTTGGCAGGATTGAGGGTTACCATTTTTAACGCGTCTTCTTCCGGAACGCCGCCATAGCGTACGGTTTTACCCGCTTCCTGGTTCAGCCTGCGCGCCATCTCCGCATCGTCTGAATTGATACAAACATTCAGTCCCATTTTATACATTACTGCGGCATTATAGGCCATCGCGTCTGTTACCTCTACTTTATAGTAGTACCAATCGGAGAACGTGGAGGCGTTTGAGCCGTGTACCTTCATTTTATCCGCTACTTTATAACCTTCCAGGATGTGTGTGAATGTGTTGAACTTGAAACCATATTTATCACCCACACGGAGAGCAGCTGTTATTTCGCTTTGTACATAGGAGTGACAGGTAATAAATCTTTTCTTGTTCAGAATTTCAGCCAAAGCATCCAGTTCAAGATCTCTCCGGGTTTTGGTAGGGTCCGCTTTCAGTGCTTTGCCATAATCCCTTGCGCGGGCAAAAGCATCATTCAATACTTCTTCTACTCCCATACGCGTATCGGGGAAACGGTTATTGCTGGTAGAAGTAGTACGTTTTACGTTCTCACCCAGCGCGAATTTGATAAAAGGATCCCAGCCCTTGAATTTCAGCTCATCATCATTGGCACCCCAGCGCAGCTTGATCAGCTGTGTCTGTCCGCCAATGGTATTGGCCGAGCCATGCAGGATATGTGATGAAGTAACACCTCCGCTCAACTGGCGATAGATATTAACATCTTCGGGGTTTAAGTTATCGGCTATTCTTACTTCTGATGTTACCGACTGGCCACCTTCATTGATCGAAGCGGCAGCGATATGCGAGTGTTCATCAATGATACCCGCTGTTACATGTTTGCCGGTTGCGTCAATTACTTTTGCGCCCGCTTCGCTCAGGTTCTTTCCTACTTTGGCAATTTTTCCGCCTTTGAGCAATACGTCGGTGTTTTCCAGTTTGCCGTCTTTTTCATTCGTCCATACGGTTGCGTTTTTAATCAGCAGGTCTTCCTGCTTTGGTGCTTCTTCCCAACCATAGCCATCAAACGGATAGGTAACTTTGGCAAGCCTTTGCGGAAAGTTGCGGCGCTGGCGCGATGAATCCGTAGTGGCCGGAGCAGCGGCGGTAAAGCTGGCTGTCCAGGTTACTTTGTTGCCCGCGGTATCTTCTCCATAACCATTCCAGGTAGTTCCATTGGCTACACCACTCAGGCGATATTGCGCCGCAGCGGCACCGCCACCGGGACCTCTTCCGCCACCAAAACCACCACCGGGTGCAGGGGGAGCCCCAGCAGGAGCACCGCCGGCCTGTGGCCTGCGGGCCGGTGTGGTTGAGAAGCTGAGTTTTACCATTTTTCCATCGTGACTGAATTTACCGGTAAGTGTATCTTTTCCGATCACATTAGCGGCAGCGGCACTTTTTACATCCAGCGTATAATTTACAGGGCCATTTACGGTGCTGATGGTTAAGGTATAGGTTCCTTTAACATCATTCCATCCGTCTTCTTTAATACCATATTTAATACCCTGTATCCAGTTGTTATAGAATGTGGTTTTTTCAGCAAATACAGGACCTGATGTGATGATGAAGTTGGCCAGTTTTCCTGTTTCGAGGCTTCCTACTTTATCATATACACCCAGTAAGGTGGCGGGAACTTTTGTCAGGGCTTCCAGTGCTTTGGCTTCTGTAAGTCCCATCTCCATTGCTTTGCGGAGGTTGGCCAGGAATGTGCGGGCATCTCTCAGGTCGGCAGTGGTAAGGCAGAAAGGGATATTTGCTTTTTCAAAAGCGGCAGGGTTAGAAGGGGCCAGCTCCCAGTGTTTCATATCTGCCAGCGACACCGCCCTGGCGTCGTTCGGGTCTTCTACGTCCATAGCCGCCGGAAAATTCAATGAGAGGATGAACGGAGCTTTGGTAGCTGCTATCTCTTTGATACGCTGGTATTCATTTCCGCCGCCTTTAATAATGTATTGTACGCCGAATTCTTTTCCAATCCTGTCTACGCGGAGGTCGTTCCATTTATCATCGGCATCAAAGATCTGCGGAAGGCCCTGGTTATCGTTCCATGCCTGCAGTGAGAAGTTCACGCCTTCTTTGGCCGGTTTATTTTTATACCATTGTGCATCCAGGTAAGTCTGGCGAAGCAGGGCGATGGTTCCCATCATACTGCTGGGATAGCTTTGCGTTGAAGTTCCGCGGTTGAGAGAATAATGAGCGGAGGCTTTTTCTTTTACAAAAACCAGGTTCTCGTTTTCTCCCGCCAGTGTAACCACGGCACCGGTTCCGCGCGCGATACCGTCTTTTTGGTGTGTGAGTACGGTTCCGAAACCAATTTCACGAAGCCCCTTGGCCTTGGCTTCATCTACTGTGAATAATTTGGATGCGTCTACTTCGGGTTTAATGGCCTGGTTCCAGCCATAAGCGCCCTTTGTATTAGAAGTAATCTGCGCCGGTCCGCCAAATCCGCCCGGGCCGCGGCCGCCTGCCGCGCCTTCGCGTTGCGGGGCAGCCACACCATAATCGGTATAGATATCAACAAAAGAGGGGTAGATATACTTGTCCTTGCAATCAATCACCACGGCATCTTTAGGGATTGCCACGCCGCTGGCGCCAATTCCAATGATCTTTCCATCGCGGATTACCAAAGTGGCATTGGTTAATGTTGTTTGCGCGTCTTTTACAATGGTGGCATTGGTAAAGGCATAACAGCCTTCACGTTTGTCGGCCACCCCGTTTACAGGGAAGGTTTCCTGGGCCTGCAGCAATGAAGCAAACAGCAGCCCGGAAAGCAGGAGCTTGATCTTTCTCATATTCATGTTTGGTTTTGGAAGAGTGCTAAAGCTAATGAAATCGGTGAACGGGTAAAATCATTCGGCATTTATTCGGTAGAAACTATATTTTTTTGGGTGAGCGTTATTTTTTAAAGGTTCCCGCATCCACATCTTTTATAAAGCTGATAAGGCCGGGGAAGTAGTGCGACTGGTCATCCCACATAGAGCAATGGCTGCCGTTGGGACAAATCAGGCTTCTTCCGTTCTGCACCTGTGTGGCCATCCATTTCATGTGTTCCGGGTCCATGGTATCATATTTTCCGCCGATGGTGAGGGTGGGTACTTTTATTTTGGGAAGGTCTTTGCTCCTGTCCCAGTTGGCCAGCCTCCCGGCCACGCCGAATTCCGAAGGCCCCTGCATCATTACATATATCTCGCTATTCATGTGCGGAAAGGCTCTTTCGATCGCTTCCGGAAACGGGTACACGCGGCAAAGATGCTGTGCATAGAAATTAGGAAGTAGTAGTTCCATGTATTTCGGATTGGCAAAATCGCCCTTCGCTTCAATGGCCCTTACTGTATCCAGCACTTTCGGATCCATTTGTTTGGCCAGCACCTCATCGGCATACTTTCCATAGAGGGGGCAGCTGCTCATCATATTACTAATAATAAGTCCTTTTATATTATCCTGGTATTTCAGCGCATACTCCGTAGCCAGTATACCACCCCAGCTATGCCCCAGCAGGTAGAAATTATCTTTATTCATTCCCAGTGCTTTTCTCACTTGCTCCACTTCTTCTACAAAGCGTTCGGTGGTCCACAAGCTGCTGTCTTTGGGCTTATCGCTGAAATAAGATCCGAGTTGATCGTATTCATAAAACTCAAAACCTTCCTGCGGAAAGAAGCTCTCAAAAGATTCAAAAAACTCATGGGTTCCGCCCGGCCCACCGTGTAACAGCAATACCTTGATGGCAGGATTGTTGCCAAATTTTTTGGTCCACACTTTAAAGTTGCCTACGGGTGTGCTGATTTGAATGAGTTTGACTCCCCCGGTCTGAACGCCCGTATCGGTAATTGTATGATAGTCTGCCAGGGTAGGAACGGTGTTGGAAGACGGTTGACAGGCGGCCAGTAATAAAACGGCCAGCAAACAGGAAAGGAATTTCATATAGTTGGTTTTGGTGGGGTGTAGCAACAATTTACGGAACCGCCTGTGATAAAAAAAGAATTCGTTTAGTTTGCTGCAGTCCTTTTTACTTTCCTTTCCGGAATCGCTTAAAGGGATCGTACTTTATTTTTACCGTTCCGTCGTCTGCTGTTTTGGCCCGCAGGAAAATGCTCATACCGCCGCGGCTGTCGGCTCCCGCGTTTTCCGGCTGATAATCCTTGTCTCTTTTCTTCAGGTTTTTCAGGGGGAGCTGAATACTGATATCCGTGTTTCCCTGTAAGCCATATACCCCCTCTACATACAGCGACAAAACACTTGAATTGATCTCCATGCGGTCCATTTCTATCATCCCTTTGTTAAAGCGAAGTTTGTCTTTTATTTCCGCGAAGCGAATGTCAGAGAAGTCGCGACTCTTAAAAGCAAATTCCTGGACCTTCATTACCGGGGGAAATTTTACCAGGGCACCATTCACGATCGAGAAATCGGCAGTGCCTTCCAGCGAATTCATATCGAAGCCACCGGATTTATCCAGGTCCAGTGAAACCCTGGCATTCGCAGTTAATACGCCTTCAATATTTTTATAACTGATATCTTTTACTCCGAAATTCTCGAAGCTATAGAAGGTTTTTTTAGCATCTACATTTTTGAGGTGCAGGTCTGATATCATGTTAAACCGGCCCCCTTTTGTTTCCTGCACTTTGGCTGATAGTACAAGACTGCCTTGGCCATTGACGAGTGAAGCTTTTTTAAGTGTCCAGGTATTGGCGTCTACCAGAAGTTCGGCCTGTAGTTGGGTGGCTTCAAAGCGATGAAAGATCATTTTATCAGCCTTTACTGTTACTGCAATGCGGCCACTTGACAACAGGTTATCGAGTTGCTGAGCGGTTTTGGCAAGGCTGTTGTTTTTGCTGGCTTTTGAAGGTGTTTTGTTTGGAATCTTGCGAAGAAATACGCTGGTAATCTGATTGATATTGAGTAGCGGGGAGTACAGGTTCCAGGCCAAAGAAACCGGTTCCCTGGAATCGCCCAGCAGCGATAAAGTGTTTTTAGCAGTACCCCACATGCGGATAGTACTGTTGCTCAGGCGGGCGATCAGGCTGTCCACCACAATATCGGTATTTACAAAACGGATATTGCCCCTGCACCTGGTGAGCTCTGCATTTCCTGCAGCGGTATGTATAGTGCCATTTTCTATAAATAGGGAGCCATTGAGACTGGCATTTTGAGGGGTAATCTGTTCTATCGGTCCCTTGTAGCTTAGCTGCAAGTTTCCTGTTCCGGCTGTTAGCGCAATGGCGTTGGTTTGTAAGAGGGCATTGAGATCACTGAGCGCAAACGAAGAACGAAGGTCGCAGGTAATGGTGGGCGTGGTAAGGTTGGTAATGATAATGTCTTTTGCCTCCATGCGTAATCCTTGCCAGCTGCCGGTAAAGTTGTGTACCTCTACTTTTGAATTGGGATCGTTCCTGTCCTGGCCGGCCACCACTTCATTGGTATAAAACCCGGAGAAAGCGCAGTCCGTAAAATTGAGCAGCGGAGTGGTGATGGCGTTATGCTCGGTTGTCCAGTTAACTTTTACCAGCGGATCGCCGCCGTTCAGGCTACCGATTAACGAGGCACTGACATCCAGCGGTTTTTCAACTGACACGAGACCGATGGCTTTGGCGATAGGTGCGGTAAGTATTTTCTTGGCCTTGTTTACCAGCAGGTCTGTCGATTCGGCTATGATGACGAATTCCTGCACGGTGCCGAAGCGCATGGAGCCCGATAAACTGAAAGGCTGTTTAGAAATGGTAACCGGAATTTGATGGTAGAGCAAGGCAGATTTGGCAGGTACATATTCCAGTTGATAGGTGCCTTCCAGTAGCTGCTGCGACAGGTAAGTTCCTTTGGAAAGTTTAAAAGCCAGGCTTTTGATCAGGATGGATTCTGTAACCTGGTAGATCGAGGAACTATCGGTGGATTTGGTTTTTGCTTCGAGATGATTGACAACAAAGTCGAAGAGCTTGTCTTTCTGCAGGTCCTGTATAGTTACTGTTACTGCATTGAGTTCGATATGGTCCAGTGCGTTTTTGGCCGACCCCGATGTTTTGGTACTGTCTTTTTTCTTGGAACTGAGCAGGTAGGCGTTGGTGTAACCAGCCGTGTCTGTGTACAGGTACAGGCCCCCGTTCTGCACTTCTACTTTGTTCAGTGAGATCTTCGCTATCAGCAGTGCGATGGGGTTGATGCGCGCAAAAATTCTGTCCGCGTAGAATAGGGGGTGTTTATGTTGTGCAAACAAGGAGTCTGTTACACGGATATTTTTCAATGCGATGGAGAAATAGGGAAAGTTTTTAAAAGGCGACACACTGATATCCTCCAGTGTAACCGTGCCACCCATTAGCCGGCTGATTTCCGCGGCGGCTTTTGCCACCAGTTCTTTTTTATGAGACGATACGTAGATGCTCAGCACAGTAAAGCAAAGGATCAGTAGAGCCAGTACAACTGCTAATGTGCGGAGAAAATACTTGAGCGGTTTTTTCAGGATAGAGAAGGTTTAGAATCGGACATTGGCCATTCATAAAGATACCTTATCTGCCCATGAATACCATGAGTATTTGAACATCGCTGGGGTTTACGCCGCTGATGCGGCTGGCCTGGCCGAGTGTGGCGGGGCGGATCTTTTTAAACTTTTGGAGAGCTTCATTGGATAAAGCGGAAACCCGGTCGTAGTCAAAGCCTGGAGGAATGGCCAGGTTTTCCAGCTGGCTCATTTTGTCCACTATCTCCTGTTCTTTTTCTATGTAACGTTCGTATTTCACCTGTATCTCTGCCTGCTCCAGGGAATCGATAGAAAGGCCTGCGAACGCGGGTGCCAGGCCCGGAACGTGTTTCAGCAGGGAAGGCATGTCTACATTGGGTCGCAGCAGGATCTTCGACAGTTTTTGTTTCTCCGAAATGTTCGCGGATGCGATTTCTGTAAAATAGGAATTGATGTCTTCGGGTTCGACGCTCAGGTCCTTGAATGCTTTTTTGATCTTCGTTACGTCGTCTTGCTTGGCCCGTACCTTATCCATCCTGTCTTGTGAAGCCAGGCCCAGCTGATAGCTGAGTTCGGTAAGGCGAAGGTCGGCATTGTCCTGGCGAAGAAGGGTTCTGAATTCCGCGCGGCTGGTAAACATCCGGTAAGGCTCTTCGGTTCCTTTGCTGATCAGATCGTCTATCAGTACGCCGATATAGGCTTCGCTTCGTTTCAGTATAACGGGCTCCAGTTGGTTTGCTTTCTGGTGCGCGTTGATACCGGCCATCAGACCCTGGCAGGCTGCTTCTTCATAACCCGTGGTGCCGTTGATCTGGCCCGCAAAAAATAAGTTAGCCAGGATCTTGGTTTCAAGGGTGTACTGTAATTGCGTTGGTGGAAAATAATCGTATTCGATCGCATAACCGGGCCGGAATACACGGACATTCTCAAACCCCGGAATCATACGAAGAGCTTCGTATTGGACCTCTTCCGGTAATGAGGTGGAGAATCCATTCACATAAATTTCAACCGTATTCCATCCTTCCGGTTCTACAAAGATCTGGTGACGATCGCGGTCGGCAAAGCGGTTGATCTTGTCTTCAATGCTGGGGCAATACCGTGGGCCCACGCCATCAATTCTTCCCTGGAACATCGGGCTCCTGTCGAACCCGGTTCTGAGAATATCATGAACGGTATCGTTGGTATAAGTGATATGACAACTCCGCTGATCCTCCGCCTTAATACGTTTAACATCGGTATATGAAAAGCCTACAATGGTATCATCTCCTTTCTGTTCTTCCATTTTGGAATAGTCGAGGCTTCTTCCATCCACCCGCGGAGGGGTACCTGTTTTGAGGCGGTCGGCATCAAAGCCGTATTCTACCAATTGCTCCGTTATACCGGTAGCCGCTTTCTCAGAAACCCTTCCACCCCCGAATTGTTTTTCTCCGATATGAATAATGCCGTTCAGGAAGGTTCCGCTGGTTACAACAACGGCTTTGGATTTTATTTCATGGCCAAGCCCTGTAACTACGCCGCAGGCTTTATTATCTTTTATGATGATGGACCGTACCATGTCCTGGTAAAAATCCACATTAGGAGTTTGTTCCAGCATTTCGCGCCAGGTAGCGGCAAACAGCATCCTGTCGTTCTGCGAACGGGGGCTCCACATAGCCGGCCCCTTGCTGCGGTTGAGCATTCTGAATTGGATGGTGCTGATATCGCTTACAATCCCGCTATATCCGCCCATGGCATCAATTTCCCTAACAATCTGCCCTTTGGCAATACCGCCCATGGCCGGGTTACAGCTCATCTGGGCAATGGTTTGCATGTTCATGGTAATCAGCAATACCTTGCTACCCAGGTTGGCCGCCGCCGCCGCCGCCTCACAACCGGCATGACCGGCACCTACTACTATTACATCATATTCGGGAAACATAGCGCAAAGATAGTTAAGGGATATGTTCCACGTGGAACAATCTTGATAGACGAAAAATGTTCCACGTGGAACATGCCACTACTGCGCACATCCAAAATCCTGCACCACAAAGAATTGACCCTTACCGTAATTAGCATACCCAACTCCTATTTCAAGATAGTCAGGGTTCAAAAGCGTTTTCCGGTGGCCCAGGTCGGGAAGGCCGATATCCAGGTACAGCAGGGCCACAGATAACAGAACATCCTGGTTGCCCAGCGACATATTCTCTCCGGCACACTTTTTAATGCCCGCCTGCTTCATCCGGGTACCAAAGTCAATCCCATTGGTAGAAGTATGGCTGGGTGGAGAGGGTTTGCGGGAAATATCATTCGAATGGGCCAGGGCGGTACGGGTAAGTATGGTATTGAGCCTGAACATAGGAAGCGGCCCCGTTCTGAGAAGATCCGCCCTCAGGCTTCGGGATTCCCCTCCCTTAAGATTGGGAAATGCGTTTAAAACAGGAACCATAATACTATCCCAGAACTTTTCTGGGTTATTACGGGCCAGGTTGGTCCAGTACAAAACCTCCTTGGCCGGGCCGGATAGTTCGCGGTAACCCGGCTGGGCCAGGTTAAAATTCAGAATGGCGGTATCTATGGTGGCGGGCTTCGGAACGGGCCGAACCAGGAGCTCTACCGTGGAAGACTGGGAAAAAGAGAGAAAAGGAACCAGGAAAAGAACCAGTACCAGGTTTCGGAACATGCTTATCGTTTTTTGTATAAACGCAAATATTGATCCTCTTTGCTCCTCATCCCGGCGATTTCACTTTTCTTTTTGTCTTTATAGCCGCAAAGATGCAGGGCCCCATGGAAAATAACCCGACAAACTTCATCACGGAAAGACACACCCAGGTTTGCGGCATTCTCTTTCACCCTGTCGATACTGATATATATTTCCGCCTCAACAGGCATCCCTTTTTCCGACAGCCCGAATGTGATAATATCCGTATAGTAATCATGCTGAAGAAAGTCTTTGTTCATCTGCAGCAGAAAAGCGTCTGAGCAGAAAACATACGTGAGGCTCTCCAGCGGAACCCTCTCCTTCCGGAATAGGGAGACTATAAATAACTTTAGCCCGGTTTTACCCGGGAGAACCAATTGCCTGTCGGCCGACCTGAATTGAATAGAAGCCATACTGTATACTAAACGAAACGGGGCCCCGGTATATTATTACCAAATCTCGTAAAGGATAATTCGTATATCCATTTACCTTTACCATCTAATAAAAGGTGATGAAACGATTGTCGGAATTAGCGGTTGGCCAGGATGCGGTAATACATTCTTTTGAGAATGATGATATCTTTATCAAGCTCATGGAAATGGGCTGTGTACCCGGCGAAAATGTAAAAGTAGAACAGGTGGCACCGCTCGGAGATCCTATCTCTATTTCTGTGGCCGGCTACCACCTGAGCCTCCGGTTAAGTGAAGCCAATAGTATCTTTGTAGAGCTTGCCGCATAACGCAATTAATTGATTATCAATTGTTTAGATGAAAATCGGACTCTACTTCGGCTCCTTTAACCCTATCCATACCGGTCACCTGATCATTGCCAGTCATATAGCCAGCCATACCGATCTGCAGCAGGTTTGGTTCGTTGTATCGCCCCAGAACCCCTTAAAGCCTTCTTCCGTACTGCTGAACGAATACCACCGGTTGCACCTGGTACAACTGTCCATTGAAGACGATCCCCGTTTACGGGCTTCCGATGTAGAATTCAAACTCCCCAAACCCTCCTATACCATTGATACGCTTACTTACCTGCAGGAAAAATACCCGCAGCACCAGTTTTCCATTATCATGGGAAGCGACAGTTTTCAAAATCTACCGAGATGGAAAAATTATGAACTGCTGGTAAAACATCATCCTTTTATCATCTACCAGCGTCCGGGCTTTCCGGTTACCGATACATTTGATGCCGCCGTACAGATCCTAAGCGCGCCTTTGCTCGAGATATCTGCTACCGCCATCCGGGAAAACATTAAAGAAGGGAAAACCATCCGCTACCTCGTACCCGACAAAGCCAGGCAGGAGATAGAAAATAACCGCTACTACAAATAACCCAGCCCCTTGTGCCTTTGTACCCTTGTGAGAAGAGTATCAACGCACAAGGGCAGAAAGGCACAATAAGACGCAGATTGGGCGGTTATATCTCTTCTTTCATCGGTTCATCAGATTTACTTTTCGCTTTCTTCATCTTGTAATAGATTTATGCGATAAACTAACTGCACAAGATGAAACTAAAACTGCTCCCCTTTTTTTTGCTTATTGCAACGGTTACATTTTCTCAAACCCTCACGGTGGAAAAGATCATGCGCGACCCGAAATGGATCGGCACATCTCCTTCCAATGTTTCCTGGTCGGCCGACAGCAAGACCATTTATTTTAACTGGAACCCCGAAGGAAAGGTCTCCGATTCTGTGTACACTTTTTCTGTAGGAGGATCGGAACCGCAGAAAGCCAATTACCTGGAAACGCAAAAGCTGAACGCGTACAATAATGGTGTATACAATAGCAGCTATACACAAATGGTGTACACTTACCGCGGAGATCTTTATTGGGTGGATATTAAGACAGGAAAAACAACCCGCATTACACAAACCGAAGAGTTTGAGTCCGCACCGCGGTTTATAGGAAAAGATGAATGGATTGTATATAACCGTAACCAGAACCTGTATGGATGGAACACCAGGAATGGAGCAACGGTTCAGCTTACCAATATTACCCGCGGTGCCGAAACAGCCGCGCCTGCGGCATTTCCCGCTGGTGGCAGGGGTGGTGGTGGATTTGGCGGCGGCGGTGGACGAGGCGGCGCAGGTGGTGGTGCCACAGCGGCCACAGGTTCGCAGGAACAATGGCTGCAGCAGGACCAGCTTCGTTTGTTTTCCGTTTTAAAAGAGAGAAAAGATAAGAGAACACAGCGCGACGCGTTTTTGAAAGCCAACCGTGATACGGATACCCTTAAAACCATTGGCATTGGCGACAAAACCCTGCAAAGCCTGCAGATCAGTCCTGATGGACGGTTTGTAACGTATAGTTTATACCAGGCACCAGCTTCCGCGAAAAATACGATCGTGCCGGATTATGTTACAGAATCGGGTTTTACCACCGATATCCCCGGCCGCACAAAAGTGGGCGCGCCATTGGGCAAATATGATTTTTATGTGTTTGATAAAGTGAAAGATACCGTGATGCTGGTTTCAGCAGATTCGATACCGGGCATTACCGATCAGCCGGACTATGTTAAGGACTATCCTAAAAAATTCGGCAATCGCAAACCTGTGGCCAGAAGCGTGAATATTATCGGCCCGTTCTGGAACGATGCCGGAACCGCTGCCATCGTAGATATCCGCTCACAGGATTATAAAGACAGGTGGATTATGCGCCTGGATGCCGTTACCGGAAAACTGAGCCCGATAGACCGTCAGCGTGATGAAGCCTGGATTGCCGGCCCCGGCATTGGTGGCGGTGGTTTTGGATCGAGGATCACCTGGATTAATGATAATGTGTTTTATTTTCAAAGCGAAGCCACCGGGTACTCGCACCTGTACACCTATGATATATCTACCGGAACCAAAAAAGCGGTTACAGAAGGAAAGTATGAAGTACAAAGTGTTCAGCTGAGTAAGAACAAACAATTTTTCTACCTGCTCACCAACGAAGAACACCCCGGCAAGCAAAACTGGTACCGGGTAAAGGTAGACGGAACCAGGAAAGAAAAGATCACTGCTATGGATGGTGGTTATGATGTATCCCTGTCTCCCGATGAGAAATGGATCGCTTACCGTTACTCTTATATTAATAAGCCCTGGGAACTATATGTGCAGGAAAACGCACCCGGCAAAAAGCCGGTGCAGGTTACCAGCAAAGCCATGAGCGATGAATTTAAAGCCTATCCCTGGAAAGAACCCAAAGTGATCAGCTTTACCGCTCGCGATGGCCAGCAGGTATACGCCCGTATTTATGAGCCCACTGCGGAAAAGAAAAATAAAGCGGCGGTAATGTTTGTACACGGCGCGGGCTACCTGCAGAATGTACACTATTACTGGAGTTCTTATTTCAGGGAGTACATGTTTAATAATTTGCTTACCGACCAGGGCTATACCGTGATCGATATCGATTACCGCGCCAGCAGCGGCTATGGTCGCGATGTGCGTACGGGCATCTACCGCCACATGGGCGGCAAGGACCTGGATGATCATGTAGACGCCGCTAAATTACTGGTGGAAAAATATGGAATAGATGCCGGAAAGATCGGCCTCTACGGGGGAAGCTATGGCGGCTTTATTACCCTGATGGCACTGTTTACCACCCCGGATGTTTTTAAAGCCGGAGCCGCTTTACGGCCTGTAACCGACTGGGCCAATTATAACCACGGCTACACCGCCAATATTCTGAACGAACCGGTTAATGATAGCCTTGCCTATGCACGTTCTTCGCCCATCAATTTTGCTTCGGGCCTGAAAAATCATTTATTGATCTGTCATGGTATGGTAGATGTAAATGTAAATTTCCAGGACGCCGTAAAACTCCAGCAAAAACTGATTGAGTTAGGCAAAGACAACTGGGAACTGGCCGCCTACCCCGTAGAAGACCACGGCTTTGTAGAACCCAGCAGCTGGACAGACGAGTACAAGAGAATCTTAAAACTCTTCAACACCTGGCTGAAGTAGTTTGTTGGTTTATTGGTTTATTGGTATGTTGGTGTGTTGGTTTATTGGTAGTTTTTTTTTTGAGAGGTTATTGACATAGAAAAAGGGCCAAGCAATTCGGCCCTTTTTCTATGTCTTCCTAATAAACCAACACACTATCTATTCATAGACATCAGAAACTCTTCATTGTCTTTTGTACCCCTCATTCTTTTCAGTAGTTCGCTCATCGATTCTTCGGTGTTCATGTCGTTGATAAACAGGCGGAGGATATTCATGCGTTGCAGAACTTCCTTGTCCAGCAGCAGGTCATCGCGGCGGGTGGAAGAGCCGGAAAGGTCGATGGCGGGGAATATGCGTTTGTTGGCCAGGCGGCGATCGAGCAGGAGCTCCATGTTGCCGGTACCCTTGAATTCTTCAAAGATCACTTCATCCATTTTGCTTCCTGTTTCTATCAGGGCGGTTGCCAGGATGGTTAATGAGCCACCATGTTCAATTTTACGCGCGGCACCAAAGAATTGTTTGGGCTTCTGCATGGCATTGGCTTCCACACCACCGGATAATACTTTACCGGAAGCGGGGGCAACTGTATTGTGCGCACGGGCCAAACGGGTAATGGAATCCAGGAGGATCACTACATCGTGACCGCACTCCACCAATCGTTTTGCTTTTTGCAGGGCGATGGCAGACACTTTAACGTGCTTTTCGGCGGGCTCGTCAAACGTAGACGCGATTACTTCTGCGCGAACGCTGCGTTCCATATCGGTAACTTCTTCGGGGCGCTCATCAATCAATACCACCATCAGGTAACATTCCGGGTGGTTGGCGGCGATGGCGTTGGCTACTTCTTTCAATAACATTGTCTTACCCACTTTAGGCTGGGCAACAATCAGTCCGCGCTGGCCTTTACCAATCGGGGTAAAGATGTCCATAATACGGGTGCTGTAATTATTGGCGGTAGTAAAAAGGTTCAGTTTTTCAAAAGGGAATAAAGGGGTCAGATAATCAAACGGAACGCGGTCGCGAACTTCGTCGGGGCGTTTGCCGTTGATATTATCCACCTTTAATAAAGCAAAATATTTTTCACCTTCTTTCGGCGGGCGAACGGCACCATGCACGGTATCACCTGTTTTTAAACCGAATAGTTTTATCTGGGAAGGAGAAACGTACACATCATCCGGAGATGATAAATAGTTATAGTCAGAAGAGCGTAAGAATCCATATCCGTCCGGCATCATTTCCAGTACCCCTTCTCCGGTTATCACACCTTCAAACTCGATATTGAATGTGGTTTCTTTGCGTTGGTGACGCGGATGGTTTTGTTGCGGGGCTTCCTGTGCGGGTTCCGTTTCGCCGGGCTGGTGGCCATTGTTATCAGGTGTGGATGTTTCGGCACCATTGTTCTGATCCTGCGTACCCATGGGCTGTCCGGGTTCTTCGGCCCTGACAGGTTCGGGTTTTTCGTTCCTGGCTTTGCGGGCCGGACCTTTTTTAGGGGCGGGCTTTTCGGCCGGGCGTTGTTCAGGGGCTTCCTGCATTACCTCTGCTTCTTCGGTACCATTGCTGGTTTTTAACGTAACGGGTTTGCGGGGCCTGGCGTTTTTCTTTTTAGGGTCCTCTTTGGTTTCACTGGCCTGTTCAGCCTGGCTATCCACGATTTTGTAGATGAGTCCTTGTTTGTCAAGTTTCTTAGCGCCGGAGATATTCAATTGTTCGGCGATGTCAAGCAGCTCTGGGAGGAGCATGTCATTTAATTGCGAAATGTCGTACATAAATAAAGAGATCTGGTGTGGGGGGGATGATTCAGTTTGTCAAGGGTTAAAAATCCGGCCTAAGAAAAAATGGGAACTCAGAACGGGTATGGTATTGTGTTGAGCGGAAGAGAGTAAACCGGTGTGTCGTGAGCTAAAGTGAGACCTAACCGGCTTGTTTCCACTGCAATGTTAAGCCAGTTTTTTTGAAAACCAGCATTTTTACCCGAAAAAACCCGTGAACAGCTGTTAAATATGGCATCAGCCGCTAGTTTGGTTATCTTCGCGGCGATTAATTAGGGATTTCGGATTTCGGATTTCGGATTGCGAATTGCGGATTACGGATTGATTGTGCTGGTGGAAAACAATAAATCCGTAATCCGTAATCCGCAATTCGCAATTAAAATCCGCAATTAAAATCCGAAACACAAGTATAATGTTTAACCAACGAACCAAGATCAAACAGCTGCTGACCACCGGCCAGGCAGGCGAAAAAGTAACGGTAATGGGATGGGTGCGCACATTCCGTAATAACCAGTTTATCGCGCTGAACGATGGCAGTACCAATAATAACCTGCAGGTAGTAGCCACCCTCGGATCCTTTGATGATGCACTGCTGAAAAGGATCACCACGGGCGCATCGCTGAAAGTGGTGGGAGAAGTAGTGGCATCACTGGGAAAAGGACAGGCCCTGGAAGTAAAAGCCGAAAGCATTGAGATACTGGGCGACAGCGACGCGGAAAAGTATCCCTTACAACCCAAAAAGCATAGTCTCGAATTTCTGCGCGAGAAAGCGCACCTGCGCTTCCGCACCAATACTTTCGGGTCTGTATTCCGGGTGCGCCATTCACTGGCATTTGCGGTGCACCAGTTTTTTCATAATAAGGGTTTTTTATACCTGCATACGCCGGTAATTACCGCCAGTGATGCGGAGGGAGCGGGGGAAACTTTCCGTGTAACCACCCTGCCCTTTGATGCGCCACCGAAAAATGAAGATGGCAGCATTAATTTTAAGGAAGACTTTTTTGGCAAGAGTACCAACCTTACCGTAAGCGGCCAGCTGGAGGGCGAACTGGGTGCGATGGCTTTTAGTGATATTTATACATTCGGCCCTACTTTCCGGGCGGAAAACTCCAATACAACCCGCCACCTGGCAGAGTTCTGGATGATAGAGCCCGAGGTGGCGTTTAACGACCTGGAAGATAATATGAACCTGGCCGAGGAGTTTATAAAGTACCTGATCCAGCACGTGATGGATAATAACCGCGAGGACCTCGAGTTCCTGGCGCAGCGGCTGGCGGAGGAAGAAAAATCGCTGCCGCAGGATAAGCGGAGTGAGCTGGGGCTGATAGAGAAACTGGAGTTTGTATTACAGAACGAGTTTCAGCGGCTTACCTATACCGAAGCGATAGAGATACTGAAGGAGAGCAACCACAATAAGAAGAAGAAATTCCAGTACCTGGTAGAGGGCTGGGGGGTAGACCTGCAGAGTGAGCATGAAAGATACCTGGTGGAAAAGCACTTTAAGAAGCCGGTGATTTTAACCAATTACCCCAAAGAGATCAAGGCCTTTTATATGCGCCAGAACGATGATGGCAAAACCGTGGCGGCCATGGATATACTGGCCCCGGGTATTGGAGAGATTGTAGGAGGCTCGCAGAGGGAGGAAAGGCTGGATAAGCTGGAACAGCGAATGAAGGAGATGAATATTCCCGCCGAGGAGCTTAGCTGGTACCTGGATACCCGCCGCTTTGGTACTGTGCCGCATGCCGGTTTCGGGCTGGGTTTTGAGCGGATGGTGCTGTTTGTAACGGGAATGACGAATATCAGGGATGTGATAGCGTTTGCGAGGACGCCGAATAATTGTGAGTTCTGATTCTGGCGGAGGGTGATTCACCGCAGAGGGGCAGAGGGAAAGAGTTTGCGCGGAGGAAAAAGTTATTTTGTGGATAATTTCTGAATTTAAGCCGCTGCCCCTATATTTGCACCCCCACCTACGCTAAAGCTACGGTGGGCAAGCCCTAAGAAGCCTAAAAATAAAGTAAAAGTGCGCCTCGCGCACCGAAGCTTTAGCGAAGGTGCGGTAGCTCAGTCGGTAGAGCAAAGGACTGAAAATCCTTGTGTCGCCGGTTCGATCCCGGCCCACACCACGGTCACAATCAAGCAGTTATGATGAAAATTCATAGCTGCTTTTTTCTTTTGGTCGAACAATGGTCGAGCAGTTTAGGTTTTTTTGGCAACAACCGTTGCCTTGGCGCGATCAATAAGTGTAGAATTGAAAGTAAGAATCTGCACATCTTCAATAAAGAAATCGCCGTCATCTGTTACAATCGGGTATCCGTGAGTTTTAGCAAGCAGGTAATAATACTGGTCATTAAAATCGAGTGATAGCATGGGATTTTGCAACACGTGGGACAAATTAATCTTGCCACCCAAGTCATCACTTACGAGAGTGAAGATAGAACTATAAGTGTCTATATCATCGCAAATATTGATATAGTCATTCTTATAATCCTGCGATATGCGATAGACTTGTTTGTAGTAGGACTTGTCCGGCTTTTCAACTTTCTGTTTTTTGCAAAATCGATTGTATGATTGATCATGGAGATACCGATTGATCACCTCCGAAAGCAAAAATGCAGTAATAATAATCTTGGGAGTACCAGGATCGTTTTTAAAGCGCTCTACAAAATCAAGATATTTTTTGTCCCTTGCTGAAAGATTGATCGGGGGCTTTAAGATTTTGAGCCAAAGGTTCGCGTCAAAGAAATACGCAGGGCCGAGCTTAGTAACATTGTCAATATGAACGATGTTATAAGCCATCCTCCCTTAGTGAGCAGCAAGAGCAGGGTCTTCTTTTGAAACAATCGCGTTAGCCTTTACCTCATCAACTTTGGACATCAGGCTTGAAAGGGAGCCAGGGTTGATGACTAAAAAACTGTCTACCATCGAGGCATCATACAAAAGATACATCTTGCCAATTGACGCATTTAAGAACTGCGTCGAGCAACGATCAATACCTTCAAAAGAGAGTTCTACCTTTTCGCGATGGTTCAACTGTTGTTCCAGTAAAGGAAAAACCTGCAGACCTTCATTATGGAATGCTGCAATTTTGCTGTTGAGAATATCGGAAACCAGAATCTTCATGTTAATAAAACGTCCTTTTTGTGTGAGAAAGTATGTGTAAAAAAACCTTTTACAAGCACAATATTATACAAGTAATATACAAAAGTAATACCAATTATCAAATAAAGTAACCCTACTGCCTAAAAAATAGGTTAATCATTGTACCAACAAAAGGCTTTTCAATCTGTCTTCCGTCCTTGAAAATCAATGTGTTGGAAAAAGTTGATGACCAATAGCCGTTCCCGGAAATGATTTCTAGGACACCATTATGCTCGCGGACATAATCGTACATACTAGTAATTCCGAGGCCTCCTGAGGTCTTGTCAAAAAATAATTTGGTACTCTTTCCTGATAACGCCCAGTGAATTGCTTCTAAATCAGTTTGTATTTCTCCATTTGTTGCGGTTTTGATTCGTGGTAAGAAGCCGTCGCCCAAATCTACCATAGTGAATTTCAATGTTTTTAGACGCGGATAATATTGTCCTGCAACAAAAAACGGATCTTTTGTATTTGCATGGTGATGAGAATTACAAAAGACTTCAAGTAAGTCATCCTGTATTTTTTCCTCGATTTCCGAACTCATCCAGGGCATACCGCGATGTTTAATCAACTGCTGATTTATATACCCACAAAAGCCGTCTTTATCATCGCATGAAAAGCTAGCGTTCGGAACAGCACTCTTTTGGATGTCGATTGCAGCGGAACCATCGGACAAAAAACCATTCCTGAATAATATGTCAAACCGTCCTCGGACATATTCCATATCCGTGGCAAAAGTCAAATTTTGTTCCTTGATGAGCTTATGGAGTATTGCATCGAATAATGCACACAGGTTAGCGTCTACCCAATTTAGGTTGTAAAAATCCAGGTGAATTGTTGTATTCGAAAAATCCCGGCAGAAGTGATAGAATCCGATCAACTGCTTATATCCATTATAGTCAGTATCAATATTACCGGTTAGTTTGAAAACAGGTGCCATCAGGGATCTAGGGTTACAATTGCAACAAAAATAGTAGATATTAGTCTAATACTTTGATTGTCACCTCAAGCTAGAATGGTATAGGTGGTTAAACAATGGTAAAACAATTTCCGTTTTAGTTTGGCTTGTCTTGGGTTAATTTAGAAGAAAATTGCTGATTTTCAGTACGAAATCAACCTGTTTAAATGGAATAGCAAGAATTATCCTTCTATTATAAATCCTTGAATTGCCTTCCAACAGATCGAGGTTGCTGTGAAGCCATAAATAAGTGGTTAAACAATCAATATCTATTAAGCTTTTCCTTTACTGGCCCTTGCCGAAACTATACCACGAGCCTTTACCCACGCCGTGTTGCTCAAGGAATTTAGCTTCTTCGAGGGATTCGATATGTTTTTTAACCGTGTTACGGTTGGCATTTGTCAGTGTGACAATTTCACGCACGGTGATACGTCCTTTTGATTTTGCGATCTCAAGGATTTGCTGTGAGAGCTGCGGCAGCGTTGTTAAAAGCAGTTTTTCCCGATCTAGTTTTATTTCGAGGCGGCTCTTTTGCTGTTGCAGAGCTTTCAAAAAGAACATCACCCAGGGTTGCCAGTTTGGAGTGTCGGTTTTTAATGTTCCTTGTGTTTGGCGCAGGGAGAGGTAGTAAACGTCTTTGCTTTGCTCGATCACCGCTTCAAGAGAACTATACGGTACATAAGCGTAACCCGACTTTATAAGCAGCAAGGTTGTGAGTATTCTTGAAAGCCTTCCGTTGCCATCCTGAAAAGGATGTATTGCAAGGAATTCAACAATGAATAAAGCTGTAACTAGTAACGGGTGCAGTTTTTTGTTGCCAAGGAGCTCATCCGTCCATGAAACCAAATCCTGCATACGTAGAGGTGTTTCAAAAGGACTTGAAGTTTCAAAGACAACCCCAAGGCTTTTACCGTCAGGGCCAAATGCCTCTACATGGTTTGGCGACTTTTTATACGCGCCACGATGCCAATGGTCTTTCTCGCTGTATTGTAATAGTTCCCGGTGAAGCTGCTGAATATAGTTTTCTGTGAGGGTAATAGCCTCATGGCTTTGGAAGATTAAATTCATGACCTGGGCGTACCCGGCCACTTCCTCTTCATCCCTTGAAGCGAAATGCCGGATTTGCAGATTGCCGAGCAGGACTTCAACCTCCTGATCGGTTAACCGGCTCCCTTCAATACGGGTCGAGGAACCGATGCTCTCGATGGTGGCTACGCGTTTCAAAGAGGTCAGTTGTTCCGGTGCCAGTTGCCCCAAGGCACGCCACGCCCCTTTAAACTCATCTATTTGGGTGATGAGAGAGAGTATTTCAGGGGTGATTTTCAGTGATTCAACTTTCATATACCCATATATTTACCCATAAATATCCATAATTCGCGTAAATATCCATATAATTAGCCATAAATACCCATATTAAGCCCGATTCTTCAAAATTATTTATGTGCCGAGCACCAGGGTCCAGGGCATCATCATTGTCCTCCCGTATGAAATTCGCCATATACGAAAGGATAGTATTGATTGAGGAATGTGGAAACATCTTTTAGTTCATCAAAAACAAGATCATCAGCGTTCTGCTTGAACTGAAAATCCTTGTGTCGCTGCTTCGATCCCGGCCACATCACTTCAAAACAGAAAAACCCACGACCTGCGTGGGTTTTTCTGTTTGATGCACAAAACCGTGCTCGGTATTCTTTCCTTCTCAGCTTATCGTTACCGTGCTTTTTTCTTTGGATCCGCTTTCTTTTGTGCTGAGCTTTTCTTTTTAGTAGGTTTATTCTTCCTCGGTTCAGCCGTCTTTTTTGACATAGATTTAAATTTAAGGTTAGTGAATTATTTAATTGTAGCTGCAGGGTATTTCTTCCCTTTCTTAGATGTTGTCCTTTCAGAAGCGGCAACCGTACAGCCAGACTGTAACTAAACAAAGATATGCCTATAAGCTTGAATCGAAATTTTCAAGTGTTGGCGGAAACTATGAACAGGGGGTGTAAAAGCATTTGCTTCCGGCAGGAAGCAATTTCAGACAGTAGAACAGATCAAGAAGCAAGCAGGCCGATCAAATGATCACGGGATAGAAAAGTGAAATGAATCGGAAGAGAGTTGATTTACCTGATCAGTCGTACAACCCTGATATTGATTGTTATTTTCCAAGATGGTGAATAAAGCAGGATATTTATCAGTTAGGTGTACAATCCGATTTCGTTGACCGCTTCATTCCGAGTTTTTCAGACAATAAAAACCAAATGTTTTTGTATTCAATTTTATGCATGCGGCGAATAATCAACCCATTCGCCGCAAAAAATGCGGCAAATATTCTGATAATACGGTAAATAGGTGCTATATTCGCCGCATAATTTGCAGCAATTACACATGTATATCCACGAACGCCCCGAATGGCCCCAATTTATATGGAACAGCCATGTTCTCGCTACACCATTAGCCGATATTCGGCACCGGCAGGGTAAACTCTTGGGTCGCATGGAAGCTTTGGGCTTTTCTATGCGCGAGGAAGCGGTATTGGAGACCTTGACCCTTGATGTTCTGAAATCCAGCGAAATAGAAGGTGAGGTACTGGACTCCGACCAGGTACGTTCGTCTATCGCCCGCCGTCTCGGTATAGAGGTTGCGGGGGTAGAGGTTGTTGATCGTAACGTAGAGGGCGTTGTGGAAATGATGCTGGATGCTACACAGAATTACACGAATACTCTTACCGATGAGCGTTTATTTGGCTGGCAGGCTGCGTTGTTTCCCACCGGTCGAAGCGGTATGTATAAAATTACAGTAGCTGCATGGCGGACCGGCCAAAATGGTCCGATGCGGGTTGTATCGGGAGCTATCGGCAAAGAAAAAGTCCATTTTCAAGCCCCTGATGCCAAAAGGGTCGCTGATGAAATGGCGGCTTTTCTGGCTTGGTTCAACGATAAACAGGAAATCGACCCTGTGCTCAAATCTGCTATCGCCCATCTATGGTTTGTTACCATTCACCCCTTTGAGGATGGAAATGGTAGGATTGCGCGCGCAATCGCCGATATGCAGCTTGCAAGGGCTGATGGAACAGCACAACGCTTTTACAGTATGTCGGCCCAAATCCGCACGGATCGCGCGGCGTATTATTCAATCCTGGAGAACACACAAAAAAATGGCCTTGATATTACACCCTGGCTTGAATGGTTTCTGACTTGTCTTGGCCGTTCGCTGGACAAAGTTGAAGACACGCTCAAAGGCGTTCATCGTAAAGCGCGTTTTTGGGAAAAATTTGCCGAAGTGGAATTGAATGCCCGTCAGAAGCTCATGCTAAACAAATTGCTTGATGGTTTCTATGGGAAACTCAATAACTCAACTTGGGCGAAAATTACAAAGTCTTCTGCCGATACCGCTTTACGTGACCTAAACGACTTGATCGCCAAAGGGATCTTGATAAAAGAAAATGCCGGCGGCCGGAGCACAAGCTATTTGTTGCGAGACAACGAATAAATAAGCCTGAAAAGAAAAAGAATGGTTCAGCGGCGGTTGGCTCGAATCCCTCATTTTCTACAAATAATTCCCTGGCTCAAAATGCTTTACCTTTTCCTTTTGTTCTTATGTTGATTTGGCCTCTGGCATAGCGATCTATGTGTTGGATTTCTCAACCAGCTTCAGTAAATTGTCAACACGAACAAAAATGACCATCGCCTTCGCAAACCTTGGCCATTGCCTACCGGGCGATACAGAAATAGTATGAAAATCAGGATATTACTAGTTATAGCCCTACTATTTCATATTGTTAGTTGGGCACAGGCACCGAAGTTGACGGGAAATATTTATATAGAACTGGCTAACGGACAGATAACTTGTGATTTTACGCTTTCCAACTTACCAAAGTTAAGTGACCTTGCCCTTGGTCTTAATAGGGGCTTTAACATCAAGGACCTTAGGCTCAACGATACTTCAACAAGCTACAATATTGATTGGGGGTTTCCCGGAAGAACAGTATTCCTGGCTGAAGGAATAGGAATTGTTCCCAACCTTGATACATTGTTGCCAGGCACTAAAATATCCATTTCATATACAGGGGCTTTTCCAGTATATAAAGCGAATGAAGAAACCGCATCAGGGGATCGAATGTCAACGCTCGCAATAAAAGATAATATTCTTAGAGCATCACATCAAACATTGTGGTATCCGGTTTTAGTAGACAGGGCAACTAATTTCACCATAACAAAATTTGAGTATGAGATCAATGTGGTTTGCAAAGATTGTGAAAGCATTTACTTGGGAGGAACGGTTCCGATTAGAGCCAGGCAAGCGAAATTAAAAACTACCGAGCCTAACGACATTATGCTTTATGCCGGCAAGTATGATTTTTTAAGATCAGATAACAGTTTTTTTCTGAATAGTAACTTAGGAAAAAAAGAAGCAGCGGTTATCAATAGTACTTTGGATAGCATAAAGAGATTTTATACTGAGGTATTGCAGGCGGCGTATACACAGCCTACTGTGCTAGCTCAAATTTTTACAATTGGTCCAAAATCTCAATATGAAAAATGGGCATTTGTAGTGTATCCTTGTATCGTTTCAGACCTGAACGACTTAAGCAGGCATGTGGACGTTACAACAAATAGGCTGACCGACATAAATACATTCAGAATTTATAGCCATGAACTTGCCCATAATTTTTTCGGTTTAAAGCTCAGATCGGAGAACGAATATTGGGGCTTTTACAGCGAAAGTTTTTCTGAGTACCTGTGCCTTAAAGCCGTGGAGAAATTTTTCGGAAAGGATAGCTACATTACGTTTTTGAACCAGAGATATTTATCGGAAAAAGCACTATCCAAAACATATACCCCGTTAACCAATCTTACATCAGGCGCAAGCGCAACCCTGCTTTATAATTATTACCCGATTCTATTGATTGGACTTGAACAGGTAATTGGGCAGGAGCGGATGTATAAGCTACTTGCACATTTGGTTAACCAAACAAAAGCGACCAATTTAAATGCAGGCACCCTAAAGCAATCCGCACTTGATACCGGCATAACAATAGAAGAGTGGACGGGTTTTGAAAGAGACTATATTAAAAGCGTAAATTGCTTACCATTAGTAAAAGCAAAACTGTAAAGCACAGAAGGGATATAAATGGCGAAGCAGTCAGTTCAAATTACCACAAAACACAAAAAGGAACCGCCCACAGATTCTTACCAAACGGCACCACGTCTTTCCCCGAATACAATACAACCCCACCCAGAAAATCATTTCCTGTGAGCTCCGCAAATTCCCGGATGCCTTTGAAATCTTTTATGGTTACCCATTCGGTTTTCTTTACTTCGATGGCAAACACAGATCCGTCGGGCTTCTCCAAAATAAAATCTACTTCCTTGCCATCGCTTGTTCTGAAATGGTATAGCTCCGCCTTTATATCGCTGTTACTGAGTTGCTTTACAAGCTCGGTAGCTACAAAGTTTTCAAGAAAGTGTCCGAACATATCCGGCTTGTTCTTTGCAATATCTTCGATATCATGGTCCAGCATATGGCAGGCCATTGAAGTATCCAGCAGGTATCCCTTGGGAGTTTTAACCAAACGCTTGCCCAGGTTTCTGTGCCAGGGCTTAACATCAAACGTGAGGAACATCATCTTGAGAATATTGCGGTAAGATTTTCCGGTAACAGAGTTTAATCCCACCTCTCTAGATATATCAGAGTCGTTCATTAACCCGCCAACGCGGGTGGCCAGAATTTGCAGCAGATGCGGCAATACAGATGATTTTTCCAGTTCGGCTATCTGCTTTACATCGCGTTGCAGAATGGTGGTTAAATAGCCGTCAAACCATGTACTGCGTTGGGCGGCATCCAGCCGCGATATCTCGGGAAAGCTGGCAAGTTTAATGGCATCTATCAACCCTATTCCGCGATCGTTTAGGTTATGGAAGTCCATCTTTAGTATCCGCTCAAGCCCACCGCTATCGGCGTGGGTTGCTTCTGACACAGTTAAGGGGTATAATGATAATACAATCATTCGCCCTACAAGGGAGTCTGATAGTTTTGGCAATGCAAGTATGTTAGCAGAGCCGGTTAGCAAATACTGGCCATTTGCTTTTGCGCTATCCGATAACCTCGACTCATCCACTACAAGTTTTAAAGCCCTGAACAGGTCGGGAACCATCTGTACCTCATCAATTATCAGCGGCAGTGCATAACTGGTTAGAAAAGCTTCTGGGGCCGAGCTTGCTGCAGCCATATAGGTGGGCCGGTCGAAAGTCACATATTGAGCGGGGTCTTTGCCTCTGCCGATCTGCGGGGCCAGGCCATTTACAAGTGTACTTTTGCCGGTCTGCCTGGCACCATTCAGGAAGACGATAGGACTTACAGTAAGGGCTTGCTTGATACGTGCAGTTATATGCCGGGCCAGGTACTCCATATTATAAAATTATGTAAATTTAAAGATAAACTTTAAAATATTTAAAGAGAGGATTTAAATTTGCAAAAAGCTGAGTTGTGCTTTATTCTTCCTTCCTGCAAACCTGCCATATGTCCTTATTATACGGAACACCCTCAATTTGTTGATATGCTGCAAAGAACTGGCTTATGTTTCGCCACCACGGAGGTTTGACTAAAGCTTTTTCGCTCGCCCTGTCGTTCGGGCCCGGTTACACTCCAAAATTGTTGAACCTGTTAGTCGGTTTAAGTGATCTTACTATGGCCTCAGGTCATCAGTATTTTTCTGCTAGGGGTGGCGTTAGAGAAATATATTTGTTTAGTTTAAACTAAAAGGAAATGAAACTTATTCCATTTGTTGGTTTCTGCCTGATCTCCTGTTGCTGTTTTTCGCAGAAGAAAAATACGGTGGTTGAAAAAGAGGTTGAACTTTTAAAAAAGTATGCGACAATCAAATGCTTTGATCATGCAATGAGCTTGTTTTTCGTGAAGGATTCGTTGGAGCTCAGCGGTGGTTCTATTATTGAAATGATGGACGCAAACAATATGTTTGCAAAAAACCTGGAAGTACTGATATCAGATGCAAAGCGTGCTGCTGAGAAGTGTAATCCAGTTACCTCTGATAGTGCTGCTGTAGCCGAATTTACTATCGGCAAGAACTTTTACGTAATTGGTTGTCTCGATTATTATTCTTCTAAATCCCTGGATTCTTTGGTGCGGTCTATCGACAGGAAAAAATATGTGGTTGATCTGAACTCTATTCAACCCGCAAAGAAGCATTAATCTGGCAGGTATGTTTTATGCACTTGTTACGCAAAACCCCATATTCACTTAATCTTTAAATATTTAAAGCGTCACTTTAAATTTGCAAAAAATTATCCAACAAGCATTTAGTTGCCTGATAGCCATGGTCTTATACATACCCCCAAGCCTTGTTAATTGTTGAGACAGCAGCTGTATTCTCCGCAATTCTGCGAAGAATATCCCGGAGATGCGGAAAAAGTCATGCTTTACCGCAAAATGTTAGAAATTGGGTTCCACCCAGCCCCCTGTCGTAAAACCACTACCTCTGCCATCTCAAAAGCCGGAAAAACCGAGGAGGAACGTCGATGGTCACCTGTTTATTGTGTTTGTAGCTTTAGACTGCTACAAGTTAATACAACCAAGCTATGCTATACAGGGCCCATCTTTTATTCCTTTCTGTTTCTATGGCGGCCGCTTCGGCTTCCGTTGCGCAGCAGGGTAGTTCGAGGGATGGCATGATTGCTCAGCAGGCTTCCTACGTTGAGCCCTCTTCTGCTACCGCATCCGCCACCCATAAAAGCGGCTTTATAAATGATGCCGCCTTTACTAAAATACCGGCCGCACGTTCAGCCAACGATTCTTTGAATCCATTGGCAAAATCGGCTAACAAAACCAATACGAGTGGAGGGGCATTGCTAGCTAAGAATTCCGCGGGCAGCAATGGCAACAATATGGCCAAAGGGTTTTCGGCACTGGCCAATAATACCACGGGTATCGACAATACCGCGCATGGTTATATGGCCATGCTGAACAATACCACCGGCACGGGCAATACTGCTACGGGAGTTTCAGCCCTCCATTATAATACAACAGGGCTGTTTAATACCGCCAATGGTTCTTATGCCCTGGCCAGCAATACCACGGGCGAGAGAAATACAGCTTTCGGTACCCTGGCCTTATCCAACAATACATCAGGCTCGGCCAATACCGCTGTGGGTTACCAGTCTTTGCTAACCATTTCGGCGGGCGAGAATAATACCGCGGTGGGTCATAACGCGCTTACCAGTGCCACCATCGCCAGCGGCAATACCTCTGTTGGAACCGCCAGCTTATACAATAACCAGATTGGTAATAACAACACCGCCATTGGTACTACCACGCTTAGCGAGAATATCCGCGGGTCTAACAACGTGGCCACCGGTGTCAGGGCCCTGGCGAGAAATATGAATGGCGACAATAATACCGCTATCGGCTATTCTTCGCTCAGCAACAATGTTTCGGGCAGCTATAATACGGTACTGGGCTATTCGGCCGATATCAGTGTCGATGGCATATCCAATGCCACCGCATTGGGCAGCGGGGCCAAAGCCAATGCCAGCAACTCCATTCAGCTGGGCAACCCTTATGTGAATATGGTTAGCACCAGCGGTATCATGAACGCTTCGGGACTGGCACTTAATGCAGACCTTCGCCTACGCCAGAATATCAGCCCGGTTGAGAATGGTCTTTCCACCATTCTTAAACTTAATCCCGTTAGATACGAAAGAAAAAACAGCCTCGAGGCACTGAACTACTCAAGGTCCGAGAATGGTTTTATTGCGCAGGAAATTCAGAAAATTATCCCTTTCATTGTTAGTGAAGGAAAGGACAAAGACCGGTTGCTGTCGGTTGATTATATCTCTATCATCCCTATACTTACCAAAGCCATCCAGGAACAGCAATCGCAGATTCAGCAGCAGTCGGAAGACATTAAGGCCTTGAAAAAAATGGTGCAGCAGTTGCTGGATAAAAAGTGATCGCTGGATAGCTCGCTGATGGCACTGATTTTTTTATGATTTTTTTGGTGGGGTTATTGGTCTACTAGTTTCAGCCAGGCTTTGATGATGGATTGTAATTTCTTTTCTTTCGCTTTTACGTCGTCCAGGTCTTTAAAAATGATTAACCGGCGGCCATCTTTGTAATCGCCTTCCAGCAGCTTGTCTTTTACTTTGGCACCACTGGGGAAAACCAGCATAATCCTGTTTTTGTAGAGGTTCATCACAATCATATCGCGCTTGTATTCCCTGGGGTCGAATTCGGCCATTTCTCCATTATAATAGAAACTGGGATTGTTCCATTTGATGCGTTCGGAAATCTCCGGGTCCGTACTCAATATCAGCTGGCGTATGTACTCAATGGTACGGCCAAAAGCGGGCTCCAGCTTTTTAATGTGCTGGGTTACCTGTTCGGAGTCAGTTAGTTTTACAGCTTTTGCCATAGTTTCGTTTTACACCCGGTTTTCCCCTGCCCCACAATTGTCAACGGTAAATGCCTACCCCCCTATTCACGATTCACGATTCACGTCTCCCGCCTCACGTCTCACGTCTCACGCCTCACGCCTCACGCCTCACGCCTCACGTCTCACGCGGAAATGTAATGATAATAATTACGCTTCAGAATCGGTAGTCCCGCGGCAAAAATTTTCGAAGGTTGTATATCGCCCATAGATCATAAACCTTTTTCATTTGCTATCAGTGATCTACTATTTCTTAATAGGTATCGAATTAATGAAGACAGGGACTTAGAAAATGGTTAAGGGTATTTTTTCCAGGATACCGTTAACGAACGGAGCGGCGTAGGTTTTTGTTCTTTGGGCGTTGGTGCCTATGATCAGGGCCACAATGCAATGGCTATGGTCTGAAAAAACAAGGCTGCCCGAATCGCCGGGTGTTGAAAAGGGGCTGCCATCCAAAGAACGGATCTCGGTGATATGGGTAAAGGCATAGGTATGGCCGCCCATGGCAAATTTCTCTGTGGAACTGATATAAGGGTTGGTTATATAGCCGCGTTGCACCTGGTTATCCAGTATCATATATACATGGCCATTTAATTTGGGGTCGATAAAACCCCGGGGTTGGGTAAGCGTGGGATCATCTATCCGCCAGGCCAGCGTTGTTGGGTCGTCTATTTTGAACAGCGCAATGTCCATCTGGTTTATACCCGTCTCCTCCCTTTCCAGTTTTACCCAGTGTGAGAGTGTACCCACCTGGTCCAGCGTATGCGCATCCAGTATGCTATCTCCCACCTGGCAGTTATTATAATTGGCCAGCACATGGTTGTTGGATATCCCATATACTTCCGGTAGATCTTTAAACCTGAAAAAGCCGCCTATCGCGCCCAGGTTTCCTTCACTGCTCCGGATAATATTGGCGTTGTTAAACATGGGCTACCTTGTTTTGCGGGATAGATAAAGATGAAAGAAGGTAACATCTACAGCTATAAAAAAACCCAACCGGCTGGCTCCCGATGTATAGGTATTACCGGCCTGGTGGATGGTTCTGAGTGAGGGTGTATACGACCCGTTGGCACCCAGCACAAGCGGAGAACGGGGAAGATGAAACATAACCGAAAGACCCGGGGAAACCAGTTGTTTAAAACTCAGTGGCGGATCACTGTCAACCTGGTTATCACCATTGATCCTGTAGTTCAGTACCGCGCCAAGGTCCAGTACCTGCATAAATAAATTGATACTGCTCTTTGCTTTTTTCAGTCCCAAATTAAAATCCAATCCTATCGGCAGGAAGGCCGCTGCGGAGAAGCTGGTATTGCCTGTTTTGGGTAAACCGGTATTGGGTGTACCCAAAGTGTTGGTTTGATAAACCGGAACTTTTTCGGCCCCGAGAAACAGGCCGGGATAGGAGCTAAGGGATATGGTGAAAGCGGATCTATTTTTTAGCAGGTAGTTATCCGCCGGTATCAGTTCATTCAACGCGGCTTTTACTTCATCGGGTGTTTTGGCGGAGAGAATATTAATCATAAAGCTGCCATACCGTTGCAGGTACCTCGCCGCATCCTGCGCTGCCACATTACCCGTGCCGGCCGAAGCTGTGGTAAGTATGCCGGCAACACCGGCTACGAGTTTGGCGTATTGTTGTGTAGACACTCCCTCACCTATTTCAGCTGCAAAACGGAAATAGGTTGTAACACGGCTAAAGTTCAGGCCCATTTGAGCGGTGTCCAGCAACAACAGGTGATTACTCACATTACCGAATAGCTGCAGGCTAAGATCGAAAATTTTGCGTGTTGCAGCAAAGTCGAGATGGGTGGGCTTTAACGCCTCGCCGCTGATCTGAACCTGGTAAGATTTTAATAGGGAGATGGTTTGATTAAAATATACCGCTGCTTTTTGAATATCGGGTAAAGACATATTCATCAGCCTTATGGCATTGGCAGCAAAACCTGTAGCCGACAGGTACGCTATGCTGTTTCTTTTTTTGAGAAAGAAAAGCCGGAAGAATACCTGCCAGGATGGAGCATCCATTTTTTTCAGCTCGGCGGCAGAAACGGTGATATAAGTATCGAATTTACTGGTATGGGCATCGCTTATATAGCCGCAAACATCAGCCAGCATATCGCCCATAACAACTGCTTTTTTAAAAGACGGAACGGTTACGGAAGGGGTTTCGGACAGGTAGTTGCCCGACATTTCATCCAGTATGGTTACCAGGTGTTTTTTTAATGAAAGATCATATACCAGTTTTGTTCCGCCCGAAATGCAGGCGGATATTTCGGCGTTGGGTATTCCCAGGCATCTCAGCAAGGAATCAATGGTGGACGCATCCTGCAATACCATCGGAAAATTTCTAAAATCTTCCTGGTAAGCGGATTTAAACTGGTCGCCAAAAACGGCCAGGTTCAGTGCGTTATCATCCAGGAAGGCCCGGGTAACCGCCAGGGTATGTGGTAATAGTGTTTTGGTAACACAGTTGCCTTCTAGCTGGTCCTGCCATTTGCCGAGATAAACACTTACCAGTTGTTGTTTGGCACGCTGAATAATAAAATCAGTGAGGCCGTAAATAATAGCTGATTCAGAAAAGGCGAAGCCTGTGGGGCTGGTGCCTGAATTAAAGGCACCGGCATCTTTTGCGGTAACCATGGAGTTAAGGTACCGGAATGCCGCAGGTGGTTCATTAACTGCTATATAATCCGCGGCTGTACTGTTCTTGCCCAGGAATAGAATATACCGCAATTCCCTTTCAAGGCCAGCCAGATCTGCGTCATCAGCCGCATACTCCTGTTCCGCATCAGCCATTGCAGCATTAGGGCCCGCTCCATGATTGCTAAGCTCGCCCGGTGGCGGTACAGGGGGTAATGTGTCCCGGGCGGAGTTTCGCAAACTGTCTATGGCACTTGTCTTGTTTTTTGTAAACCCCAGTGCCGCTGTTATTTTTGAAAGCAGGCTATTAAAACTTTTTTTGTCGGATGGTTGCGGCTCTTTGGTTTTCCCATCCACATACATGGTTCCGGTGTAAAGCTGGCTGATGGCGGCAATGGCCGATGACTGCTGGAAATAGCTTTGCTGCTGGCCCTGCACAGAAAAGAAAAAGCACGAGCCAGTGATAAACAGCAGTATGTGACGGAAATACGTAACTGTTCTCATGAAGCCTGTATTTCACCCGCCGCGGGCGCAGCTGGCTGATGAATGTTTTGAACAGGAACCGACCCGGTATATGCGTTACCGGGAACGGAGGGTATTCCACTGGTATTGGGCAGGTGTTTTTTTATTAAACCTTCTATGAAATCTGTTCCCGCATAACCCGCCGCAACAAGGGAAAGAATATTCCGCTTCGCATTATCTCCCTTGAAAAAGCCGGGATCAAAATTGGAAATACAAACCACCACCAGTATCCCGGCGAAGAAGCCGATAATAAGACTGATAACGATTGACGAGCCGCTGAACAGGTCGCCGATCTTCTTTTGTTTGCTGAGGGCGGTATCATGTAATTTTTTCAAGCCTACTATTACGCGCAGCCCCTGCCCTACCAGTCCCATCATGCCGCCCAGCAGCAGTTGCCATAGGATTTCCTGTGTCATGTATATTCAGGTTTGATGATACACGCTATTCGTTTTCACCTGCCTTCTACAGCCCGGGTGAGGGAGGGTTGGGCCTCGGAATATGTTATAATACGATCTGGGGGATCATCCGGGGGCACAGGAACATATTCAGCATAAATCTGAAAATTATTTTTTACAAATGCAAGCGTTTGCGATTATTTTTTATGGTAAAGCCAGTTCCACTTTTTCACTTTCATTGCCCGTTCTGTCTACCACGCTTACCATGATTTTAGTTAAGTGAAGGGCGGCCGTCTTTTCCAAAATAGAAGCCGGAATTTCGGCGGCGTGCTCATTACGGTTTAGTACCTGGTATTTCCAGGCCGTACCATACTGATAATATACTACGCGGCGGAATACATCTTTTTCATCGGCATCCGTTATTACTACATGTATATTTCCGTTCTGCGCGGTGGCTTTGGCAGAAGGAGCCAGCGGGGCTTTGTTATCCAGCCAGGAACTGGCCGGTACCAAAGCGTTTTTCAGATAAGGCCCGTCAACCAGGGCTTTTGAAAGGGTGATATTGCGAACCAGGGATGTCATATTCCAGTGAACGGCTCCCATGCTTTTGGGAAGCATACCACGCGTGATCATTACCTGGCTTAGTATTTCATTTACATTTTTTGCGCTGGTATCTCTTCCTACACTCATACCGGGCCAGAGATGCCGCTGTTTGGTATTCTCGCTTTCCCACCAACCCAATAGTACCGGAAAGCTAACCGCCATGCGGTTAATGGGCCAGTACAATTGCGGAGTAAAGTAATCCAGCCATCCCTTGTTTAACCAAAGCTTCGCATCGGCATATAATTTATCATACTGGTCAAAACCTTCAATGGATGAAGGATAGCCGGGTCGCCATACACCAAAAGGACTGACGCCAAATTTTACATATTTTTTCTCCGCCTTTATTTCTTTATAGATCCGTTCAATGAGGATGTTTACGTTTTCACGGCGCCAGTCGTTGCGGGAGAGTTTTCCGCCTTTTAACTGGTAGCTGGCCCAGCTTTCATCATCCGGAAAATCTTTGTTGTTATTATAATCCCAGTAAGGATAAAAATAATCATCCAGGTGCACCCCGTCGATATCATATCTTTTTACCAGGTCTTTTACCACATTGGCGGTGCGGTCCTGCGTGGCTTTTTTGGCAGGGTCCATCCAGTAATATCCCTGCTCCAGTTTTACCACCAGTTCGGGGTTGGTAGACACAATGGATTGCTTGTTATAGGCTTTTCCGCTGGGATGAAAAGCCCTGTAAGGGTTAAGCCATACATGCAATTCCAGTCCGCGGTCGTGAGCGGCTTCCACCCAAAAGCTCAGGGGATCGTAATAAGGGTCTGGTGCTTTTCCCTGTTCCCCGGAAATAAAGTAGGACCAGGGTTCGAGATCGCTCTTGTACAAAGCATCGGCCATGGGCCTGACCTGGAATATGACCGCATTAAAATGGTGATCCTTTAAATGATCCAGTATGGCGATGGCTTCCCGCTGTTGCTCCTGCGTGGACAGGCCGGGCTTGCTGGGCCAGTCGATATTGGCTACCGTAGCCACCCATGCCGCCCTGAACTCGGTACTAACCTGCGGCCCCCTGGGTGGCAGGGGTTGGGCTGAAACTACATAGAAACTGAAAAGCAGGAAAAGGCAGGCGGAAATTTTTCTAAGCATGGGGGATAGTTAGACAATAAAAATATCAAAAAACAACCAATAAAGTTGCGAAACAGGCTGGCACAGGTTTTACACCAGGGAACTGATGATGATGCGTAGCAAGAATACCGGAAAATGGCTGGCCCTCCTGTTGACGGGCGGGATAGTAATCGCGTTCCTGTTCTCAGTTCAAAATAGAAAACCGGCACAACGGGCGGAAGGCGTTACGGGTATGCAGCAAGAACTGGTATCGCCGGTTTCTGTTACCGATACGCAACGAATAGATCATACAGGGGAACCTGGTAAGGATACGATATGGCCGGTACAGGAAATGATCCGGATAGATGTTACAAAAACCGACCCGGAAACGCTCACCCGATTTGCCAAAACGCTGATCGGTATTCCTTATGTGTATGCTTCCAGCGATCCTAATACCGGTTTTGATTGCTCGGGTTTATAACCTATGTGTTCGGTCATTTTAATGTTGTGGTTCCCCGGTCCTCCATCGATTTTTCCCGTGTTGGCAAAACGGTAAGCCTACGCGAAGCAAAAAGGGGAGACCTGATCTTATTTACGGGAACCCATGAACTGGAACGGAGTATAGGCCATATGGGCATTGTTACCGATAATGATGCGCAAAACGGCCTCACTTTTATTCACGCCACTTCGGGCAAAGCGATGGCGGTAACCATCTCACAACTAACCGATGCTTACAGGAAACGTTTCGTTAGGGTGAGCAGGGTGTTTGGCTTATGAGGAATAATGCTCTCAGGATAGAGACTTTCTAAAATGACAGCTAAAGACCACAGGTATACCCTTGAATTTTTCATAAACAGGCAGTGCTCCTTTTTGCTCATACCAGCAATACATACTTTGTTCCACTCTTTTCTCAGTGACTTCAACAACTGAAAGACCCTGAGATTGGGCCGTATGTAGGATATTTTTTATACCATGTATATGATGCTTAACTGACACCCGTTTGCCCTGATAAAAAAAAATCGGTGAACCTGCTTTTTTAAGCATTGCCGGATGATAATCTGTGATCAGTATCTCTCCTCCGGGTCTCATAATACGAATCCATTCTCGCAAAGCCGCAGGCATATCGGGAATATAGGACAAAGTAAGTGTAGAAAGGAGAATGCCAAATTTGTTATCAGGCTGATTAATCTGATAGTCGGTTTGCCTGTATACTTGCTGCGCGGGAAACTTATGTTTCAGTATCCGAAGCATTTCCTTCGACACATCATATCCAACCAGTTTGGCGGGATGCTGTGCCAGAAGTTTGTGCCAAAGGCGCCCCGTTCCGCAACCAATATCAATTACCTGTTGATTGCGAAGGCTGACTTTTTCCATCATTCGAGAAAATAGTTCCTGATCTGGACATAGTATCAGGTTATTTGTTTGCTGGTCGTAGGATTTGGCCCAAAGATCGTATGCAGTTTCGGGATCGGTTTGGCCAAATTTCTGTAAGAGGTGCCGACGCAGATATTGTTCTATAGTAATCCCCAGTTTCATGATTGCTCAAAACGGTGAATACCCGGGTGGGGTTGCCTGCATTACTGCCGGAACAGCTGTTCAAACAAAAAAGCGGCCGCAAAGGTTCCCGCTTCTTCCCAACGGTGTTCGGTGGAAATATCTGCAAACAGTGGATTGAAGTGTTTTTGGAGTTCGTGAGAATAGCCCTCAAATATTTTCAGCCGGTTGGGTATTTTCAGCTGGTCGGCCATGGCATGAATATCCGCGCTTCCATATAAAGAACTGTCTTTGTGGCCCATTCTTATGAGCCGGTCATTACTGCCATGCGCGCTAACAATCGGAACCCTGGCATTGTTGAGCCAGTTGATGTTGAACAGGGCTCCCCAGAAATTAATGATAGCAGCAATATTGGCTGTGTTATAGGTTACCGGTAAATCTGTATTTGTCATTTGCGCAGACGCCGCCAGCCCGGCACTGCTGCTATATACTGCCTGCAGCGCGATCATTCCACCGGCCGAATTGCCAGCCAGTATGATGCGGCTGGTATCTATGCCATACCGCGCGTGATTCTTTTTAAAGAAAGCAACCGCCTCCTTTACATCTTCTACAGCGTTGTAACAGCTTCTTTTCAGTTCGGTAAAATTGAACAGCGGATTGTTCTTGCTTAACCTATAGTTCAATCCTGCGCAAACATACCCGCGTTTGGCAAACATTTTACTCCATAGCCGTATTCCCTTTGCGTGTTTTGAACCCAGCTTGAATCCTCCGCCATGCATCCAGATGATGAGCGGGCGGGCAGCAACGCTATCGCCTTTGGGCTGATACCAATCAAAAAGATGATGTTTGGCTTTTACGCCGGGTCTTTTGCCTTCTACATAAGAAATGTTCTTTTGTATTTCTACCTGTTTGAATATTTCATCCTTATATCTGATCGTTTCCATGTTTTGTGCAATGCCCGGGGCCGTCATGCAAAGAAACAATGAACAAAGGAGGTATGGGTATTTCATTTGTAGAATATACGCAATAATCCGGCCAGGGGTAACAGGAGTCAGGAACCAGGAGTCAGGGGTCAGTTGGAAGGGGGCAGGGAAAAGGAGTAGGATAGGAAGTTTTGATGATGCGACAGGGAGACAGGAATGTCCAGTAGCCTGTTATCATGTATAACCTGGGGGTACCGGCCGTTGGAAGGCGTTATTTGCAGGCCGTCTCCGGGAAAATGCCGCGCAAGCCGGTTAAGCAGGAACAGGCGGGTTTCTGATGATTGAACGGCTGTATCAGCCGTATCGATCCTGCGAACGCCCCATGTAATATCTTCAAAACTGCTTTCATCACTTACAACGGAGGCAATAAATTCTTCGCATAGTTTGGATCGGAAGAAATAGGTATTTCCCTCCATTACAAAGCTACCCTGGTAAAAAGAGCGATCGGGAAGCGCGCTTTCCCATTCCCCGTTTTTGAAGTGCCGGGCTGCCGGGTCCCGGGGAGGAATAACGGCAGTAAGACAAATCTTTGTGGGCGAAAAAACAAGTTGCGGGTTCAGCCGCTTAGCATATTTAAATCCTGACTCTTTTACCGACCAGGCCAGCCACACAAACGAAGTAAACGAAAGAAATTCATGTATGGTATTATGAAACAGATCCTGCTCCGGCCGGGATAGGATTTGCCTGTAAAAACGGGGATCGTGGGTTCTTTCCGGGTTGATGCTGCCCAATGCCACAATATCATTGCCGGCACTCAACATATCAGGCTTTCAGTTTTTCCTGTATCACATCTATACAGTTGCTAACGGTTAACATCTTTTCGGCAGAGTCAAAATCTATCTCGATATTATATTGCGATTCGGCATCAATAATGATATCCACCAGGTTGGCCGAATTGATCTTAAGGTCCTTCATCAGGTCGGTCTGCTCGTTAATTCCTTCAAGCAATTGTTTGTTCTCGGTATACGGTGCCAGCACTTTTTTTAATCCATCTAAAATTGCTTGTCTATCCATTATGATTCGAATTTAGAAAATATTAAACAGGTATTCACATCCCCAAAACCAAAATTGGCTTTCGCCACATGGCGTATGGGCTTTTTTTCCATGGTTACCGGCAGGTTGTTAACTCCTGCCAGCGTTACTATATCCGGATCAACATCTTCGATATTGATATTGGGATGTACAAACTGGTGTGCGATCTGCAGCACTGCGGCAACCGATTCAATGGAACCTGCTGCGCTTAGGCAATGCCCGATCATCGACTTTACAGAATTGATGGATGGAAAATCATCTCCGCTCCTGTTAAGGGCCTCCGTCCAGTTTCTCACTTCCAGCTTATCCGCAGCCGTTGCGGTAAGGTGCCCGCTCACCAGGTCAACCGCTTCACCTGTAATTCCGGCATCAACCATCGCATCCTGAATGCACCGCACAATTCCGTCGGAACCCGGGGCGGTCATACTTCCCCCGCATCGCTGGCCACCGGAATTGGTGGCCCCGCCGGTTACTTCCGCATAAATCCTCGCATTTCGCGCCAGGGCATGCTCCAGGTCTTCCAGCATCAGGGCCCCGGCACCCGAACCGGGCACAAAACCATTGGCTGTTAGGCTCATGGGCCGTGAAGCCTGTTCCGGCTGCTGGTTAAACTTGCGGGCCAGTATCCGCATTGAGTCAAAAGTACCAAAAATGTAGGAATCAACGTGTTCGCTGCTCCCCACCAGCATACGCCTGGCCGTACCGCTCTTTATATATTCATATCCCAGCAAAACCGCCTGCGATCCGGTAGCACAGGCGGCAGAGTTTGAAATAATGCGGTTACCCAGTCCCAGCCTGCCCGAAATATATGCGGTAATACCACTGCTCATGATCTGCTCTACCACGCGCGAGCCGAGTTTTTTCGACTCTTTCGCATCCACACGCTCTATAGCCGTTTTAATAACATCGGTTGCGGCAACACTACTGCCAAAAACACAGCCTGCATCCCAAAGCGGCTGGTCGGTTTCCACGTGATACCCGGCATCGGTCCAGGCGTCCAGCGCGGCTTTCACCCCATAGCCAATCCCCACACTTTTCAAGCCATGAAAAGTTACTTCCGGCATGTATTTTCTCAGTTCTTCCCACTCAAACTGCGGCAGGCCGGCAACCTGGCAGTTGAATCTGAGCTCTTCATAATACGGAACAAAGCGAATACCGGATATGCCATTTTGCAAGCCCCGCAAAAAATCCGGTATACCAACCCCATTGGGTGAAATCACGCCTAACCCTGTAACAACCACCCTTCTGCTCATAATCCCTTTTTTTCAGCTTGTTGAATGATACCCGAAAATATTCCTTTCGCCACCCTTTCCCCTTCCACATTAAACATCTGTACCGAACATTTTAGCTTGCCGAACCGGAAATATTCTTTCCGCGAAATAACCGATACTTTCTCGCCCGGCAATACCATTTTAAAAAAGGAAACATCGGCGGAGGTAAGCAAGGGGAAAGCATTGACGTGATAACTGATACCTTTTTCTTTCGGCCCGTTTAGCAGCAGGTTCAACCCCAATACCACCAGGCCAATCTGCGCCATGATTTCCGTAATAATAACGCCGGGGGTTACAGGATTCCCAGGAAAATGATCCTCATAAAAAAAGGAATCCGGCTTCAGCGTATAATCACCCGCTACTTCCTCCAGGGTAAGTAAAGAAATATTGTCTACAAAACGAAAAGACGATTTATAGGGAAGAAGGTCGATCACGGATTGGATCATTGCGTTGAATGATTTTAATATGATGTATTTTTAATATATTAGTGTATCCGTGTAATCTTATTAAAATCCCAGAATCTGCGATCCTTTAGCGGCAATGTTCACCCCCGTCTACATGAATCAGTGATCCATTGATCCATTTGGCTTCCTCGGTACATAAGAGGTATATCACGTTGGCCACATCTTCTGGCATTGTTATTCTTCCCAGGGGATTGCGTTTTCCCGACATTTCTATCAGTTCGGCACTTCCCGGTATTCGATGCAGGGAAGGTGTTTCGGTAACGCCTGCCTGTATCACATTTGTTTTCAGTCCATATGTAGCCAGTTCCACCGCCATGTATGTGGCCAGGCTTTCCAGGGAAGCTTTGGCGATAGATACAGCGGCGTAGCTATCCCAGTAGGTATGCGCGCCTTCACTGGTAAGGCCGATAACCCTTGCGTCTTTGTCAAAAACACCGGCCTGTAAAAGTTCCCTGGTCCAGTCGAGCAGGCTGGTAGCCATAGCGTAAGTGGTAAGTTGTATATCCTGCGCAGACAATGCCCCCTCCATACCACCATCCGCATTTACCAGCGGTTTCAGGTTACCCCTGGCGATGGAATGAAGCAGGAGTTTTACGCAAGGACGGTTACCGATCAGCCCGCGAAAATGGTTAATAAACCCGGCGCGGCTTGCGGCATCCAGGGCGTTACTATTAAAAAATCCGATAGTAACGTTGAAATCAAGGGCAACGGCGTTCAGTTTCTCCTGCAATTCCCTTTCGGGCCCTGCCATTTCCCGGTACAAGACTGCAATATTCATTCCATGGGCTGCCAGTTTTTGAACCGCTGCCAGTCCAAAACCGCTTGAGCCTCCGAGGATCACCGCCCATTGGCCGGAAAATGGTTTGTTTTTATCCACGGTTCTTTTTTAACAGGTTAACATGTATGCCTCTGCCACGTGCAGATGAGCATAACAGCCGGATTTTCAATGAAAGTGAAGATAGTTAATTCTATATATTTGGCATATTTATTGACTTACCTGGGGCATGAGATATAAACTGTTTTTTGTATTTGTGTGCCTGGCTTTCGGGCTACGGGCTGCAGTTCCGGTTCAGCAGGAATTTGACAGGGATGCTTTTTATGCAGCCATGGCATCTGAAAGCCTGGACCAGGTGAATGCTGAGCTGACGGTGTTACGTTCTTCTTCGGTAAAGGAGAAGGAGGCCTATGAAGGAGCTTTACTGATGAAAAAAGCAGGTCTTTTAAAAATACCCACAGAAAAACTAAAGGCGTTCAAGGCGGGGCGTATGAAGTTGGATCCGGCACTGGCGGCTGATGCGGACAATGTAGAATATCACTTTTTACGCCTGATGATACAGGAGCATGCGCCAAGGCTGGTTAAATATTATAAGGACATAGAAACAGACAAAGAGTATATCCACAAAGGGTATCGGAGCCTTTCTCCTGTTATACAGAAAGCGATCCTGGACTATACAAAAGCATCGAAAGTGTTGCAGCGGGATGACCTTTAATTTGCGGATACCATGAGTAAAAAAGTACTGGCTATTTATTATTCGCAATCGGGGCAGCTGGAAGAGATCATCAACAGCATTACCACTCCCCTGGCAGCGTCCGGAGTTTCAGTTGAAAAACTGAGCATCAAGCCCGTCAACGACTACGCTTTTCCCTGGACACCCCAAGGTTTTTATGATGTAATGCCCGATGCTGTATTGGGTGTTCCTGTAGCGTTGGCTCCTTTTAGTGTACGGGAAACCGGGTACGATCTTGTGATCCTGGGTTACCAGTCGTGGTTTTTATCACCCAGCATCCCCGCCACTTCTATTTTACGGCATCCTGCCGTAAAAGCCATTATACAAGGTGCACCCGTGATTACCGTTACCGGCGCGCGCAACATGTGGCTGAACGCTTTTGTGGGCATTAAAAGATTACTTCATGAAGCGGGAGCTAACCATGTGGGCAATATTGCGCTGGTAGATGAGCACCTTAACCCGCTTAGTTATTTTACCATTTTTCACTGGATGCTGGGTGGAAAGAAAACGAGGATGTGGGGTATTTTTCCCTTGCCGGGGGTAGCGAAAGAAGATATTGCGCGGGCGGGCGCATTTGGCACTACTATCCTTGCACATTTGCAGTTAGGGGAGTGGAAAGGGATGCAGGAAAAGCTGGTTGCGCAGAAAGCCGTTGCCTATCATTACAGCCTTATGATACTGGAAGCGAAGGCAGGCCCCCGGTACATTTCATGGGCCCATAAAGTGAACCGCAGTAAAAACCGTGCCGGGCTATTATCGGTTTTTAAATATTATCTTCATATTGCGCTGTTCGTAGGCGCCCCAATACTGCTTATTGCCGATGCCTTGTTCATCAGGCCATTCTCATCTAAAAAGGTGGAGAAACTAAAACAATATTACCTGAACCTAAAATAAACGAGCGGATATGTCCTTACAGGAAGTCTATATTACAGACACCTCCATTTTTATGCCCAACGAGCCGGTTACAAATGATGAAATGGAGGAGTACCTGGGTTTTATTAACGACAAGCCTTCCAAATCAAGAAAGATTGTATTACGCAACAACGGTATTCAAACCCGTTATTATGCGCTAACCAAAGAGGGAAAAGCCACCCATACCAATGCGCAAATGACAGCCCTTGCCATTAAAGAACTATTTAAAAATGATCCGGATCAAATAAAGGAAATAGAGTTATTATCCTGCGGTACTTCTTCACCCGACCAGCTCCTTCCTTCCCATGCTTCTATGGTGCATGGCTGGCTGCCGGAATCAAATTCCATTGAAGTGGTTTCTCCTTCGGGTGTTTGTTGCGCGGGTATGCATGCATTAAAATATGCTTACCTGGCTATTAAAGCGGGAGAAGTACAGAGTGCCATTGCTACCGGCTCTGAAAGATTTTCGGGCTCACTGGTTTCGCATGTTTTTGAAGAAGAAGCGCAGAAACTGGTGGAACTGAACGCAAACCCTTTTATCGCTTTCGATAAAGAGTTTTTAAGATGGATGTTATCTGATGGAGCCGCGGCTTTCAAGATGTCGGATAAAAAGAATGAAAATGGATTGAGCCTTAGGGTCGACTGGATTGAAGGGGTTTCTTATGCTAACGAAATGGAAGCCTGTATGTATGCCGGTGGTGAAAAGCAGCCCGACGGAACCCTGAAGGGTTATATGGATTTTACGCCGGAAGAGATCATGACCCGATCTATTTTCAGTATTAAGCAAGACATTAAACTACTGAGTGATAATATTGTTCCGCTGGGTGGAAAAAAGATCAAAGAAATTTTTGAAAAGAAGGGGATGGCAGATGCCGAAGTGGATTACTTTATGCCGCATATTTCCAGTGAATTCTTCAAGAGCAAGATTTTCGACCTGATGGAGGAATATGGTAGAGGCGTTCCGTATGAACGCTGGTTCCTGAACCTGAGTAAAATGGGTAATGTGGGGGCCGCTTCTGCTTACCTGATGGTGCATGAACTTTTTAAAAGCGGCAAGCTTAAAAAAGGAGAGAAGCTGTTATTGCTGGTGCCGGAAAGCGGAAGGTTTTCTTATATGTATGCGATGCTGACGGTGGTGTAGAAGACAATTGCGGATTACGGATTACGGATTTCGGATTTTTTTTGGGATGTTTTTGTGTATTGTATGAAGAAAGAAGAAGTTCCACAGGACCTGAGTTCTTTGGGTAAGATTACCAAAGAGGTTTGTTATGCAACAGATGAAAAGGGAAGGTATGTGAAGGAACTGAGTAAGGGATGGGAAGTAAAGATCAGTGCGCTGGATGCAGCCTGGACTGATATTGAACAGCGAAAAAAAATGGCCAGGCAAAAAGTAGTACAGGGTGAAGCCAGCCCGCTGCTGTATTTTATGGAGAGGGCACTGATGGATATTACCCTGCTTGCCGGCTATACGGGCTTCTGGAAGTGGCAGATCCGGCGGCATTTGAAACCGGGCATTTTTACCACATTGCCTGATAAAAAGCTGCAACGATATGCGGATGTTTTTAATGTGAGTATCGCGGAACTTAAAAGCATGATAACGGATGAAGATCGAGTTTGAACATATACAGTCCGCGCATTGTGAGAATGGGGTAACAACCAACCTGCTAAGAAATATCGGGGTTTCACAAATAACTGAACCGCTGGCATTCGGTATTGGCGCGGGATTGTTCTTTGCGTATATCCCCCTGATCAAAATAAATAACGGTCCCGCCATTGCTTTTCGCACGTTACCCGGGCTAATTTTTAAGAGAACCTGCCATTCATTGGGAATAGAAATTGTAAGAAAGAAATTCAGCTCCCGGGAAGAGGCGAAAAGAGTGCTGGATGAAACCTTGGAATCCGGTAGGCCCGTGGGCTGCCAGGTTGGTGTTTATTACCTGCCCTATTTTCCCAAAGAGTACCGTTTCCATTTTAATGCGCATAATATTGTAGTATTTGGAAAAGAAGAGGATACGTATTGGGTGAGCGACCCGGTAATGGAGAACACCACAACACTTACGGGCTATGAACTGGAACGTGTTCGCTTTGCCAGGGGAGCCCTGGCTCCTAAAGGACAACTGTATTACCCTACCATTATAAACCCCGTTACAGACAGCCAGGTAGCGGGTGCCATTGTAAAAGGCATCAAAAAAAGCATAAGTAATATGGTGGGTATCCCGGGTCCGGTTGCAGGCGTAAGCGGGATAAGATATATGGGCAAGCGCATTAAAAAATGGCGCGACAAATTGGGCATCCCCAAAGCGGGCCTCTACCTGGCTCAATTGGTTCGGATGCAGGAAGAGATCGGTACGGGTGGCGGCGGTTTCAGGTATATATACGCGGCTTTTTTACAGGAAGCTTACCAATACCATAAGAAAGAAGAGTTGTTGTCTATCTCCGAAACCTTTACCCGGGCAGGTGATCTCTGGAGAACAGCCGCAGTGCAGGCCGCCGGTATTTATAAAGGAAGGATCGGCAGCCAGGAAGACTTCAATACCATGGGCGATTACCTTATAGAAGTGTCGGCGATAGAAAAGAAAGCTTTTGAAGCATTATCAAAGATCAACTGGGCATCATGAGTATTGCGGCAGTAAGCATACAGAACCTAAGCTTTACCTACCCGGGCCATAGCACCGCTATCTTTTCGCATCTGAACCTGGAAATAGCAGCCGGAACCCGCTTTGGGCTTTTTGGTCCCAATGGTGCTGGCAAAACCAGTTTGATGAACCTGATGACAGGGCTGCTCCCCTTCAGTCAGGGTAGTATACAGATCGGAGGGAAAGAGTTAAAGGGCAGGCGTCGCTCGGCCAACAGCCTGTTTGGTTTTGTTCCGCAGGATTTTTCTTTTTACGCCGAGTTAACACCTGTTGAAAACCTGCAGTTTTTCGGAGCCTGGTACGGCCTTAACCGCGAACAGATAAAAAAGCGAACCACCGATTTGCTGGATATAATGGGGCTGTCTGATGTAAAGGATAAGCCGGTTGAAAAATTTTCCGGCGGGATGAAGCGGCGTATTAACCTGGCTATCGGTGTAATACATGAGCCGCAGATTTTGTTTTTGGATGAACCTACCGTAGGCGTTGATATACAAACCCGGCACGCCATTATACACTATTTAAAAGAACTGAACAGCGGGGGAACCACGCTTATTTACACCTCTCATCAACTGAGCGAGGCCGAAGAATTGTGTGAACGGGTAGCACTGATAGATAATGGAAAAATTGTGGTGCATGATGAACTGGACGCGTTGCTGGTAAGGCATGGGCAGCAGGGTTTGGAGGGTTTATTTCTCGAAATGACAGGTAAAGATTACAGGAACGCGGATGTATAAACTGGGAGCCACGATATTAAAGGACCTGCGAATTCTTTTGCGCGACAAGATCGGGCTGGTGCTTATGTTTGGCATGCCGGTTTTATTGGTGTTTGTAATTACTAAAATTCAGAACAGCACTTTTGAGCTGGTGAATAAGAACAAAGTGGTATTACTGGTAGCGGATCGCGATACCGGGAAGCTGAGCCGGGAAATGATAGAAGCTATTGGAAAGATTGGAATGTTTACGATTGAGCCGTTGGGAAAAGGTGCTTCGGACCAGCAGATTACAAACAGGATGCACGGTAAGGACGCGTTGCTGGCATTGGTAATACCCGGCGATTTTTCAGCAAAAGTGTTGGGCAAAGCCAAAAGAGTAACGGCCAAGGCGTTGAATAGTTTTGGGCTGGATGGCGGCGATACACTCAACAAAACCGCGGGTGCCGAACCGATCACATTATATTACCATCCCGTACTGCAGGAGGCTTTCCGCCGGTCTGTACAGGGGGCTTTGTATAGCGCATTGCAAATGGTAGAGAGCCGGCAGGTATTACAGCAACTTTATTTTTCGTTGAACGGCAAAGGGCTGCCGGCTTCGAGCGAGAAGGAGATATTGGAGAATCAATCGCGGATCAGCGAAGTTCCGGTATCACGTGATGGCAGCAAAACCGTTCCGAACGCTTCGCAGCATAACGTTCCTGCCTGGACCATTTTCGCAATGTTCTTCGTAGTTCTATCGCTCGGAAGCGGAATAGTGAGGGAGAAAACAAGCGGAAGTTTTACAAGATTAAAAACAATGCCAACCAATTACCTGGTTGCATTGTTATCCAAGCAGATCACCTACCTGGGTGTAACAATGATACAGGCGGCACTGATATTCTCTATCGGCGTATGGTTGTTTCCCTGGCTCAGTTTACCCGCATTGAACCTGCGCGGAGATCTATGGGGGCTGGTAATTGTTTCCCTGCTTTGCGGTTGGTGTGCGGTGAGTTACGCCATTTGTGTGGGCGTATTTGCAGAAACACAGGAACAGGCCAATGGCTTTGGAGCCGTTTCTATTGTGATACTGGCAGCCCTGGGAGGATTAATGGTACCCGCATTTGCGATGCCGGGCTCTTTTCAATGGATTATTCAATTATCGCCATTGCATTGGTGCCTGGAAGCCTATTATGCGTTGTTCCTGGAAGGGGGAAAATTAAGTGATGTGTTAACGAATATTATACCTTTACTCATTATCGCCGTACTGATCCAACTGGTAACGCTGGCGGGATTAAAATATAAAAAACTGATTTGAACCGATTATAATGGAAACAGCGGAATTAAAGCAACAACTGAAAAAGCAGATCATTACTTTTTTAAATCTTACCTCCTTAACACCAGAAGATATCAAGGATGAAGATCCCCTGTTTGGAGATGGATTAGGACTGGATTCCATTGATTCACTGGAGCTTATCGTATTACTAAACCGGGAGTATGGCATCACCATTAAGGATCCTAAAGAAGGGCGGAAGATCCTGGTAAACATCAATACAATGGTGGACTATATTGAACAAAACAGGACAAAGTAAATTTCTTTAGTGAGCAGGGTTCTTATTACAGGCATAGGTGTTATAAGTGCTATCGGGAATTCCGCGGCAGCGAACCGGCAGGCACTGTTGAGCGGCCAATGCGGCATCTCAAAAAACACACACCTTAGCTCCCGTTATTCCGGCGTGCTGCCTTTTGGTGAAATTGCCCTCACCAATGAATACCTGCAAAAGCAGCTGCAGATCACAGATCCGGGGGTTACCCGAACCACTCTTTTGGCCATTCACGCCTGTAATGAAGCAATCGCAGATGCGAAACTAAGTGCCGAAGAACTAATCTCCACCGATACCGCATTAATAAATGCCACAACAGTGGGCGGAATGTGTTTGATGGACCAGTTATATATAGATGCCAACAGTAGCAAGCAACTATCTGCCTATGCCGCGTCATACGATTGCTCATCCGTTGCAAGCTACCTGCAAAAGCAGTATGGCGTTGGCGGAATAATTAATACCATCAATACTGCCTGCTCCTCATCTGCCAACGCCATACTGTATGGTGCAAGGCTTATTACAAACGGCCTGGCCAAAAGGGCAATTGTGGGCGGAGTAGACAGCCTCTCTAAGTTTACCATCAATGGCTTTAACGCCTTGCATATCCTCTCTGATGAGTACTGCCGACCATTTGATGAAAACAGGAAGGGTTTAAACCTGGGAGAAGGTGCCGCATTCCTGGTGCTGGAAAAAGAAGAAGAGGTAAAACAGAAAGAGAAATATGCGGCAGTAACGGGTTATTATAACTCAACCGACGCGTTTCACCCTTCTTCCTTATCAGAAAATGGTGAAGGGCCGTTTCTGGCGATGCAGGGGGCTTTGTTGAATGCGGGGTTATCTGAGGGTGATATTAGTTTTATCAATGCCCACGGAACCGGAACAGAAAACAATGATGCGGCAGAAAGCATTGCCATGCTTCGTGTTTTCAAGCAATTACCACCATTTGCATCCACCAAGTCCAACACCGGCCACACACTGGGCGCATCAGGAGCCATTGAAGCGGTATACAGTATATTAAATATTATGCACCAGGAAGTCTATCCCGCGCTTCAGTTTCAAACACCCATCGCTTCCACAAAACTGGAGCCGGTTGCCAGATACACAAAAGCGCGGTTGCAGCATATCATGTCTAATTCGTTTGGCTTTGGCGGTAATTGCACATCACTCATATTTTCACAGGTATAATGCATAGGATCTACATTCATAAAGCCATTTGCATTTCACCGCAGGACAGTTATCCTTCGTGCGTACCTGAGCACTTGTACGGGCCTGTGAATGGACAGTTGCTGGTAAGAGAGCCGGTGTATGAGGGGGTAAACCCGGGTATGCTAAGGAGGCTGGGCAAAGCCGCCAGGATAGGGATAGGAGCGGCCATGCCATTGCTGGCAGATGGCACCAGGCCCGATGGAATGATTATAGGAACGGCTAATGGAGGAATGGAAGAAAGCATCCGTTTTCTGAAACAGATTGTTGAATACAATGAAGATATGCTGGCACCCGGTAGTTTTGTACAAAGTACCGCCAACGCCATTGCCGCCCAAATGGGAATGATTACCAAAAACCACGGTTATAATATTACCCATGTGCACAAAGCGCACGCATTTGAAAATGCCGTGATAGATGCCGCTATGATGCTGGCAGAAAACCCCGGAAGCATATATTTACTGGGTGGCGTAGATGAAATCGGAACCTATAATTATAATATCGAGTTCCATTCGGGATGGTATAAGAATGAAAGCATCAGCGGAGAAGCGCTCTATACATCGGGTACACCCGGAAGTATAGCAGGAGAGGGCGCGGCCATGTTCCTGGTAAGCAACAAAGAACATCATGCGCTGGCGGCTATCACTGCCATTTCTATTTTTCACAGTACTGATGTTTTCCAGATACAGGAAAGGCTCCGGCTTTTTATACAGGAACATCTGCCAGCCGGTGAAAATGTCGATCTGTTTATCTCGGGGGAAAACGGCGACAGCCGCTATAGTGATGTTGCAACAGTGTGTGAAAGTTTGCTGGATGAAAGCGTAACGATAGCGAGGTATAAACATATTTGCGGCGAGTACCCTACCGCATCATCCTTTGCTGTATGGCTGGCCTGCCAGTTACCTGCTACCGGTGCCCTTCTGCATATGGTTAAAAAGCAAGGAACCGCACACATGGCAAAGAATATTCTTATTTATAATTCCTACCAGGGTTTTCAGCATAGCTTTATGCTCCTTTCAAGGTAATAGCTTATTAGCTGCGGTACTGCGGAAGCGGATTGGCGTACTAAGGCACAAAGGCACGGTTTGTGGGATACCCTGCCCTTACCAGGCATCCCGGAGATGCACTTCAAAAACGCCGTTGAATTTAAAACAGCTAACCCCATCATTTAATAAAGCTGCCGTTACGGTCAGCTGCATTGGAGCAGTAGTCTGGTGTGTAATATCCATTTGCAGTACTCCCGCTTGCCGGGGATCAATAACTGAAAGAAATTTTAGCTGGTGTGCTGTAACCAATTGTATTTCGATATTCAACATAGTTTGCAGTATATCTTTCAGGATCTGCAGCTGGCAGGCACCCGGCAAAACAGGCTGACCCGGAAAATGGCCTTCAAAAATGGGGTGTTCACTATTAATGCTGATAATAGCGGTAGCCGAGTTTTCCCGCTTCTGAATAGATTGTATGGTAAAGAGCTCTCCCAGTAACATAATTTACACAGCTGTGGTAAGTAATAGTAAGGAATGATATTTATTCTGATAGTGATTGTAGATAAGAACGCGGCTGATTGTTTTATCATCTGATACCGGCTGTAGCGCATCTGGTATCCTGCCATTTTTGATAATAGTAGCACCCAGCCATAAAGCAAAAGAGGAAGATGTGGGATACTCCCCGCACAGATGTTTGTAAGCAAGCGTTTTATTGGACGGAAAAAGAATTTGTTTCACCTGCCGGTATATATCATCTTCCTCTGCATTTCCATTGTTGCCCATGATGACGAGGTCGATATTGTCTGGCTTCAGGAAATGGCCCGACAGGAAAGTATTGATTTCATCAATGGTTTCAGTGGTCTGTTCAGGTTTGTAAAAGGTTGCGGCCCCGTTCAGGCAGGCATAGCTGTCGGACGAATATTGGCGGGTGAGCAGAAAAAAAGCCGCCCCTTCACCCGCAATGGTTCCTTTGGATTGGGTTTGATACAGATCCAGTGACGAGGCCAATTGTTTTTTATACAGATCAAACCTGCTGAGCAATGTAAACAGGGTTTGCGTTAACTCGTCAATACCACCCACCAGCACATTCACCGCTTCCTTTTCCTGCAATAACAGCAAAGCGTCGAGCAGCGCGCTTTCAAATGAAGCCCCTCCATGAACAAATGTATTATTGTAGCTATGGCATTTTATCTGCAGGGCTACCTGGGCTCCAACGGTATTATGGGTTGACTGTATAAAAGCTGTTGGCGTAAGGGTATCCTCTTTCCTGTTAATAGCCTCCCGCAAAAAAATATCGGTATCTTCCACACATCCATAGGCCGTTCCGGTTATGATGGCGTCGGGATTGTTTACGGCGGCTTCTGAAAGACAGGCTGATGCGGCGGCAACACCCATTTTTACAATGCGACTCATGCTGCGCAGTGCTTTGGGGTCTAATAGTGCTGTGTAGTTGGGCTCAATGTTCTGTAAACGTGCGTCTGTATACCCAACAGGTTCACCTGCCAGGAAGGGCTGGCCGAAACTGTGCTGTGGTGAAATTGCGGAAGCGGCGCGTATATAGATTTTCATGCGTTTACTTTTGAAAAGACCAGGGATGAACAATTTCCGCCAAAGCCAAATGAATTCGAGAGAACATGTTGTATCTTCTGTCCGCTTGCGAAAAAGGTCTGCGGTACCAATCCTAATTCTTCCATAGCTGTTGTAAAGCGAAGATTGGGATATACAATTCCATGTGCAACAGACAAAACAGAAAAAGCGGCTTCTATTCCGCCACAGGCACCCAGCGTATGCCCGGTAAAAGATTTGGTGGAACTCAGTTTAGGGTAATCATCACCAAATAATCTTTTGATGGCCGTTCCTTCAGCCAGGTCGTTGTTTTGTGTACCGGTTCCATGTAAATTGATATAGTTGATATCGGAAGCCGATAGTCCGCTCATCCGTAAGGCACCTGTCATAGCAAGATATGAGCCGGTGCCTTCGGGTGAGGATGCAGTTTGATGGTATGCATCATTCGCGTTACAATAACCGCTGAGTACAGCGTAGGGTCTCTTTTGTAAGGAGGCGGCAATTTTACCCGATACCAGTACAAGATAACCCGCTCCTTCGCCAAGGTTCAGCCCGGCCCTGTTATTATCAAAAGGTTTGCAGTACTCGCGGTCCAGGATCATTAAAGAGTTGAAGCCATTCAGTGTAAATTTTGTTAATGCGTCTGTACCACCCGCAACAACCACGTCCAGCATTCCCTGTTTAATAAGCCGGGCCCCGAACATGATAGCATTGGCTGAAGATGAGCAGGCCGTGCTGATGGTGCTGATATAGCCGCTGATACCCAGCTGGTCGGCCACAAGTTCGGTAATGCTTCCGCATTCATGGTGAACGAGTTCCTGCAGTCTGCCCGTATGGTTATCCTGCATAAAATCCTGGAAAAACTGCTCTGTCTTATCCATACCACCAACGGTGTTAGCCGAAATAATACCGGTACGGTATAAAGAGAGATCAATACCCGAATCTTTTACCGCTTCTTTTGCAGCAATACTGCTGAGTAATGCGGTTCTGCTGGTAGCAGCCGGAAGGCCGGCAATAGCACTAAGTTCTGAATTGCTTAGTTTAACCTCGGCAACAGGTATTTTATTGCGGTGAGCGGTTTCAAGGTATTGTATATCCGCCATGCCCGGTCTTTCATTCTCCAGCGCGGCAAGGCACTCGGCCATATTATTGCCGATAGCTGTAATAGCCCCCAGTCCCGCTATCCATACATTGTTCGTCATATATTTTTTCTTACGCGCTTTCTGCGCCTTTGCGAGACAATTTGCTCACCAAGGCACAGGATCAGGTGTTAAAAAGTTGATTCATGTTTTCTTTGGTAAACGCCAGGCCGGCCATCCCTTTTTCTATCAGGAATAGAACGGCTTTGTAGTCTTCCTGCCCTATTTCAACCCATCCGCAAACACAGGCCTGTAAAATATTGCTGTTTAATAACATGGTTGTATAGTGGGCTAGAAGATCCGCATCGAAATTTTCTGTTATAAAAAATGCCGTTTCTCCTTTGAATTGCTGGCGGATACAAATTTCTCCTGTTACAATATTGGGCAGGGTGTATACAAAAACCGAGGGACTGGGAATATCTTTTACCGTTTCAAAATAGCTGATGTCTGTATCAAGGCTTGCGCTGGCATTGGACAGTACTATACCTGTTTCTTCCGGGTGATAATCCTGTCTTATAAAACTGTCTTTCAGCAGGATTTCCGATGCCAGCCATCCCAGTTTACTCAGGTGATCCATTTTGTAGAAACGGGGATAATCGCTACCAAGGTGTTTGTACACCGACAGAAGAAAGCCGGGTAAATCCGCATCTGTGGCATGAAACAGCTGCGCAGTATTTTTGTAAACAATATTGTTTTCAATTTTGCAGCTTGCTGTTATGTATAAACTGTCTGTCAATTCGATGGTATAATCGGTTTATTTGCTAAAAATCATGGCTGCATTACATCCTCCAAAGCCGGAAGCCGTTTTCAGGCAGCTTTCCATTTCAGTATATTGCAGGGTGCGGCTGACAGATAAATTGGCTTCCACTCCTAATGTTTCAAATCCCCTGGTAGGAAGAAGCGTATTTTGTTGCAGGGCGCGAACCGAGATAATGGATTCGATTAATCCGGCGGCACCGAGCGTGTGACCAAAATATCCTTTCAAGCTATTAACTGGTACCTGGCCAAGTCCCGCCAGTGATATTGCTTTTGCCTCCATCTCATCATTATACAGCGTTGCTGTACCATGTGCAGAAACCATACCAATATTATTGGGCAAAAGACCTGCTTCGTGCAGGGATCTTGTTATAATATGGGCCAGTTCCTTTCCTGTGCGTGAGGGGGCTGAAATATGATTGGCATCGTTACTAACCGATCCGGCCATTACACGTACATTGTCTTTGTGTTCTTTCTGCGATGAAAGGATAACAGTGGCGGCACCTTCACCTAAGGTAATGCCTTTCCGGTTGGCATCAAAGGGTTGGCAGGGCTCCGGGCTGATCGCCTGGAAAGACTGGAAACCCGATAATACAAATCTGGATATCACATCTGCACCCGCTACTACGGCATTTTTGTATTGCCCCGATTCAATCAACCTCTTCCCTATGAGTATGCCCAGCAACCCTGAAATACAGGCGTTGGAAGTAACAACAGGTGGATGTGCAAAACCAAAATGACCAGCGATTTTTTTTGCCGAGCAATGTAATGAGATCCGGTTGTTTAGTAAGGGATGATGTGGTTCTGTTTCAAGCAGACTGATATTTCCTTTTGTGGAAGATATGATCAGCACCGTTTCGGAACCGGTGGTTTTAATTTGCGTATGGTTTAGCGCATCAGTAATAGATGCGATGAGCAATTGCTCGAATTTTGTAAACACCACCGGGTCTTCCGGAAGCTGCTGTTGGGTTGGAAAAAGGGAAGCATAAAATGGATGAGGAGACAGGGCAGTGTTCTCATGTAATTGTATGCCTGATATATTTTTTATAACCTGTTCAAAATTGCCGGCAGCCGTTGGTGCAACGGGAGAGTAAATATTATCCGCAACCATAAAAACCTCTGCCATACATTTTAAATTAGCTCATGCTTTAAACACTTTCATTTCACACTGTGCCACCAGTTTGTTATGGCACCATATTTTTCCCAGCACAATCGAAACGCCCGCAATAACTTCCTGCATACTGATTTCTGTTACCAGTGTATCCCCTGTTACCGGAAGTTCAAATACTTCAAATTGTGAAACCGTACCGATATATCCCACTTCTACGGGTTTGTTGGTACTGTTAGCGATATAACCCGCCCGAAGCGCGGCGGTTTGTGCAATGTTTTCCATCAGACCCGCTTCAGTAAACCGCCCGTTCAAGGTAAGCACGTTTTCATCCGTTATCGTAAACCCGCTTCTTGTAACCTGCTCATCGGAATGCAGCAGTTCGCTGATCATTACAAAAGGAGGTCGCTGGGGTATATAGGAAATCGCGGATGGCACGGGTATATGTGATTTTTATGAGTAGAGGCCTCCATTAATGGAGATTACTTCGGCGGTAATATAAGACGCGTCTTTTGATGCCAGGAACTTTACAGCATGCGCCACTTCTTCAGGTGTTCCAAACCTTCTTACGGGAATAACTTTCTTCATCTCATTTTCATCCATCCCTTCCGTCATATCGGTCCTGATCAGTCCGGGTGCTACGGCGTTAACGGTTATTCCATGTCGGCCTATCTCCTGCGCCAGGGCTTTGGTTGCGCCGATTACGCCGGCTTTGGCAGCGGAATAATTGGTTTGGCCGGGTAGTCCCTTCTGCCCGGAAAGAGAAACGATATTGATGATCCTGCCATATTTTTTCAGCAACATTCCGTTCAGCACGAGTCGCGTAACAAAGAAGAAACTGTCCAGGTTATTCTTTATCACATTCTCCCATTGTTCATCCTGCATGTACAGCATCAGGGCGTCGTCCTTAATACCCGCATTGTTAATGAGTACCTCTATGTGTTTTTCAGCATTGATTTCTATCCAGTTGCCCAATATTGTTTTAACCTGTTCTTTGTCAGCCACGTCAAAACACAAGATCTCCCCGTCTCCTCCCTTTTCTTTTACAAGGGCGAGTGTATTTTCCGCTTCGGCCCGGTTGGTCCTGTAATTGATGATCACGTAATATCCCATGCCGGCCAGTGCAACCGAAATGGCCTTTCCAATGCCTCTTGAACCTCCGGTGATTAATGCGCAATTCATTGCTCAGTCAGTTTACATGAAACAGCAGGTGTTCCGCTTTTTAAAAAAGAACTCACCGCGGCCAGGTCTTTATATTTGGGCGCGTCTTCAATAAATTTGGGAAAGAAGGCACGCACTGATTGGTAAATCTGCGCCGTGTGCGGTGATAATTTGCTAACGCAATCCGCATAATCTATCGCCTGTACCAGGGTGATTAACTGGATGGCCAGTACGTCAAAAGAGTTCGCTATCACTTTACCCGTCATTACAGCCGCATTGCACCCCATACTCACAATGTCCTGGTTATCGTTGTTATTGGGTATGCTGTGTACATACATCGGGAACGACAAAGTTTGGTTTTCTGCAACGGTAGAAGTGGCTGTGAACTGCATACCCTGCATACCGAAATTCAATCCCAGCACTCCCAGGTTCATAAAGGGGGGGAATTTCTGGTTGAGTTTATTATTCAACAAATAGTTCAACTGCCTTTCCGACAGCATCGACAGTTTGGTAATCGCTATTTTCAGCTTATCCATTTCCAGTGAAACATAATCGCCATGAAAATTTCCGCCATGGAAAATATTCTGGTTAATATGATCAATTACAGGGTTGTCGTTTACCGAATTCAATTCGTTGATCAGTATTTTTTCTGCATGGCCAATGGTATCATAAACCGGCCCCAATACCTGCGATACGCATCGCAGGGAATAATATTCCTGTACTTTATCCTCAAATACATCCTGGTCCAGCTTCAGCGGATCGTATAAATGATCAGAGCGTTTGCGGATAAGCTTACTGCCCTCCAGCGTATGACGAAGCATGGCGGCCACCCGGTTCTGCCCGATATGGTGTTTTACAATATTCAACTCGTATGAATAATGGTCATCGTAGGCTTCCACTATCTCATTGGTGATGGCAGAAAGCGTTACCGACCATTCCAGTAATTTTTGTGCCAGGATAATATTTACTATCCCGATGCCGGTCATGGCCGAAGTGCCGTTCAGAATGGCAAGGCCTTCACGGATATGAACGGAAAGGGGTTTAATATCCAGGCGATTGTATATTTCCATAGTGGGATAGGCAGTACCCTCGACTATCACTTCTCCCTCACCTATCAGAACAAGAGCCAGGTGAGCCAGCTGAACCAGGTCGCCGCTGGCACCCACGCCACCATGTTCATAAATACAGGGACTGATATTTTTATTGATCAGGGTGGACAGCAATGCTACCACATCGGTATGAACGCCCGAAAAGCCCTGCATGAAACTGTTGAGTCGGGCAGTCATGAGTGCTTTGGTGAGCTGGGGTGAAAGCAGGTTTCCGCTTCCTGAACTATGACTGCGGATCAGGTTGTATTGAAGTTGAAGCAGGTCTTTTTCATCAATCTTGTACTGCGCCATGGGGCCAAAGCCTGTATTAATACCATAGATCAGTTTATCCGAAGAGAAATCCTGCAGGAATTGAAAATTGGTGTCGATCTTCTGAAGCGCGGCGTTATCCAGTACAATGCTTTCTTCTTTGAACACAATGCCTGAAAAATCATCGAGTGAAAGCGGGTTTTTTCCCAAAGGTATCATAGGCAAAAAACTATTTATGTTTAGTGAGCTCCTGAGCAGACTGTAAAAGTATCGAAAATACCCGCAGGGAAATGCTTAAATCCTGCGATCGATGAATTTCACTTCTTTGCGTGCGGATTCGGGAAAGTGCATTTTTTGAAGGGTTGCCGCATCTGTATAAATAATGGCAGGACTCACCCGCAAACGGGCCTGAAGATTAGCCCGGATCCGGTGGTCGCAGGCCTCGGTCCGGGAGGCGGGCAGAAGATGTAATACCACCTCGTCCAAACCTATTTCGTTGGGGAATACTTCTACAATAAAGTCGAGGATATCATCCATTTCATTCAGGAGGTCGAAAAGGGCCGGAGGGTACAGGGTAGTTCCTTTGAATTTGATCATCTGTTTTTTACGGCCTATCAACGGCGAGAGGCGGGGTGTTATACGCCCGCAACTGCAGGGTTCATCAAAATACATGGCCATATCTCCGGTTTTATACCGAAGCAGCGGCATGGCTTCCACACCCAGGGTAGTAATGGTAATTTCCCCGGGTTTGCCGGGTCCTACCTGTTTATCATTCTCGTCCAGTAGCTCCAGTATCAGCAGATCCGGCTGGAGATGTCCTCCCCGGCCGGCACCGCATTCAGTAAATGCGGTCTGCATTTCGGTGGAAGCATAAGTTGAATACAGTGCCAGGTTCCAGTCGGTGCTTATTTTCTTCCCAAGGATATTCAGTGAAAAATCGGGATGGCGGATATTCTCACCAATACAAATGGCTTTTGTAACCGAGCTGGCGTTGAGATCGATATGATTCTCTTTGGCAAAATGTATCAGCTTTAGTATAAACGAAGGCACCGCTACTATGGCCGTTGGCTTTAGCCGTTGAATCGTATCCCACTGCAGCGATGGAACGCCCGGCCCCAGCCTGATAATACCGGCCCCCAGTTTACGCAGACCCGAATAATATGCGATGCCAGCCATGAACTGCCGGTCGAGGGTAAGCATCAGCTGGTAGATATCCCCCGGCGAGCCATCGGCACAGCTAAAAGAAGAAAATTCATTGATGGCCAGGCGGTCGAGGTCATGGTTGGTTAATGCGATGGTAACCGGTTTGCCCAGGGTGCCTGAGGTGGACGCATATTCTATAATTTTTTCTTTGGGAACGCAGAGGAATTCGTCATTGTGCCGCTGCAGGTCTTCTTTGGTGGTAAGAGGCAGGTCTTCGAGCTGGCAGGAGCGGATATCAATCTTCTTTTCAGCAAACAGTTTCTTATAAAACGGGGAATGCGAATTCAGATAGGTTAGTAAATCCTGTAATTTCCGGCGCTCTTCACTCATGGTGTGCAAAATAATCAAATTATCCCTGCGGCGGGTTCCGGTGGCGGATTGCTTTTACTAACTTAGTCGCATGAAAAGAACAATCATTCTGGGTCTTATCGTCAGCTGTATTGCGTTCGCACCGTTTAAAAGGAAGCCGGTGATCGTTTGGCAGCCTTCCCATCAAACCAATACAGGAAAAGATTTTAGCGAAGCGGCGGTTTCCAATGCCATTGCTGAAGCCGCGATGGCTACTTCGCCGAAAATGAAAGAATACAAAGTCTGGAGCCTGGGCAGAAAAGATGTTCATGATGCTGATAGCGGCAGTAATACGGTGGTGAAACACACCACAGCGGTAATAGACGGTCAGATATCAGGCTATGCCTGGGAGCTGCAGCAATCCAATAAACGTAAGCCGGACGTGTTTATAGCACTCCATAATAACGGCGGTACGAAGCGACATGCTATCTGGGGATATATTCACTATGGAGATCCGTATGAATCCCAGAACCGCGAGCTGGCAGCGAAGCTGGTAGCAGCGATATCAGCTGTTACCAACCTGGAGAACCGTGGCGTTTTGCTCGACAGTACAACGGGCCGGAATGATTACCGGTGCTCCTCAACCGGTAAACTGGCATTTTATAGTCTTGATGAACACGTAAATACATCACCCATACGTGTTCTGCTGGAAATAGGGGATAACGCGGTGAGTCATGATTTTTTGCAGGACCCGGCCAATCAAAAGAAGATGGGGGCGGCCATCAAAACAGCCCTTGTTGCCTGGATGAATGAACACCCCCTTCCGGCACCTAACAACTAATATCATCCTCCGCCTTCACATGTATAAAAAGAAACCAGGAATTGATATCATCGCGAAGGTGCTGGATGCGGTATACCGGCATAATACCGATGCATTGTTTACTATGAGCCTGATGCACCAGTATGAAGAAAGGGGTAGCCTTAGCAAGAAGCAGTTGGAAGGGCTATTGCAGAAGGCCCGAAAAGTAAATGATATCCCACCTAGCTGGCTGGGAACGCTGGAAGCGATTATTCTGAAAATGCCAACCCGGCACAAATCCACGGTAGAGCATATTACGCCGATATATAGCAAGGATCCCGAGGTGGGCAGGCTGATAACGGGTTTACTGGAAAAATATCCGCAGCACAAAAGGGTGCTTTTTCTGCGGGCAAAATATGATAACAATGAGTTGCTGAGCCAGGAGGAACTGGCAGAACTGAAGAAGTTTTATAAACTATTGGTGAGTGGCGGATCGGCGCATTGACCAGGTATAAATCCATCCCAGCCACCGGAGGCTATCGCTATCCAACCCCCCGATTGATAGCAACCCAACCCCCGGCCTTGGCTGTTCATGGTAATATTTTGCAGGATTCAGTCGAATCAGGTATTTTTATACCCATCCGGACAAATATAAAAAAACAGGGAATATAGCCCAACTGCGTAAATACGCAGGTTGACTCATTGACGATTATCATTCCATGACCCACCCCCACAGTAATGCAGGTGCTTATGCACGGTCGTTTATAACAGACCAGCCGGCCGATCTTTCTACGGAGGAAGCCCGGTATTTTAAACAAACCATCGTGAAGTTTCCGGAGGAAGGGGTATACATCTACTCTTTTCTGAAGGGCCGTATGATTTATGCCGATGGCTGGGAGGAGATTGTGGGATACAGGGATGATGAAATAAGTATGCTGAAGATCGTAAACATGACCTGCCCCGACTACGCCCCATTTGTGGATGAGGTGAATGATAAGGCATTGATGTTTATTCATACCAAATCGAAGGACCTGGAGAAATACAGCTTCCTGATAGAAATGAAAAAAATGCACAGGGACGGTCGTGAAATACCCATGGTGGGCAGGGTGGGCGTATATGAAACCCTCAACGGCAAGGCCATTTCTATTATTGGCCGGTTCCAGGTAAACAGGAGCCTCACTTTTGGAAAGGTAATGCGTTATTCGGCATTTGGCCCCGAAAAGGACGACTTTGAAGAGGAGTTAAACAAAACGCTTTTTTACCAATATGCTATTTCAGGAAAGGAGCGCGAAGCCCTTGCCTTGGTGGCAAAAGGGTTTTCATTCAAAGAAATCGCCAGCCAGTTCGGCGTATCCCAATCCGCTATCGAAAAACGAATCCGCGCCATGTATAAACGGTTTGAAGTGAAAAGCCTTACGCACCTGGTTAGCTTTGCTTACGACAACCATATTTTGCCGTGAGGCGTGAACCGTGAATCGTGAACCGTGAATCGTAAATCATGAAAAGGCCTATCCTCCTCCTCAATTCACGATTCACGGTTCACGATTCACGAATCTCAGCTGAGGTTCACCGAGAAGATCTTGCTGCTGCTGATTCCCATTTCTATCAGCATTGCCTGCCATTTGTGGTGTTTTATTTTTTGGGTTTCATCGTCCATGCCCAGAATCCAGATGATATTTTTTTCCCGGATCGCTTTTTTGTTGGCTTCGGCCATGCCGTTTTGGGAAAGAAAATGCAAGAAGAGATCGGGTGTTACCAGTTCGTCTTTTAATGCAAAGCCGGGATTTATATCATCAATTACCAGTAACGAGGCCTCACGCCAGTCCCACAAACCATCGGAAGATGCTGGCTCAAAGAACAGGCTGAAAAGTTTCATTACCGTTGCATATTTGCAGGTATGAGGTTGATGGAACTTTCATTGGCAATAGTAACACTCAGGCTGGTTTTACCGCTCTTATAGGCACCAAAAACAAACAGGTGTCTGCCGCCCGGGCTCTTATCGTTCATGAATGTTTGCAGGGTTGATTTATTCTCTTCGGTACAAACAGCAGTCCATTGGTTTAACCGGAACTGGAAGGGATAATTGGCTTCCTGCTGGTACATTTTAGTCCGGTACCAATCCCAGGCGGGATAAGCTGCCAGTACGGTCAGGCCCAGCAGGCAAATGAGTAATGTGCCGGAATAATCCGACAAAGCCCCGGCGGCAAAAGCCCCCATGCCAAAAAAGGCGAGATCGGTTAGAACATCATAAATAATATTAGGCCAGGGAGCCGGGAAAACAGAGGTTTTTCCGGAGCTGAATACGATCGGCTTTACGCAGTTATATGTTTCAAAAAGGATCCAGGCAACCCAAACCCCAAGTGAAGCTTTACAGCCGGCCTTGGGAATATGATAGTTTGCGAGGATCACATAAACAACATACGTGGGAATAAACCCAAGCCCGAAATGCCCGAATTGGTTAGCCAGCCAACTGTAGGTGAGGGTAACCCCTCGGTATGAGTCTTTCCCGATTAGATCGTACCGTAATTGGCGAAGAATATCCCTGCCTGAAATTTTTTTCATGCAACAAAATATTGCTTTCGTTCCATACATCATAAGCCAGGCGATCTTTTCTTCGCGTCTTCTCTTCGCCTCCTTGCGCCTTTGCGAGAAAAATTGCGCGCAAAGGCGCAAGGGGGCGGTTATATTTGTGGGAGAATAAAACCGTTAGTATGGATTTGCAAATCAGGGAACAGTTATTTGTTGTGGGTGGTGCCAGTTCGGGTTTTGGTAACGCCATAGCACTGGCACTGATACAAGAGGGTGCCCATATTATTGCAGTTGCGCGGGGGAAGGAAAAGCTGGATGCCTTGCAGGCCATTGCTCCTTCGCAGGTGACCATTGTTGCCGGGGATATTACTGAGTCTGCGGTTATAGAAGAAATAGTTGCGGCGGTAGGCAACAGGCAGTTGCACGGGATACTGGTAAATGCCGGCGGACCAGCGGCAAAAACAGTTATGGAAACCACGCTGGAGGATTGGGATGATGCTTATAGAAAAATACTCCGCTGGAAGATCCAGCTGACACAAACATTTGTGCCTAAAATGATACCCTATCAGTATGGCCGTATCGTTTATATAGAAAGCTCGTCGGTAAAGCAGCCGCTCGAAAACCTGGTACTGAGCAATTCTTTGCGGGTGGCAGTGGTAGGGATGGTTAAAACGCTGTCGCAGGAAATAGCTTCTTCCGGTATCACGCTGAATGTAATGGGACCGGGTTCACATAATACGGCAGCGATTGACCGGATCTATCATAAAAAAAGCGAGCAAACAGGAATGCCATTCAACCAGGTGAAAGATGCAGCCATCAAAGCCATACCGGTTGGTGCATTGGGCGAAGCGGCAGATTTTGCCAGCCTCGCGGTATGGTTACTGAGCCCGTTAAGCAGGTACATAACCGGTCAGACCATAACAGTGGATGGAGGAATGGGTAAAGGCATATTTTAATAGGGAAACAGGGGATGAAGGGAACAGGGCTGTCCTATTCGGCAGCGTCTGCATTCTCCTTCGTATCCGGCTCTTCTTTCGGTGTTACGTTCTTGAGGCTAAGCTGGAACTTTGTATTGAGAGAAACCAGGTAATGTCCCGGAACCAATAAAGCTTTTACGGAAGCGTCTTCCAGCATTACAAATGCCAGGTCAGACGCCAGTGGCGACCCGCTGATGATATTGGCAACCCTGCCTTTTGTAAATTCAATAGTAAATTTGTAACCCGCTTTTCTGCCACTTCCCGCCCTTTCAAAGTCTATACGATTGAGATCCAATACCTGGTCTGCAGAACTGGTCCGCTTCAATAAAATCTTGATAATAGGCAGGTATTTGCTCCAGATCTGTGTGTACATAGCTTGTTTAGGGGTTCGGTTCTATAAAAAAGTCAACGGAAAACGCTGTAAAGGTGCGTTATTTATAGGCTAAAAACGAATTTGCTTTGCTTTTTGGGTGTTATAGGTTCCAAAAACCTTTTTTCCGACCCGCTTCCTCAAGATTTTTCAGCTCTTCCCGGTAGTCAAACTGAAGGTCTTCGTGCAGCTTTTCCAGCGCCCCTTTTATCTTTTTCAGCTGGCCCAGGTAGAGGTTCAGAAGTAAGGTGTTTTTCTGGAAAGGGATGGCTGAGTCATTCATCTGCCGGCAGAAATACATCAGCAGCACCACTTCCACCTGTTTCGATCCTGAATAGCGGATATATTTATTGGTAATACGTAAAATTTTCCGCAGGCTTTTTTTAAGCAGGTAGTTCGATTGAGGCAGCTCATCAAAGCCTTCATCGATCAGGGCTTTAACACTGCCGATATAAGCTTCTTCATCATGCGACTCGAATAACAGGAATGTAAGCAATTCTTTGTTATCCTTCTTGAATCTTGCCAGTCGAAGGCAAAGGTCTAGCAGTTTGGCCGGTGGAACGGCTTGCAATTCCTGTTTTAGTTCATTGATGGTGGCGGCTTTCATGGGGAGGACAAATTAATAATTAGTAATTAACAATTAATAATTATTTCGGTTATCTTATATTAGCCGAAACGAATGCATATGAATACGTCGAGACGAAAATTTTTGAGGAACACCGCAATGGTGGCAGCGGGTAGCAGCTTCTTTTCATCAAGCCTGCTGGCCAACCCTGCCCGTACGCAGATAACGGGTATACAGTTGTATACGGTGAGGGATGACATGAAAAAAGACCCGCTGGGTACGTTGAAAGCTTTGTCTGAAATGGGCTACAAATATGTTGAGCATGCCAATTATGTAAACAGGAAATTTTACGGGTATAGTGCGGCTGAATTTAAAAAAGTACTGGCCGACAACGGGCTGAAAATGTTGAGTGGCCATACCGTAATGGGTAAAGTACATTGGGATGATGCGAAAAGAGATTTTACAGATGCCTGGAAATATACCATTGAAGATGCAGCGGTTGTAGGGCAGGAACTGGTTATCAGCCCTTCACTTGAAGAAGGGATGCGGAAAACCCTGGATGATATGAAGCGGTTCATGTTTATATTCAATAAAAGCGGAGAACTGTGCAGGAAATCGGATATGCGTTTCGGGTATCATAATCATGATTTTGAATTTACCAAAACGCTGGGCGGACAAAAACTTTATGATATCATCCTGCAATACACCGATCCCAACCTGGTAGCGCAGCAACTGGACATGGGTAACCTGTACGGAACGGGTGCCAGCTCTGCGGAACTGCTGCAAAGGTTTCCCGGCAGGTTTATTTCTATGCATGTAAAAGATGAAGTCAAATCCCCTACCAAAGGAGAAATGGGTTCGGGTTACGACAGCACCGTGCTGGGTGCCGGTGTTGCGGAAGTAAAATCCATCATCGATCTCGCCAAAGAATCCGGCACCCTGCATTTTATCATCGAACAGGAATCTTACCAGGGCAAAACACCACTGGACTGCGCGCGCGAAGATTTGAAGGCGATGAAAGCATGGGGATATTGAATTTGAAAATTTGAAAATGTGGCAATTTGAAAATGACTGCTGGAATTTTTTTAGTGGGTTATGACCCGGTTAATTTTCAAATTTTCAAATTGCCACATTTTCAAATTGCCACATTTTCAAATCGTACACTCATCGCTCAAGCTTAAACCCAGCTTCCACCCCCGGTCTTTTTGTTGTATTGGCTACCTTCCAACCGGTTCTGTACATCCATTCGGTCATGCGGGTAAGTTTGGAAACGTCAATCCTTTCGGGCTGGTCGAGGGGCGTGTGGTAGTCGGGGTGTAATAAAGTAGTATAAAAAATGGCTGGTATGCCGGCCCGCGCATAGGGAAGATGATCACTTCTGAAATACCATCCTTCGGGGTGTTGGGGTTTATCCCATAAAGTGTCGAGTTTAAATTTAGGACCTTCATTATTCGCTTCCAGTGCCATATTCACCAGGTCCTGCGAGTTCCTGTGGGGAAGCTGAACGCCCAGTAAAGCGGCACTGTCGGGCGTATTGCGGCCGATCATATCCCCATTCAATACCGCCACAATAGCGCTTTTGGAAACGGTGGGATGTTGTGCAAACCATTTGGAGCCCAGTAGTCCGCGTTCTTCCGCGCCATGCCAGACAAACAGGGCGGAACGCTTCCCTTTCTGTTTCTCAAAAGCGCGGGCAATGGCCAATAAGGCAACGCTTACACTGGCGTTGTCATCGGCACCATTGTAGATACTGTCTGTATTGGCTGTTAATCGAATCCCATCATGGTCCTGGTGGCCGCTGAAAAGTACATATTCGTTTTTTAAAACGGGATCTGTACCCTCCACTTTTCCCACAATATTTACGGATGGGTATTGAAAACGTTCAATGTTGATTCTCGCATTCAGGCTGATACCTGCCTGCTTTACCAGGTCGAGTGCTTTCGTATGCAGTACGATTACCGGGGCCCTGTCGTTCACGCGTTCATTGGCACCACCTTCTATGTCATAGGTGCCGCGGTTGAAATACGCGGTATATAGTTGCCAGTTGGTTTCTATCAATTCATCGGCCACAAAAATAACGGCTGCCGCTCCCTTGCCAAACAGGTCGGTAGCATATTTACGGATAGCCTGTGCCAGGTATCGGCGTGAGGAGATCAGCGTAGAGGCCGAACCGGTATTGTCGGCCCTGATTTCAATGGCTACGGCTTTTCCTTTTACATCCTTGCCGGCCAGGTCTTCTTTTGAACCGGTGCCGATAAACAGGATGGGCGCATTTACAGAAGCCCCTGCTGTTTGGTTCACCAGGGCATCCTTCCAGATAGTGAACACCTGATCGCCTATGCTGATGCGGCTGCTTTCACTGATCCGGTTGCGCCACATAGAAAAGAACTGGAAATAAGTGCCATCATCGCCTGCAGGTTTTAGTCCCGCCGCACGGGCCCTGTCGGCCAGCCACATGGATACTTTCAGTTCATCCAGGGTACCCGCTTCCCTCCCGCGGAAATGATCACCCGCCATATCAAACAGATCCTGTTTGATATCTGTTTCACGGATAGCAGCCAGCCCGTTTTTAATATTTTTGGTTTGCGCCGTAACGGATAAGGAGGCGATCCATAGTATCACCAGTAAAGTAAGAAGTCGGTTCATGGGAGGGGATTGTATTTAGGTACAAGATAAGAAGATGTTAGCTATCTATTTTTCATCCTTCTTATATATACCGTTCTCATAGGCAAATGCGATTACGCCGGCAATGCTTTTGGCACCAATTTTATCCATAATGCGGGTGCGGTGGCCTTCGATGGTTCTTTTGCTGAGATTGAGCGTAAATGCAATGGCTTTGCTGGTATATTCTTCGCACATTAATTTAATGATTTCAGTTTCGCGTTCGGAGAAGACCACGGGTTCTTTAAGCGGGAATTTGAGGTGTCGCGAAACGATCTCCGTCAGCATTTTAGTAACCATCTTGCAGAAAAACGGCCTGTACTCATTAATCACCCGGATGGCTTCACGGATCTCATCTACTTCCGCGTTTTTAAGAAGGTAACCCATCGCACCGGCTTCGATCATTTTTAAAACGGTTTCCTGCGAGGTATGGGCGGATAATACAAGAATCCGGCAGTAAGCTATTTTTTTAACCAGTATCCGGGTAGCTTCGGCACCATTCATTACCGGCATATCAACATCGGTAATAATCACATCAGGTTGTAACAGTAGTGCCTTTTCCACCAGTTCCTGTCCATTGGAAGCCTCTCCTACAACCGTTACACCGGGTATACCCGACAGTAGCGTTATCAGTCCCGAGCGGAACAGCGCATGATCATCGGCAATCAATACATTGATAGCATCATCTTCCATGAGGAAATAATTTGCGTTAATAAGAATAAAATCGTTGGATGGGGGGTCCGGTTAACAGCTACCGCTAATCTTCAGGATCAGAGCGATCTGATTATTAAAATTAATCAATGGCGTTCAACCGGACAACCGTTAAAACACCCTTTTTTGTGAACAAGTAATCTATAAATGTGGAGTATTATAAAGCCTCAAATGAAGTAAGAAGAATTTTTTTATTGAAATTTAAACTAATTCTGACCCAATCCACACACTTATGATCAAGGCCATTACTGCTGCATACACCATGCTGAGCAAACATGGGTTTGCAGATATTATGCAAAACCAGGGAACTGGCGAGAAATCATTGCATGCCACCGCTTTTTTTGACAAGGAAGACCTGATCTGCTTTTTTACTCCTGAAAAAACACTGGATGCCCCAACCTATCTTACTGTTCAAACCGGGACGGATAAACACATTATACTAAAGCCCGGTTTTCTACAGTATATCAATCATAGTTGTAATCCCAATGTATTCTTTGATACAGCAACCCTGGAGCTTATAGCGATAAAGGAGATTCAGCCCGGTGATGAACTGCTGTTTTTTTATCCATCCACTGAATGGGATATGGCCCAGCCGTTTGATTGCTCTTGCGGCAGCCAGAACTGTCTGCGCCGTATCAAGGGAGCCGCGCATCTTACACCGGAAGAAGTTTCGCGGTACAGGCTCACGAGCTTTATTTATGAGCAATTGAAAAGCCGGAAAGCCAACTAAACAAATGCAACACGCAGAGCTCCTTTCCCTGGTTCCCACCCAACAACTGAAAGTATGGGTACTGGCACCTCACCTGGTTACCGCCGACGCCAATATTGATTATTACTACGACTTCTCGCAAAGCATAGAAGAATATACCCGCGTTTTTGCCCAGATGGGCATTAACTGGCAATGGCAACCTGTTACTATGGCCGACTACATGGATTGCATTGAAAGGATTGTCGCGGAAAAAGAGTTGCTGGAGAATTTTCCTATTGTGCTCAACCTGTGTGATGGGGATGAAGTAAATGGAACACCAGGTATTTCGGTGGTAAAACTGCTGGAAGAAAGCGGGTTGGTATATACCGGTGCTGATGAATATTTTTACCGCATCACTACTTCCAAAATACCCATGAAGCAGGCCTTTGAAATGCATGGCGTACCAACACCTGCCTGGGAAATCATTAGCACCCCCGGGCAGAACCTGGAGGGCATTTTTGAAAAGCTGGGTTCGCCGGTTATTGTTAAGCCTGCCGTATCAGGTGGCAGTATGGGGGTAGGTATTAAGAATGTGGTGCACACACCCGAAGCACTTGCATGGCAGGTACACCAGATGTTTGAAGGATACCGGGGCTGGAACCTTGCCACGGATGGTATTATTGCGGAATCGTTTATCAAAGGCCCCGAGTTTACAGTGCTGATCGTAGGGTCGGCCAGTCATCCCGCATCCCTTACCGTATTTGCGCCTGTACAGCGCTTGTTTCATGAATCGCTGCCGGATACCGAAAAGTTTTTGTCGTTCGACAGACTATGGGAAATTTATGAAGAAGAAACGGCCATGCCGGGAGAAGCCGATTTTTACCAGTATGGCAAACCGGATAGTTCTTTACATGCCGCTATTAAACAGGTTTGCCTGGACGCCTATATAGCTACCGGCGGAACCGGATATACGCGGGTAGATGTGCGGATGGACCAGGGTACAGGTAAACTGTATGTGCTGGAAGTAAACGCGCAGTGCGGCATCAGTGAAGATGAAAACTATACTTCCATCGGTGCCATACTCCGTATGGCGGGAAAAAGTTTTGCATACCTGGTAACAGAGATCATTAACGATGCGCTCAGGAGAAAGACAGAACTTATTATTGAACAGAAACTACCCACGAGGAAAATAGTATAATGAAAGTTTGTGTTTTACAACCTGATTATTCAACCACTACGGTAGATTACCAGTATTACGATCCGCCACGCAACCTGCAGTACCTGCTTCCCACCGATGAAGTGGATCATATAACCCTTAATAAGCTTACGACCTACAAGCAGCTTAAAGCACTTCAGCATAAAGGCTATGATATCTTTGTAAACCTATGCGAAGGTTATCTCGAATGGGAGGTTCCTTCCATTGATGTTATTTATACACTGGAGTTACTAGGCCTGCCTTATACAGGTCCGTCCACACTCCTCTACGACCCGCCCAAAGAGCTGATGAAATATGTAGCTTATTGCGAAAATGTAAAAACCCCCGCTTATGTACTGATTGAAACAGAAAATGATATGGCAAACGCTGTAGCCGCTCTTTCGTTTCCTCTGTTTATAAAGCCATCCAAAGCCGGCGATAGTTTGGGAATTGATGAGCATTCGCTGGTGTATACGCCCAGCCAGCTGAAACAGAAAGTGGTAGCGTTGTTGAATTCGTATGATTCGTTACAGGCGGAAGAATATATTGCGGGAAGAGAATTTACGGTGCTGGTAGCGGCTAACCCGGATGGCAAAACGGTGCGCAGCTTTCAACCGGTGGAATATATTTTTCCGGAAGGTTTTTCCTTTAAAACCTACTCGCTCAAAACATCCGAACTACACCCTGATGCCAATATTCCCTGCGCCGATGCGGCTATTTCACAGGCATTAGGCCATGCCGCGGAAAAAATATTTACGGCGTTTAATGGCGTAGGATATGCCCGGCTGGATTTCCGGATGAATGATAAGGGCGAGCTTTTTTTCCTGGAGATCAATTTCACCTGCTCTGTTTTTTATACAGACGGGTACGAAGGATCGGCTGACTATATCCTTAAGCAGGATGGCATTGGCCAGGCGGGTTTTCTTCACCATATCATTTCGGAAGGCATCGCCCGCCATGCCCGCAAACAGAAAAAGTATACGATGAAAGGAAATGCCATAGCAGGTTATGGCATCTATGCCAATCAGCCCTTGCAGAAAGGTGAGATTGTATTCCTGGGTGAGGGACGCGCGCAACGCATCATTACAAAAAGGCAGGTGGAAAAGGAATGGAATGAGGAAGAAAAGGAAAATTTCCGCCGCTATGCCTACCCCGTAAGTAGCCAGGTATTTTTATTATGGGATGATAATCCCGCCGAATGGGCTCCGCAAAATCACAGCTGTGAACCCAATACGGCCTATGATGGATTAAATGTAATTACGCTGCGCAACGTTAAAAAAGGAGAAGAACTCACGCTCGACTACGCCGGCTTTCTCGACGAACACATGGAACCTTTTTCCTGCCATTGCGGGTTAGCGGAATGCAGGGGGGTAATAAGCGGGGTGCCTGGGAATTCTGTTAGTTCTCGCGGTTGAGCTTGCCGTTAGCGCTTAATTATTGCATGGTTGGTAAAAACCATTTAGCCATTTAACAGTTAAGCATACAGCACCGGTTAAAATGCAGTACAATTCCCCGATTTTCAAATTAAAATCGTAATTTTTCCCCTCAATATTCGTTCGATTCATGTCGTCAAGAAGAAAATTCCTGCGCAACTCTGCCATGGTAGCGGGTGGAAGCCTGTTAGGCTCTTCGGTTACCAACTCAGCCTTTGCTTTTTTCAAGAACAGAACTGCACCCAGCGACCAGCTGAATATTGCCGCTATTGGGGTTAATGGGATGGGCTGGTCGGATGTGTCGGCTATTCTAAAAGTACCGGGGGTTAACCTGGTGGGTATGGCCGATGTTGACAGGAATGTGCTGGATAAGCGACTGCTTAGTATAGACAAGTTGAACGGGATGGCGTCTAAAGTAAAAACCTATAATGATTACCGGGAACTGCTGGACCGCAAGGATATTGACGCCGTTATCATCGGAACGCCAGACCATTGGCATGCCATTCAGATGATACATGCCTGCCAGGCTGGCAAAGATGTGTATATAGAAAAGCCGGTAGGTAATTCTATCGGCGAATGCCGTGCGATGGTAAAAGCGCAGCAAAAGTATAACCGTGTGGTGCAGGCCGGGCAATGGCAAAGAAGCCAGCAGCATTTTACAGACGCGATTGCCTATGTGCATAGCGGAAAACTGGGGAATATACGAACTGTAAAAGTTTGGTGCTACTTAGACTGGAAGCAGCCCCTGGATGTAAAGCCCAATGAGCCCGTACCTGCGGGCGTTGATTACGCGAAATGGCTGGGTCCTGCGCCTTCGAGGGCTTTCAATCCCAACCGTTTTCATTTTACCTTCCGGTGGTTTTGGGATTATGCGGGTGGTTTGATGACAGACTGGGGGGTACACCTGCTGGACTACGCTTTGATGGGAATGAAAGTTGCCGATCCAAAATCGATCGTAACGGTGGGCGGCAAGTTTGCCAAACCGGATTCAGCCGACGAAACGCCCGATACCTTAATGGCATTGTACGAGTTTGATGGGTTTAATATTGTTTGGGACCATGCAGTAGGTATTGGTAACGGCGACTATGGAAAAGACCATGGAATAGCTTTTATCGGGAATAACGGAACCCTGGTACTGAACCGCAACGGGTGGGAAGTGCTGGAAGAAAAGAAGAACGAACATAAAGTAGTGATGCCATTCCAGAAGTCAACAGACAACGGCCTCGACAAACACATGGTAAACTTTACCAACGTTATCAGGTCGAGAAGCATGAACGAGCTTCATTGCCCGATACAGGCGGGTGCAGATATTGCCACCCTGGCGCAGATGGGAAATATTGCCTATCGCAGTGGTCAGAAGCTGCAATGGGATGCCGTAAAACAGCAATTCAAAGAGGAAGCGATCAATAAAAAATATCTGATGAAGGAGTACCACAACGGCTACTCCCTCCCAAAAGTGTAAACCCAACCGTGCCTTCACGCCTTTGCGAGCCCAATTTTCCGCAAAGGCGCAGACTCGTAAAGAACCCCATCCATATGAAAACAATCCTTTTAGCAAGTTCAGTTTTACTGGTAAGTGTCTCCGCCTTGGCACAGAATAAAGCAAGGCAGGATAGCCTCGCCAAAGAAGCGGCCAAAACAGAAATCTGGGAGCCCGTTCCTAAAGTGATTACGCCCGGGGTAACCAATGCCGCGGCGCCCTCAGACGCTATCGTGCTGTTTGATGGAACCGGCACTGGCGAGTGGGAGAAAAAAGGCGGCGGAACACCTGGCTGGAAAATTGATGAGGAAGGAGCACTTACCGTTGTTAAGGGTTCCGGTGATATTTCCAGTAAAAGGAAGTTTAACAATTTTCAGCTGCATATAGAATGGCGTTCTCCTGCGGTAATTGCCGGTGCCAGCCAGACACGCGGTAACAGCGGAATATTTTTAATGGGCAGCTATGAGTTGCAGGTGCTGGATTCTTATAATAACCCCACTTATGTTAATGGGCAGGCCGGTAGTATTTATAAGCAACAGATACCCCTGGTTAACGCCTGCAAAAAACCTGGCGAATGGCAAACCTATGATGTTGTTTTCACGGCACCGGTATTTGCGGCCGATGGCCAGGTAACAACACCAGCCCGGGTAACGGTATTGCAGAACGGAGTATTGGTACTCAATAATGCGGAGATCAAGGGTAACACGGAATGGATAGGTCTTCCCAAATATACAAAGCTGGCACCCAAAGAACCCCTGATTTTACAAGATCATGGTCGCGATGGGGGCAACCCGGTTAGCTACCGGAATATCTGGATTCGTGAACTTTAGTATTTTCTATCAGGAGTAACTACGCATTAAGAATCCGAACAAATACGGGTATCACCGGTAACCATTCCGGCCTTATCTTGTGCTTTTACCGGGGCAATTCCGGGTTAAGCGATATTGGCATGAGAACGATCCATTCCCCTCACCAGGTTTTATCTTCCGTTTTTGGGTATGCAGCCTTCCGGCATAACCAGGAAGAGATCATTACGCACCTTTTAAGCGGTAATGACGCTGTGGTATTGATGCCTACGGGTGGGGGTAAAAGTCTCTGCTACCAGGTTCCCGCCCTGTGTTTACCCGGGGTTACGATTGTTGTAAGCCCGTTGATTGCCCTGATGAAAGACCAGGTAGACGCGCTTGTGTTGAGTGGTGTTCCGGCAGCTTTTCTCAACAGCACCCAAAGTGGCGGTGAACAGGCGTTTATTATGCAGCAGCTTCGCTCCAACCAATTAAAACTGTTGTATGTAGCACCGGAAAGGCTGGTAGGAGACCAAATGCAGTTCATGCGTTTCCTGCAGGAAATACAGGTTTCCCTGTTTGCTATTGATGAAGCGCACTGTATCAGTCAATGGGGGCATGATTTCAGGCCAGAATACCGTGTGTTAAACCAGTTGAAAGATATTTTTCCTTCCGTACCACTGATTGCTTTAACAGCTACTGCGGATGAGCTCACAAAAAATGATATCATCCAGCAGCTTCACCTGAAACGATACAAGGTATTTGAAAACAGCTTCAACCGCCCGAATATTTTTTACTATGTAAAGCCCAAGCGGGGTTATTATCATGAGCTGGTGAACTATCTGCATGCCCATCGCGATGATAGCGGCATCATCTATTGCCTTAGTCGCGCCGCTACCGAAAAGCTGGCCGATGATCTTCGCGAGGATGGTTTTGACGCCGCACCCTATCATGCGGGCCTGGAAAAATCGGTGAGAGACAAACGGCAGGATGATTTTCTGAAAGATGATGTGCGTATTATGGTAGCCACTATTGCTTTTGGTATGGGCATCAATAAAAGCAATGTGAGGTTTGTGATACACGCAGATCTGCCCAAAAACATAGAAGGGTACTACCAGGAAACAGGAAGAGCCGGGCGCGACGGGTTGCATAGTGAAGCTATCCTGTTTTATGGCGCAGGCGATGTAATGAAATTGCGCGGCTTTGCGCAGGTGGAAGGAAACCCGGAACAAACAAAAATACTATTGCAGAAGCTGGAAAGTATGGTTGCATTCTGCGAAACAAAGAGCTGCCGCCGTAAGTACCTGCTTAATTATTTTAATGAACAGGCCCCTGACTATTGCGGCAGCTGTGATACCTGTCTGAATAAACCTGAATTACAAGACAGCACGGTAACCGCACAAAAAATTCTCAGTACCGTATACCGGTTAAAGCAGGCATTTGGAGCGAGGTATGTAGCCGATATCCTGAAAGGAAGTAATAGCGAAAAAATAAAGGAGGTCCATAAAGGGCTTTCGGTATACGGGATAGGGAAAGACAAACCGAAAGACGAATGGCTGCATTATATAAAAGAACTGATACAATTCGGCTACCTGAAGCTTTCTACCGGCGAATATCCTGTAGTAAAGCTAACCGAGAAAAGCGACCCGGTGCTTTTTAAAAACGAGAAAGTGTTTTTAACCGCTCCTATACAAACTGCGATTGTGAACGAGCCGGTTATTTACCAGGAACTATCCTATGAGAAAGAGCTATTTGAACTGCTTAAAAAATTGAGGAACCAGGTAGCACATGAAGAAAATGTGCCGGCTTACCTTATTTTCAGCGACAGCACCTTACTGGACCTGGCAACCTATCTGCCACTTTCTGCTGATGAGCTTGCCGGCATTTCGGGGTTTGGCGCGTTTAAAATAGAGCGGTATGGGAGACAGTTCCTGGAACTGGTACAGGATTATTGTTTGGAAAGAGGCCTGGGATCGCGGGTGGAACTAAAAACTCCCAGGAAGGTCAGGCGTGGCACGGCCACCCCCAAAGAGCGGAACTCTGATACCAAACGAACCAGCTTTGAAATGTTGAAAGAAGGATTGTCCATTCCCGAGATAGCTGCCAGTCGCCAGTTGGCGATTACCACTATCGAATCGCACCTAGCTTTTTATATTACTTCGGGAGAACTGGAGGTTGAAACTTTTGTTCCGGCCGACAAACGGGAACTCATACAGAAAGCTATCGAACAATATGGAAAGCTTAGCCTCAAGCTGCTGAAAGATAATTTGCCCGAAGAGATCAGCTATGGTGAAATACGGATGATGGCCGCATATCTATCAAGATAAGTTTTACCTTCAGGTATGGTTCCAACCAGCACCTATAAAAAGTACCTGAACCCATTGGGCGTTTTTAATACCAAACGAACCAGGGATATATTCCAGGTAAATCCCACGCTGCCCCCGCAACGCGAGGAAGCCAGCGAGATACATATACAGGTATTTGATTTTTCCGGCGACCAGATCAGTGAGCAGGAATTTACTGCGATTGATACCTGCTTTCCATTTCGCGACAATGGTAATATCACCTGGATAAATATTGACGGTATTCGTAAAAAGGATATAGAAACGATCTGCAGTCATTTTGGTATTCACTTCCTGATTATTGAAGATATATTAAGTGTAGGGCAAAGACCCAAGATGGATGAAATGGACCCCGTTCTTTTCTGCCTGCTGAATATGCTGTACTTTAATGAGAAGACGGGAGCGGTAGAAACAGAGCAGATCAGCATAGTATTGGGAAAAGATTTTGTGATTTCCTTCCAGGAAGACTCAACCCGCGATGTTTTTGATCCCATACGGGATAAGCTTCGCGCCAATAGTTCCCAAACTGCGCCAGAGCGGAGCCGACTATTTATGCTATGCGCTGATTGATATGATCGTAGACCATTATTATGTTGTGATGGAGAAGCTGGGTGAGAAAATTGAACTGATAGAGGAGCGTGTTATCAGAACCAGCAATACAAGGGCAATTGCCGAAATCAATAATCTCCGGAAGGAACTTATCGTGCTGAAACGAAATGTGAGTCCGGTACGTGACCTGGTGAATGGATTTATACGCAGCGATAGCGACCTGCTGGAAGAGAAGACCACCAAATATTTTAAAGACATTTATGATCATATACTGCAGGCCAATGAGCTTGCCGAGAACTATCGGGATATGATGATGAACCTGCAGGATGTTTACCTGAGTAATGTAAACCTCAAAATGAATGAGGTGATGAAGGTGATGGCCGTGGTAACCTGCTTACTTGCGCCGGCAACGGTTATTGGTGGTATTTTTGGTATGAATTTCGACAAGCTTCCTTATATACATAACCCTTATGGATTCTTTATCGCGGTGGGCCTGATGATTATCACACCCTTGTGGATGATAGTTTTATTCAGAAGAAGGGGATGGTTTTAAATTAAACGGTAACCAGTTTCCACTTGCCTTTCCGGAATAGTATAACACTTGTAATGGTAATACAGGTTTCGGTTGTAACTACCGCAATAAAAACGCCATTCGGTCCCAGGTTCAATACTTTAGCCAGTATATACGCAAACGGAATCTGGAAAGCCCAGAACCAGAACAGGTTAATCCAGGTAGGGGTTTTGCTGTCGCCGGCTCCATTGAACGCATTGATCATTACCATTCCCACCCCATAAAAAATATAACCGCAGCTGATAATCCTAAGAGCACTGGATGCAATGTTAATTACAGCAGGATCGGTATTGATTAACCTTACAAAGAAGCCTGCGCAGGTAATAAACAGCAGGGAAACAAAGGCCATAAAAATGGCATTGTATTTTGCCGTCATCCATACAGAAGTTTCAGCCCGGTCTGGCTGTCCGGCACCCAGGTTTTGTCCTACCAGCGTAGCAGCCGAATTGCTAAGGCCCCATGCAGGCATCAGGAAAAAGAGGAGAAGGCGGATAGCGATGGTATAACCTGCAATTGCATCGCTTCCAAAACCCGCAACGATTCTTGCCATAAAGATCCAGCTGGCGGATGTAATAATAAACTGCAGGGTACCTGTGGAGGCAATACTCGCGATGGATTTGAGAATGGCGGCATCGGGAACAAAGTGTTTTACGAGTATTTTGATAACGCCTTTACCCTTAAACAAGCGGTACACCTGGTAACAAACACCAATACCCCTGCCAATGGTTGTAGCAATGGCGGCTCCGGGTAAGCCGAATTGGTGAATCAGTAACGGGCAGAGGATAATATTACAGATATTGGCCAGCCATAAACTGCGCATAGCGATGGCTGCATCACCGGCTCCACGGAAAATTCCGTTGATAAGGAAGAGAAGCATGATAACAATATTACCACCCAGCATTATTTTGGCGTACGGTGTGCCAATGCTGATTACCTGCGCATCCGCTCCCATTGCGCGCAGGGCATCTTCCGAAAAAAATAAGCCGACGAAGCTTACCAATAATGAGATACTGAATGAGATGAGCAATGCCTGGGCGCCGGCTTTTGCCGCGCCATCTGCGTTTTTTTCACCCACTCGCCTTGCCACCATTGCCGTAGCCGCCATACTGAGGCCGATGGCTACCGAGTAAACAAGGGTAAGAAAAGATTCTGTTAAACCAACTGTTGCCGCGGCCCCGGGGCCCAGCTTGCCTACAAAGAAAATATCTACCACCGCAAAAACAGATTCCATGCACATCTCAAGGATCATAGGAACGGCCAGTAAAAAGATAGCTTTGCGTATACTGCCTGTTGTAAAATCCTGGTGCTCGCTGTTAAGCGACTCCTTAAAATAAGAAAAAATACTTTTCCGCTGATTCGTATCAGTAGTCATTACCGTTTATTTTATAACAGGAATATGAATACGGGCGCCCGCTTATATAAAATGCCGGAAACCGGTACCGTAGCGAAAATAAGGTGTCTGCGTAAGAATTTACAGGAAAAGAGATGAACGGGAATTCGTTGTTTAAACACTTATCACACTGTTGGTGTCTCCGAAAACATTCGGCACCTGTTCATCGGCCCCGGGCTCATTTACCCATACAGATCCATTTACTCTGTACTTGAATTCGTGGCGGGAGCTTTTAGGTAATGATACTTCTGCTGTAAAGCTGCCATCCTTCTTTTTTTTCATCGCAATGCCATTTTCCCAGTTATCATTGAGGCCAAGTATTTCAATGCTCTCGGCATACGCATCAGCAGTAACGGAAAATTTTACTTTGCAATGATCTTTTGTCTTGAAGTAGGTTTTCTGTATCATGAAAGAATGGTTCTTATCCCTTTATACATTTCTAAGCAAAAAGTAACCCCGTTTCGCAACAAAATCGTGTCTGTTACAAAATTGGCAGTTGATGACCGACCCAAAAATCATCAGATGGCTGTAGTTAACCTCTCAGATGATAGGCTTTTGGCTGGGTAAAGGCCCGCAATCCGGCATGGGATAGGGTACTGCCGAAGCCACTGTGTTTTCGGCCACTCCAGGGCAATGAGGGACTAACCCTGTCGCAACAATTCCAGTAAACCGTTCCCGCATTTAGCTTTTCCTGTATGGCAGCGGCGCGTTCAGGATTGGAAGAATACACCGATGCCGTTAACCCGTACTCGGTATCATTCATCAGCCGGATCGCTTCTTCGTCGTTCGCAACTTTCATAATACCTATTACCGGTCCAAAAGACTCTTCTTTCATGATCTCCATGTCGTGGCTTACATGGGTAAGTACAGTTGGCTCAAAATAGTTACCATCCCGGGTAATATGTCTTCCACCCAGCAACACAGTGGCACCTTTTGAAACAGCATCATTCACCTGGTCATTTAGAAAAGATAATTGTTCCTTACGGGTAAGCGCGCCGATATAAACACCGTCTTCGGTTGGTGCGCCTATCTTATAACTCGCCACTTCTTTAACAAATGCGTCGACATAGGCATCGTAAATTTTTTCATGTACATAAATCCGTTCCACGGAACAACAGCTCTGACCATTATTATAAAATGCGCCATCTGCTGTACCTGCCGCCACCGAAGAGATATCTGTAATATCATCCGCTACATACAAAGGGTCTTTCCCTCCCAATTCCAGTCCGCAGGGAACCATTTTGGCACTTATTTTTTCGTAGATGTACCTGCCGGTTTTATAAGATCCTGTAAAATAGTAGCCATCCAATCCCGCATTCAGCACAGCTTCGCCTGTTTCGTGTGCACCTATTGCTGTTTGAAATGCGGTTTCGGGTACGCCTGCCAGGTGCAGCCATTTCTGCATTTCCAGTCCGGTGAGTGAAGAAAATTCAGAAGGCTTATACAGCACCGCATTGCCCGCCAGCAAAGCCGGAACAATAACATTGGTTCCTACTAGGTAGGGGTAGTTCCAGGCAGAGATATTGGCAATTACTCCCAGGGGTTCATAAACAATTTTTTCCCGGGTGCCGCCTTCCGTTACCATCCATTCCGGCGAAAGATATTTTTCGGCATTTGCCGTTAACCAGTCTATGCGCGTACAGGCACCATTGATTTCATTGCGTGATTGCTGAAGTGGCTTACCTACCTCCATCGTTAAAATGGCGGCCAGGGTTTCTATATTTTCCTTTAGTAAGGAGGCGTATCGTTGCAGTATCCCGATACGAAACTGCAGGGAATGAGTGTACCATTTTTTCTGCCCCTCCCTTAGCGCATTTGCTTTTTCAGCGATAGCACTAAAGTTGTCAACTTCAAGCGTCGTAATCAATTCCCCGGTTGCCGGATTGATAATATTCATACCGTTTATTTTTGAGCCGCTGTTACAAACCAGTTGCGGATATTTTCTGAAAAAGGGTTTTGTTTTTTGTTATGCATTCTTTCCGGGTGCCATTGAACGCATAGTAGGGGCGATTTATTTTGCGGGTCTTTCCATTCCACTCCTTCTATTACTCCATCGGGCGATAAGCAGTTTACTGTTAGTCTATCGCTCACAGTATCAATGGCCTGGTGGTGGGCACTGTTTATTTCGCCGGCAGGCGTTTGGATCAGGGAAGCCAGTAAGCTGCCAGGTATAATCGTGGCAGCATGTATGGTATCGGTTTCGCCATGCCGCTTATGATCCAGCTTACCACTTTCTTCCAGGTCGGGTACCAGGGTGCCTCCCAGCGAAACGTTTACCAACTGCATGCCACGGCAAATGGCCAGTACGGGAATGCTATTTTCCTGCGCCAGTTGGAACACTTTCATCTCAAAAATATCCCGCTCGCGATCACTGCCTTTTTTGGATATATTCGGATAGCGGGTTCGCTGGCTATTATAGAATGCCGGCGTTACATCAATACCACCGCTTAGTACGATGCCATCACATCTTTTTACATCATCTGTATTTTGGGTTTCTGCAGAAAGTGTAATAAGGTCAATAGCAGGATCATCGTTCTTTATCCAGTGCTGGTAATTGCCAAACCTTGCTTCCGGTTGTGTAATGCCTATAGTGATTTTTTTTTTCATCAGAGAGCGGCCAGGTATAGGGTTTTAAAATCGCTCCTGCTAACCGGTTTGGGGTTATTAGGATGGGCAAAGTCTGCAAATGCCAGGTCGGCAAGCGTATCTATATGTTGGGGTTCTACGCCCAGCGCGGCAAGTTTGTGTGGGATGTGAACGCGGCTATTCAGTTCAAATAAATAGTTTACTACAGCCTCACCCTTTTCTTTTTCCAGTTCCAGTGCACGGGCTATGCGGACAAATTTATCTTCAGAACCGGCTATATTGAATTCCATACCATACGGCAGGTTAACCGCATTGGCCAGTCCGTGATGGGTATCGAGCAATGCTGACATCGGATGCGCCAATGAATGCACAACTCCTAATCCTTTTTGAAAGGCAATGGCCCCCATCATAGAAGCCAGCAGCATATCGGAGCGGGATGCAAGGGTAGGTTTGTTTACCGCTTCTGCCAGTGAGCCGGCAATTAACCGTATTCCTTCCAGCGCAATACCATCGCAGATCGGATGATAATTTTTTGCCAGGAAAGCTTCCATATTATGAGTGAGCGCGTCCATACCTGTTGCCGCGGTTATAAAAGCGGGCAGGTCCATGGTGAGTAAAGGATCGGCAAAAACAATTTTCGCGAGCAGTTTGGGTGAGAACAATATTTTTTTCTGATGTGTTTCATCATCCGCTATAATGGCGGAACGCCCCACTTCACTTCCGGTTCCGGCGGTGGTAGGAATGGTAATAAAATGGGGAACATCATTGGTAACATATATATCGCCCCCAATCAGATCATCATATACAAAAAGGTCTTCACGGTGATTGACCCTCAGTAGTATTGCCCTTGCCACATCAATGGCGGCACCGCCACCGATTCCGATAATGCTATCACACTTAAACGCGTCGTACGCGTCGGTTCCTTTGTATACGTCACTCTTAACCGGGTTTTTATGGATCTCTGAAAACACTTCCACCCCGATACCAGCGTTTTTAATATTCGCAATGATCTTTTTAAAAAAATCGAGACTGGCAATGGTGGGATCGGTTACTACCAGTGGTTGTGTAAGGCCATTTTTAACAAGGTATCCCGGCAGTTCGTCAACGGCCCCGGCACCAAAGCGGATGATGGTTGGAAAATTAAATTGTACTACTGACATGGTGGAAAATTAAGGGATGTTGGTTAGTTTTTGTATTGTCTAATTGTTACAGGGTCGTATTTTTTTATAGATATCTTAAATAGGTTTAATTTATATGGATCAGCAGTTTAACAATTAAACCATGCAACAGTTAACCAACAGAGCCATTACATCAAAATATCATATAATCTCAAAATACCGCTTCGTTTCCCAATCTGTTACAACTCTTCCAAACTGTTTTACTTCCCATTCACGGGTTTGTGTAAAGTGCTGAACAAAGTTTTCGCCAAACAGTTCTTTTGCGATACCCGATGTTTTCATTTGTTGAGTGGCATCATCCAGGCTTTTAGGAAAGCTGCCGTTGGAAAGGTCTTTATAACCACTTCCCGCGGTGGCGGGTTGCTGCAGCTTCATTTTCTTGCGGATGCCATATAATCCGGAAGCCAGGCAGGCGGCTATCGCCAGGTAAGGATTTGTATCGCTTCCTACCACCCGGGTTTCCAGCCGACAGGATGGGTTTCCTGCTGTTAAGGCCCGCAAGGCAACCGTTCGGTTATCCATACCCCAGGTTACGGTGGTGGGTGCCCAGGCCCCTTCTACCAATCGTTTATAAGAATTAATAGTAGGGGCTACCATCGGCAGAATATGCGGCAGGCAATACAATTGACCGGCTATATAACTTTTCATCAATGGGCTCATATTGTGTTTATCCGCAGCATCGTAAAATAAATTCTTCTGCCCTTTTTTATCCCACAGCGACTGGTGTACATGTCCGCTGCAACCCGGCAGGTTTTCATTAATCTTGGCCATGAATGTTGCCATGATGCCCAGTTTGCCGGCGATTTCTTTTACGGAAGTTTTAAAAAGAACGGCCCGGTCAGCGGCAGACAGCGTATCGCTGTAGGTGATGGCCGCTTCATACACGCCAGGGCCGGTTTCTGTGTGCAGGCCTTCTAACGGGATGTTGAACTTTTTCAGCTGATCGAAAAGGGCGGAAAAAAAATCGTTACGCTCCGTACTTCTCAGAACAGAATAGCCAAACATGCCGGGTGTAAGGGGTGTTAGGTTTCTGCCGTCTTTTTCGGCAAAGGAAGCGGGTGTTTCAAGGAAATTAAACCATTCAAACTCCTGTGAAAAATTAGCGGTGTAACCCGCGTCTGCTGCGGATGCGATCAGTTTTTTTAAGAGCTGCCTGGGGCAAATGGTTAATGGGGCACCCTTCGCGTCGATAAACTCACCCAGGAAAAAAGGAACATCATCCTCCCAGGGTATCTTCCTGAATGTAGTTAGGTCGATCTTCAGCTTCGCATCCGGGTATCCTGTATGCCATCCGGTATAGCTTGCATTATCATAAGCGAGATCGGACATATCCCATCCAAACACTACATCACAAAATCCAAGATCCTTTTCTGCAACGGCAGCGAATTTTTCTGCCGAAATATATTTGCCACGCAAAACCCCATCGATATCCGCCACCGCTATTTTCACCCTGCCGCCGGGATGTTGTTTTATATAATTAAAAAGGGACGGTTTGTTCATCTTTTATAAAGTTTAAAAACAAGAAAAGAAATCGCCAGGATACCAAAGTATATAGATGCCAGGAATAGGTTGTAATAGCAGAGTGCCGCCAGTGAAACAATGGCCAGGATGAGAGCCGCAACAGGTGTAAAAGGATACAGGGGAACCCTGAAAGGGCGCTGCAACTGCGGATCTTTTTTGCGCAGGGTGATCACAGCAGCCATTGAAATGATGTAGAGCGTGAGGGCACCAAACACGGAAAGGACGATGATTTCGGCGGTTTTACCGGTACAAACAATAATAATACCCAGCACAGCATTAAACACCAGCGCATAGGCAGGTGTATGAAAGCGGGGATGAATTTTGCCGAGGAGGGCTGGTGCGTTTCCGATTTTTCCGAACTCAAAACTGGCACGGCCGCTGGCCAGCAAAAGCCCATGGAAAGATGCGATCAGTCCGAAAAGGCCGATACCGATTAATATCCTGTAGTAAAAATGATCGGCGGCAAATATTTTACCCAATGCTAGCGGCAGAGGCGAGTCTGAGCTGCTACCCCCGGCAGTATACACAATATTTTCCCAACCGGCCACGCCAACAGCGGCTGAAAATACCAGGATACAAAGTACAACCAGGGTAAGGATAGCCGAACCAAACCCTTTAACAATATCTTTTTGCGGGTTGACGCTTTCTTCTGCAACATTGGCAACGCCTTCAATGCCCAGGAAGAACCAGATAGCAAAAGGAAGGGCTGCAAAAGCACCTCCCCAGCCCTGCGGTAGCGGGTTATGTGCAAACCGGGCAAAGGAGAAATGAGGCAGCGTTAAGGAAGCAAAAAGAATAAGTTCACCCACGGCCAGTATCGTAACCGCCAGTTCAAAACCGGCTGCGGCTTTCACACCATAGATGTTTAATGCGGTGAAAAACAGGTACACCAGGATGGCCCCTCCTGTAACCGGCACCTGCGGAAAAGCGAGGTTCCAATAAGTTCCTATCGCAATAGCGATGGCAGGCGGCGCAAAAACAAACTCAATGATCTGCGCAAGCCCGGCAATAAACCCGATATCTTTTTTATAGGCCCGTTCGGCATAATCATAGGCACCACCCGCTTTGGGAATGGCACAGGCGAGCTCGGCGTACGAAAAGCTGAAGCAGCTATACAGAATTATAACAAAAAACGTGGCCAATGCCATTCCGTACGTTCCGCCTTTCTCCAGCCCGAGATTCCAGCCGAAATACATACCCGATATCACATACCCAACGCCGAGCCCCCAAAGCAGAACAGGGGTAAGGGTTCGTTTAAGGGTGGCGGACATGAAGGTAATTTAACGCAAATTGGCGGATTAGCAGATTGGGGATGGGGGGATTTTAAATTTTTATTATTTTCAGGAAAACTAACCGCATGGAGCTGTCGCGCCCAACCCAACATTACTGGTCTGCATCCCGGAAAATCTGGTTTCGTTTTTTCTGCAGCTTCTTTGTATTGTACCTGTTTCCTTTCCCGCTTAATAATTTTCCTTTCGGTACAGCGGTAAACGGGATCAGCGAAAGTATACTGGGATGGTATTATGCGGCTACGGGAGCCGTGGAGAGCTTTTGGCACTGGATTATTCCCGGTGTTGGCAAGCATATTCTTCATCTGAAAACACCTATCACAACTTTTTCAAACGGAAGTGGTGATACTACTTACGACTATGTTTTGGTGCTTACAGAACTGATCCTTTCCCTCCTGGGCACCATTGTATGGACGCTGATCGACAGGAAGCGCGCCAGTTATAACACCGCCTATTATTGGTTAACTGTTATAGTACGTTATTTTTTGGCCAGCATGATGCTGTCGTATGGTTTTGCAAAAGTGTTTCACCTGCAAATGCCATATCCCTACCTGTCGAGGCTCCTGCAACCTTATGGCGACTCATCGCCCATGGGGCTGGCCTGGACCTATGTTGGCCAGTCGAAGGCCTTCAGTGTTTTTGTAGGATGGAGCGAAGTGATTTGCGGGGTATTGCTTTTTTTCAGGAAAACAAGCCTGATAGGCTCGCTGTTATCGCTGGTGGTAATGGGCAACGTTGTAGTAATTAATATGTGTTATGATGTACCCGTTAAGTTATTCTCCTCGGCATTGGAGCTCATGGCGTTTTATCTAACCGCGCCTTTTCTGCCGGCTCTTTATACATTATTTGTGGCCCATAAACCCGCGGTGCTTGTAAAGCAGGAACAACCTGTATTTAAAAAGCGATGGATGCTGATAACTGTGCGAATATTAAAATTCCTTTTTATAGCGGATGCTGTTTTTTATGGCATCACCAATAGTTATGAGAGCATGAAAGTATATGGTGATGAGAGGCCCAAGCCGCCGCTTTATGGTATTTACAATGCAGAAACGGTTATCAGGAATCATGATACGGTTCAGCCCCTGTTAACCGATACAACGCGGTGGAAACAACTGGTGATCCAATCGAAAGACTATGCCAAGATCAAGATGATGAATGACACCGTTTATAATTTCAGTTTCAGGCTGGATACCACAAAACGAACCGCGGTAGTTTTTGCCGGAACGGATTCCACCAATAAATCAGTATTGCACTATACAACCGACACCGCTTATCTTACCCTGACCGGAAAAATAAAGAACGACTCTGTCTATATGCGTCTTAAGCGCTACGACGAAAAGAAGTTCAGGCTGATGACAAGGGGGTTTCACTGGATTAATGAGTTCCCTTATAATAGATAAGTGTGCTGTAGTGGCAAATGACAGAACAGACAGCGTTTAGTCTGGTACCTGCTACATTAATCTGCTGATTTATTTCTACACCCCATAATCCCGGTTTTATCCGATTTCAGGTTATGCACAGCCTGTAAACAGGCCTTAACTGTGCTGTGGCACATTTATTATACTTCTTATGCGGGCACCGTTAATGGTTTCCGCATTTTTTTTATGCCGGAATCTGTTAAGCGGGTGAAAGACCTGAATAAAGCCTTTCACATACATAAGCGAACCCTGCTTAATCCAATCATCTGCTGTCTGCTAGGGCAGTGTAAAAAAACGTTATGAAAAAAATCTTATTACAATGCATCTGCAGTTTTTCGTTGGCATGCATTGGTGTTACAGGAAGTTTTGCGCAGGATACCACTATGTCGGTATCATCTACCATGGGTACCATGCCGGTTCCTCCACCCTTATTTTCAGGGAATTCAGGTTTTAGAACCTGGTCAATAGGTGTTCACGGTGGTATGCTGGCACCATTTGCCGCCACAGGTGGAAGAAATGATTTTTCAAAATGGGTTCCCGATTTGGGATATGGTGGTTATATCAAATACCAGATTTCTCATGGCCTTGGCATACAGGCCGATTTCCTTCGGGGATCGCTAAAAGCCAATAATGATAAACTGTGGGCAGGTGCACCTCCGGTTAGTCCTTATAGTTCTTTTCAGACCAATGTTAACTGGGGCGTAAGCTTAAGTGGCGTTGTTACACTCGGTAATATTAACTGGTCGCAACTACATACATCCATTCAGCCCTATGCCACTATTGGTGCCGGCGGAATTAATTATAGTCCCACAGTTACAACATCGGCAGGTGCTTCATTTGCCTATAATGGCGGAAAAAGCATAACCAGCTTATATGTTCCGGTAGGGTTTGGATTAAAAGCGAACCTGTCAAGAACGGTTAATTTAGACCTGGGTTATACCATCGGATTTTTTGATGGAGATGACCTGGATGGTTATGTAAAAGCACCCTATGAAAGCGATAAGTTCTCGTATGCGCATATAGGACTTGAGTTTGCCCTGGGAAGCAGCAAAAAGCCGCAGCTGGCCAGGCATAATGCTCCGGCCCAGTTGGCAAAAGAAACAAGGGATCAGGATAATGCCCTGCGAGCCTCACTGGCCGCAAGTGAAGCAAGGTACAATGCACGCCTGGCTGAATTGAATGGAGTAAAAGATGATCTCGCTAAAATGAAGGTAGATTCTGATGGTGATGGTGTTGCTGATTATTTTGATAAATGCCCCAATACACCCAGCGGTGTAAAAGTTGACGGTGCCGGTTGCGCATTACCAACTCCTCCACCACCACCGGTGAGAGATACCGTTACCCGGGTAGTTAATAATACATATGTGATTACGGAAGAAGACAAAAAAATAGTAAGCGAAGCTATCCGTAACCTGGAATTTGATTTTGGTAAGTCAACTATACGTGCAAGGTCATTACCTTATCTCGACCGTGTTGCCGCATTACTGGTTAAAAAAGGCTTCAGCCTTAAACTTGCCGGACATACAGACAACGTAGGTTCTGATGCCGCCAACCTGAGACTGTCTAAAGACAGAGCCGAGTCAGTAAAGAACTACCTGGTTTCTCAAGGTGCTAACAACGGAAAAGTTGAAGCAACCGGTTATGGCGAAAGTCAACCGATCGCATCCAACAAAACAGATGCCGGACGCCAGAAGAACAGGCGTGTAGAGTTCACGCTGTTTTAATAGCGGATTTCACGAATTGTAGTATGATTTTACAGAAGAGGCCGGTAGTTTTTGCTACCGGCCTTTTTTATATACTCGTGAAGAATCTTCAAAGGAAGAATCCTTAATAGGTTATTTATTCCCGCTTGACGCTTTACGATTCAAGCGTGCAGCTTCAAGCCCCCACCGTTCTGCCAGCACCTTAATAAAATAGCCACCCACTACACTCCTGGCCTGGAATCCCACCTGTTTACCGTTGGTCGTTTCATGCCAGTCACTAAGGGGAACACGGGTTGGTGTTTGTTGCGTAAATTTTTCAAGAGGAGTGATAAAGGATGCAAAGTCCCTGCGGTTGCTGGCCAGTGTAGCTGTCCACATGATCCAGTCTGATTTTGTATATGTCTTACGGCTGTCGAGCGGCAGGCCAAAATCGTTCTGTTTGCCCAGGTAGTAGGCAACTTCTTTTTTATATACTTCCGGGGGAAATAATTGCAGCCCGAGTAACTTATCCCAAACAAGATTATACTTCTGGCTCCAGCTGTTCATATTGTCAAAGGTTAGTGAATAGTGGTCGCCCGCATCAGCCATTTTTGTCCAGCGGGCCGCCATGTCTTTGGCGATGTTCCGGTATTTTTCTGCGATTGTTTTTTTGCCCAGCATTCCGGCCATCATTGCATAACCACCTAAACCAACAATCGCTTTAACAGAGAGGTTTGCATTTCTGGCCAGGTGTCCGGCAAAATCATCGGTACATAACTGGTTGGCGGGATCGAAGCCCTCTTTCTCGAGATAGGCGGCCCAGGTGCTAAGGGTTTGCCAGTGTTTAGCAGCGTAGGATGCGTTTTTTTCCGCTTTACTAATAGCGGCAGCCAGAATAATCATGTTACCACATTCTTCAACCGGCATATCTTCCCCGTATGTTTGCCCGTTAGCCAACGGGTAGGTTCCCAAATCATGCGCGGCGAAAGGTTTTGCCCATTTGCCACTTTCGCTATAATAGAATATACCATTCAGCATACCCTTTAAAAGGTCAGGGTTATACACCAGGAATAAGGGTGCTGACGGGTAAGTTACGTCTACCGTATTGATAGATCCATTGCTATAGTTTTCTTTGGACAGGAACAGGAGATCACCCGAAGGGCTTTTAAGTAATTTATGTGCGGATATCGCCTGGCGGTAGGCCAGTACGCATAATTTGGCATAAGCTTCTCCGCCGGCTTTGATAGCGTCATTGTACACGTGAATATTTGCTGAATCGCATTGCTTCATTATTCGCGGGTATCCTGTAACCGCTTTTTTAAACTCTTTCTCAATCGTGTACGAAGCGTCTTTTTTCCACCAGGGCCTGCGGTTCTCTGTAAAATATTGTATGGCATAGTCATCATCATACCCGAGCATAATAACTTTTTCTTTCATCGTTGCTCCTATCTTTCCCAGGTCTATTGTGGTGTTCAGCATCAATTGGGTTCCTTTAGTAGTTGCAACAGGAGCTTTAAAGGAAGAAGCTACCGGCAGTACATTGGCAGGAGAAATGCTTTGTGTTATATCCGGACCCGATTGGGTAACAACATACAGTTGTCCCCAATCGATACGCAAGTCGTCGCCTTTCTTTTGTAAAACAGGCTGTTCAACCGTACCGGCTTTCAGTATAGCCAAGCCATTACTGTTGCCAACAGAGGCGGTTACTTCCTGCCCAACACTGTTTACCGCCAGGGTCGTGGAAGCTCCAAAGTATACAGTAGCGTTGTGCAGTTGGGCATCGGTTGATCTTACAGCAAATGAAACATAAGAAACGGGCCTTGCCATGAGATCAAGGTCGTGCATAAGCAATGGAGATGTAAAAGTAAGGGTCAGGTTAGCGGGCCCGCAGGTAAACTGGTAAACCGTTTGTGTTGCTTTCACCTCAACGCTTTTCTGCACAGCATTGGTTATACCAGCGGTGTTGCCGGGTGGTTCTTCTTCCACCAATCCGGCATCCAGGTCGGCACCACCAGCGGTATTGGCGCAGTGGATCGCCAGCAGGTTCTCGCCTTTAACAAGTTTGTTTTTTATGGCATCTGCCACCGGGAACAGTTCTGCTTTTCCATTCCAGCATTCACAGCTGTAAACAAGCTGCCCGTTGAGGTACACTTCAACATTGTCATCATGCCTGAGTTTAACAAACAACTTATTTATAACGGGATCATTTAGCGTGAAAGTTCGTCTCACCCATATATTTTTGCTTGTCCACAGGGTTCTAGCTCTTTTTTTACTGCTGCTGAATGGGGCTTCCGTGCTTTTCCAGGAGGCATCGTTATATGAATTCTTCATCCATTCACCATCCGGTTGGGTTTCTGTAAACCTGCAGTTATAGGGTTTGTCGTCGGAAGCAGGAAGAATGGTTCGGAACACCTTTTCGCCCGCACCGAGGAAGCGATACACAACACCATCAACTGTAAGAAGTCCGATCAGCGGCTGGTCAGAACCGGTCCAGTGTTTTGTATTTGTATTATTCAGTTCATCGCTGAACGACCAGACACTGAAATAGGGGTCATGTGTGATCAATGGGTATGCGGGGGCCTTCAACACCTGCGCGAATCCCTTTGAAATAATACAGAACGAAAGAATGGCAGCAAATCGTTTCATACAGGGTTTGTTTATTATTAAAGCAATCATTTCTAAACCACGCTTTGAGATTTTATTCATGGGTGTGGTTCTTACCACTAAGATAGTTAATCGGGAGTCAGCCGATTTTAACTCTTTACCAGCTATATATAAGGCAGCCTTGCCGAACTTTGCAAGGTCTTACCTTTGAACAGCTTAAATCTCATATATGTATAGTAAACAAAAGCGGGCGGCAGTTATTCTTTCTTTTATTGCGGCTGCCTGGGGCTGCGGTTCGGCCCGGAATGCAGAGCAAACCACAACAACAGCCGCAGCTACCTGGCAAGCGCAGGAACTGGTGATTAATGGGAATGATAGTGAATGGGTGGGTAGCATGGCCTTTTATAACGAGAAGCTGAAGTTTGGCTATACAGTTTCAAACGACAGGAGTAATTTGTATGTGCGCCTGCTTACCACCGACCCGCAAGCACAGCAACAGATATTACGCGGCGGTTTAACAGTGCTGATCAATTCTCATGGCGTAAAAGACGAACATGGGGCGGCCGGCATCAGTTTTCCCACAGGGAATCTGAACCAGCAGAACAATACATCGGCCCGGCCGGAGCTGAACAGTAATATCAATATTGCACTTAGCAACGCGCGCGACTATTCTATATTTGGATTTACAAATGCAAAGACGGTAGAGAACTATGACTTGGGTAAAGCCAACCCGGATGGGATAGAAGTGGGTATTGGGCTCAACGCTTCCAATGCTATTGTTTATGAGGCAAAACTGCCTTTTACTGCCATCTTTAACCAAAGTGGTGCGGTAAACGCGCCAGGAAGGAACATTGCTGTTGGCTTTGTACTGGATGAAATCCCATCAGAACAGGCAGCGCGCAATGGCCGGGGAGGCGGCGTTTCTGTTGGAGGTGGATTTGGTTTCGGCAGCTTCGGTAGCGGTGGCGGTATCGGCATTTCCATTGGAACCGGCGCACTGGGCGGCGGAGGCCGGGGCGGAAAGTTGAAACAAAGCAAGATCTGGAAGGAGCTGGTTCTTGCCAAAGACCCTTCCCGCTGAGGGCGTGAATCGTCAATCGTGAACAATTATCAAGCAACAACCCATGCCCCGATTCACGATTGACGATTCACGATTGACGATTCACGTCTCACGCCTCACTTGGAGTTGATGTAATTGATCGCCGCATCCAACTGAAGGTCTACCCCGTTGTTGTAGGCTGCGCTTGTTTCCCTGACCCAAATTCCCGGCGGAATTCCTCGCCCCTCGTAAATATTGCCGTCCAGTGTTTTGAACATGCTGGATGATGTGTATACAGACAGATAACTTCCTATCGTAAATTGCCCGCTATTGTAGTATTGCTGCGGGGCAAGCGGGCCGTTGGCACCCCAGGTGGTAGTTCCAATAAATTTTCCGTTCGGTAGTGTATTAATGGCCAGGGCAGTTATTTCGGCCATACTAACAGAAGTATGGTCGGCCAGGGCCACAATGGGTATTGTAATTTCTTTGGCCCCGTCTTGAGGTGTCACGATAGCAGGTGCCCATGGGGTATAATCAAGGCGGCCGTTTCCACTTTTGGATCGTGTATATCCATATTGTAGCGGCTTAGTAATCATATTACCCACCAGGAAATCCAGATCAGTAATAGATCCCCCACCATTGCCACGAACATCAATCACAATTCCTTTGATAGTAGAGGGCAAGTTGCGCAAGGTATTGAGAAATGCGATAATGATAGGGTAGGTGTTGGAGCCGGATTGACTGAACGCGAAATCGCTGAAATAAAAATAAAGTATCCTGCTCTTGATCGTGCCGCTCATTACTTTAAAAAGGCTGGGAGATCCGTTAAAATAAACGGTATCGGAACCTTGCTTAAGCGAAGTCGAGTCTATGTATTTTTTGGGGATCAGGGAGCTGAACATCGCTGAGGGCAGTACATAGATGCTATCGGGTGTAGCCGTACTGATAGCTATCTTGCGGTTCTCGGCCGGGCTGATCTGGTATCCCAGGGTGGGAAAAGTAAGGGTATAGTGAGAATCCTTCAAGTCCTTGGTCATCTCTTCAAAATAAGTTAGTGCCGTTTCATTGTCCGCGGAATCTATCAGGCTGAGTTTGGCAAATAAAGGCTTGTATTTTGTATATACCGCATCCCAGTTGGTGGTTTCTTCGCTCCAGAAAACATAGTTATTATTCATTCCGTTCCAGAACCCCTCAAAAATATCATTGAAATTATGAGCGGTATAACTGGAAGTTGAATTTACCTGCAAAATCTCCTTTCTGCACGATGAGAAGCCAAGGGTGATAACCAGGACAGCGAGGGCTATCCTGACAGAAAGAGATATCCTGGAAAATGTTTTTTTCATGTCTTTTTTATTTGTTGGTGCCTGCTGCAGGTCCCGGAATAATTAGTAATAGCTGCCAAATATTTTACCCATATCTATCATACAGCCTACGCTGAATATATAGGTGTCATTGTACCTGGGCACCTGGTTGGTCATATAATTCTTTTGCTGATCGGTAAAAGAATAGTTGCGTTTTCCTTCCAGGTAAAAGCGATACCCACTTTCTGTTTCATAACTAACTCCTAAGCCCGTAACCCAGCCTATCTCAAGCCGGTTGTCTTTAACGGTACTAAATGCATATTTTTCATTGTAATTATATAGGTTGATTTCTCCGGCGATTGAGCTGGGAGTTGTTGAATAAAAGGGGGTATCTACCGGGTTAAGCGGATTTAACTGTGCGCCTTTAACATGAGCAGATGTCCAGTAAGCTGCGTATATACCCAGGTTAACATAACCCCGTATCTGCTCGCTTCCAAAGCTAAACTGCCCCATTAAGGGCAGCTGAATGTAGCTGTTGGCGTTTTTCTGGTATACCCCTGTAAAATATCCGGTCCTCTCCACGGAGTAGTTCTTTTGGGTAAAGGAAGGGGTGGCTGATACAGAAAACCAATCTACTACCCGGTAAGACACCGGCACGCCGATGGAAATACCGGTTCCTTTCTTGTACTGTGTAAACGACTGGTCGGCGTAATTAGTAATCAATTGATTTTGAGAAGCGCCCGCTTCCAGGCCAAGATAAAACTGGGCCCGGGCTCCTGTTGATACCAGCGCAAATAGGGCCAATATAAGAAACCGATGTTGCTTCGATAGCATAATAAGATCCTTTTAAAAACAGACAACAATTAATAGAATCCTGTTGCCTGCCAGTACGTTTAAATAATGTGAAAAATTAGCACAGAATCTTCCTGTTTGTCATAATAAATTACAAAAATCTTCCGGAAATGGATGAAAGATAGCAAATGTGACGATGAACAGGCTGAGTGTAGCGATAAACCGAGGTATTAAAAAATATACAATACAAATTCCTTGCTTATTTTTCTTACTGGTGTATTCTGATTAAATTTAAACACCTACAAATCATGTCCATGAGACGCAAACTTTTATCTATCCTGTTTTTTGCCTTTTTATCAACAGGCCTTTCTGCCCAGCAAACCCAAAAGCCCCCCTTGCACGGAAAGAACTGGATGGCGGTTACTGGTAAACCGCTGGCGGCAACCGCCGGTGCCATTGTATTTCAGAAGGGTGGCAACGCAGTAGATGCGGCTTGTGCCATGCTTGCGGCTACCTGTACCATGTGGGATGTATTGAGCTGGGGTGGAGAAACGCAGGCGCTGATTTATAATCCCAAAACAAAAAAAGTAATCGCCATCAATGCGATGGGCGTGGCACCTACGGGGGCCACTGCGGCTTTTTTTAAAAGCAAGGGGTATAATTTCCCGCCGGAATACGGACCGCTGGCCGCCACTACACCTGGTACCGTGGGTGGCTTATGTTATATGTTAATGGAGTACGGCACCCTGAGCCTGAAAGAGGTGCTGGAGCCCGCCATGCAGCTGGCCGCTGGTTACCCTATCGACGCCCAAACCGCCAACAGCATGGAGAAAGGGAAAGAAATGATCCGGCAATGGCCCTATTCCTCCGCCGTTTTTTTACCCCATACCGGTTCAACGAGGGAAGCCCCTGAGGCAGGTGAAATATTTGTGCAAACCGATCTGCTGGCAACATTGAATAAACTTGTTGAGGCCGAACAACGGGCGCTGAAAGCGCACCGCACCCGAAAGGCAGCCATCATGGCGGCATTCGACAGGTTTTATAAAGGGGATATTGCGGAAGAATTTGTCAGGGGTAGCCAGGAGCAGGGAGGATTGATAACGATGAAGGACCTGGCTAAGTGGAAGCCTTTGGTGGAAGAGCCATTGCATACCAATTATAAAGGAATTGAGGTGTATAAAATGCAGCAATGGACACAGGGACCGGTGCTGTTGCAGGCGTTGAACATACTGGAGAACTTCGACCTGAAAGCGATGGGTTATAACAGCACGAAGTATATTCACACCCTTTACCAGGCGATGAACCTGAGCTTTGCAGATCGTGATTTTTACTATGGCGATCCGTATTTTCCACCGGAAGAACCCATGAAAGGCTTGTTAAGTAAAGCATACGCCAAAGAAAGATCGCTGCTCATACGCCGCGACAGGAACGACCCCTATGCCGCACCGGGCGATCCTTACCCTTTTGAAGGTAAAACCAACCCCTTTGTTGATATACTGAAAAAGAGAAAAGCGTTTGCCGACAGCAGCATTATTCCTGATGGTTCTGCCATTCCGAAGCATGACCAGAATACCCTCAACAGCAATGATATAAAGAACAGCCTCGCCATGGCTGATGACGCATATATGGACAGGCTATGGAGGGGAACCACTTCTGTGGAAGCCGCAGATACATCGGGATGGGTGGTTTCCATTACACCCAGCGGGGGGTGGCTTCCTGCCTGTATTGCGGGCCATACCGGTGTAGGTATGAGCCAGCGCATGCAGAGTTTTGTTCTCGACCCGGTAATTGATCCCTTTAATGTTGTGGAACCCGGTAAAAGGCCCCGTGTAACCTTAACACCCACATTGGCACTTAAGGAAGGGAAGCCTTTCCTGTGTTTTGGTGTGCAGGGAGGAGATACCCAGGATCAGAACCTGTTACAATTTTTCTTAAATATGGTGGAGTTTAACATGACGGTTCAGCAAGCTACAGAAGCGGCCAATTTTAACACCAACCAGTTATGGTTATCCCTGGGCGGATCGAAGCTGGAAGACCGGAAGCCCCGCCCCGGGAACATACTTTTGTCGCGAAGCACACCCGCCAACGCGGCCAACGAATTAAAAACAATGGGGTATAAAGTGAGCTTTGGCGACAGGACCAGCGGACCCATCAATGCAATTTACTTTGATTGGAAGCACGGCAGCCTTTGGGGAGGAAGCAGCAACAATGGGGAAGACTATGGAATTGGGTGGTGATCCTGCGGTATTATTACCGTAAAGACCGAGCCTTTACCAGGCGTTGAGTTAAGGAAGAATTTGCCATGTAACTTTTCAACCAGGTGTTTTACCAGGGCCAATCCAAAACCATAACCCTGTTCTCCCCCGGTGCCATCGGTTGATGTAGCACTACCGCTGATGATTTCGTCTGCCTTTTGCGGGTCTATTCCTGCGCCGCTATCGGTTACAATAATATGAAGATCATACCCGGCGTTTATAGGAACCAGGCCCAGGTAAGCACTTACCTTTCCCTGAACAGGTGTGAATTTGATGGCGTTGGAAATAAGATTGCCTGTTACCTGCAATAGTTTATTTCGTGAAACAGGTATCGTTTTCGATAGCGGGTCAACATGGATGGTAAATGATATTTGTTTATTAACTGCCTGTGGAGCATATAACTTGTCAAGCATTTCCCGGAACTCGTCTAATGTAAACTGGCCCGCGGTAGCTTTCTTTTTCTCCGCGCCCAGGATTTCATCGGCAAGCTCGAGGATAGACTTACCTCCCTTGTGAATGAGGGCAATCAGTTCCTGTATGTCTTCCAGCTTGGTGGCACCATTCATTTCGTTAATGACCTGCGACAGACCAATAATACCCGACAACGGACCGCGAATATCATGGGCCACCTTGCGTTGTGATTCCTGCGCTTCTTTTAATTTGTGACGAAGGTCTGTGACCAGTTTGATCGACTGGAGACGGGTAACAATTTCCTGCGCGATAATTTGTAACAGCTCAACTTTTTCGGGGCTGATTTCTTTACCCAGTTTATCCATTACGCACAAAGCCCCCAGGTTATAGCCGTCTGCGGTTACCAGCGGCACTCCAAAATAGTAACGGATCTTAGGAGCCTGTGTTACATATATTTTGTCTTTAAAGCGTTCATCGGCAGAAAGGTCTTTTACCTCAAAAGACTCTTTGGCGTTAATGGTATACTGGCAAATAGAATCCTCCCTTGACAGCTGTTTGATGTCGAGACCATAATCAGAAATTGTCCATTGGGTGAACGAGTCAATCAGGTTAACCAGCGAAATTTCCGTACCGGCAACTTTAGCGGCCAGCTTAGACAGGTCGCGGAAATGCTCATAAAGGTCGCTATAGTCAAGGTCAAATTCAGACAGACTTAGTATCCTGTTTATTTCGTTTTGAGGGAGGGGGGATCTGCTCATTTTGCGAAAATAGGGATTTGCTATTGTTGACGGAGAATAAGGGTTCAAATCATAAATACGGGATTGTTCCCGAGAGGGTTTTAACAGGGAATTGCGAAAGATTACATTCTTTTGCAGAAATAATTGCTATGGACGCTGTATTGATAAGAAAGGCAAGGATTGATGATATAGACACCCTTCTCCGGTTTGAGCAAGGCGTTATTGCGGCTGAACGGCCTTTCGATCCTACATTGAAACAGGGCGAAGACACGCGGTACTATGATCTTGATGAGATGTTACAGGCATCGCATATACATCTTGTTGTAGCAGAGCTGCACGGGAAACCCGTTGCTTCAGGATATGCCCGCATTGAGAATGCAAAACCCTACCTGCAGCATAAGCAGCATGCATACCTTGGTTTTATGTTTGTAGAGCCGCAGCACCGGGGAAAGGGAATTAATAAGTTGATCATTGATGAGCTGAAAAAATGGACAGCATCGCAGGGGGTGAGAGAATTAAAACTGGATGTGTATTTCGGCAATGAGCCGGCAATAAAAGCCTATGAGAAAGTAGGATTCAGCAGGTATATGATCAATATGCGGGCAAATTTGGAAGGGTGAAATTAAATTGGCGTAACTTAACGTATCCGAACGGATACAACAGATGGCCGCATTCATAGATTACTACAAAGTACTGGGTCTCACACGTAACGCCAGCGAAGAGGATATCAAGAAAGCCTACCGGAAACTCGCGCGGAAATATCACCCGGATGTGAATCAAGGCAACCCCGAGGCCAACAAACAGTTTCAGCAGATCAATGAAGCCAATGAGGTGCTGAGCGACCCCGAGAGCAGGAAAAAGTATGACCAGTATGGCGAAAACTGGAAACATGCCGGAGAATTTGAGCGGCAACGCCAGCAAAGCCAGGGTAACAGCCAGTACACGTATTCTTCGGACAACGATTTTTCAGATTTTTTTGAACAGGTATTTGGAGGAGGAACACGTTCGCAATCCCGCCGTTCTGCCTACCGGGGTGAGGACTACCAGGCGAAACTGCAGATGGAGTTAACGGATGTACTGGCTGAAAGAAAGGAGGTAATTACTGTTCATGGAAAAAAAGTAAGGATAACAATACCGGCGGGCGTAGAGGATGGGCAGGTAATTAAATTAAAAGGGTATGGCGGAGCCGGCGTTAATGATGGCCCGCCCGGCGACCTGTATATCACTTTCGCCATTCAAAATAATACCGCTTTTCAGCGGGTAGGCAGTGACCTGCATCGTACGGTTAGTGTTTCACTGTATACTGCCGTACTGGGCGGTGAAGAGATTGTTGAAACACTCACCGGCAAAGTTAAGCTGAACCTGAAGCCCGGAACACAGAACGGTACAAAAACAAGAATTAAAGGAAAGGGATTCCCTGTTTACAAACAACCGGGTAAGGCGGGCGATCTTTATATTACTTTCCAGGTAAAAATTCCAACAGGTTTATCAGAGAAGGAAAAGGCGCTTTTTACAGAGCTGGCCAACCTGAGCCGGTAGTAACAAATCCAATAATCTTATTTTTAAGTACAATTAACCAAACATACTGCATTGACAAGGAAAGAACAATTTGAGAAAGACGGTTATCTAATTCTTGAACACTTCAATACCCCGCAGGAATGCCTGGGCTTAATGCAGCGGGGTGAGGAGCTTGCCAAAGGGTTTAACTACCAGGGCCATCCTTCCGTTTTTCAAACCAATGAACAAACACGCACCAGCGACGAATATTTCCTGGATTCCGGCGACAAAATATCTTTCTTTTTTGAGAAAGACGCGTTTGATGAAGCAGGCAACCTCAGGAATAGCCTGTTCTATTCACTCAATAAGATAGGTCACGCATTGCACGACATGGATCCGGTTTTTAATCATTTTTCACGGTCCCCGCAAATGAAACAGCTTGCCGTTGAGCTGCAGCTGGATGACCATATTATTATTCAAAGTATGCTGATCTTGAAGCATGCCAGGATCGGGGGCCAGGTGGATATACACCAGGATGCCGCATTTCTTTATACCGAACCCCATTCATGTATAGGTTTTTGGTTTGCGTTGGAAGACGCCACTATCGAAAACGGATGTCTTTGGGCTATGCCCGGCGGGCATGAAACAACATTAAGATCCCGGTTTCATAAAAATCCTGCAGGCGGAACAGGTTTTACTGTACTGGATGCTTCGCCTTATTCCATGGAAGGAATGATACCCCTGGAAGTAAAACAGGGCACCTGCATTGTACTGAATGGCTTGCTGCCGCATTACAGCCTTCCGAATACCAGCGGACGCTCTCGACAGGCGTACGCTATTCATACTATTGATCGAAACGCCCATTACCCGGATAACAACTGGCTGCAAAGGGATATGGCAAAGGTTACGGGAATTTCCGTATTTTAGTTTGCCCCACTATTACGTTCCAAAATGACCTGCTATGCGTGCCGCCCGTTCGCTGTTTATAATTCTTTTTGTATTGTTGTCACTCAGCCTCAGAGCGCAGAACAGTTATCCCAAAACGTTATTATGGCGCATATCGGGTAATGGATTATCAAAGCCCTCTTATCTATTTGGGACGATCCATCTTACCGATAAAAAATTGTTCCGCTTCAGCGATTCGGTTTACAAAGCCATAGAAAGAACAGAAGGGTTTGCCATTGAGATTAACCCGGATGAGATGGCGGCTTTTTATATGAACAATCTTTTTGAGGAAATGCAGAAGACAAAAAAGTTGAGTGACTATCTGGACGAGGCTGAACTTAAAAAGTATGAGAAACCGCTGTCAAAAAAGTTTAATAAACCTGCGAAAGATATTACTGCGAAAGAAATCTTAAAGGAAAAGAACAAGTGGATGTCGGAGTATATGGAGAAAGGGGAAATGCCAACAATTGTTGATGCCTACCTGTATAATCTCGCCAGAAAACAAGGCAAGTGGGTGGGTGGAATTGAAGACCTTGGCGATCAGCTTACATCGCAGGATGCCGGTATAGACAGATCCGACATAGTTAGTGTTGCAAACAATACCGATAATGAAGACAAGAACAGCGAACGGGCACTGATCGCTAAATTGATGGCTATGTATGCTGCAGAAGATTTACCCGCCCTTGCCAAAGCTTTGGGTTCAGATGAGATAGGAGAAAAGGATAGTGTTTTTATCCGACGGAATAAAAAAATGGTAAGACGTATTGATAGTCTTAGTGCTATCAGGGATATGTTCTTTGCCATCGGATCCGCACACTTACCCGGAGATAGCGGTGTAATAGAACTACTGAGAAGGAAAGGATTTACAGTAACACCCGTGATGCCGGTAAATAAACGCGACCCAGGAGAGTACAAAGTAAAGGAAGTGAAGCGCGAATGGCAGGAATTGAAAAATCCCGGGGGAACTTTTACTGCGATGCTTCCCGGGAATCCGGCCAAGGTTAAGTTATATGGATTGATTGATATGCATTTTTATTTTGACATTTTCAATCTGGCCGCTTATGTTCTCATGTCGGTACCCATGAACTTCGACCCCCAATACCGCGATAGCATATATGAGGCAACGGCACAAAGAGCATTTCCAGGCAAGAAAGGGTATCGTGGAAAAAGAATAACCCAGAACGGAATAGAGGGGATGGAGTATATTGACAGCGTTGATCAAAGTAAAATACGCATGCGAATTATACTGTATAATAAGCAGCTTTATATGTGTATGATGACGGGCGTTAACAGGAACACGCTTTATAATGAAGACGCAGCGCAGTTTTTCGCCGGGTTTAGTATAAATAAAAATGCTACAGAAAAGCCTGTTCAGTATTACACCTTTCACGATAGTATCATGGGCTTGCATTTTGTTTCGCCCCTTGCCATGGAGAAAAACGACAAGCTTGCGAATGGGGATAAAGTAACGAGGATCAGCAGCTTTACCGGCGTTGATAATAGTACCGGCCTGTATATTTTGCTTTTTTCCAAAGAAATGCAAAGGGGCTATACGTTAAACGATGATAGCACCATACAACAAAACACAATTGACGCGCTTAAAACCGAGTATAAAAAAATGACAGTGAGGAATATCCCTGGCGATGGTTCCAGTTATATGTATTTCGAGGCTCCTTCGGAGCAAAGGCGGGGAAGCTATATCAGGGGTGTATCGATGATTAAACATAACAGGAATATTTTGTTGATGGTGGTAGGAGATTCCGCAACTACTCTTCACGGAGCGGCGGATACCGTGTTTCGTTCCGTAAAGTTTCCGGAGCCTTGTACGATGCCGTGGGCCCGGTATCGTTCGCCCGAAGGCTCGTTTACTACCTGGGCACCAGCATTATTCAGCCTGCGCGCAGAAGGAGATCTCGCTAATCAGTTTATCTCATATGATACTACTACTTCTTCAAGTTACCTGGTGCTTACCGATACATTGAGTAAATACGAGTGGTACAATACAGAAGGTAATTTTTGGAAAGCATATCTGGAAAAGCTGGACACAACAGGTGTTGAACATTCAGCTATGAGAGATGTGACGAATAATGAGCTAAGTGGAAAAGAATTCATCATTGTAAGTAAAACAAAAGGCGGATATGCAAAAAGAATGCGTATGCTCCTGTCCGGAAATATCGTATATAAGCTAATGTATAGCGATAATCCAAGATCATTATACGATAGCAATATCAACCGGTTCTTCAACGAATTTGCTGTTGACCACGCCGGGTCCAAAGAATGGATCACAAGCTCTAAGATAACCTCGCTTATGAATGACCTAAGTGCTGAAGACCGGAACATCCGGTATACAGCGTCGGCTGCGTTGGAAAAATCCACTTCCCTGCAATCAATAGATACGGCAGTTCTTTACAAGGGGCTTTTTAGCCGGTATCAGAGTGTATACGATACGATATTCAGTAATTATATAAATGTAGTAATAGGAGAGAAATTATTGCCGCTTGACAGCAGTCACATTGCTAACAGGCTGGTCGAATCTTATCATCAGTTTATCAGGCAAGGCCGGGAAGATATGAAAGCAGCTATCATTGCTATACTTGCTAAAAGCCATACCCGGCATAGTTTTATGAGGTTTAGCCGACCTGCTCACTATTTCACCTCCACGGCAATTGATTAATAATGGATTTTATTATAGCCTTACAGATAGTCTTAGCCTTTCTGCAGCTGTTTGGCCAAAACTTCAGTTATTGGTAAAAGATAGTGTTTGCGGTCTGTATATGGTTAGCCTGGCATCCCGTTTATCAGATAGCGGGATGATAAGCAATCAGTTTAGTGCTACGCTACAGGCGGATATTATTGCGTTAGCAAAAAAGATATATCCCGTATTTAAGAATGAGTCCACCGAAGAATATTATGGAAATATTTACTCCCTGGTTGAATTACTGGGTAGGATCAATACTCCGGCAAGCCTGGCGGCACTAAAAAAATACCTGGTAACAGACAACAAGTACCTGAAGCAGAACGTAGCTATTGAATTGATAAAGCGAAACCAGGCAGTTCCCGCTACAGTTATGAACGGGTTGGCGGCAGACATATCAACCCGGTTGTATTTGTATGATGAGTTGGTGAGGCTTAAAAAGAAGGTTCTTTTTCCTGTGGAATACCTCACCCAGCAGAAATTGGCCCAGGCTGAGTTGTATACTGTGTGTGAAGAACAAGATATGACCGATGTAAAGATCAATCTGGTAATGAAAAAGACGCTCCAGTACGAATCAAAAGAGTACGTTTTCTATATCTATAAAGTAACGGAAGGAGAGGCTTCTTATGTTGGTATATCCGGGGGATACGATTTGGCGGGCTTGCAAATGAAACCGGTTATCCAATTAACAGGTGTTTATACGGATGAAGAGTTCGATCCCAAAAACATAGCCGCTATTGTTAAAAAGTACCTGGAGCAGTTACATCAGTAACCTTCCACATCCGCTATCATCCCATAATCCACAAGCAATTCTTCGCCCTTGCTGATATCCCGTATCGCTTCAAACCATTTGCCTTCTTCTACAGAAACGATGTTGGGATGGCTGGAATGGTTTAGATAGCTGGCCATGTCCATCACCCGTGTGCCGTGTGCCGGAATAAAATAGTTTTCATTGTCGTATAGATAATAAGTCTCAATAAACTCACGGGAGTGCTCCGGCAATGCCGCTACTTCGGCAAAACTGAGTGTGATCCAGTCCCCCGTGTCTTTTGAAAATAGGTTTTTTGTTCCTTTGGGGATATCAGTAAGCGCAAATACGCCGATTCCGTGCGTGGCAGACGGTTTAAGACATACGAACATTTCAGCCCGCAATTCAGTCAGAAGTTCCTGTTTTGTCATCCCTGAAGATATTACGCGATTCGCAAAAAAATGGTATTATTTCCATTGGGTAATCTCTTTCAGTAACGGAGTTGTAACACGCATTGCGCCGGTGGGTGAAAGATGACTGTCGTCCCTGTATAATAAACGGTTACGCTCCTGGTCGAAAATGAGATAGCCGCGATCGCCTTTGAAAAAGCCGCGCGGATCAAATACTTTTACCTTGTCTGTCTCAAAACTATGTATAATCGAATCTGCATCTGCCAACGGGCGAAACAGAACATGCGGTAGAACGCTGTAAACGCCACCCGACACCAGCGATTCAGGGTTGTGAAAATTGGCGAAATCAGGAACCTGTTTCATGATAATCACTTTCGCTTGCAGGCCCGACAATGAGTCGAGTGTAGATTGCAAACCCAATCGGAATGCTTTTTTTCTTCCAGCCAGTGAGACATCGCCTATGGTGCTGTCTGATGAAATATAATGATTGCCCCTTCGCAGAACATTATTAATTGTTAAGCCGTTGATGTAAATAGAAAAGCGACTGGCAAGTACCACATAGGATGGTTTGAGTTGCCGTATGATTTTCCAGGCGGTGAGAATTTTATTCTTGTCGTTGCAATTGCATTCGGTTGTAACCGCTGTATTAAAAAACGGCGGGCAGCCGGTAGAATAAATTTTAAAGATATTATAAGAGGTAGAATAACGGGTTTCCCTGAACGCCAGCATCCCGGCATGGGAATCGCCCCAGATAACAATGGTAGGAACCGAGTCGTTTACTACGCTGGATTCCACTATCAATTCTCCGCAACCCGGCAGCGTATATTTTTGAGTTTTGAATGGGAGTAGATGAATAACACTGTAAGGTTTCTTGCTAGTTATAAATGCGGCAGTTCCCACCATGAGCAGCAGTATAAAAACGGCACTCACTGCTCTTGCTGTTCTGTTATATTTTTCATTGCTTATCCTGAATGTTTTTTCAACCAGGTAGTAAGAAACCAATCCTATCAATAGCGTTGCGGTGAGGTATACAATGAAATTGAGAGCAGAAATTTCTTTTATGCCAAATTTTAGCCGCATGAGCACCATTACGGGCCAGTGCGACAGGTATAGTGAGTAACTGATAGTCCCGATATAACGAAAGAGCGGGGAAGAAAGCAGTTTAGACAGCGTTGTGAGGCCGCCGTTTTCAAGCGCAGCAAATAATATCCCAAAACAGAGAGAGCTGGAAAGAATGAGTGTCAGTTCAGAAAAATTATAAGGATTGAATTGTAGGATTACCAGGAGCAGCAAACTTACAATCGCGGCAATTGTTTGTTCACGAAAAAGAAATAGTTTTTTTTCGGCCATATAATAAACGCCAAACCCCAACAGAAATTCCCAAAAGCGAAAAGGTAACAGATAGAACTTGGAGGGAAGATCGGCCCAGGGAAGCAGGTTGCCCGCAAAAGACAAAATGAATAGCAACAGAATTAACCCCAAGCCTTTGTTTTTTGTAAGCCGGGTTGCTAATAGCAGCAGCAAGGGAAATACGAGATAAAATTGTTCTTCCACCGCCAGCGACCAGGTGTGCAGCAGGAATTTACGGGTGCTTTCAATATCAAAATAGCCGATCGAATGCCAGTAAAAATAGTTGGAGATGCTGATTACGGAGTAAGTAACTTCCTGGGTATACCGTTCAATAATTTCTTCGGGTAAAGAGAGTGCGACAAGTGATATAAAAACCGCAGCCATCATAAACAGCTGAGCCGGCACGATCCGGTGAATCCTCTTTATATAAAAACCGCCTAGAGAGAAACGTCCGGTAATTACCTGCTGATAAAGTATCCCCCCCACCAGGAACCCACTGATCACAAAAAAAATATCGACCCCGATATACCCAACGGGCAATAGGCCGAAATAATGATTCAGTATGACAAGTATAACGGCAATAGCCCGCCAACCATCTATCCAGGGTCTGTACACAAAACTATTGTTAGCCTTAGTCATCAGCAGGTAATATCAAACAAATGTACAAAGCCCGCAAAAAGAATATCCGATTTGATCTGTGAAATCGGCGGCAAGAAAACTCTTCGTAATTTTACATTCTCATGGCTATAAAGCTTATACTCAACGCCGAACAGAAAGAAGCTTTCAAAGCCATCAGGAAGTTCCTTGAACATCCCGCCGCGGATACTTTCGTGCTGAAAGGGTATGCGGGAACGGGTAAAACGTTCCTGATGCAGCACCTGGCTGGCTGGTTGAAGGAGAATGAACAGGAGTTTTGTATGCTGGCTTCCACCGGCCGGGCCGCCACGGTATTGAGGGGTAAAACGGGCATAGAATCAAAAACCATGCATAGCGAGCTATACCATTTTAGCAAGGTAGATGGCGATGATGATGATATCCCGGAAGACGCGCCGATAGATAAATACGGGCAGATGACCCTTCAGTTTTCGCTAAGGCAGCCAGATGAAAAAAAGCGTGTATATATTGTAGATGAGGCTTCAATGCTTGCAAGCGAAGGATCCGGTGAATATATTGCCATGTTTGGCTCGGGGCTGCTGTTGCATGATTTTTTTAATGCACTGGGCAATAACAAAGTGATTTTTGTTGGCGATCCCTGCCAGCTGCCACCGGTAGGGCAAAGTTTCAGCCCCGCACTGGATATGAACTGGCTGGCGGAACAGAGGAGGACGGCTGTAACGGTAACACTCCAGATGATTGAGCGGGTAAAAGCGGGCAATGATATACTGGCATTGGCCAACCGTATTCGTGAGATGAGCACCTGGGATGTTTTTCCGAAATTCCCGCGCTTACCGGCAGGAGGGCTTGAGAATGTTCAGCTGCATGATTCCTACGAAGCACTTTTCCAGGCATACGTAAAAAGGTATGAGAAGCTGGGCCCAACCGGCACACTGGCTATCGCACGCACCAACCGTGCTGTACAGGCATTGAACACCGCGTTCCGGGAAGAACTGTACGGAGAAGCCAACCTGCCTTTACAGGAGGGAGATGTTTTATTGGTAAACCGTAATAACTATAAAGTGCCGTTAACGAATGGCGATTTTGTTACCGTAACCAGAATTGGTGAAGTATGTACACAGGTAGACCTACATTTTGTGAACGTAACCATCAAAACGCATTTGTCGCAAACCGAATACGATCTTTTGTTATCGCTCGACATACTGTATGGTGAAACAGGGCAGTTTACACGCGAGCAATCGAAGGCCCTGATGGTTGACTTCAGCCGGCGGATGAAACGCGATAAACACAAGCCCAACGCGCGTAAATACAAAGAACAGATGATGAAAGATGAATATCTCAACTGTTTACAGGCCACCTATGGCTACGCCGTAACCTGTCATAAATCGCAGGGGGGAGAATGGAACGATGTGTTTTTATTTCTGGATAGCAAAATGTATGGCATGCCCCCTGAAGAACTTTGCCGCTGGTGGTATACTTCCGTTACCAGGGCAAAGCGGGAACTGAACCTTGAGCGGGGATGGTGGATTGAATCTCACTATTCACAATAAAAATAATCAGAATCCGCTATCAGCCAGTTCTTGTACACGGGCCCAAACCTTGTCGTCCACGGGAATACCATGTTCAAGATTTTCTTTGCGTGTTTGCAGCGAGTTTTCACCGGGGTAGTATATTTCTTTGTTTTCATTTTCCCGGACACTCCCTTTGATTTGAGTGATAGTTTCGGCCAGTACCTGGTCAATAAATTCCTGGGTATTGATTTTTAGCGGGTCGATAGCGATAAATACCTGACAGCAGCTTCCGCAGCTTCCTTTACCCAGCTTATCGATGCCCGCCGTGGTTAACCCACCGGAAAGAAGGCTGGACATAAGATCCAGCAGTATGGCGAATCCTGATCCTTTCCAAAAACCGATAGGCAGCACCCTTCGCGTTTCCTCTATAGCGGCAGGGTCATCACTCAGCCCGCCATCTTTATCAAAACCACCCGGGTAAGGCAGTTTCTCACCTTTAAGGCGGGTCACCTGCAGTTTGCCATACGAGTATTGCGACATAGCCATATCCAATATGATATTGCCCTCTTTTCTTGGAACCGCCATAACAAACGGGTTATTCCCAATGCCGCCGGATACAGCACCCCAGGCCGGCATACAGGATTCTGTATTGGTCCAGCAGATGCCGATATATCCCTTGTCGGCTGCCAGCCACCCGTAAGTGCCGCCGCGCATCCAGTGGGTGGTATTGTTAAGGCTAACCCATCCGAGCCCATTCTTTGCTGCGATTTCAGTAGCGCGGTTCATGGCAAAAACTGCGTTCAATATTCCCGGCCCCATATTGCCATTGTACACTTCCATGGCTCCCAGGTTGATATCCAGTGCCGGCTCCGCATTTACATCAACCCAGCCATTACTGATATATTCCACAAATCTTTCCACCCGGTTCAATCCGTGCGAATAAACACCATCCCTGCTGGATTCGGCATGAATGCGGGCGCATACGCTGGCTTTGCTTTCGGGCATGCCGGCTTTTATAAACGCCTGCCGGATAGTGGCTTTCATTTGCTCGAAGGGGATTCTTGTCACTGGGCTTTCAATTGTGTTTAAAGGTATTAAAACAATCAGTGGAAAGCCGGGGACTCTTATTTTATTTCGTACCTGATTACATCTCCCTGGCCGGTTTTTCCATTGTTCTGTCGTTGCTGTTTTGAGGAAAGCCCAAACTTATGGAAGCCTTGGTTTGTTTGGACCTGAAATGTATTATACAGTGCTTTGTCCAAAATGTATAATATTGCCACTGTTATCCAGGATACTGAATTGGCGCATGTTCCAGGGTTTGCTTTCCAGTTTTCCATTGGGATGAATAATTCCAAGATACTGGCATTCCTTATACAGGGCATCTATTTCGTTCACATATATATAGCAGCCAGTATTTTTAGGAATGTTTTCATCATCACACAACCATAGGTGAATACTGATGTTATCCCTTTGAAACATCAGGTAATCTTTCCAGTTGGCATTGCATTCAAACCCTAATTTTTCGTAAAAGGATACTGTTTTTTCCTGGTCGAGGAAAGCAAGGATAGGAGTTGCAGCTAGTAATGGCATATCATAAAAATACAAAAAGGCAGGTATCTCCTAATGAGAACCTGCCTTTAATGATTAGTCGACATTGGAATTTGCTCAGGCCAGGTCGAACCTGTCGAGGTTCATCACTTTGGTCCAGGCGGCTACAAAATCGCGTACAAATTTTTCCTTCGCGTCTTCGCATGCATAAACCTCAGCCAGTGCCCTGAGCTCTGAATTAGAGCCAAAGATCAGGTCAACCCGGGTTCCTTTCCACTGCACCTGGCCGGTTTTACGATCCCGTGCTTCAAAAAGATCCTGTGCGTCTGAAGTGCTGTTCCAGGTAATGCTAAAATCAATCAGGTTCACAAAGAAATCATTGCTAAGCACTTCCGGGCGTTTGGTGAAAATCCCGTTTTGTGATCCGTCAAAATTTGTATTCAATGCGCGCATACCTCCTACCAGTACAGTCATTTCAGGAGCGGTAAGGGTTAACAGCTGCGCTTTATCTATCAGCAGGTCTTCTGCTGCAACTGTGTAACGGGCTTTGCTGTAATTGCGGAAGCCATCTGCCCTGGGTTCCATTATTTCAAACGATTCTACGTCTGTCTGTTCCTGTGATGCGTCTGAACGGCCGGGTGTGAAGGGAACTTTCACCTCGTATCCGCCATCTTTGGCGGCTTTTTCAATGGCGGCCGAGCCACCCAGTACGATCAGGTCGGCAATAGAAACCTGTTTGCCATCTGTGCGGCCTGTGTTGAATTCGTTCTGAATACCTTCCAGTACAGTTAATACTTTGGACAGCTGTGCCGGATTATTTACCGCCCAGTCTTTCTGTGGGGCCAACCGGATACGAGCTCCGTTTGCGCCACCACGTTTGTCCGAACCACGGAAAGTAGAAGCCGAGGCCCATGCGGTAGACACCAGTTGCGAAACAGAAAGGCCGGAGGCGAGTAACTTTTCTTTCAGGGTGCTGATATCCTGCTCATCCACCAGCTTATACGTTACAGCCGGCACCGGGTCCTGCCAGATCAGTTCTTCGGAAGGTACTTCCGGCCCGAGGTAGCGGGCAACCGGCCCCATATCACGGTGCGTAAGTTTAAACCAGGCGCGTGCAAAAGCATCCGCAAACTGGTCGGGGTTTTCAAAGAAACGCCTGGATATTTTTTCATATACCGGGTCAACTTTCAGTGCCAGGTCAGCCGTAAGCATGGTAGGCGCATGGCGTTTGGAAGGGTTGTGCGCGTCGGGCACCGTGTTGGCACCTCCACCGGCTTTTGGCTTCCATTGTTGCGCACCTGCGGGGCTCTTGGTAAGCTCCCAGTCAAACCCGAACATGTTTTCAAAGTAGTTATTGCTCCATTTTGTAGGGGTGGTGGTCCATGCGCCTTCCAGTCCGCTGGTAATGGTATTTTCCCCGTTACCGGTGCCAAAGCTGTTAGCCCATCCTGTGCTCTGCTGTTCAATACCCGCAGCGGCAGGTTCTTTGCCCACGTATATACCTGGGTCGGCTGCACCGTGTGTTTTACCAAATGTATGTCCGCCGGCTATTAAGGCAACCGTCTCTTCATCATTCATCGCCATACGTCCGAAGGTTTCCCGTATATCACGGGCCGAGGCCAGCGGGTCTGGATTTCCATTAGGACCTTCCGGGTTAACATAGATCAAACCCATTTGCACAGCGGCCAATGGATTTTCCAGGTCGCGATCCCCCGTATAGCGGTTATCGCCCAGCCATTCTTTTTCTGAGCCCCAGTAAACATCCTCCGCAGGTTCCCAAACATCTTCCCGACCACCCGCAAAACCAAAAGTTTTAAAACCCATGGATTCCAGGGCGCAATTGCCCGTTAGTATCATCAGATCTGCCCAGGAAAGTTTTTTTCCGTATTTCTTTTTAATAGGCCATAAAAGCAGGCGGGCTTTATCCAGGTTCGCATTGTCGGGCCAGCTATTCAGCGGGGCAAAACGCTGTGTACCGAAACCGGCACCACCCCGGCCATCCGCTACACGATAAGTTCCGGCACTATGCCAGGCCATACGGATGAAGAAAGGGCCGTAATGACCGTAATCTGCCGGCCACCAGTCCTGCGAAGTGGTCATCAGTTCAAAAATATCTTTTTTAACGGCCGCCAGGTCGAGACTTTTAAACTCTTCAGCGTAATTAAAGTCCGGCTCCATGGGATTAGAGAGTGCCGAGTGCTGACGGAGGATATTCAGTTTTAACTGGTTGGGCCACCAGTCGCGATTGCGTGTTCCACTGCCGGCAGCCTGTTTAGCAGCACCATGGTGAAAAGGGCATTTAGCACCTTCATGGTTAACGCGGGCAAGGGTTTCGTCTTGTTCGTGAGGATTCATAAGTCAAATTTTTGTTAGGGATGATACCTGCGAATGTAGGCAATTGGAAACATAGCTCCTATCTATTTAATCTATGAACAGATAGATTTTATCTATCTGGCGTCTTATTGATTTTAAAACGAAACCGTAATCCCGAACTTCAGGGCCCAGTTCTTTTTTGTGTCGGGCAGGGAGTAGTAACCATACCGGTGAAACAGTCCGAATCCAATGCCGTAGTAAAAGAATTTCATATTCGCGCGAAGCAAATCCCTTACCATCAGGCCGGTTTCGAACAGCCCCTTTTCAGGTGCCTGTAATATAATACCCTGGTGCAAACTGGTATTACCTATACTTCCATACCCAATATTCTGTACCAGTAGAATTTGTGGCCTCGATACAGGACTTTTAGGCTTAAACAATAAGCTGCTAAAATTTTGCTGGATAAAAAGAGAAGCTATCCTGTCCGAAGTAAATTCATATACCCCCACAGTTTGAAAGCTATTATTAATAAAGAAACCCGGAGCTCTATCAGCGGTTTCTCCTATACTACCTTTGGTATTGAACAAATACGCATACGGAACTTTGCCCCAAATCTGCCCGAACTCTGCCTGGAAGGAAGTTCTGCCCAGGGCTATGGTGCGAAAAGAATGATTGATCTGCAAGGCCAGTTTTGTGTAATTCAACTGTCCGTTAAAAGTCCCGCTCAAACCTTTTGCAAGCTGCGCTATAATCTGTGTTCGCGCTGGCCGGTTTATCACTTTACCCCTTCCTATTCGCGAATAGGTTTCTCCCTCTGTATACCTGAGTCCCAGACCAATTTCTGTATTAGTATACCGGGTAATATACTTATTGCTGGCTGCGAGGTCGAAACTGTATTGAAATCTTGCCGGATTTCTTTCCTGGTTGGCTATCCAGACATCAGCTTGCAATGTTGGCCAGGGTTTGGTAGTGAATATGGCTTTGTATTCGCGTACACTATCCAACCTCGAAGTGTAAAGGTTTCGCAAAGATTGATTGGAGAATATAATGCCATTGTCTTTAAAGTATTCTATTATTCCCGGCTCCTTCAGGTCCTGGCTATAGAATAAATGCAGTGTTGTTTGGGTTCTCCGGTTAAACATCAGTTCCAGGTTGGCACCATATTTCCAGGCTTTATCTCCCATTCCATACCCGGCATATCCGCCAACAGAGAACCATTTACTAAAGTTTGTGTTGGTTTGGATGCCCAAGCCTAACCTGATCTTTTCATATGGGTTGAGACCGGAAATAAGACGCCTGAAAGGCAGGTCCACCCATCCGGCAGGAATAGCCTGTAATGCGCCCATTTCGCCAAACTTATTGATGTTATTAAACTGATTCAGCAGTTTCTTGGGTAATGAATCATAGGCTTGGTATGTACCCTTTTCCCTTTTACTCAAACTATCTACCCGCATCTCCTGCCATTGAGAGTCGGTTCGGGTGCCCGCTTTTGGGGCAAACTCAAATGTTACATCTGAAAAATCAGATCGTTTCAGGGGCTTCTCGATAGCAATATTCTTTATATAACTGCGTGTATCCCAATAAAACATCGCGGAATCTTTTATTGCATCTTTCTGCTCAATATATGTATTCAGCTGCACGGGAAACCAATGACCGCTTACGAACTCATATTTCTGCTGGAGGCGGAACCCCAGCATGGCACCTCGACTATCGGCCGACTCTGCAATAACATTTTCTATGGCCCAGCCATTTGAGTTGATATACAGGGTGCCTTTTACGCCATCAAAGTTTTTTCCTGGTAAAGGCTGATAAGTAATAACATAAGTGGTATCCCTTTCATGTGGTATTACCTGGCGAAGATTGAATTTATACAAACTGATACTTCCATTAATTACCGGGCTGGTATATACTTTTCCCGATAACCGCAGATAATCCAGGTAAAATCCAAAAGGCTGAAAATTACTGCTGCTAACCGCAAACAAAGGATCTTTAAAGCCAGACACTTTGGTAGCCAGTATGGTTTCCTTATTCAGCTTGGGGTGCTTAAAAATCCGTTCTGTGTAGGATTCGGTTACAAAAAGATAATTGCCACGGAACCTCCTTGCAGTAGCCCTCATTTCTGCCAGCGCAATGGAATCTTTCTTCTTTCTTGACGGAGACAGTTCTTTCTGTGGTTTTGTAACTGTTTTGGGCACACGGCTGGAAATAAAGTTGTACAAAAAAGGCGTAGCCCCCAATGCCGCTACCGTATAGGCATTGTACTGGTAAGAAGAAAGTTCCAGCGGATCGTTCCTTTTCTTATTCTCCTGCATTAAACGGATGATTCGATGGGCAGGATTGAGTTCTGATTTTACTACAACATCTTCCAGTGCTTCTGTTTTTCTTAGAATAGCAATAATAAAAGACTCATTTGTATTTGTAGGTACTGAAACCTGCCTTAGCTGATAACCAATATAGTTAATAACAAGAATTGCATTTGCAGGTACATTCTTTAGGCTGAAATGGCCATCAATATCCGTAAGGCCTCCACGCTTGCTTTCCTTTACTGTTACACTTACAAAAGCTATTGGCTCCCGGGTAGCGGAATCAATAATAGTGCCATTAACAGGTATTGACTGTGCAAATGAAGCGAGGGGCAGAATAGCAACAATAAACAAAAGGACACTCCACAGATTCCTCATGTAGCGAATGGGTTTATGTTAAGATAACTATAGTATGTATAAAATGAGCAGTATTACTTTCTTTTAACAAATTCGGTATCTTGTAGTATGCAACAGGGATTACTGCCAGCACTTGCCCATATGCGCCGCTATTTTGAAACCGGGGTTACCCAAACCTATGCCTTCCGCAAACAACAATTACTCGCATTGAAGAAGGCCGTTATTTCGCACGAAGAAGAGATTTATGCCGCTTTATCTGCCGACCTAAAGAAAAGCAGGGAAGAAAGCTGGGTAACCGAGAACGGATTCCTGCTGGCCGAGCTGAACGATACGCTGAAGAACCTCGAACATTGGATGGAGCCAGAAAGTGTAGCCACCAATTTACTTAATATGCCCTCCAGCAGTAAAGTGCTAAGGGAACCCCTGGGTGTGGTATTGATCATAGGCCCCTGGAACTACCCTTTTCAATTACTGTTAACCCCCTTGCTGGGCGCGATAGCGGCGGGGAACTGCGCGGTAATTAAACCCAGCGAGTTTGCGCCCGCCACCGCGGATGTTATCCGGAAAATCATAGAAGCCTGTTTCCCCCGGGAGTATATTTTATTTGTTCCGGGTGATGGCGCTACCGTGATACCCGAAATGATGGACCGGTTCCGTTTCGACCATGTATTTTATACCGGTAGTACAGCTGTTGGAAAGATGATATACAAAATGGCGGCCGAAAAACTCGTGCCGGTTACGCTGGAACTCGGAGGAAAAAGCCCCTGCGTGGTGGAAAGCGATGCCCATATTACTATTGCGGCTAAGCGTATTGCCATGACCAAATTCTCCAATGCAGGGCAAATGTGTGTGGCCCCGGATTACCTTCTGGTGCATGCTTCCCAAAAAGAAGCTATCGTGGCCGCGCTTCAAAAGAGAATCGCTCAGTTTTTCTCAACCCGTCCCGCTGAAAGTTATAACTATGGGAAAATTATTAATGAACGGCAGTTCGACCGGGTAGTTAGTTATTTATCCCAGGGAAACATTATTTACGGCGGAAATTGCAATAGAGATCTATTATTTATAGAACCCACCTTGCTGGAAATAAGCGATACCGAGGGTAGCGTAATGAAAGAAGAAATATTTGGACCCGTACTGCCCATCCTTTCATTCGATACGAAAGAAGAAGCGCTTGCCATAATCGCAAAAAATCCCAATCCCCTGGCGTTCTATATTTTTACCGCCAGCACTGAGCTGGAGAAGGAATGGATACAGGCAGTGCCTGCCGGCGGAGTTTGTGTAAACAATGCCAGCTGGCATCTTACCAACCCCCATCTTCCGTTTGGTGGCCGGGGTGGCAGTGGTACCGGGGCATACCATGGAAAATATTCTTTTGAAACTTTCAGTCACAGAAAGGCTATCATGAAAACACCCACCTGGTTTGATCCCTGGATAAAGTATCCCCCGTTTAAAGGGCGATTGAAATGGTTTAAATGGCTGATACGTTAAAACATCCTGATGAGAAAATTACTGCTTGCCGTTTTACTGGTTGTTATCATTCTCCTGCTGATCAAGCGGAAAGACATGAGCTGGCGTCAATCCATTTTAAAAGCGGCATACCCGCTCATTATGCTGAAAGGCAAATGGTTTGCATCAAAAGCCGATCACCAGCTGAACGAAAAAAAGGTTCCGCCGCCCGTTTCTTTCTACACATTACAGGCTGTTCTGAATAATGGAACCGTTGTTGATCTGAAACAATACAGGGGCAGAAAGGTACTCATCGTTAACACAGCCAGCGACTGTGGCTATACCGGTCAGTTGGAAGAGCTGGAGAAGCTTCACCGGCAATACAAAGACCTGGTGATACTTGGGTTTCCGGCCAATGATTTTAAGGAGCAGGAAAAGAAAGATGATAAGGGCATCGCAGAATTTTGTAAAGTAAATTACGGTGTTAGTTTCCCGTTGATGAAAAAAGTGCAGGTCGTAAAAGGCCCAAAGCAGGATCATGTTTTTACCTGGTTATCAGATCCTGCTCTTAATGGCTGGTGCAGCCAGCAACCCGCCTGGAATTTTTGTAAATACCTGGTTAATGAGGAAGGTGTATTACTTGCTTATTTTTCCCAGCAAATTTCGCCTTTGGATGAAAGAGTAACCTGGGGTTTGTAAGATCCCTGTATTTTAAACAGGACACTTTTCGTGATAGTTCACCAGCTCAATGGGGGTACGCGCAATTACCAGTCCACCATATGTAGTTTTCACCTCGTCCAGTACTTCTTCTACTTCTTCAATGGTTTTTAAAACAACCAGCCGGTTCCGGTACTCTTTGATATTCGGAAGCCCTTTCAGGTAATTGGCGTAGTGCCTCCGCATTTCGTTGATGCCTGCAATGGGTCCTTTCCAGGCCAGTGAGCCGCGGAGATGCTTACGGCATACTTCCACCCTTTCTTCAAGAGTAGGTGGCGTATGTTGTTCGCCGGTTGCCAGGTAATGTTTGATCTCGCGAAAAATCCAGGGGTAGCCAATTGCGGCCCTGCCAATCATAATACCATCCACCCCAAACCTGTTTTTATAGTCGGCAGCTTTCTGCGCGCTATCGATATCGCCGTTGCCAAAAATGGGTATACGGATGCGGGGGTTGTTTTTTACCTTGGCTATCAGGGTCCAGTCAGCCTCGCCCTTGTACATCTGCGACCGTGTGCGGCCATGTATAGCCAGGGCTTTAATACCGGTGTCCTGCAGGCGCTCGGCTACTTCTTCAATGTTCTTTGTATTATCATCCCAGCCGAGCCGGGTTTTTACGGTAACGGGTAAACGGGTGCTTTTTACCACTGATTCGGTAAGCCTGACCATCAGGTCAATATCTTTTAATACACCGGCACCGGCACCCTTGCTCACCACTTTCTTTACCGGGCAGCCAAAATTAATATCTACCAGGTCGGGGTTTACCGTTTCTACAATTTTAGCACTCATGGCCATCGCTTCCTCATCACCGCCAAATATCTGTATGCCGATCGGGCGCTCGTAATCAAAAATATCCAGTTTCTGGCGGCTCTTGATGGCATCCCGTATCAGGCCTTCACTGCTGATAAACTCTGTGTACATCAGGTCGGCCCCATTATCTTTGCACACCGCGCGAAAGGGAGGGTCGCTCACATCTTCCATGGGGGCGAGCAGAAGCGGGAAATCCGGTAGTTGTATTTGATCTATTTTAACCATATTGCGATCGCAGAGGGTATTATAAAGGGCTAAAATCTGCCTTTTATCCTTTCCCCGGCTGCTTTACTATAAAGAAGTTGCAAATTTACAATCTTATTTTCCAACGGCATGAACGAAAACAGGTATAGTTATCCCTTCCAGTTTGCATTATTGATCGGTTTGATGGGTTTGTGCATCATTTTAGCGGGGGTGATCGTAGCTGTTATAGGCACCCAGCTGATGCACGTACCCCTGCTCCGGGTAAGTGAGGAGATGAATAAGCCTGAAAATGCCAATATTTCACGATTGCTGAACACCCTGGCGTCAATTATCGGCTTTTTATTCCCGGCCCTCATACTGGCTATAATAACAGGTCGCCGGCCATTCAGGCAGCTGGGTTTTAATAGCCTGCTCAGCAGTAAACAGCTAATTTGGGTGGTGCTGATCACTTTTGCCAGTATGGTGCTGGGGGGGGCATTGGGAGAGCTGAATGAAAAAATCCCACTTCCTGCCAAATGGCTCACCAAAGCCAGGGCCATGGAAGAAGCTTATAAAGTTGCCATGATGGGAATGGCGCAAATGAAAACCTTTGGTGAATATATCGTAGCCCTCATTGTGTTGGGAATAGCGCCGGCTGTATGTGAGGAGGTGTTGTTCAGGGGAGGGTTCCAGCAGGTTTTTATCGGCTGGACCAAAAATAAATGGGCAGGCATTATCATCACCGCGATATTCTTCAGTGCCATACACTTTTCCTATTTCGGCTTCCTGCCAAGGGCTGTTTTGGGGATAGTGCTGGGACTTGTATTTTATTACAGCAAAAATATATGGCTTAATATATTCCTGCACTTTCTCAACAATGCCTTTGTAGTAACCCAGCTGTATGTGATGAGCCGCAAAGGGCAGCCTCTGTCGAAAACGATGGATGAAAGCATGCCGCTCTGGTGGGGTGCTATCGCCATTGTATTACTCCTTGTATTTATGCGCCCTTTCAGGGAAGAAAGTGAAAAGCTGCTGGCAACCGCAGAACCGCGCATTGTGTCAACCCCCGAAAACCCCTTATCCTGATGGACCCCTGGAAAAAAGTGTATACTACCCGTAACCATGCAGAGGCAAGTATTGTGCAGGGCATGCTGGAAGAAAATCATATTCCCGTTCAAACCATGAACAAGCAGGACAGCAGCTACCTGATAGGCGATATTGAATTATATGTACCCGCTCACCTGGTAGAAATGGCAAAACAACTGGTAGATAAGAACCTTTTGAATTAAGTCAAAATTCAAAAGTAAAAATTCAAAAGGAACTCTTTTTTACTTTTTACTTTTTACTTTTGAATTACACCTAAACCAACCGCATGCCTTTCAATCTTCAGGCTTTCAAGACCCGCGCGCTCACCGCTGTGGTATTTGTGGTGGTAATGCTGGTTGGGCTGTTATGGAATCAATGGAGCTTTTTGGTACTTTTTTCCATCATTCATTTCGGATGCTGGATAGAATACCAGCGTTTGATCAAGCAAATAGATCCCGATTACCGGGAAGTGAGTACCATTCATACTTACAGCATCATGTTTGTGGGTTGGGGGTTTATGCTGTGGATGACCGATAGCAGTTACCGGCTTGGCCACTGGCTGGTAACAGATATCGGATGGGTAATGCTGAGTATTGCGTTGATAGTTTATATCGTTAACGAGTACTTTATCAATAAAAAAATTCTGTACCAGTTAACGGCTCATTCTTTATTCGGCTTTGTTTATATCTCAGTAAGCTTTGCGCTGTTGATGAAACTCTGGGGCAATTTTGATAACAGGGTTTTTATAGGTTCGCCGGCCTGGTTAATGCCGGTTATACTCATTGCATCTATCTGGATCAATGATACAATGGCCTATATCGTAGGTTCATTTATTGGCAGAACGCCTTTTTCTTCTATCTCACCCAAGAAAACCTGGGAAGGAACCATTGGCGGGGCAATACTGGCCGTGGTGGTGATTACCCTGGCAGGCAGTTACGGGTTTCAGTTTGAATCACGGCCCTTGCTGATGATCAGCATAACAGCCGCTGTTGCCGGAACCCTGGGCGATTTGCTGGAAAGTAAATTAAAGCGACTGGCTCATGTAAAAGACAGCGGCCAGATCATGCCCGGCCATGGCGGATTTCTCGACAGGTTCGACTCTTTACTGGTGGCCATAACGGTTACCTGGATTGTATTTCGGGTGTTTTATTAAGGCACGAATTACACGAATCGGACTGAGAAGGCGGATTGACTGAATTATTTACACAAAACACGGGTTACTCGAATGACAGGAGTTGCAGGAGGCATAAGGAATAGTGGCTAAAATTCGTGTAATTCGTAAAATTTCGTGTTATCCCACTACATTTGCAGTCAACATTTTGCTATGACTATACACCGCGAGGGGTACCGCACGATAGCTATCGGTGCGTTGATTTTTGGCCTGCTTAACCTGGCCTCTTTTTCGTTTTTAAGTGAGGCATACCCCACGCTGGCTATTGTTATTTTTGTACTGACTTTATTCGTATTTCTTTTTCTGGTTTCCTTCTTCCGTATTCCCGCAAGAACACTTACACTGAGTGATAACCAGATCATTTGCCCGGCGGACGGGAAAGTGGTAGTGATAGAAGAAGTAACGGAAGTGGAGTATTTTAAAGACAAGCGCATACAGGTGAGTATATTTATGAGCCCTGCCAATGTTCATGTAAACCGCAATCCTGTTAGCGGCGAAGTGGTATACAATGCTTATCATAAAGGCAAGTACCTGGTGGCCTGGCATCCGAAATCTTCTACTGAGAATGAAAGATGGAGCGTAGTGACCCGCAATCCCAAAGGAGAGATATTATACAAACAGATAGCAGGAGCCCTGGCAAAAAGAATCTGCAATTATACTACCGTAGGTGAACAGGTGAACCAGGGAGATGAATACGGATTTATCAAATTCGGCAGCCGGGTAGACGTTCTGTTGCCTTTGCATGCAAAGGTAGAAGTGGCTATTAACCAGGTAGTTAAAGGCGGAGTGACTGTGTTGGCGAGCTGGTAACGTAGAATTTTAACAAGCAGAAGGCCCGCAGAAAGCCGGAATTAAGTATTTTTAGTGACTAACGATTTCTAAATTTTAAAAAGCTAGGTATGAAAAAGATTTTCACAGTAGCAACTGCTGCTTTTCTTTTAACCGGCGTTGCATTTGCCGGCGGCGGAAAAACTTGTGGCAAGGACGAAAAAGCATGCACAAAAGCCTGCTGCAAAAAAGATGCTAAATCAACCAAAGCATCCGCCAAAAAAACGGTTAAGGAAGAGAAAGCTGCAGTAAAAAAAGCCTGATCGCGGAACGCGCGGATTGTATGATGATTTTCTTACAAAGGGCCTCCAGGCCCTTTACTTTTTTACCAACAAACCCATCATAATCCATAATCCATAATTCGCAATCCGTAATCACCCATCTCAAAGTATCTCTTCCAGTTCTTTCAGGTGTGTAATGGTATAGGTTGCGTGGATATGTGGTTCCATTTTAAGGTGGTTAACGAAGATGGTATCCATTCCCGCATTGATGCCACCCTGTATATCCGCTTCCAGGTTATCGCCGATCATGATACTTTCTTCAACGGATGCGCCGGTAGCATTAAGCGCGAAATCGAAAATTTCCTTATTGGGTTTAAGGCTGTTGCTGCCTTCTGAAGTGATTACTTCTTCAAAAAAAGAATGGAGATTGGACGACCGCATTTTGCTATGCTGGGTTTTTTCAAAACCATTCGTGATAAGGTGCATCCGGTAATTTTTCTGTTTCAGATAGGTAAGTATCTCGATGGTATACGGAAACAGCCCCTTTTTGGCCGGCAGCTGTTCCAGGAACTGAACCGCCAGCTCTTTCGACAAGTTTTCATCCGCCAGCTTAAAGTCAAGCAGTGCCAGCCACATCCGCTTCCACCTGAGTTCTTCCTGCCGGATAAAACCTTTTGTGTAACGGTCCCATAGGCGTGTGTTATGATAACAATACCGCCCGAAAAACAGCTCAAAATCGGCTACGCCGCGGCTTTCGAGCAGATGGGTGGTATAGAGTTCTGCAAGGGTTTCTTTGGCATTGGTTTCAAAATCCCATAAAGTATGGTCCAGGTCGAAGAATAGGTGGCGGTACTTCATGGGGCAAATTAATTAGGAATGGATAACTAGCCATTAATAATTGTAAACGGTAAGGGTAAATTTGTTTTGCTTTGTTTCCCTTTGAAAAGTTCAATTTATGCTTTTGGCATTCGAACAAGAACACAAGAGACTATTGTGCATGCAGGAATCCACTTTCAGGACTAAAACGAAAACTTTTAACATATTGATATTTATTAATCGAATCTTTTAACATCTCAAGGTCTTGGTATGTTAAGTTTTTTCTTGGAAGTAATTTCAAAGGAATTATATAAATATCTTCAGGATTATTTACACTTTCTCCGATTCCCAAAACTATAAAAACTTCAATTCTTTCATTATCCGCAAAATATTTATATCGTAAAACCTGCTTCTTAGAAATGATTTCAGGGTATTCGAACATCCATTGCGGGTTTCGATATTTACATTCAACTGCAAAACGAGCATTGCTTTTTTTATGCCTAAAAACAAAATCTGGATTTTTGTCAGATTCAGCAGGTTGAATATTTTGTCTTTCCATTTGATCAATGTCATAGAATTTATCACTGCGCCATTCCATAACCGAATAATATTTTACCGGAAATCTTCTTTGTACAAATACTTCGAATTTCGTTCCCTTGCTTTTAGAAGTATTTAAAGTTTGAACAGTATTTATTTTATCCTTAGCCACCTTAGGTTCATCAGCAAGGATGTAGCTACCAACTTTGCGATAGCTTTTGCTTAGCGTTTTCACTTTTCGACTGTCTCTAATTATTAGTATAATTGCAGTTACTAAAAACGCAAGGATAATCAAAGGTAAATAATCGGCAAGTACCAGATTTTCATATATTTCATATTCAGAATTGCCAATTTTAAGTTTATTTTTCGCGATATTAAGGGCATCATTGCTACACTCGCCAATAATTACAAATCGACCCATACTTTCTTTAATAAATAAATAACCAGGCTTGATATAAACACTTTTTGAGTTTACAATTTGCTCGCTAAAATCACATCGTATTTCACCTGAAGAGATTCGGAAATATTTTACATCACCAATAAGCTGCCGATGATTTTTCGTTTTGAGCTTATTCTTTAAAATCTTCCTAAGCTTTTTTGATGTGATCATTTTATCATCGAAGAAAACCTCACTCCCGTATAGTTGAACTAATGCACTTACATCCTTTTGATGGTACAGATAGTCCCATCGTTGGAAAATCTGTCTACTTCTTTGAAATAAATCTTGGTCTGCTCGCTTATGAGAGCAGCCTAAGAACAGTATTATAAAAATCAGATACTTTAATTTCTTCACCTGTATAATTACGTATTATAAATGTCCAAATATGGGTTAAATAGCAACTAGCAATCAAAAGAATGCCAAAAATAATAAAACAGTAAAAATATACCCAATCACTATGCTTATGTAAAAAGGTGGTTTCTTCTCGCAAATATATTTCTAAGAGTAAGCTATGGCCAATCTATGGGGCTTTCAAGTTGAATAGTCAACTACCCCCCAAAAAGGGCCCATTTTGAGAACTTATAATGAGCTTTTTTATTGTTTTAACCTGGGCTAGATTCTTACTTTATCCATTATTCACCCACATTTCACCCACAATTTTGTGGGTGAAATGTGGGTGAATAGTCTGCTATATAGTACCATGGTATATGTTAAGTATGAAGGAATGGGGGGAATAGGCAATGTTGTTCTTCTTACATCCCCTTTGGGTTTTCGCCTGGTATTAAGCAAACATTCTATAATTTACTATTGGAACTCAGTAGAAAAGCGATTTTTTACCTCATTAATTACTAAACACTGGCTTGCTCACTTTATCTTAGACCTTCCAAAATAACCTTTTTAGTTATTTAACGCAAACAGCTTCTAATTAATCATCATGAATATAGTAGTTACAGGAGCCTCTAAAGGCATTGGAAAAGCCATAGCAGAGGAGTTTGGTGCAGCGGGCCATACACTGTATATCTGCAGCCGGAGTGAAAAGCAATTGTACGATACCGTAGCGGTATTACAGGCGCAGTATCCCGCTATCACCATCCAAGCCCGGCCCGCGGATATGGCGGATAAAAAAGACGCGCAGTCATTTGCGGAATGGGTGCTGGGGTTTGGCGTTCCTGATGTGGTGGTGAATAATGCCGGTCATTTTATACAGGGAAGCGTGCATGATGAAGAAGATGGCGTACTTGAGAAAATGATCAGTGTTAACCTGTATAGTGCCTATCACCTTACGCGCAAACTTTTACCACCCATGATAGCGGCCAGGAAGGGCCATATTTTCAATATCTGCTCCATCGCCTCTTTACAGGCTTACCCAAATGGAGGCAGTTACAGCATCAGCAAGTTCGCTCTACTGGGGTTTAGCAAAAACCTGCGGGAAGAACTAAAACCGCATGGAATTAAAGTTACCGCCGTTTGCCCGGGTGCCACCTTGAGTGCCAGTTGGGATGGAGTAGACATTGCCCCCGACCGAATTATGGAAACCCGGGATATTGCTAAAATGATCTTTGCGGCTACCCTTTTATCTCCTATGGCGGTGGTAGAAGATATCATCATCAGACCCCAATTGGGCGATCTCTGAGATTTCGGTAACAATTTGTTCATACTCTCATCATACTAATATAATACCCGCTTAACGTTTAAGTAATACATGTTGGAGATTTTTGCTAAACCCCAATGAGTATGGAAAGACGTCAGCTGGATGTGGTAGTGATGAGTGACCTTCATTTAGGCACTTATGGTTGTCATGCGAAAGAGATTGTTAACTATCTCAAAAGTATACAGCCCCAGATTCTTGTCCTGAATGGTGATGTGATTGATATCTGGCAGTTCAACAAGCGTTATTTTCCTGTTGCCCATATGCAGGTGTTTAAAGAGATCATGAGCCTGCTTAGCAAAGGCACTCGTGTTATTTATATTACCGGCAATCATGATGAAGCCCTTCGCCGGTACAGCGATATTGAAATGGGTAATTTTCAGCTTACTGATAAAGTGGTGATGGAGATCAATGGCAAAATGACCTGGATCTTTCATGGCGATGTGTTCGATGCCACTACCAAAGGTGCGGCCAAAATGCTGGCCAAGCTCGGTGGGCATGGCTATGATTTGCTGATACATATCAACTGTTTTATCAACTGGTGTTTGAAAGCAATGGGAAGGGAGAAGATGAGCTTTAGCAAAAAAGTTAAAAACAGTGTAAAAAAAGCGGTTGCCTGGATCGGCGATTTTGAGCAGACAGCTGCTGAACTTGCCATTGAAAAGAAATACGATTATGTAATCTGCGGCCATATTCACCAGCCGCAAAAAAGAGAAGTGGTTACCCGGAACGGAAGCGTAATGTACCTCAACAGCGGCGACTGGATAGAGAACCTGACCTCGCTGGAATACAGTAACAACGAGTGGAATATTTATCAATACGATGAAAAGGATTTTGCCGCTGCCACTACCTCGGTTGTAACCATGGAAAAGAAATTGCCTGAGCTGAACGTAGAAACCAACCAGATCGCCTTATTTCTTCACTCCCTAGCTGTTCCTTCATGAAAATATTATATTCCATACAAGCTACAGGCAATGGCCACATCAGCCGCGCAATGGAGCTTATGCCCAACCTGCAGCAATATGGCGAGGTAGACGTTTTTTTAAGTGGAAGCAATAGCCACCTGCAGCCCAACCTGCCGGTAACTTTCCGCAGCAAAGGGTTGAGCCTTTTTTACGGCAATACCGGGGGGCTGGACTATTGGAAAATGTGGAAGGAGCTGAACCTGAAACGGGTTTGGCAGGAAGCCAAAAGCCTGCCGGTGGAAAAATATGATATAGTGCTGAATGATTTTGAAAGCATTACTTCACTAGCCTGCCGCATTAAGAAAGTTCCCAGTATCGGTTTTGGCCACCAGGCAAGTTTCAGAAGCCAACTGACACCGCGGCCCGCAAAAAAAGAAATGGTGGGGGAGCTGATTTTACAACAATATGCTACCTCAACAGACTATCTGGGGCTTCATTTTAAGCAATACGATGATTTTATTTATTCTCCCGTTATCAAACAGGAAATAATAGAGGCTGAGCCTGCGGATGCCGGCCATATCACGGTTTATCTGTCGCATTATAGTGATGCTGTTGTTCTGAAAGCACTCCAAAAAGTAACAGGCACCCGTTTCGAAGTGTTCTCTAAGAAAGTGAAGCAGCCAACCGTTTGCGGTAACGTTACATTATTTCCCATCAGCAATGAAGAATTTACCAGGAGTCTTATCAACTGCCATGGTGTTATTACGGGAGCAGGGTTTGAAACGCCGGCGGAAGCACTATACCTGGGAAAGAAGCTGATGGCCCTTCCTATTAAAGGACAGTACGAGCAGTTATGCAATGCGGCGGCAATGAAAGAATTGGGAGCGGTTGTGGTGGATTCAATAGGGGGTGATTTTGAGCGGCTGGCAGAAGGCTGGCTGAATGCTGCGGCTCCCGAGCGGCTGGTATTATCGCATAGTACGCACCAGGTTGTTCAGGTGGCTATTGAAAAAGCCAGGGCTTTGAAGGGAACTGCTGCTGATACGGGCGTTTATCTTTCGGAAGAGGATGTTTTGGCGGTGTTTTAGTAGCGTTCCACTGAATCCAAAGTGTGCAGCTCCCAGTAGCTCCTAGTAATAGGTTTCATTTGCCCGAAGCTCACAGTTGTTTCACCGTATAACGACCGATGAAGGGGGATGGGGAGGAGAACCACCAGTCAACTATACCGTATCATTCGCAATTTCTGCAAATCCTAAAATTCCTTATGACCCAGAATATCTAGTTTACGGTAACTGCACGGCTGTAAGGGAGGTTGGTATTATTACTTCAGCAATCATGCATGGTTCTTATATCATACCTTACCCAGCTACTAGACCGAATTATACTTATAATCAAACTGATAAAACTAACAGGCATACTACCAATTCCGCAACATTCGGATTTATTGGAACAGTGTATGTAGGTAGCTCCGAAGCCTATCCCGTTGGAGTAACTAGAGTATATACTATGGCTCAGCTATTTCCTTAGATTTGATTATGATTCGATTTTATTCAATACTTCTGTACGTCTTTGTTTTTACTTTGTTTAGTAATTGCAGGGGCGTACGTGCAATTGGATTATCAGGAGAAGCAATACAGCGCGTTACAAAATTTTGGAAGATCGATTCTTTAGAAACCGACACTTCTTTTACCGTTCTGTCAGAAAGCGCATGGTTTAATGATGGTATTGGCATTACACAGATACAGGCAATGATTTCAAATTACTCTGATTCAGTAAATTTTGTTGTCACCACTCCAGTTATTGGATATCGATATTTCAATTTGAAGAAAAGTCTTATCTACGAATACAATAGCTTTTCTGATACTGCAACGGTCATTAAAAAGTATAGGTATACTGACACTTCAAAATATGCTGGAGGTTGGAATTTCGCTAACAAGACAACCACTCCTTTAAAAAGTTTCGAGCTTTTAAAAGACTCTGTAATTGATGGGATTAGCACCCGGCGTTGTAAAGTAGCATATGCTTCTTTTAATAATATAAATTTTGAAGGATTGGCATTAGCACGCTGTGATAAAAAAGGTACAATTTTTAATCTCGACACTTCCATGAGTAGAAAAATACAATGCCCAATTACTTCGCTGCGTCGTTTTGTATCCAAATATCATGGAGGGATCGATATAGAAGTAAAATTTCTTCCAGATGTTTTGCCTGATTCTGTTGTTAAAGTGTTCAAAGCCTGGAACATAAATGAAAGTAAATTTCCAATTGACTAGGGGGTATCATATGGTCAATCAGATACTTATTAGGTAAGGAATATTTACTTTGGTTTAAGAGTGTTAAAAAAGATTCTTGAATTCTTCAACCCAATATCTTTGATGTGATTTTATGACAACGAATAGAGCTCCCGATAACTCCCCCCATTTTATTAAGCTCTGCATTTTCCATCCTCTGCGTAACCTCTTTTCCTCCCGTTCTCTGCGGTGAAAAAAGGGCTTGAACAACAATCCCCAACCTACATACTCCCCTTGTCAAATTAAGCTCTGCATTTTCCATCCTCTGCGTAACCTCTTTTTCCTCCCGTTCTCTCCGGTGAAAAAAGGGCTTGAACAAACAATCCGCAACCTACATACTCCCCTTGTCAAAAAATAGCGTATTAATACCCTATTTTTTCCTTGCCAAAATAGAAAAGGAACTCTCCTCCGCAACGATCCTATTCCGTAAAACGCCCAAGCCATCAATTGACATCTCAACAACATCTCCCACCTGTAACCACTGCTCAATATAATCCGGGTTATTCAGCCTGCCGGTACCGTTCAGTTCCAGAAAGCAGCCGGTGCCTACTGTTCCGCTGCCAATCACATCGCCAGGATGAAGGTCAACCCCGTATGCGCAACGTTCAATTATTTCAGCAAAGGTCCAGTCCATATCAGCAAGATTTCCGAGGCTAAGGTCAACACCATTTACAGCACATTTCATGGTGAGGTTCCAGGTTTTACCGCTATGCCCTTCCTTAACCGGAACCTCAAATGCTTCGAGTTCATCCAGTGTAACCAGGCAAGGCCCCAGCACCGTACAAAAATCTTTCCCCTTTGCGGGTCCGAGGTTGAGCAGCATTTCCTCCGCCTGCAACCTTCGAGCACTCATATCATTCATGATCATCAGTCCCCCAATATGCTGGTCGGCCTGTTCGGCAGTAATATTCCTTCCACCCTTGCAAATAACAATCGCCGCCTCCAGTTCAAAATCCAGTTTTTCCAGGTGGTCGGGCATACACCTGATCTCGCCGGGGCCCTGAACGCTCAGGTGGTTGGTAAAGTAAAATATCGGGTACTGGTCGAATTCGGGAATCATGTCTACTTTGCGGTTGCGCCTGGCAGCAGCCACATGCTGCCGGAAAGCATAGCCATCTCTGCAAGAGGAAGGAAAAGGAACCGGAGCCAGCAATGCTAATTCATCCATCGCAATACCCTGGTCAGCGCTAATGCGTCCTGAAAGAATACCCGCGTTTACCTGCTGCGCAATGGGATACATATCCTCCCAGTAATGTAAGAACATGTTCATGCTATTGGGTAGTTCAGGATGCAGCAGGTCGCAATCAAACAATAAACCGTTGTGCAGAAAGGCTAACTGGTCGTGGCCTTCTTTGAGATAAGAAACTAATTTCATACAGGTAGCGGTTAGTAAGCGAAAATAGATGAAATAGTCCGGAACCCAGGATGTCTGAAGCGCAACCGGATCTTATCTTTATGTCATGAGGAACTCAGTTGCTTTTAACTTCATCAGCTTTTTTATTCTCACAGCCGCCGCTGCCCATGCGCAGGAAACCGCTTATATCCGGATTAATCAGTTGGGGTATCCAACGCATTTTGGTAAAACGGCGGTATGGTGCAGCCGGCAATCGGCCGGATTAAAAAAGTTTGAACTGCTAGACGCTTCTACAAATAAAGTAGTATTTACAGGCGGTGCCGGTAAAGCCTTTGGGGCCTATGGGCCATTTGCAGCAACTTACCGGCTCAATTTTTCGGCCTATACAAAGCCAGGTAGATATTATCTGAGGGCAGGTAACAGCCGATCCCCCGTGTTTCCTATCAGCGATACAGTTTATAAAGGAACGGCTGATTTTTGTTTACGGTATATGCGCCAGCAAAGAAGCGGGTTTAATCCCTTTTTAAAAGATAGCTGCCATACACACGATGGGTACAGTTTGTATGGGCCCCTGCCAGACAGCACCCATATAGATGTAACCGGTGGATGGCACGATGCGAGCGACTACCTGCAATACAGTACCACAACTGCCAACGCCACGTATCATTTGCTGGCGGCTTACCGGGATTTTCCTTTCCTGTTTACAGACCGGCACCAGGCCAATGGGCTTGCAGGAAAGAATGGGGTGCCGGACATAGTGGATGAGGCTCACTGGGGAATAGACTGGTTGCTGAAAATGTTTCCCAACCCCCATCATATGTACAATCAACTGGGTGATGACAGGGATCATATGGGTATGCGGATACCCAGGGAAGATAGTTTTTATGGAAGGGGGTTTGAACGCCCGGTGTATTTTATTAATGGCGAGCCACAGCAACGCGGAAAGTTCATGAATAATACAACCGGCACTTCTTCTACGGCAGCAAAGTTTTCAAGTGTGTTTTCGCTGGCACATACCTTGTATGAGAACAGTGCTCTTTTCAGGAAGACTGCCATTGACCGAAAACAGTATGGTTATTCCTCCAAAGCTTTGGAGGCTTTCCGGTTTGCGCAGAAAAAGCCGGGTGTTACACAAACGGTGTCTGTTAAATCGCCTTATATATACGCGGAAGACAACTGGGTAGACGATATGGAACTAGCCGCTGTTTCTTTGTATGAAATGGGTAACTATTTGCCAAAAGGGGGTGATAATGCCTATTATCTCAAAGAAAGCAATAGGTATGCGCGGCAGGAAAAGATAACGCCCTGGCTCGGAGAAGATACCGCCAAACATTACCAATGGTATCCTTTTATCAATCCCGGACATTATGAATTGGCGAAACAGTTAAGACTCCGGAAGACCCTAACGGCAGATACTGCTGCGAAGAATGCGGATACCGTTATTGGCTATTATAAGGAGGGGATAGAGAAAGTCTGGAACAAAGCAAAAGCCAACGCTTTTTACCGGGGCATTCCTTTTATCTGGTGCAGCAACAATCTAACTACTTCTTTCGCTATTCAATGTTACTGGTACCAGCAACTTTCCGGCGATGCAGGTTTTAATGAGTTGCAGCAGGCTAATATTGATTGGCTATTCGGCTGCAATCCCTGGGGAACCAGTATGGTATATGGCTTACCGGCATCTGGTGATACGCCGGTAGACCCTCACTCTGCATTTACCCATTTGAAAAATTATCCGATAGATGGCGGGCTGGTAGACGGACCCGTATACACATCCATCTATAAAGGGTTGATCGGAATCAAGCTACAGGATGAGGACGAGTATGCCTCCTTTCAGAGCAACCTGGCCGTGTATCATGACGACTACGGAGACTATAGCACCAATGAACCAACCATGGATGGAACCGCATCCCTGATTTACCTGCTGGCTGCCCAACAGCAGGAATCCATGTTTCGGGGTGGCTGGGCAGGACAGGTTCCTGGCGCATACAAATACAAGTTTTCACATAAGGCCATTATCAGGGGTGATTCTGCAAAAAAGGAACTGGCACTTGTATTTACAGGAGATGAGTTTGGTGATGGCCTTGCCACCATTGCCCATACACTGGAAAAGCAAAAAATAAATGGCTCGTTCTTTTTTACCGGCAGATTCTACCGGAACAAAGAATTTCAGCCGATGATTACCCGGCTGTACCGGCAGGGCAATGAAATGGGGCCGCATTCAGATGCCCACCTGCTGTACTGCGACTGGGCGCGGCGGGATAGTTTGCTGGTTACCAAAGACTCGCTGTTTGCCGATTTTTATAAAAACCAGGATGCGATGCTGGAAGCCGGGATAAAAGATGAGGATATCAGCAGGTTATTCATACCCCCTTATGAATGGTGGAATGATAAAGTGGGCCAGTGGATGGATACAGCCGGAATAAAGCTGTTTAGTTTTACACCGGGTACAACCAGCAATGCCGACTATACCTATCCGGAAATGGGTGCATCGTATAAGAGCAGTGAGATGATCTACAACTCAATCAGGAAACTTGCTGAAACAAGCCAGAATGGGTTAAACGGTGTGATACTGCTGGTTCATGCCGGAACCGACCCGAGACGAAAAGACAAGTTGTATGATAAACTGGAAGAATTGATCGTTTACCTGAAGGGTAAGGGATATGCCTTTAAAAAGGTGGATGAACTTTTGAGGTAGTGTGTGGCCAATCAGGTATAGCGGTTTACCATTTATCGGCATCCGGGATTTTTCCTTCCTGCCGGAACATATTTTTTGTTTTTTCTCTTTGGGCAATCCGTTCCAGGATGATCTGTGCCAGCATCGCACCCGCATCGCCGGATGGATTTTCTATTAAAACGGTCTTTATTTTTTCTTCGCTCACATCCAGCCGGTACAGCAGTTGAACCAGGCGCGAAAAATCCCTTTCGATCAGGTTGTTAATAAAATCCGCCAGTTGACTGGCAGACAGCTGCTCAAGGGTAAGTAAGGGTTCTGCAGAGTCCATACCATGAAGGTAACGATTCGCGCCTTTGCGCGTTTGCGAGGAAAAATGGGTCCGCAAAGGCACAAAGGCGCAGGAAAGGGTAAGCGGGGAGATTTATTCCAGGCACTGTTCCAACCTTTGCAAAGTATCTTACTCCTTAGTATGCAACAGCGATAATAAACCTGATTTTATGCGTACTCCTAATAAATTATTACCCTTTGTACTTGGCCTGGCTTTGATATTCATGGCAACCCTGTGCTCACTCAAGAAGCGGGAAGCCAAACCCGCCTGTGAAACAGGCTATATCGAAACCGTTGCCCGTCCTTTCCTTTGCATCTAGCCCCTGGGTTTATCGGTCATCTGTCATCACACCACCAGCAATTCATAAAACGCATCCCGGTCTAAGTATTGATTAGCCAATTGGCGTAATTCGTCCGCACTAACGGTTCTTACCGTATTAAGGCTTTCGTAAAAGTACTTTTCGTCCACGCCATTCAGTATATAGTTTTTCCAGCGTGCAATGATCTGGAAGGGGCCGTCCAGGTCGCCCAGCAATGAACCGATCATATAGTTTCGAACCAGGTCCAGTTCTTCCTCTTCAATGGGTTCTTTGCAAAGGATATTCATTTCCTTATAAATCTCATCTATCGTGGCATCGCAAACATCCCGCCCGGCTTCAGTACCTATTACCAGGGCACTGGTGTGGATATGGTTTTGGATATGGCTGTGAATGCCATAGGTGTAACCCTTGTCTTCCCGGATATTGCTCATCAGCCTGGAGCCAAAGAATCCACCGAAAACATTGTTCAGCACCTGCATTTTGGAAAAATCGGGGTGATGCCTGTTGGGGAATGGCCGCGCAATACGAATAGCTCCCTGCACACCATCCGGATCATTGATAAGATGATTCTTTTTGATGGTGGCCGGCTCCGGGTTGAACTGAACCCCGGGAAGGCCATGCCGGTTGAGCGGAAGACTGCCAATTACTTTGTTCAGTTGTGTTGCCAGGTCGGCGGGAATTTTACCTGCCGCAAATACCAGGCATTTCCCTTCGGTGTACATCCGTTTATAAAACTCGAGCAGATCGTTCCGCTGCAGGTTATCAAAATCCAGGGTTGAGGTATACCTGCCGTAAGGATGGTGAAACCCGTAAACATATTCGTCTATCAGCCGGTTGGCAACAAAATCGCATTTTTTCAGGTTAATATCCAGCCTTTGTTTCTGGTTCTGCTGGTAGATAGCCAACTCTTCTTCCGGGAAAATACTGTCGGTAATCAGTTCTGCTACAACGGGCAGCAATTCGGCCACATATTTGCTGAGGCAGTGAAGCGTAAGTACGGCTGTTTCGTTATAGCAGCTGCGGTTAAGGTAGGCACCGTAAAAATCAAAATGTTCATTAATGCTGAAAGCGTTTTTTTGCCGGGTACCGTTCTTCAGCATAAAATTAGTTGTTGCGGCAACTATGTTTTTTTCCTCGTACCAGTTACCCGCAAAAAAAACCAGCTCAATCATTAGTACTTCCTGCGCACCTCCATCAACCGTATATACGGGAACCCCATTGTCTAACATAAAAGAGGTGTAAGGTTGTAATTGCAGTTGCATATCTACTGCATCTATCATATCCGGGGCACTGTTCCTGTTAGGCATCTATCTTTTTAAAATTACTTGCTATGATAAAATAAGGTATTGCTGTTTTCTTCCCTGAAAATAGCTGAGCTGTATTGCTGTATATCTTCCACGGTTACATCGCGGTAGCGCTGTAATTCAGTGTTCATCAGTTCTGCGTCGCCCAGCAGTTCGTAGGTAGCCAGGCTGATAGCGCGGTTCATGACACTCATGTCTTCAAAAGCGATCATACTTTCTGTTTTGTTCTTTACTTTCTGCAGCTCCGATTCTTTTACCTGTGTAGTTCTGATCTTTTCCAGCTCTTCTTCCACTGCTTTTTCAGCGGTTTCCAGGGCCACGCCTTTTACCAGCTTTCCCTCAATGGCTACAAGGCCATTGTCTGTACTGCCCCAGTGGTGTACATCCAGCCCTGAAAAAAGTTGTTTCTCTTTTACCAATGCCTGGTACAGCCGGGAAGAGCCACCCCCACCCAGTATTTCGGTAATAAGATCGGTTGCATAATACCCTTTGTGCAGGCGCGACTCCATATGCCATGTTTTGATGAAAGCGTCTACCGGAACATTGGCATACATCTCAGCCCTGCGCGCTTCGGTTTGTACCGGCTCCTGCGGAAGGTTGCGATGATATTTTTCGCCCATGGGAATATCACCAAACCATTTTTCCGCCAGACGCCTGATATCTTCTGTTTTTATATTACCCGCCACCACCAGGATGGCATTAACAGGGCGGTAGTGTTTGAAAAAAAAGGCTTTTACATCATCAATATTGGCGTTCTCAACATGGCTTAATTCTTTGCCGATGGTCATCCAGCGGTAAGGGTGTACCTGGTAGGCCAGTTCGCGCATTTTATGCCAGATATCGCCATAGGGCTTGTTGATATAGTGCTCTTTGAATTCTTCACATACTACTTTGCGCTGAACGGAAAGGCTTTTTTCGCCAAAGGCAAGACTTAACATCCTGTCGCTTTCCAGCCAGAAAGCCGTTTCAATATTTTCAGCGGGCAGCTGGCAGTAATAATTGGTGAGGTCATTGGTAGTATAGGCGTTATTCTCACCGCCGGCACGCTGCAGTGGCTCATCGTAATCGGGAACATGTATGCTGCCCCCGAACATCAGGTGCTCAAACAAATGCGCAAACCCTGTCTTCTCCGGGTTCTCATCTCTCGCGCCAACATCATACATTATATTCACCACCGCCATGGGTGTGGAGTGATCCTCATGTACCAGCACCCGTAAACCATTATCTAAAACAAAACGATTATATCCGATCATGTTTCCATTTAAAGTAGGGTGCAAATTTAGCGTATTGGCACTATGCTTCCTAGAATCGTTTATCTCCTGATATCCTTAACATCCAATGTTAAAACCAGGGGCCGCTGGTTGCGGAATATGACCACTTTTACCTTGCCTATGCTGTTCTGGAAAAGGGTTTTATAGGCCTGGATATTCTTGGTAACATTGCTTTCCACCGAGAAAATGATATCACCTGGCAGGAATCCGGCATAATCGCCCGGAGAGTCGGGCATCACATCTATTACTCTTATCTCCCCGTCGATCAGGTAAATACCCAGCCCCGTGTAAGCATAATCAAACGGATCGGCAAAATGAGAGTTGGATTTGAGATGAATGCTTTGCTCGGGGTAATTTAAGATAACATTGAACCTGCGCAGGATATCATTGCCCATAATCCCGCCCAGCAGTGGGTAAGAAGTTACGTTGTAATCGTCTTCAAAAACATGTACCGGCACTTTCTTAAATTTATACGGACCGATCCTCACTTCCTTCACTACGGTGATATCCATCTTCGTCTTTCCACCCAGCCCCTCAGCCTGGGTGGGATAGAATTTCCTTTTCTTCCTGAAAACAGTACTGTCATCCACAAAGTCTTTCGACAAAAGAAAACTCAATCCGGCACCTGTATCAAAAATAAAGCGGCTTACAATGGGCCTTTCATCATTAATAAAAGCAGTTTGCATGGGAAGAGTGGAGAAATTAGGCTTCAGCAGTACGCCTCCCCGGGGATACCTGAATGTGCCGGGAGAGAATATCTCTATAAAAAAATTATCATAGTCGACCCGGGCAATATAACGCCGCAGGAAGCTGTAACCCATTACACCATCAATCTTGATTCCATATACACTGGTCAGCAGTTCGTAGTCATTGATATGAAAATCGAGATGTTCGGTGGTAAGCCCGGGAAATTTCAAGGAATGGTTATTGGCGAACTCAACCGTTCTCATACCAGCGATGCCCCGTATGGTCCGGTCTGTCTTTATTCTTTTCAACTTCAGGTAATCCGCGGTGGCCGAATCGAGCGATATTCCGCCGCTGCCCGTATCGAACACAAAGTTCAGTGAGTCGGGAAAATCATCTATCTGGGCCTTAACAATTACGATTCCCCCGCTTAGATGAGCAAAACGGATCCGGGTAATCAGGCGGGCCTGCGGGGGAACAAATTCCTCCTGGGCCGCCGCGGTTATGCACAGCAGGGCAAGTACAATCGAAGTGAGTTGCGCCTTCATTCGGATAAACATACAAAAAAAGTGTAATTCGGGACTATATCTGTTAAATATGGGGGTATACAGAGGGAATTACCGGTTAGGTAGACAAATAAAATGAGCGATAGGCGGCTTGGTTCTCCGTTTTTCGTGAATTATAGCTGGCGGCTACCTCCTACCTTTGCTTTACAATCAACCAACCATGCAATTAGCCGATCTGTACCAGAAAGCCCTGGATTTTTCTTTTTTAAGCATAGAAGAAGGAATGTTTTTATTTGAGCAGGCCCCTCTAACCGAATTAATGTATGTGGCAGATGAAATGAGGAAGAAACAGGTACCCCACAATAAGGTTACCTGGCAGATAGACCGTAATGTAAATACAACCAATGTTTGTATTGCCAACTGTAAATTCTGCAATTTTTACCGGATACCCGGCCATGCCGAAGCCTATATTACCGATATGCCCACCTACCGGAAAAAAATAGAAGAAACCCTGCAATTGGGGGGAGACCAGCTATTGCTGCAGGGGGGGCACCATCCGGGGCTGGGACTGGACTTTTACACCAAAACCTTCCGCCAGATCAAGCAGGAATATCCTACTATCAAACTCCACTCTCTCGGGCCACCCGAAGTGGCGCATATCTGTAAGCTGGAAAAAATGAGTCACCACGATGTGCTGAAAGCTCTACAGGAGGCAGGACTGGACTCCCTGCCGGGAGCCGGTGCCGAGATATTGGTAGACAGGGTGCGCAGGCTGATTTCCAAAGGAAAATGCGGGGCTGACGAGTGGCTGGCCATCATGCACGAGGCGCACAAACTACATATCACTACCAGTGCCACCATGATGTTTGGTCATGTAGAGACTTTGGAAGAGCGTTTTATTCACCTCACCCGTATACGTGAGGTACAGAGCCGGAAGCCGGAGAATGCCAAGGGTTTCCTGGCTTTTATACCCTGGACCTTCCAGGATGTAGACACCCTGCTGGCTCGCATCAGGGGGGTACATAACCTCACAACACCGGATGAATATATCAGGATGATAGCCATCAGCCGAATCATGCTGCCGAATGTAAAGAACATACAGGCCAGCTGGCTGACAGTAGGAAAACAAACGGCCCAGATCTGTTTACACGCCGGAGCCAATGATTTTGGCAGTATTATGATCGAAGAAAACGTGGTAAGTGCCGCAGGTGCCCCCCACCGTTTTACGTACCGCACCATGCAGGATGCTATCCGCGAAGCCGGTTTTGAGCCCCAGCTGCGCAACCAGCAGTATGAATGGAGAGAGATTCCGGAGCGTATACAGGAGCAGGTAATTGATTATTAGGGTCCCCTGTCACCCGTCATTCCCCTTGGCCGCCTGTAAAGAACCCGGCATTTTGCCGCAGGAGATGTTTTTTCTTTGCAGCCTGTAACAATATTCGTCCTGTATCGTATAATTACAGTACCAGGCAACCAAATTGAATCACCGCTGCTGTTATGACTGAGAAAGAATACAATGAATGCGTGAACCAGTATGCCGATAATGTTTACCGCTTTATCGTGAAGAACCTGCGTCATGAAGAAGACGCAAGGGATATTGTGCAGACCGCATTCGAGAAATTATGGCGTAACCGCGACCAGGTAGAGTCGGCAAAGTCGAAATCATACCTTTTTACCGTTGCTTATAACCAGATGATCGACCATATCCGGAAAAATAAACGGGTGCAGCTTAAAGAGGAGTTTGAGGAAGATGGCAGGGTGCAGCACCAGGGAACTAACAGCAGCATGAAGAAAATACTGATGGAAGCGGTAAACAGGCTGAATGAAACACAAAGAAGCCTGGTAATGTTGAAAGACTATGAAGGCTACAGCTATGAGGAAATTGGAGAAATTATGAGTTTGAGTGAAAGCCAGGTAAAAGTGTACCTGCACCGGGCAAGGCAAACTTTGAGAACGTATCTGGTGAGCCCGGAAAATGTGCGGTAAAAAACAGAAGACCAGCGGAAAGAATCCGCGAAATCATAAAAAAATCTGAGCAATCAGCGATTAAATCAGCGAAACCAGTGATCAACAGAGATAATTACGAGGAATTTTTCATGATGTATGCAGACGGCGAGTTGTCGCCTGCAGACAGGCAGGCTGTTGACCGGTTTGTAACGGAGAATCCCGACCTGGCATCTGAACTGGCTTTATTTGAGCAGTTACAGCTTCCTGCCGATCCTGTTTCTTTCACGGGCAAGCATTCGCTGTACAGGTTTGAAGCGAAAGATATCACGGCGGCTAATTATGAAGAGCAGTTTTTACTATATGTAGATAATGAATTGGATGAATCAGCCAAAGAGAAAGTTGAGGTCTTTGTTTTACAGAATCCGGGGTACCAGGATGCTTTTACCCTGTTAAAGCAAACAAAGCTCCCGGTGGAAACTGTTGTTTTTGCAAACAAAGCTTCTTTGTATCGCAGGGAAGAAAAAAGGCCGGTGGTATATATGCGTTGGGTAAGGTTGGCGGTTGCGGCGGTGTTTATTGGTGCGGCGGTTCTGGTATGGACACTCCTGCCCAAAGATCCATCACCTGTATCCAACCTGGCCAAAACAAATATGGCAACACCCGGTAACAAGCCTGCCTCCGGCGATGCACAGCCCAACCCGGCAATATCGGTAACGAAGGATGATCGTTCAGGCATGGCAGCTGTAGTAAAGAAAGAAAAGTTTATAACCGGAACCACCGCTCCCATACAGCAAAACATAGCTCAACTGGTAAATGAAGGCGCGAATATTCAGTCAAACCCTGTTACCGCCAACAGGGCCACCCAGGGGGAAGACAAATTGCCGGCCGCGTCTACGGTAAATAGCGCGGCGGAAGAAAGACCCCTGGTAACCGACAGGGTTATTGCGGCCAATTTTTCAGATGAGAGTAGTGAAACGATGAAGCGCATTCCTCATCCGGATGAGGAAGGGGCAGCAAGCGGGGTTCACAGTGCTGTGTACAGGGAGCTTGACACAGACGACGAAAAGAAAAGTCTATACCTGGGCTCTCTTGAAATAAACAAGGATAAACTGAGAGGCTTCTTCCGCAAAGCCGGCAGCATTTTCCGCAGCAAGGCCAAACAACAGGAAGAAGATAACAGAACAGAATCCGCCACCCCGGCCGGTTCGAGAACATTAAAATAAAATTTTAAAGAAGATCGTATGAAACGTTTAGTATTTGCAATAGGAGCCCTGTTGTTGGCAGGATCAGGTTTTGCCCAGTCCGATAGCACCGGGAAAAGTTCAGACACCGTTAAAGTGGGAAACTTTATTATTATCAAAAAGAACAAGACCAGCTCAATATCGGCTGAGGTGAATATTACTAATAACAAAAACAGCAGTTTTGAGTACCGGGTAGAGCGCCGTTCACGCAGAAGGAGCAATATTAGCACCAACTGGTTCATTTTCGACCTGGGCTTTGCCAACTACCGCGATGAAACGAATTATGCTAACGCGCAGGCAGGTCCGTATTTAAAAACCTTGCGGGCCGCCGATGGGCCTGTAGATCAGAACAGTACCACACTTAATACCGGCAAATCGAGCAATGTAAATATCTGGCTGTTTATGCAAAAGCTGAATGTTGTAAAACATGTGGTGAACCTGAAATATGGACTGGGCCTTGAGATGTACAATTTCCGCTACGATAGCCGTATCAGCTTCAGAAAAGACCCGGCACCTTACGCTTTTAATGACTCGATCAGTTTTTCGAAGAACAAATTATATGTTGCTTACCTAACGGTGCCCTTTATGGTGAACATCAATACAACTCCGGATCGCCGCAGGGGCTTCAGTTTCAGCGCAGGTGTAAGTGCAGGATATCTTATCGACAGCAGAAATAAGCAGATCAGCAGCGAGAGAGGCAAACAAAAGATCAGCGGCGACTTTAACCTTGAGCCATGGCGGTTGGCTGCGATAGGGGAGATCGGATTGGGCCCGGTACGTTTATTCGGTTCCTATAGTCTGAACCGCTTACAGAAGAATGTTACCCGCATGGAACAATATCCGTATTCAGTAGGGATCAGGTTTAGTAACTGGTAGAATTTTTTCTCATGTTGTATACTTGTATACCAACGCCTCTTTTCTAAGAGGCGTTTTTTTGTACAAAGCTCACCGCTCGTAGCTTATAGCTAAGCAGAAAATGTAGAATTTCTACCCCATGCATGCACGCTGCACAATTCCATATCTATTTTTTCGTTTACAAGCTGCGGTATCGATAAGCGTTTACTCTTGTAGATATTACTCCCCGTATAATAATAATCAAAAAATTTTGTGAATTAACCCTCAGGAATTGTTACAATACTTTAGATTACAGTCAAATTAAATTTTCATAATGAGAACCCGATTCTCTCTGATCCTGCTGGGTGCCACCGTGTGCCTTACTCAGAGCGCGTTCAAACAAACGGGACGTGCGGGAATTGCTACCAAGAATACTTACCTGGTAGTTATTCAAAAGAGTAAATATGAAATGCAGTTGTTTGATTCTACCGGTGAGTGGCTGGTAACCTACCCTGTAGTGTTTGGCAACAAAGACATGGGCGATAAATTATACCAGGGAGACAGGCGAACGCCGGAAGGCATTTTTCATATTCAGGCCAAGAGAAAGCATCCCAAATGGGAAAGCTTTATGGGAATAGACTACCCGACGAAAGAGAGCTATGAAAAATTCAATGAAAGAAAAGCAAAGGGACTGATACCCGCCGATGCCAAGATTGGCGGAGAAATAGGCATTCACGGCACATGGCCCCATGAAGATTTTGCTATAGACCAATACCAGAACTGGACGGAAGGATGCATCAGCACAAAGAACCAGTATGTAAAGGAACTGTTCTCTATGCTGCCGGTTGGAACAACAGTAGATATCAGGCATTAGGAGAGGAATTTTGAATCTCCAGTTTCCGATGTCAAGTTTCCAGTGGTTGGTTGGAATGATGAACGATTAGCGTTCTACTTTATTTTTATCTTACTCTATTTTATCACTGCGGTTCCGAAATAAGAATGGAGCACTTTTGGTAATTCGATACCGTCTGCAGTTTGATTGTTTTCCAGTAAACACGCAACAATCCGCGGCAGTGCTAATGAGCTGCCATTTAAAGAATGGGTAAGCTGCATTTTACCCTCGGCATCTTTGTACCGGCATTTCATCCGGTTGGTTTGATAGCTTTCAAAATTGCTTACGCTGCTTACTTCCAGCCAGCGTTCCTGTGCGGCACTGAAAACCTCAAAATCGTAGGTAAGAGCACTGGTGAACCCCATGTCGCCGCCACATAATTTTAAAATTCTGTAAGGAAGCTCAAGTTGTTGCAAGAGTTGCTCAACATGCGTTACCATTTCTTCCAGAACGGCGTAACTTTTTTCGGGCTCAACTATTTGTATGATCTCCACTTTCTCAAACTGGTGTACACGGTTCAGGCCGCGAACATCTTTACCAAAGCTGCCCGCTTCGCGGCGGAAACAGGGTGAGTAGGCCGTCATTTTAATAGGTAACTCGTCCTGCTTTACGATGGTATCACGGTAAATATTGGTTACCGGCACTTCGGCAGTGGGAATGAGATAAAAATTATCGGCGGTAGCATGGTACATCTGCCCTTCCTTATCGGGTAACTGGCCGGTAGCAAATGCGCTGGCTTCATTTACCATAAACGGCGGAAGGTATTCGGTATAGCCCGCAGCGGTATTGTAGTCTAAAAAATATTGTACGAGTGCCCTTTGTAAACGTGCGCCCTGCCCCGTGTACAGGGGGAAGCCGCGGCCGGTAATTTTTGCGCCGGTTTCAAAATCCACCAGTTTGTATTTTGTAATCAGATCCCAGTGGGGCAGGGCACCCTGGGGCAATGGTTTGGTAAGCCCGCCTTGCTTTACGGTAATATTTTCCTCGGGTGAGCTGCCTTCGGGTACTTGTGTGGAGGGCAGGTTAGGTAGTATCACAAGGGTATCCTGCAGCTCTTTCTCTACCGCAGCCATTTGTTCCTTCAAAGGCTCTAAGGTGGATTTCCAGTTACCTACATCAGTTTTCAGGGCTTCTGCCTCTTCTTTTTTTCCCTGCCCCATCAGCTTGCCAATGTCTTTGGACGCGGCATTTACTTTCGATTGCGTATGATCAAAATCGGCCTGTAATTTTTTACGCTGGTCGTCCAGTGATATAATCGTATCCACCAGCTCCGGCTGCCTGAAATGTTTAACCGCCAGTCTCTTTTTAACCTCTTCCGTGTTATTTCGCAATACGCTCACCTGTAGCATAAAAATGTTCGTTTTGCCGCAAAGATAACTTTTGCCCGGTGATGATCCACCGTTTACCTTTGCGATATATGTTAGTAACAGATGATTTGCAGCAAAGATGGTGGTCGCTGGAGGCCAAACTGATGGAAAGATTCGGTAAAAAGCCCGACCTGGAAGGCGTCCTGTTCCTGATAGGCTTACAGGAAACGGGCTTTATGGCGGAAAAAATATCAAAAGAACAAAAGCAGGACCTGATGCATGTGGCCGTATGCAAAGTACTGAGCCAAAGCGGATACTATATACTGGAAGGCCATGACGCAGACGGCTGGCCCCATTATAAACAGGTAAAAGAACTGCCCGTAATGATCCTTCCTGTCCAGGAGAACTTTCTCAAAGATCATGTACTCCTGTATTTCGAGCAGCAGGGGTTTTAGCGTGAACCCGTGAACCGTCAATCGTGAACCGTGAAAGGGAGTAGCCATGCCGCCTTCATTCACATCTCACGTCTCACGATTTTCTCAGAAAATACTCGATAAAATCATTTCATCCATGATATATTTGTAATACCAAAAACACATCACATGAATTTTCCGGCTAATCTCCGCTACACCAAGGACCACGAATGGATATTATTAGAAGGCAGTACCGCTACAATAGGTATTACAGATTTTGCGCAGCATGAACTGGGCGATATTGTCTATGTAGATATCAATACGGTAGGTAAAACACTGGCCGCAGAGGAGATTTTTGGTACGGTTGAGGCGGTAAAAACTGTCAGCGACCTGTTCCTGCCTGTTGCCGGTACCGTAAATGAAGTGAATCCCGTCCTGGAAAAGCAACCTGAGCTGGTTAATACAGACCCATATGGCGAGGGCTGGATGGTAAAAGTTACCGTATCAGATCCCGCTACCGTTGAGGCTCTCATGAGCGCGGAAGCATATGCGGCCCTGGTTGGATAAATCCAACCCTTTCCGTTCACCGTATATCTTCCATACAACCTAAGCCATCCTCTATTTGGAAGTAGTTACCAAATACAACGAACCCGAATTGGTGCTGTTACTGCAACAGCGCAATAAGGCTGCGTACAGTTACCTGTACGACAACTATGCGGGAGCATTGCGTGGGGTAATCTTTAATATTGTTAATGAAGAGGAGCTGGCCAGCGATATCCTGCAGGACGTATTCGTAAAGATCTGGAGGCAGATAGAAAGCTACGATACAGCCAAAGGAAGGTTATTTACGTGGATGCTGAATATTGCCAGGAACGCCTCAATCGACACGGTGCGTAGCAAAGGTTTCCGGAATAACAGGAATACCGGCGAACTCACCGATCTCACCCAGCGGGCGGCAGGCAGTAGTGAAATGAATACGGATACGATCGGTCTGAAAAAGATAGTATACCAGTTAAAGGAAGAATACCGGGTACTGGTTGACCTTTCTTATTTCCAGGGATATACCCAGGATGAAATAGCAAAAACATTAAATATACCCCTGGGAACCGTGAAAACCAGGTTAAGAACCGCATTGATTCTGTTAAGGGAAATGATTAAACCATAAAGTTGAATATACAGGAGTACATACAAAGTGGTGTGATCGAAAGCTATGTGTTAGGCATGGCCGGAGAACAGGAAGCAGCCGAACTGGTAAAGCTCAGCCGTCAGTATCCCGAAATACGGGAAGCCATCGACGCGTTTGAAGCCGCACTGGAAAAAGCTGCTGTTGCCAATGCCATGCCCCCTCCCGACACAACAAAACAAAAATTATTCGAAATACTGGATGCGTCAGAAGCCCGGCCGGCTCCTGTTGTGGCCATTTCCAGGCGTTTCAACCTGGTAAAATACATAGCAGCCGCATCGATCATCCTTCTTATCGCCAGCGCCTTGCTGAATGTGTATTTTTATACCCAGTTCAAATCGGCGTCTGCTGCCTACCTGGCATTGGTAGTGGAAAAAAATACCCTCCTGGTTGAAAACCAGCATACGCAAACGAAAATGCTGGATATGTACCAAAGTATGCAGCTGATGAGCGATCCAACCGTTGCCAAAGTACCCATGCCGGGCGTGCCAGGCCACGAAAGCAACCTGGTTACTGCATTTTGGGATACCAAGTCAAAAGATGTCTATGTGCTTCTGAACCAGCTCCCCGAAGCCCCTACAGGCAAGCAGTACCAGTTATGGGCCATGGTAGACAACAAGCCCGTGGATGCCGGCGTGATAGGCTCATGCGCGGGTTTATGTAAAATGAAGAATATTCCGAAAGCTTCCCTGTTCGCTATTACACTCGAAGATAAAGGTGGCAGCCCTACTCCTCACCTGGACCAGCTGTATGTGGCCAGCAAAGCCATTTAAAACTATTTTCGTGTTGTGAAAACAGCCCTCCCGCCGTTGAAATTCGTTCGCTTCATTCCCGCAATTGCCTGGTTTATAATGAGTTTTGTACTGCTTTGTTTGCCAGGGTCAACTCTTCCGCGATACTCGTTCCTGGCAGTCATACATGCCGATAAATGGATACATATCTGTCTCTTTGGAACGCTTTGTGTGCTGCTTTCCTCTCCATTTCAGTCCAGCCCGCTTAATGAAAGCAGGAAAAAAAATGTCTTTTCTTTTATTGCTGCCGCGGGAATTGCATATGGGATGATCATGGAGCTTGTACAGGAAAAATGGATACCTAACCGCAGCTTTGAATGGATGGATGTTTTGGCAGACAGCACTGGCTGCCTATTGGGATGGCTGGTTAGCCGAAAAAAATTTCTAAGCAGGTCATAAAAAAATTGGTCCCGATGGAAATCGGGACCGCAACCAAAACTAACTGCTTATGAGAAAATTCTTATGTTCTTTTAAACGGTTTCTACTATTAATAACACAAAACGTATGCCACCGGTTTTTTCCACACTGTTAATCCTTTCTAAATACCACTTTCTTACTTACGGTGTTCTCTATATATAAGATGCAAAAAGGTGCCCAATGTTTACCAATAAAACGTTAAACCGGCACTTTGTTTTTGAGGCATTGATTTTCAATTATTTATCAATAGACCTGCCCGTTTTTCCTCCCCGGAAGCGCAACGGCAAGTTTTTTAGCACCGGAAGTGCTGAAGCAGGGAAACTCGGCCTATTTTTACAATTACCTATGGCTTATTTTAACTGGAACGATAGCATTAATTTTTTAACCAAGCTCAGTGCGCGACGCTTATGGAACGCAGCTAAGGTGTATGGCAGCTACCAGCTTTCCCGGCTAACAGGCAAGCCGGTACAGTGGGGTTTGCCGATCTCCATTTCTTTTGAGCCTACCACCTCCTGTAACCTGCGCTGCCCCGAATGCCCCAGTGGCCTCCGCGCTTTTACAAGGCCCACTGGTATGCTGGAGGATAGTTTTTTTAAGCAAACGATTGATGATATCTATAAGGACCTGCTATACCTTATCTTTTATTTCCAGGGAGAGCCATTCCTGAATAAAGATTTTTTAAAAATGGTAAAGTATGCGCATGATAAGGGATTGTATACGGCCACTTCTACCAACGCGCATTACCTGACGGATGAAAAAGCGAAGCAAACAGTTGAAAGCGGCCTCGACCGCCTGATTATCTCGATAGACGGAACCACACAGGATGTATACCAGCAATACAGGGTAGGAGGCAAGCTTGATAAAGTATTGGAAGGCGCACGGAATATTGTTAAATGGAAAAAGGAACTGAACAGCAAAACACCTTTTATATTTTTCCAGTTCCTGGTAGTAAAACCAAACGAACACCAGATAGAAGACGTAAAAAAACTAGGCAAGGAAATCGGCGTAGACCAGGTTCGTTTTAAAACAGCACAGGTATACGATTACGAAAATGATCCGCATAACCTCATACCTGAAAATAATAAATACAGCCGCTACAGGAAAGACGCAAGCGGAAAAATGCAATCGAAAAGCGGTCTTGGCAATCATTGCTGGAAATTGTGGCACGCCAATGTTATCACTTGGGATGGACTGGTAGTGCCCTGTTGTTTTGATAAAGACGCAACCCACCAGTTAGGCAATCTAAAAACGCAGCGGTTTAAAGAAACCTGGCAAAACGAGAATTATAAACAATTCCGCCGCGAACTGATGACCAGCCGCAAAAACATAGACATCTGCGCCAACTGCAGCGAAGGGCTAACAGTTTGGGAAAAATAAAGAGCGGTTTGTAGTTTGTGGTTTGTGGTTTGTAGTTGGGGGTAAAGTAATATCTTCAGACCCGAAAGCCCCAACCACAAACCCAACCACAACCGCAAACTACAAACCACAAACCGTTCCACCATGAGTATTGAAAAAGATATTCAGCAGCAAACATTCCGGAATGAGTACCAGAAAGCCTGCGTTAACATTATTTTTTCTGCTAACTGGCTGAATGAAAGAATTAAATCCTTCCTTGATACGGAAGACATCACACAGCAGCAATATAATATCCTCAGGATATTGAAAGGAAGCAGGGAGCCGCTTAGTACCCTGCAGATCCGTGAGCGCATGCTGGATAAAATGAGCGACACGAGCCGGATAGTGGAACGTATGCTGCGCAAGGGCCTGGTAGAGAAAAAAGTCTGCCCGGCGGATAAACGGCTGGTTGACGTTATCATAGCGAAAAAAGGACTTACCATACTCGAAAAGCTGGAAAAAACCAATCACCTGATAGATGCGCTTCTCCATGGCCTCACCGTAGAAGATGCCGAGCAACTGAATTCGCTCCTGGACAAGATGCGCGATGTTCGTGAGGCGTGAACCGTGAACCGTGAATCGTGAATCGTGAATGAGGGATTCCAGGGTTTATACAATTCGCGTCTCACGATTCACGCCTCACGTCTCACGTCTCACGCCTCACGCCTCACGAAAAGTCGCTTCCAACCCCTTATCCCTCACCCTAAGCATTTATCTTTGCACGATGAGGTCAAGATCATTAATATGGGTGTTATTGCTGTGTTGCCTGGGCGGGGAAAGCAGGGCTCAGTTTTCTTCCCCTAACTACGAGTTCAGGGGGGTATGGGTAGCAACGGTTGAGAATATCGACTGGCCCCGCAAACGGAATCTTTCGGTTGAACAGCAAAAAGCAGAATACCTGCACCTGCTTGATATGCACCAGAAAAACGGTATGAATGTAATGCTGGTTCAGGTGAGGCCATCAGGTGACGCGATGTATAAATCGCCCCATGAGCCCTGGAGCGAATACCTTACCGGAAAACAGGGTCTGGCCCCAACACCCTCCTATGATCCGCTGGAATTCATGATCACCGAAACCCATAAGCGGGGTATGGAATTTCATGCCTGGATAAATCCGTACCGGGCGGTATTCAATGTGCTTCGGTCTTCCATAGCCCCTAACCACCTTACCAAAACACATCCCGAATGGTTTTTGGTGTATGGCAATACTAAATTTTTTAATCCGGGGCTGCCGGAAGTGAGAGAACATACTTCAAAAATTGTAAAAGACCTGGTTACCCGTTATGATATAGATGGCATACATCTCGATGATTACTTTTATCCATACCCTGTGGCCGGAAAACAATTCCCGGATGAAAAAGATTATAAAAAGTATGGAAAAGGACTTAGCCGAGACGACTGGAGAAGAAGCAATTGCGACAGTATCATTTACCAGTTGCACAATGTTATCCGCAGCACAAACCCGCATATTAAATTTGGCGTAAGTCCATTTTGTGTGTGGCGTAACAAGAGCCAGGACCCCATGGGTAGCGACACCAAAGCCGGGCTCACCAACTATGATAACCTGTATGCTGATATACTGCTATGGTTGCAGAAAGGCTGGATAGATTATGTAGTACCTCAATTATACAGGGAGCGTTTTGATAAACTGGTGGATTATAATGTGATCCTGAAATGGTGGAATGAACACAGTTATGGGCGAAACCTGTATATCGGCCACGGCATTTACCGGGCAGGTTCAAACGCTGCCTGGAAAGATCCGGAAGAGATACCCAGGGAGATACAAGAGCTGAGAAAATATCCTACCACCCAGGGAAGCGTATATTTCAGCAGCTCATCTTTTGACAGGAACCCCAATGGCTGGAACGACAGCCTCCGTAATCATTATTACCGCTATCCCGCATTGGTACCGCCCATGCCCTGGATCGACAATTCCGTTCCGGTACAACCACTGCTTGAAAAACTCGAGAACAGCCAGGTAAAGCTGGTGTACAAGGGAGATGAGAAAATAAAAGGATTTGGAATTCTCCTGCTGCCGCCGGGCTCGGAGGCGAAGTTTATCAATACACAATTGGTGTATATGGTAGTAGCGGAAAAGCTGGCCATCATTGATCTCTCGAAAATAACGGGTGCCGAGGGCAAAAAAATATTTGCGGTAACAGTGGATGCGAACAATAACGTAAGCCCTATGATAGAACTGAGATAAAAGCTATCCAAATTCAATCCGATGCTCTTGCCGGCCGCCGCCGCTCCAGGAACCGAATTTTTTATCCACGGCAGCAAACCTGAAATTGAATATGTTTTTTAGTTGCGACCGGACAAAGACCGTATGGGCAATATCGCCAAGAAACCATAGCGGCATTTTATAATGAACGATATCCGTCATTTCAACCCCACCTGTAATTTCTTTAAAGTGGTGCTGGTGATGCCAGAGTGAGTACGGGCCGAAACGCTGTTCATCTATAAAGTATTTCTTGTTTTCAACGTGTGTGATTTCGGTCATCCAGTATAACGGGATGCCCAGCACGGGTTTTACGGTGTATTCAATGATCTGCCCCGCATACATTTTTTCACCATGGTGCCTGGAGCGGATATGAAATCCAAGGTTCGCGGGTGTGATAACCGCGAGATTTGCCGGGCTGCTGAAAAAATCCCAGGCCGTATCAAGAGAAACGGGGATTTGCTGTACTGTTTTTAAGGAGTAGGTTGTCGACATAATAAAGTTGCTGCCCATAATAACGGCGAAATGAATGAAAAGTTCTCCCTACTTCAATTTTAGATATTACTTTAGTGTATGGCCACAAGGCAACAACAGTCGGAACAGTTCCTCACCATATATAACCAGCTGAACGAACAGCAGCAATTGGCTGTTAACACCATTGAAGGGCCGGTAATGGTAATCGCGGGCCCCGGCACCGGCAAAACGCAGATACTCAGTGCCAGGATCGGCAGAATTTTACTGGATACCGATACGCAGCCCGAGAACATTCTCTGCCTCACTTATACAGATGCCGGAGCAGTAGCCATGCGCAAACGCCTGCTCAGCTTTATCGGCCCCGATGCCTACAAAGTAAACATCTATACTTTCCACGCATTCTGTAATGATATTATCCAGGAAAACCTTTCATTGTTTGAAAAAACGGTACTCGATCCGATATCTGACCTTGAAAAAGTAGACCTCTTCAAACAGCTAATAGACGGGTTTCCCAAAAACCATCCCCTGAAGCGGTACCGCGGCGATGTTTATTTCGAGATCAATAACCTGCAACAGCTTTTTAGTTCCATGAAGCGCGAAGGGTGGACGCCGGCGTTTATCAACAGTAAGATCGATGAATACCTGGCCGACCTGGACAACCGCGAAGAGTTTGTTTACAAACGCGCGTATAAGCAATTCAAAGCCGGCGACCGGAAAGAAAACAAGATACAGGAAGTAAAAGAAAAAATGGAAAAGCTGCGGGCGGCGGTGAATGAGTTTGACCGTTTTCAGCAGTTAATGCGTTCCCGTAACAGGTACGACTTTGATGATATGATCAACTGGGTAATCAGGGCTTTTGAAGAAAACCCATTGCTATTGTCGCGCTACCAGGAGCAGTTCCTGTATATACTGGTTGATGAATACCAGGATACCAGCGGAACACAGAACAGGCTGGTAGAGCTGCTGATCAGTTACTGGGAGCAGCCGAATGTATTTGTTGTGGGTGATGATGACCAGAGTATTTATCGCTTCCAGGGCGCGAATGTGGCTAATATGCTCGACTTCGCTAACCAGTACAAAGCCGATCTGCTAACGGTAGTACTTACCAATAACTATCGTTCCGTTCAGCCCATACTGGATATTTCAAAAACCCTGATAGACAGGAATGAAGAACGGTTGATTAAACAGGTGGAAGGGCTTACCAAAACGCTGGTATCCGCCAATGAAAAAATCAGGCATCTTGTTAACCCCCCGTTTATTAAAGAATGCCGCACCCAGCGCCAGGAGATGATACATATTACGCTTGAGGTGCAGAAACTCTTACAGCAGGGCGTTTTGCCGGGATTGATCGGGATTATCTATAAGGAAAATAAATATGGCGAAGAGCTGTCGCAATATTTTGCGCAGCGAAATATTCCCGTATTCAGCAAACGCAACCTGAATATCCTTCATTTGCCAATGGCCATGAAGCTTATTCTGTTATTACAATACCTGGCCGCAGAGCATGATGTACCCTATGGTGGCGATGAGATGCTGTTTGAGATATTGCACTTCGACTGGTTTGGCATTCCGCCGATTGAAGTGGCCAAACTGAGTGTAGCGGTAGCCGAAAAGCGGTTGGGAGACAGCAGAACCTCCATCCGCAGGGCACTTCAGGAAAAAATAAATGCGCCGGCAGCAGATCTGTTCAGCCAGGGCCCCCCGGCGGGAATGAAAGCCGCAGGTATTGCGATAGAAAGCCTGGTAGCCGATGTTTCTAATGTAACGCTGGTAAACCTGTTTGAAAATTGCCTGCGCAAGACAGGGGTGCTGAACTGGGTGATGCGGAGTGAAAACAAGCACGAACAGCTGCAGGTGATAACCGGCCTGTTTGATTTTATAAAAGAGGAAGCGCGGCGTAACCCGTCTTTAACACTGCAGCAACTGGTAAATGTATTTGCGCTGATGGAAAAAGAAGGATTATCCCTGCCACTGGTACAGGTGAGCGGCAGCGATAGTGGCGTGAATCTGTTAACCGTACACGGTTCCAAAGGGCTTGAGTTTGAACATGTTTTTCTGGCGGGTTGTAATGCCGCTCATTGGGAAAAGAAAAGAAAACCAGGTGGGGGGTACACTTTTCCCGATACCATGTTTGGCGCACAACCCCGGCAACGGGATGAAGAAGAGCTGAGGAGATTGTTTTACGTAGCACTCACACGGGCAAGATTGCACCTTCATATTTCGTACAGCAGTTTTAAGAATGATGGAAAGGAAATCGAACCTTCTATGTTTATTGCTGAAATACAGGAAACCCACCAGCTACCGGTTGAGAAAGTAATAGTTGACACGGAAGTAATCAGCGAATTTGCCATGGTACAGCTGATGACCGAACAATCGCCCGAGATTGAAAAAGCAGAAGCCGATTTTATCAAGCCACTGCTAGATAAGTTTGTGATGAATGTAACGGCACTGAACAACTATCTCAAGTGCCCGCTGCAGTTCTATTATCAGAACCTGGTAAGGGTACCTTCCGGAAAATCGGAAGCGATGGAATTCGGATCGGCCGTGCACCATGCCCTGCAGCGCTTGTTTGAGAAAATGCAGCCAACAGAAAAATTCCCCGCCAGGCAGGATTTTATAAATGATTTTGAATGGTACATGAACCGTCACCGTGAAAATTTTACCCGCGAGCAGTTTGCCCGGAGAATAGAATACGGACAGGAAGTATTAAGCAACTATTACGATCGCTATATCAATACCTGGAACAAAATTGTAGCGGTGGAAAGAAATATCCGGAATGTTGTGGTACAGAACGTTCCCCTGAAAGGTAAGCTGGATAAACTGGAGTTTGCCGGCAAGGAAGTAAATGTGGTGGACTATAAAACAGGAGATATAGATAAGGCAAAAACCAAATTAATGCCACCGGGCAACAACGAACCCAATGGCGGTGATTACTGGCGGCAGGCGGTATTTTATAAAATTTTGGTTGACAACTATGAGCAAAAGAACTGGCAGGTGGTAAGTACAGAATTTGATTTTATTGAGCCCGATAACAAGAAAGAATACCGGAAAGTAAAACTGGTAATAACACCGCAGGACATAACAACGGTAACCGAACAGATAAAAAGGGTATGGCAAAAGATACAGGACCGCGATTTTTATACCGGCTGCGGAAAGGACGATTGCCGGTGGTGCAATTTTGTAAAAACCAATGATATCGCCATCGCTCTCCATTCCCCCGAAGAAGAAGACCCCGAATAACCTCCCACCAATCCCTAACTCCTAATTCCTAATTCCTAACCCCTAATCCCCCCACTTTCACAATCCTTTTGAGTTTGCACCGTTACCTAGTTCTATATTTGCTGTTCTGATATGAAATCTTCCTTTGGCTATACCCTAACAGTGCTGCTCATCTTATGCAAGATGGCTATGCTATCATCCTGCGCCAATATCATTCCCCCTAGTGGCGGGTTACGGGATAGTTTGCCACCGAGGCTGGTGACGTCTTTTCCGAAAGATTCGGCTACCCAGGTAAAAACCCAGAATATCACGCTCACATTTGATGAATATGTAACACTGGAAAGTGCGGCATCTACCGTAATTGTTTCACCCAACCAGAAGTCGCTAACCCTGTTTGATGCAAAATTGAGGAATGTTACCATCAAGCTCAGGGATACCCTGGAGCCGAATACCACGTATTCTATCGACTTTGGCAATGCCATTAAAGATGTGAATGAAGGAAATGTGGCTAAAAATTTTACGTATGTATTTTCAACAGGCAGTACGATTGACAATCATAGCTATAGCGGCAGGGTTGTTTTGGCGGAAACGGGTAAAATAGATTCAACCCTGATTGTTGTATTGCACCGCAACCTTTCCGATTCGGCCATCATGAAAGAAAGGCCGCGCTATTATACACGGCTTAACGGAAAGGGAGATTTTCTTTTCAAGCATCTTCCTGCAGGAACATTTAATGTATATGCTATCCCGCCAGGCTATCTGAACACGTATTCCGACAGCACCAAGCCCTTTGCTTTCAGAAGCACGGCTTTAGTAATAGGTGGCGATGCAAAAAAAGATACCCTTTTTGCGTATGAAGCCAAGAAAGTTCAACCCAGGCTGGCTGCTGCTTCACCTGTTAAGCTTCCGGGGTCTAACAAAGAAGACAAACGGTTACGATATTCAATAAATTTTGAGAATGGTCAACAGGACTTACTGGCTAATACCCTGTTTACGTTTAACAGGAAGCTGGGCACTTTCGACAGTTCAAAGTTTCAGTTAACCGACACAAACTATAACCCGCTGAAAGGATATAGCTTTTCCCTGGACACCAGCAAAACCAGGATAACGCTGAAGTATCCCTGGAAGGAGAGCATCCCGCTGAGGATATTGATTGCCAAAGATGCAGTGGCGGATACAGCGGCTATCACCCTGACCAAGGCAGATACCATTAAGTTCTATACGAAAAAGGAGGCGGATTACGGGAGCGTGAGGCTTCGTTTCGGCAACCTTGACCTCTCAAAAAATCCCGTTCTTCAAGTAGTGAACGGCGATCGTATTGTAGAATCCGTAGCATTAACAGATAGCGAGTTCAGGCGCAACCTGTTTTATGCCGGCAGCTACGATCTTCGGATCCTGTACGACACGAATAAAAATGGCAAATGGGATCCCGGAGAGTTCTCACGCAAGCAACAGCCCGAGATCGTAGTACTGGTACCACGCCAGATAACAATAAAAGCAAATTGGGATAACGAAGTGAACATAGCACTTTGACAGTACCAGTCAACTTCAAATCCTTACCTTTACGAATCTAAAGAAACCCAATGCCTCTCCCATCTTCGCTCCTGGAAAACGCTGTGGCCGAGTTTGCCAAATTGCCGGGTATTGGTAAGAAAACGGCATTGCGGCTGGTATTGCATTTGCTAAAACAAGACGTGAATGAAGTACAGCATTTTGGAGAAACCATCGCGAGAATGCGCAGGGATATCAAGTTTTGCCAGCGATGCAATAATGTGAGCGATGGAGATATTTGTTCTATCTGCTCCAATTCCATGCGCAATCAACGGATGATCTGCGTGGTAGAGAATATACGGGATGTGATTGCCATAGAAAGTACCCAGCAGCTTAGCGGAACTTACCACGTGCTGGGGGGCATTATCTCACCGCTGGACGGCATTGGACCCGATCAGCTGGCAATAGAATCACTGGTTAACCGCATCAGGAAAGAAGAAACCGAAGAACTGGTATTTGCCCTCAGCCCGAATATCCAGGGAGATACTACTATTTACTATATACAGAAGAAAATAGCCCATCTCAACTGCAGGATCACTACCATCGCACGGGGTATTGCCTTCGGTGGCGAACTGGAGTATGCCGATGAAATGACCCTCGCCCGAAGCATTGCTAACCGGTTACCGGTACAACAGTATGTAAAATAGTAAGTGGCTGATTACCAATGGAAAAACAAGGTACTCCCGTGATGGTGTAATAGTATCAGCCATTTTTCAAGGCATCGATACCAAAAAATGACATAAGCCTAAGCAATCCATCTTTTATTCATCCGTATGTACTGATATGGACAAGTTTGAATAATTTGCAGTTTAAACATCAAATAAATCAAACTGTCATGAAAAAATGGGTAAAGATTGGACTGATAATTGGAGTAGTAGCTGTTGTGACCGGGGGGATCGTGGTTTACCGGATCTATAATAAACCCCACCGGGATGTAAGCAAGGAAGAAGGAGTACAGCTTACAGCGCAGAAATTGTATGATGCATTCCGTACCAACGAGGACCAGGCGAATAAATTATACCTGGATAAAGCAATTGAAATGACAGGCGAAGTGGCTGAAGTAACAGCCAACCAGGATGGAAATACAGTGGTAAATTTTAAAACCAGTGATCCATTGTTTGTAATCAATTGCACGTTTAAAACCCCGCCGGGAGAGCTGAAGCCAGGAGAAACCATTACGTTTAAAGGGATCTGTACCGGGTATATTCCCGATGCAAATGTGGTGATAAATGAAGGCGTACTCGTAAAAAAATAAAACAAATGAAACTCTTATTAACTATACTTATTTCCAGTCTTTTCATCAGTACGGCTGATGCCCAAAAGATATTTGCCACCCGTAACGGTAAAATTGCATTTGAAGCACCTGCCGACGATGACGTGAAAGCCGTTAACAACGAGGTAACCAGCAGGGTTGCCGATAATGGCCAGCTTACCTTCAGCTTGCTTATCAAAGGGTTTAAGTTTAAGCTGGCGGAGATGCAGGACCATTTTAATGACCAGTACCTGGAAAGCAACAAGTTTCCACGGGCCGATTTTAAGGGAAATATCGTGAACCTGAAAGATGTGAATTTCAGCAAAGACGGAACCTACAAAATAACCGTAAAGGGTAACCTGGTAATGCACGGTGTAACCAAAGAAATAACGGTCAATGGAACGCTGGAACTGAAGGGGGGTAAGCCGTCGGCAAACGCTAAGTTCACCGCCATGCTGAAAGACTACAATATCAGCACATCGGGCGTGGGCGATAAGGTGGTAATAGATATCAGCTGCCAATACCAATAGGAATCCATTTATATTAAAATAAATTTTATATGATCCTTTCAAAAAGGTTACTGGCCATTGCATGCCTTGTACTCACCGTTTTTTCTGCTTCAGCACAGCAAACCGATTTGTTTGCCATGCAGGATAGTGCCAACGCAGCTGAAAGCAGACATCAACAGCCGGATAAAGTTATCAATACCTTCTACTCAACCCGCCTGGTCAATAGCCATACGGTAGAAATACTGGGAAAAGGCAGCATGGACTTCAGGATCAACCACCGGTTTAACCCGCTTAATACCGGCTTGTATAATATGTTTGGACTGGATAATGCGTCTATGCGTCTGGGCTTTGATTTTGGCCTGGCAAAAAACTGGATGATAGGCATAGGCAGATCAACATTTTACAAAGAACTGGATGGCTTTGTAAAGTATCGCCTCCTGCACCAGTCAAGCCAGCGGGGCGGCACACCCTTATCAATTGCATTACTGGCTTCGGTTTCCTACAGAACACTTGATATGGACCCTACACTTAAAGTTACCGGGGCCGACAGAACCTATTTCACCGGGCAGGTGCTTTTTGCCAGCAAACTCAGCGAGGGCACATCATTGCAACTTTCGCCAACATTTACGCATTATAACAGGATACTTGGCTTTACCGGAGGAAGCACCAGCCTGTTTTCAGTGGGACTACTGGCCAGGCAAAAAATCAGCAAGCGCGTTAGCATCAATGCTGAATATTTTTACCAGGCCACCCGATTTAATGGTACTTACGATCCTTTGTCGCTGGGTGTTGATATCAACACAGGCGGACACGTTTTCCAACTGCATTTTACCAACTCCACCGGTATGAACGAGCATACATTCATCCATGAAACAACGGGTTCCTGGGGCAATGGTGCCGTAAGATGGGGCTTTAACGTGTCGAGAATTTTCAATCTCGGCGGTAAGAAAAACAGGAAATAAGCAATTTCCCCTGTCCAATTTTCAGGTAGGTAACCTACCGCCCCCTATCCATTGGCTATTGGAAATTGGCCATTGGAAATTGACCATTGAATATTCCCCCCTCCTCTTTATCTTTACATTTCTTTCAGGCGGATTTGTTTATTGTTCGGCCTGTGTTCCCGCCAGATCTGGGGAACTAATCGAACTAATAAACGTTTTGAAGTGCCCTCTCATACACTCTCTAAAGCGTTTATAGTTCATTTGTATCATACCCGTAACGGATATAGAGCTATGTCCGGCATGGGATAAAAGGTAAGCAGTATGGATATCAGAAAAGAACTCGAAAAAAGAATACTGGTGATAGATGGTGCCATGGGTACCATGATACAGCGCCATAAACTGGAGGAAGCCGATTACAGGGGTGAGCGGTTTAAAGACTGGCATACGGATGTAAAGGGAAACAACGACCTGCTCTGTATTACCCAGCCTGAAATTATTAAAGGTATCCATAAGCAGTACCTGGCAGCCGGTGCTGATATAATTGAAACCAACACATTCAGCAGTACCGTGATAGCGATGGCAGATTATGATATGCAATCGCTTGCGTATGAACTTAATGTGGCAGCCGCCAGATGCGCCCGAAATGCGGTTACAGAGTTCCTGGCAGAGAACCCCGGCTCTTCAGCCAAATTTGTTGCGGGTGCTATCGGCCCGCTGAACAAAACGCTTAGTTTATCCCCCGACGTAAATAACCCGGGTTATCGTGCGGTAACGTTTGATGAGGTAGTAGCGGCCTACTACGAACAGATCAGCGGCCTGGTAGACGGAGGTGTTGATATTATCCTGATTGAAACGATATTTGATACACTGAATGCGAAAGGAGCCATATTCGCCGCCAAAAAGTATTTCAGGGAAACAAAACAGGCGGAACTGCCGATCATGATAAGCGGCACTATTACCGATGCATCGGGCAGAACCCTGAGCGGGCAAACACTGGAAGCTTTTTATACTTCCGTAATGCACGCAAAGCCACTGAGCGTGGGTCTGAATTGCGCGCTGGGAGCAGCAGAAATGCGCAGCCATATTGAAGAGCTGGCGCAAATAGCGGCCTGCTACACGTCGGCCTATCCCAACGCCGGATTGCCCAATGCGATGGGGGAATATGATGAACAACCACACGAGACAGCCCATTTTATTGAAGATTGGGCCAAAGAAGGTTTCGTGAATATTGTGGGCGGATGCTGCGGAACAACACCCGATCATATCAGGCATATTGCCGACAACGTAAGAAAGATCCAGCCGCGGCCGCTGCCGGTTTTGGAAAATGCACTATAAGAACAATAACCTGCTATGAGTACAACCCATATAAAACCTTTTCTTCGTTTATCAGGCCTTGAACCATTGGTGGTACGCCCGGAAACAAATTTTGTGAATGTAGGAGAGAGAACCAATGTAACCGGCTCCAAGAAATTTGCGCGACTGATCAGGGATAACCAATTTGAAGAAGCGTTATCCGTTGCGAGGCAGCAGGTAGAAAACGGAGCCCAGATACTGGATGTGAACATGGATGACGCTATGCTGGATGGCATTAGCGCAATGACCACCTTCATGAACCTGGTACAGAGCGAACCCGATATCGCCAGGATACCCATCATGATCGATAGCTCTAAATTCGAAATTATACAGGCGGGATTGAAATGTGTGCAGGGTAGATGTATTGTTAACTCGATCTCCATGAAGGAAGGAGAGGAGAAATTTATTGAGCAGGCTTTCATCTGCAAAGATTTTGGAGCTGCCGTTATTGTAATGGCTTTTGATGAAATTGGACAGGCCGATACCCAACAGAGAAAAGTGGAAATCTGCCAGCGTGCCTACAAGATACTTACCGAAAAAGTGGGCTTTGATCCACAGGATATTATTTTCGATCCCAATATTTTCGCTATCGCAACCGGCATCGAAGAGCATAATAATTATGCGGTTGATTTTATCGAAGCCACCCGGGAAATTAAAAGATTAATGCCTCTTACCAAAGTGAGTGGAGGTGTATCCAACGTCTCATTCTCATTCCGTGGAAACGATCATGTTCGCGAAGCCATACACTCCGTATTCCTGTATCATGCTATTCATGCAGGTATGGATATGGGTATTGTAAATGCAGGTCAGCTGGTAGTATATGATGAGATAGAGCCGGTATTAAAACAACTTTGTGAAGATGTGATCCTCAACCGCAATAATGATGATAACTCAGCTACCGAAAAACTCATCCTTCATGCGGAAACCGTAAAGGCAAAAGGAAAAGTAGAGGTAAAAGATGAAGCCTGGAGGAATGACACGGTTGAAAAAAGACTATCCCATTCATTGGTAAATGGCATTACAGATTATATTGAGGCCGACACAGAGGAAGCGAGAAAAAAATATCCAACACCACTGGAAGTAATTGAAGGACCGCTGATGGATGGGATGGGAATAGTAGGAGACCTTTTTGGCGCAGGTAAAATGTTTCTTCCGCAGGTAGTAAAAAGTGCCCGGGTAATGAAGAAAAGCGTTGCCGTACTTACGCCCTATATTGAAGCGGAAAAAGAAGAACGAAAACAGGCTCACCTTGCCGCAGGAACCACTAACAGCGAAGCCGCCGGAGCAGCGAAAATATTGCTGGCAACGGTAAAAGGAGATGTACATGATATCGGTAAGAATATTGTAGGCGTAGTATTGGGATGTAATGGCTATGATATAGTGGATATGGGCGTAATGGTTCCTTCTGATAAGATTCTGGAAACAGCACAGCGTGAAAATGCCGACATAATCGGTTTAAGCGGACTGATAACCCCTTCGCTTGATGAAATGGTGCATATTGCCAAAGAAATGAAACGCCGCGGGATGACGCAGCCGCTGCTGATTGGCGGTGCCACAACCTCCCGCATTCATACCGCTGTAAAGATCGCTCCTGAATATGATCTTGGTGTTGTTCATGTGCTGGATGCTTCCCGTAGCGTAACTGTAGCAGGCTCTTTACTGAGTAAGGACCAGAAAGCAGATTTTTTGAAAAGCGTAAAACAGGAGTACGTTACACTGAAAGAGAATTTTGACAATAAAAAGCCTGTTAAATCCTACCTCGGTTACCAGGAGGCGCTAAAAAATAAAGTCAATATCGATTGGGACAGCCATATTACCCAAACACCCGGTTTTACCGGTACAAAAGTATTTGATGAGTATGACCTGTCACTGCTAAGGCCATTTATCGACTGGAAGCCTTTTTTCATCACCTGGGAGATGCATGGCAATTTTCCGGCCATTCTAACAGATGAAATAGTGGGAAAAGAAGCCACCAAGCTATACAATGATGCCAACGCGCTGCTGGATCGTATTATAGCTGAAAAATGGCTCACCGCCAAAGGAACCATTGGTTTTTGGGAAGCAGCCAGTGAGGATGACGAGTTGGAAGTAAAGACAGAAAAAGGTACGGTAAGACTTTCTCATCTCAGGCAGCAGATAAAAAAAGCTCCGGGCCAGCCCAATCTTTCACTGGCAGATTTTATCGCGCCCAAAGCCAGCGGTAAAAAAGATTTTATCGGAGCATTTGCGGTAACACTGCATGGCATAGAAGAACACATTAAAAAGTTTGAAGCGGCGCATGATGATTATAATAAGATCATGCTGCAGGCACTCGCAGATAGGTTTGCGGAAGCTTTTGCGGAAGCGCTGCACCTGCAAACCAGGAAAGAATTTTGGGGTTACGATAAGGATGAGCAGTTATCGAATGAAGACCTGATAAAAGAACAATACACGGGCATACGGCCTGCACCCGGTTATCCGGCCTGTCCCGACCATACCGAGAAGTATAAATTATTTGATATGCTGAATGCTACGGAAACCGTGGGTATTCAATTAACGGAAAGCCTGGCCATGTACCCGGCTTCATCCGTTTGCGGCTGGTATTTCTCAAACCCTAAGAGCCAGTATTTTGGTGTAGGAAAAATACAACGGGATCAACTGGAAGATTATGCCCGGAGGAAAAATATGACAATAGAGGAGGCGGAAAGATGGCTGAGCCCGGTGTTGGAATAAGAAACAATAACAATTAATAATTAGTAATTAATAATTCAAGGGTGCTTCTGAGAAAATGTATAGCATTGATGTTGCTGGTTCCTGTGTTGGTGCTTGGCCAGCCGAAAAAGAATGAGCGTAAGGGAGAACTTTATTTTTCCTGGGGTTACAATAAGGAATGGTACACCCACTCTACCGTGAAAGTAAACCAGCCGGGGTTAAACAGCAATTACAAACTGAATAGTGTTCGGTCGCACGATCATATTGGCTGGGACGAGGGATTGTTCAGTATACCTATCAGTATTCCGCAATACAATTACCGGTTAGGTTATTTTTTTAACAGGAAAAAAGGTCTTGCTGTTGAGATCAATTTCGATCATACCAAGCATATTATTACGGATGGTCAGCAGGTTCGGCTAACAGGAACACTCAATGGTCGGCAGGTAGACAGTACTATTCATTTTTCAGAAGGAAACGGCTTTTATTACTACCTGAATAATGGTGCCAATTTCCTTTTGTTCAATATTGTAAAACGATGGAATTGGTATGAAAGCAAAACAGGCGGATGTAAAATAGATGCCTTGGGCAAAGCAGGTATTGGCCCGGTAATACCCCATGTGCAGAATTCATTTTTCGGCCAGGCAAATGAACCCGGCTTCCAACTGGGTGGATGGAATATGGGGATAGAAGGGGGCGTTAGGGCTACTTTCTTCCAGCACGCATACCTTGAATTTACCAATAAGATAGACTACGCCAGCTACTCCAACCTGAAAGTATACCAGGGAACCGCGCGCCAGGCATTCGGTACCTATGAAATGATACTGAGCATCGGATACACGATACAGGCAGGGAAGAAAGGGGTAAATATGGAATGATAAACTTTCTTATCTTTTTTCAAACAGCCACCACAGCCTTCTCCGTTTCTTTACCTTGAAATGCTCAGCGATATAAGCCTGTATATACTGCATTCCTTCGGAAATATCATCTGTTACCAGTAGTAATTTCTTGTCAGCAGCACTGATGGTTCCCTGTTCCACCATGATGTCGATGGTTTCGAGTAGAGGTTTGAAATAGTCTTTTCCATACAACACAATCGGAAAATCGTAGATCATTCCGGTTTGTGCAAGCGTAATGGTTTCAAACAACTCATCCATGGTGCCAAATCCGCCGGGCATGATGATAAACCCATAAGAGTATTTTACCAGCAAAACCTTCCGCAGGAAAAAATAATCGAAAGTGATCCACTTGTGCATATAAGGATTTGGCTTTTGCTCAAACGGCAGCTTGATATTACAACCTACAGAAGTTCCCTCATTCTCAAAAGCCCCCCGGTTGGCGGCTTCCATAATACCCGGGCCACCCCCGGTCATCGTGGTGAAACCAAGTTGGGCAATCCTTTTACCAAATTCCCGCGCAGCCTGGTAATACACATGTTCTTCTGTAAACCTGGCCGAGCCAAAAACGGTTATACAGGGGCCAACAAAATGCAGGGTCCTGAACCCTTTAATGAACTGGATAAAAACATCCCAGGCAAACAGGAACTCATTCACCCTGGGCCGCGGTCCATCCAGGTAAACCGACTCTTTTGCCGGAATAATACGTTCGGTTCTTTCTTTATTCTCTTTATCTTCCATAAAGCGTCAAATTAGCATAAAATTTGATGCGGTAACTAATATTATCTTAGCTGCTTATGAAGCATTCAAAAACCGCTTGTCTCCTGTTCTTGCTATTTTCAGCACCCTTCCTAAAGGCGCAGAAAACAGTAACACTGGAAAAGGTCCGCTGTTTTTCCAATCTTGGGCCGGTTATGAATTACTGGCGAAGTGAAGAGATAAAAAGAGCTTTTATCACTGATCTCAGTTCCTCCCTGTTACAAAAGCAGCAACTTATACTGAAAGATACCCTTAACTGGCGCGTTGATATTGTAAGCACCGGTAATGGAGCCGCTAACGAGAAAATAGCGTTTGCCGATACAGATACCAGTCATTTTCATCTATATCTCGATATTTTTGAACTCGACCTCAATAGTTTTATGTACTTAGCCAGGAGCGGTCTGCCGGATACAAGCCTTCAGGAAAAAATAGTATCCATGTTCGTTTTTAAAGCGAGTATTCTCAACAGCCAGAAACTACCCGTGTTTGATGAAGAGTTACATGTGGCTATTACACCCGGGGAAACAAGTGGTATTGGTATTGAATACAATGGTTTCAGTGGATTTGGAAAATTAATAAGTTCGCCCCGGTCATTTACACAACTATTGGGTAAGTCAATAGCCATATTGCTTAATCCAGACAACCCGCTGGAACTGGTAGAAATAAAAGTGCCTACAGCGTATGTAGCCGATAACTATATACTCGGCAGAACAGCAGGTTATCCCCGGGTAGTTGTGAATACAAAAAAAGGAATCAGCACATATAATTTCATGGGCAGCCAGGAAATGATACGTTTGGACGATCCCCTGTACGAGCAGATTGTTGTGAAAGGAAAACGAGCCAGGCCCTATTCGCAAGCGGTGCTGAATGCCATACAGCGCGCAAAAAATGGAGCGGCATCTGATTTTATTTTTCTTCGCCAGGATTGCCGTGATGTGATCCGGAACCGCAATTACCTGTTGAAATTAATGGTGCAGATAGATCCCGACTTTATGTCGAGCGGCACAAAAACCATTTTTTCCAATTTCATGGAAGAAAAGATACACTACCTTCTAAGCGAAAAAGACACTGTGGCTGCATTTACTATCCGCAAAAACGTGCTTAACCAGGAAGGACGAAAGCTGTTTCTTAACCAGGTCTCAAACGGGCTTGACAGCTCTTCGCTCTTCCAGGTGGAAAGCAAAAGGTCTGAATGGGCGGTAAGATATAACTATGTAGTAAATGGAAATATCGCAGGAAAACAATTTACTATACTATACGCAGGCAGCACCAACCGGCTGAAAGAGATTTTACTGGATGGAAAAAGAATCTGTATTGCGGAGGGAGGAAGTACACCGGGCAAGTTTGTACTGTTCGATACTACCCTCGCACCCGAAATGCTTAACCAGTTATTTATGATAGCTTTCAATGGTTTCTTTGAATAGCACGAATTACAGGAATAGGACGAAGCAGATGTTGGAGTAATTGTAGGAATTGATTTTTTCATTTACATTCGTATATATGCGCATCATTTCTTATAATGTTAATGGTATACGTTCGGCTATCAATAAGGGATTTGTTGAGTGGCTGAACACAGATCCGGCTGATATTATATGCCTGCAGGAAACCAAGGCCATGAAGGAGAATGTAGATGTAACCGCCATAGAGAAGCTGGGTTACCAGACCTACTGGTTTTCGGCACAAAAAAAGGGATATAGCGGCGTGGCGGTGTTTACGAAGATCGCGCCTGATCAGGTGGTATATGGTTCTAAGATTGAACAGAGTGATTTTGAAGGCCGGGTAATACGGCTTGATTTTGGACAACTCACGCTGGTTAACGCCTACTATCCATCCGGAACCAGCGGCGACGAAAGACAAACCTATAAATACCAATGGCTGGATGAATTTTTCGCGTATTTACAGGAGCTCAGAAAAACCCGCCCGCAATTGATAGTTACAGGAGATTATAATATCGCCCATAAGCCGGTGGATATTCATGATCCGAAGGGGAACAAGAATTCTTCAGGGTTCCTGCCGGAAGAAAGAGCATGGATGGATATGTTCCTGGAAAATGAATGGATAGACAGTTTCCGACAGCTCAACCCCGATGCAACCGGTGCTTATTCCTGGTGGAGTCAGCGGTTTCCGTCGGTAAGGCTCCAGAATAAGGGATGGCGTATTGATTATATCTGCGTTACCTCCAACCTGAAAGAGAAGCTGGCAGACGCCAGGATATTCCCCGATGTAAAGCATAGTGATCATTGCCCTATTTACCTGGAACTGAAATAGATGTTAATATATAATATTACCACCAAGATCACCTGGGCCATCAACGATGAATGGGTGCGATGGATGAAAGAAGATCATATTCCCGGCATTATGGAAACCGGCTGCTTTCTCGATCACAGGTTTGTAAAATTGCTGGAGACCGACGAAGCGGAAGGACCCACCTATGCCACCCAGTTTTATGCGAATACGAGGGCTGATTATGAACGCTATATCGAAATGCATGCAACCAGTCTTCGCAACACAGCCGCCGCAAAATGGGGGGATCAGTTTATCAGTTTCCGCTCGTTAATGCAACTTGTGAATTGAGTGTGGATAGATTAACTAATTCATTTTGCCATTTCCAAATCTTCGCTATATTCAGCTGGAACCCGCCCGGGCTGTGCATTACAGCCACAATGCCATGAAACGCAATGGCAGCAAGGGTTCTGGCGAATGTACATTTCATCCGTTACCAAAAATAAATTGTTGGTATCGGCTGAAGTCCTTTATTCATAGGGGTTTTAAGCGGTATATTCATTTTTTTCAACCAATAAAAATATTTTGCTGATTGATAAAAGCGAATAAATTTGTCTCTCTTTTAAAAAAACTAAAAAAACATTTATGAACAAAGCTGAATTAATTGCCCAGATCGCTGAAGATGCTGGCGTAACAAAGACCCAGGCAAATGCTGCCCTGGATTCTTTTGTAGGTGCCGTTACCAAAACACTGAAAAAAGGCGACAAAGTAACTTTAGTTGGTTTTGGCACTTTTTCTGTATCTAAACGTGCCGCACGTACAGGCCGTAACCCGCAAACAGGTGCTGCCATCAAGATCAAGGCTAAGAAAGTTGCAAAATTCAAAGCCGGAAAAGAATTAAGCGCTAAGCTCTAATCCAAAACTGCTGAAAATAGAAAAACCCCGCATTTCGCGGGGTTTTTCTATTTTTGCCGTCAACGCATTTTTAATTCTTAAAAAAATCATTATGGGCAGAGGTGACAAAAAAACCGCAAAAGGTAAAAGATTCAAAGGCTCTTTTGGCAAAAGCAGACCTGCAAAAGCAACCAAATCAAGACTTCCGGTAGTAAAGACGGTGGCTGATAAAGCATAATGGGTGAGATGACTGATGACGGATAACTGATAACAGAGAGCAGTTCCCGTCATTAGTCATCTATTTCTTCCTTCCCGCAATCTCTTCAATCGCCAGCACCAGTTTATCCAGGTCTTGCAATTTGGTATAAACATGGGGGGTTATCCTTACGCAGGAGATATTTTCCCAAACAATACCAACGGTGTGTATCTTATACGTATTGAACAGCACGCTGTCTACTTCCCCGGGTGTCATACCATCGATACTTACCCCGCAGATAGCACATGCATATTCCGGTTTAAAAGAGGTATGAATGTTAACTTTCGGTATGTCTTTAACCCGTGATGCCCAATAGTTTTTCAGGTATCGAATCCTTTCTTCTTTTCTTTTGTTGCCAATGGCGTTCTGAAAGTTAACGGCTTCGCCAATTCCCTGTTCTATCGGGAAACTGCGGGTACCCAGGGTTTCAAACTTCCTGATATCTCCGCTCCTGGGTTTGTCGTTGCAGGTGAGTGGCCAGATCTTTTCAATCTTTTCTTTTTTTATCCAAAGCATACCGCTTCCGATAGGAGCACTCAGGAACTTGTGCAGGCTGGTGCCAAAATAATCGCATTCCAGGTCTGGTATTTTATAATCCAGTAAACCGAATGAATGTGCGCCATCTACCACTACCTCAATACCATGCTTATGCGCCATCCGGGCTATTTTACGTACCGGCAGTATTTGGCCAATCCAGTTAATGATATGGGTCAGGTGAATAATCTTTGTTTTGGGGGTAATGGCTTTTTCAAATGCAGACACGATCTCCTCATCATTCTCGATCGGGAACTCGAAACTCAGCTGCGTATAAACAATACCCTCCCGCAATGCCCGCTGTCGATAGGCCTGTATCATATTGGGGTAATCCTGCCTGGTGCCGATTACTTCATCACCCGCTTTCAGATCCAGACCATAAATTACCGTATTCAACGCCTCTGTTGCATTCCGGTTAACAGCAATCTCTTCGGGAGAACAACCCGCCAGCAAAGCCAGCTTCTGCCGCAAAGGCTCCCGCCCCTGGTCGAGAATTCGCCACATATAATAGGAGGGGCCCTCATTAGACAGTTTATTATATCGCTCCACCGCCTCCTGCACAACCCTGGGCGAAGGGCTTACACCCCCATTATTCAGAATGATCAGGTTGGAATTCACCGTAAAACCCTGCTGTATAACACTCCAGTAATCTTCATCCGCCGCCGCCGCCTCCGGCGATAAGGAGGCTATCCGCGCAGAAGCCTGCTCAAGTGAAGCAGCGTGCAACTGGTTAAAAAGACTGTGGGCCGAAAAAGCACCCGCCAGCATACCCGCCTGTTTCAGAAATTGCCTCCGTTGTGCCATAGCGTGTTTTTGGGGGTAAGATAAGAAAAGTTTGTAGTTCTTAGTCGTAGGTCGTAGGTCGTAAGTCATAAGTCGTAAGTCGTAGGTCGTAAGTCATGAGGGCTGCCTTATTTTTGACTTTTGACTTTTGACTTACGACTTATGACTTACGACTTTTATCTACCTTTGCAGTATGCTGAAGAAGGGAATTTTATTCGTAGTGCTAACCTGGCTCACGGCCGGAATATTGCAGGCACAATGCTCCATATGTACCAAAACGGCCTCCCAACTGGGCGAAGGCCCCGCACAGGCATTGAATTCTGCCATTATCTACCTCGCCGCAGTACCCTTTCTTATTATGGGATATATAGGATTCAGGTGGTGGAAGAACGAAAAAGAACTGACAGATTAGAATTTAAAAATGATAGCTAACCCCAGCCATTTTCAAATTGCCACATCACTGCTGTCCGGTAAAGTTATAATTTGATATTGATATCCTTATTAAGCTTAGGTTTTATTGGTTTGAAAGGCCTTTTTGATTTAGCATGCCCCCCTATGGAGAGAATAAAACCAACTGTATGGCTTCATTTTCTTGGGATCTTCGCTCATTTCTCATTTTTTCAGGGTTATTTAGAAAAGTAACCAGATTTAAGTAGTTCATGAGATGATGTCTTATCATAGCTGATATATTACTAAAAGCCCATTTTCTTGTAAGCCTGTCTTTAACCACCTTGATAAGGAGATCTTTAATAAAAACACACCATAATTGAATACAAATTGCGTTCTCACTATCGCCCAAAAAGTAACGTAGCGGATTGTTTTGCTTTATCCGTTTAAAAAAGCTTTCCACCTTCCATCTATCCTTATAAATTCCAGCAACGGTAGCAGCCTTGAATCGAAAATTGTTGGTTAGATAATGATATACCTTATTTTGCTCAGGAACATAATAACTGATGAGCCTTACCTGTATCCGTTTAGTGGTTGATAAGGTTCCCCTTCCTAAAAGGATCTTTTGATCTTCACATACCCCTTCCCGCTGATGGGGTAAAGGAACACTTTTTTGATCCAGTATCTCATAGTACTGGTTATCGTTTAACCGGGTAACCCAACTGACTCCAGCTTCTGTCCATTTTTGCCATTGTGCAAAGTTTTGGTACCCCCTGTCAAAGACCAGTATATCATCCTTTTGTAATCTCAGTTTCTCCATAAATACCCGGTCATTGCGGGCACTCTCACTCAAATGAATAAGACTGGGAACATCATTTTTGGCGTCCAGCAACACATGTGCTTTAACACCACCTTTTTTACGTCCATCAACCCGGGCACTCCCGGCTCCTTTCATCACATCTGAAAATAACGACACAGTAGTAGAATCCATAATATGAAGCCTGCTTTTTATAGATCGCTTCCGTCGGCTGTCCGGTAAATCCGGGTAATAGGTCTTATATAGTTCATGGTAGAGGTCTCTAAAAAACTCAACCGGTCGTTGAGAATTGGCATCTGAAAGCGTTGAACGACGCGGAACATAGCTCATGTCCAAATGAGCCAGCTTATTATAGGAAGCCTCAAGTCCGGTAACCACTTCCCGTAAAGAACTACAGTTATGGAAGCAGGCATAGAGCATCGAAATAAGATGATCCCGGGACTTAAGGGTCTTATAATAGCGGTCAGACTGATGCTTATCACTTATTCGGGAAATATGACCTGATGGAATTAAAGAAATTAGCTGCGAAAGAACCGGCTGTCCGGAGAAAAAAGTACTTTTGTTCATGTCTCGTTTTTTTGTGTCGTAACTCAAAAATAAGACAACAAAGGGGGCCTCAAAGCCCCCTTATTTTTTTTAAGTGTATTTTTATCCGGACACTAATGATTGCCACATTTTCAAATTAAATACTTCTTTACAAATTTATAAAGATTCACCTCCCCGCTTAATTTGAACGCATCCCTTAGTTCTTCCTTCTTAATATCGCGCATACGGTATTGCTGTATCAGGTGATAGGCTTTTTCTGCCAGCAGCCAGTATTTTCTTTCAGTCTGCCGGGCAGTTTGCTGGTGTGCTTCTATTTTTTGCAATAGTCCGTCGATTCCCGTTTTCTGCGAAGCCACGGTTTTTATAATGGGGATCTCCTGTGCCGACCTGTTGAATGCGGGTGCCAGCATCTGGTGAAGATTTTTTACAAAAGTATCTGCTCCCGGCCTGTCGGCTTTGTTTACAACAAAAATATCAGCAATCTCCATCAGGCCGGCTTTCATGGTTTGTACCTCATCGCCGCCCTCGGGCACCATCACCACGATCGTGGTATCTGCCAGCCCGGCAATCTCCACTTCACTTTGCCCAACACCCACCGTTTCAATGATCACCTGGTCAAAACCACCGGCTTTCATCAGATCGGAAATCTCTATGATCCTGGGATGAAGTCCGCCCAGGCTGCCACGGCTGGCCAGCGAACGGATAAAAACACCCGGATGATTGTACCACTCACTCATACGGATCCGGTCGCCCAGCAAGGCCCCAAGGTTAAAAGGGGAGGAGGGGTCCACGCAAAGAACACCTACCTTTTTATGTTGGGTAACCATCTCTCCTATTAACGCGTCAACCAGTGTGCTTTTGCCGGCACCTGGCGGACCGGTAATGCCGATGATCGGTGCGGAAGAGGGGGGAAGTGATAAAAGCAGGTTTTCATATCCTTCCGCTTCATTCTCAACCAAAGAAATACCCCTGGCCAGTGAACGGCTATCGCCCTGCAGAATATTATCCAATAAATCCTCCCACATGATTGCAAAGTAACCCGGATGAACGAATTTAGAGGCAGGATGCAAAGAGTGTTGAAAAATAAGCCGGTATCGGGCTACTCTTGGCTTTTATCCCTTTCTTTGGAACCGGAAATTTTATAAACAGTAACCGGCTATATGAAAACCCAGGTAAGTGTAGTGATCATCTGCAGGAATGAAGCCCATATTATCGGCAGAACCATCGCCGCCGCACTGCGTTTTACCGATGATGTTGTTGTAGTGGATAGCGGCAGTACAGATGGTACCCAGGCCATTGTTGAAGCAGCTGGTGCCAGGTTACTGGAAACAGCATGGGACGGGTACGGAAAAAATAAAAACAAAGGTGTTGCCATTGCAAAAAACGATTGGATCCTGTCTGTAGACGCGGATGAAATAGCAGATGAAACACTGGCCAATGAGATCAGCACACTTGAACTGGAAGATATCCGTACCATGGGAAATATACGGTTCCGGGTTTTCCTGGGCAATAAAAGGATCCGTTACGGCGAATGGTCGGGTGATGCCCATATCCGTTTGTATAACCGCAGCCATACCCATTGGAATGAAGCCGCGGTACACGAAAACCTGGTGCAGCCACCCGGTACCCGGGTGATCACGCTCAGGGGCCATCTTCACCACTACACGTCGGGCAATATCCGCGAGTTTGCGCTGAAAATGGTGAACTATGCGGCCCTGAATGCCGAAAAATACCATCAACAGGGTAAAAAAGCGGGTTGGACCAAATTATACTTCGCCGCTCCTTTCTCATTCCTTAAAAACTATATTTTCCGCCTTGGCTTTCTCGATGGCAAAGCCGGGTTTACCGTAGCCCGCATGAACGCTTTCTATACCTGGCTGAAATATGTAAGACTGGATGAGTTGGAACACAGGAGTACTGAGACCTGAGACCTCATTCTTTACTACTTTTGACAAATGACTAATTTCATCCCCATATTCCCGCTTGGCATTGTGGCATATCCGGGGGAACGGTTGAACCTTCACATTTTTGAAGACAGGTATAAGCAACTGGTGAACGAGTGTTATGCGGAGGGCAAACCCTTTGGAATACCTACCGTATTGAACCATGGAATGGCGGAAATGGGCACCATGGTTACCATAACGGAAATAGTGCAAGTGTATGCCGACGGGAAAATAGATATCCGGACACAGGGACAGGAAATCTTCCGTATACTGGAGGTAGTGAAATCGATACCTGATAAAAAATATAGTGGCGCGATTGTAAATTACCCGCTGAACGACTCAAAAAGCAACCAATCACTGTTGGCAAAAGTACTGGCCGGCATCCGGCAATTGCATAAGCTGCTGAATGTAACAAAGGATTTTAAAAAGAAAGATGAAGACCTGACCAGTTACGACCTGGCGCACCATGCGGGATTATCTGTGGAAGAGGAATACGAGTTGCTGGGATTGATGTATGAATTGCAACGGCTGGAATACCTGAAGCGGCACCTGCAGAAAGTTTTACCGGTAATGACAGGCATGGAACACCTGAAAGAGAAGATTTTACTGAACGGACACTTTAAGGAATTAAAAGGATTTAATTTAGACCTGTAAGGATGTATGCAAACAACACTATGCTTTGATTTGGGTAATACACGTTCAAAATGTGCACTGTTTCATAACAGGAATTTTGTACGGGAATATGTGCTGGATACCGTAGATACAGCGTCGGTTCAAAGACTGATTGATGAACTGCAACCCGACAAGTCTATTCTTTCTTCCGTTGTTAACCATCCGCCTGCCATTGAAGCATTGCTGGCGGAAAACACGATATTCCATAAGCTGGGTCATAACAGCCTGCTTCCCATGACCACCCCTGTTGGCAAACCCGAAACCATTGGAGCCGACCGCCTGGCGATTGTAGCGGCTGCGGTAGACCTTTTTCCGGGCCGGCATAACCTGGCGATAGCACTGGGCACCTGCATAACGTATAATTATATCAACGAACGCAACGAGTTCCTGGGCGGAAGCATCTCGCCGGGAATGTATATGCGGTTCAAAGCCATGAATGAACATACGGCACTATTGCCACTGGTAAAGCCGGTGCACGATTTCCCCCTGGTTGGGTACGACACCAAAACAAATCTTTTATCCGGGGTTATATTGGGCATGTCGAGCGAGATCGACGGCATTATTAATGCCTACGGGGAAAAATACAATAACCTGAACGTACTGCTCACCGGCGGCGATATGTCGTTTTTTACACCGCATCTGCATAATAAGGTGTATGCCGACTACGACCTGCTATACAAAGGTTTGTATGCGATTAGTGAGGCGAATAATGGGTAATTTATCGTTAAAACGAAAGGCCCGGCCTATAAGCCCGGCGTTTTTATTAAAACAGTATTGTAATTTACCCAGGTTTCACCGTTAACGAAATGCCACAGATACATGAAAGAACGTTTACGATTTTCAACTTTTACAATCACCCCGGCAGTACTGCTCACCTGTTTGCTTATTTCCTGTGAGAATGATGTGAATGAGGTGATGGAACTGGGGAAGAAAAAGCCAAGCATAGAAGAAGGGAAGAATATAGACGCTTACCTGAGTATGAATGGAAAAGTAAGCGGAAGGCTTACAGCACCCTTGCTAATACGTTACCAGGGGGATAGCGCAAAAAAATCAGAGTTCCCCCAAACCTTGCATGTTGATTTTTATAATGATAGCATGAAAGTAGAAAGCCAGATAAGTGCCAGGTATGGGGAATACCGGGAAAATGAGAATAAGATTTTCCTGCGCGATAAAGTGGTTGCCTTTAATACCCAGGGAGATTCTCTGTTTACGGATGAACTGTATTGGGATAAAACCACGGAAAGGTTCTATACCGACAAAAAAGCCATTCTCAGCCTGGGTTTCCGTAGTTCGGTTTTTATCGCGCTCGGTGGCCTCAACTGCAGCCAGGACCTTAAAGACCGAAAGTTGTTTAAAATTCAGAACGGCAGTTACGCTACCATCCCCGACAGCACTACCGCCGACAGGCGTGAGCCGTGAGGCGTGAATCGTGAATCGTGAACCGTGAATCGGAGGTGTGAACAGCGAAGTCTTATTCCCGATTCACGATTGACGATTCACGGTTCACGATTACCTTAGCAATCTAAAAACAACAATATGGAATACAGAAGAATGGGTCGCACAGGTTTACAACTCAGTGTTTTGAGCTACGGAAGCTGGGTAACATTTCATAAACAGATAGATGATAGCAAGGCCGATGAGCTGATGAGCATTGCTTATGATAGTGGTATCAACTTTTTCGACAATGCCGAAACATACGCCGATGGGCAGAGTGAGCTGATGATGGGCCGCGTGCTGAAAACAAAAAATTGGGAGCGTAGTTCCTATACACTCTCTTCAAAAGCATATTTTGGATGGAAGGGAAAGAACGCGAAGCCTAACCAGGCCGGCCTCAGCCGCAAACACCTGGCAGAAGCCTGTACCGAAGCCCTGCAAAGGCTGCAGACAGAGTACCTGGATCTCTATTTTTGTCACCGCCCGGATACTGGTGTACCCATAGAAGAAGTGGTATGGACCATGCATAACCTGATACAGCAGGGAAAAGTGCTGTACTGGGGCACGAGCCAGTGGAGTGGCGCGGAAATAATGGAAGCGCATAGGGTAGCGCAACAGTATAACCTGATTGGCCCTACTGTTGAGCAGCCGCAGTATAATATGTTCGAACGTTTTAAGGTAGAGCAGGATTATGTGCCTGTATATAAGAATGTAGGCCTGGGTACCACCATCTGGAGCCCCCTGGCGGCCGGTTTTTTAACCGGGAAATACAATAACGGCATACCCGAGGGCAGTCGGCTGGCCATCGAAGGCTTTGACTGGCTCAAAAACCGCTGGATACAGGACGCCAAGCTGGAAAAAGTGAAAAAGCTGGGATCCCTGGCAGATGGGTTGGGTGTATCACTGGCCTCCCTGTCAATCGCCTGGACCATCCGGAACCCCCATGTAACCACTGCCATCCTGGGGGCTACCCGCAAAGAGCAGCTGACCGAGAACCTCAAAGCCCTGGATGCCCTCCCCCTCCTGACAGACGCCATTATGCAGCAAATAGAAGAAATCCTACAAAATAAGCCGGTCCTGGACCTAGCCTAGTGCGTTCGTGCGGGGCGTGAGACGTGAGACGTGAGACGTGAACCGTGAATCGTGAACAAGACGTCGCTGATCACACCTCACACCTCACACCTCACGATTGACGATTCACGATTCACGGTTCACGAATATTTTTTATTGTACCCTTCCAACCTTTTTATCCCTCCCTCCTCTTATTACTGAATCCATTTGGAACAGGCACCTACCATACAAACGGCTATTGTGAGAAAAGCCTGTCAGGGCGATGGAGAAGCGAAAGCCTGGTTATACGAGCAGTATAGCAAGGCCATGTTTAACATCTGTATGCGCATGACAGGCAACCGCAATGATGCAGAAGATCTTCTGCAGGATGCTTTTATTATAGCATTCAGGAACCTGCACCAGTTAAAAGATGCGGTTCAGTTTGGGGGATGGTTAAAGCGGATTGTGGTGAATGAATGTATCAGGTTCAGCAAAAAGAATGTCCGCTGGAACGATTGGGAAGAGGAAAAAGGGCAGCAGGTGGCGGAAGAAGAGACGGAATGGTGGAAAACGGTGAATTTCGAGATCATCCATCGGGAGATACGGGGCTTACCCGAAGGGTGCAGGCAGGTATTTAATCTGTTTGTGCTGGAGGATTACAGCCACAAAGCCATTGCCGAAAACCTGGGAATATCGGAATCGACCAGTAAGAGCCAGTATCACCGGGCCCGGCAACTATTAAAAGAACGAATAACAAAGCAATTACAGATACATGGATGAGTTAAAAAAATACCTTCAGCAAAATGCACGCGAACTGGATGTGGATACACCCCGTAAGCAGGTATGGGAAAACATAGAGCGGGCAACAGCCAGTCCGGCAAAGCCTGCTACGATCCTTATGTTCACCCGCTGGGCGGCCGCGGCATGTATACTGGTACTGGCCGGTATTGGCATCTGGCATATTATAGATCAAAAGCCACAGGCTCCCACCCAGGTAGCTAAAACAACAAAACCGGTAACAGTACAACCCGTAGAAAAAGAACCCGAAACACCCCAACCAACAGAACCTGCAACAGAAGAAGCCCTTGCAGTTACAAAGCCCAAAAACAACTTCAAACCCCAAACCCCGAACTCCAAACCGATCAATAGTGCCGCCGATATAGCAGCACTTACCAATATAGAAACCAGCTTTACACAGGTGATTAACCTGCAGCGTGCCAGGGTAAGCAATATCCCGATGTATGCAGAAACGCCGGAGTATTTTAATGATTTTAAAGTACAGATCAGGCAGATTGAGAAAGACGAGAAAGTAATCAAATCAGACATTGCAAAGCGCGGCATGAATGATGAGTTACTGGATCAGCTTATCAACCTGTATCAGCAAAAACTCAATACGCTTAAGCAATTGCAGATTGAAATGAACAAAACCAACAACCGCTTTAAACAAAACCGCGGCCCTGTTGATACTACCAAAACCTATTTCCTGAACATCTAAACAGACTATTTAAAATGAAAACAAATATGCGAAACACACTATTAACCGGGCTGATGCTGCTGTCAACAGGCGCATGGGTTACCGCACAACAGCATGTTATCGGTGTAACACCACCCGCGCCGCCATTGGCACCCGCGGCGGGAGTGCAGGTTGTTACTACCGGGTCGGGCAATGCTCAGTCTTATTACTATTCCAGTGATAACAACAGGCCCATCAGGGAAGAAGACCTGAAATCAAAGGAGATCAGCAAAGAAATTGTCGCCCCTAAAAATGGAGATATCTATATTGAAATTACCTCCCGCAACATCGTGGTAAAATCATGGGACCAGCAAAAAGTAAAAGTTTCCACAACCGTTTATTATGAAGGAGAGGGTAAGCTGAGCGATGATGAGTGGTTTGAAAAAGTAAATCTTTCCCTGAAAACACTCGGAACCTCCGTTAAAATAAAATCCGGAACGATCGGCGGTAGTTCTGTTTTTTTCTCCAATGGCGGTTCTGTTAGTTCCACCAGCACCACCAGTGGCGTGGCGATATTCAATGGAGCAGGACAGAATGTAGGAACCAAAGCCAATATGAAAAGGATTGTTACCGTCTACGTGCCGGCAGGAAGCAAGCTCGATGTTGAAAGCAAATATTCGGATGTAACACTTCCGGATGTGTCGGGCGATGTAAATGTGGATATTACCAACGGCAATATTGAAGGCGGCAGCTTCAGTAAACTGATACTGCGCTCAAAGTATTCCAATATCAATATCGGCGATGTAAAAACAGCGGAAGTGGAAATGACCAATGGCCGATTCAGTGCCAAAACGATCGATGATCTTGATATAGATAGTAAGTATTCCACCGTGGAGATGGCATCCGTTAAGAAGATCACCTTGCGGAGTACCAATGATGAGTACGAGCTGGAAGATGCCGGGGAAGTACGCGGTAGAAAGAACTATGGCAACCTCCGTATCACCAAACTGAATACCTCTCTTGAACTGGACGGTAGTAATGCAGATGTAAAAGTGAGGAAAGTAGGTGCTGGCCTGGGACTGGTAAAAATTGATGACCGTTATGCGGATGTTAGGATTCCATTGCGCGACACGAAGAATTACACAGTGGACTTTGCCGGTAACTATAGTTCGGTATATGGAAGCTTCGAGAAGAAGCCACTGGCAGCCGAAGAAAAAACAGGGTCAACCCGGATTATTTCAGACTTTGAAAGGACACCCCTTGCCAGAGCAGGCAGCAGCTCATGGGATAACAGCAACCCTTCCCGTTTTACCGCAACGGTAGGGGATGGAAAAGGGTTAAAGATTGATATTAAATGCCAGAACTGCACGGTTGACTTTAAATAGCACGGATTACAGAAACACGAATTACACGAAGAACACGAATTATACGCCCCCAAGATCTCACAATGCCGATTTCTCATGTGTTATGTCGGTGAACATGCCCCGTTTCTACGGGGCATTTTTTGGTGTATAGTTCCTTATCTTTGAAATAAGGCTTTTCTGCCTTTACCGATATGACCGAGTTGTATACCATTATCTGGATTGTTGTAACCATTATTTTCATCGGTTTTTTTGCCGGGTATGAGATCGCTTTTATTACTGCCAACCGTTTAAGTATCGAGCTCAAGAAAAAGCAGGGTAAAAGAAGTGGTATCGTTTTATCCAACTTCATGGAACACCCGGCCAAATTTATTGGCACCTGCCTGGTGGGATTAAACGTGTTCCTTGTTATTTACGGGCTATTGTTTGATGAGTTATTGAAAAGAACCTTATGGAACCCGTTTCATTTTAAGATTGAGGTACTCAAGCTTATTTTCGACACCTTCCTGTCGGCCATTGTAGTACTGGTTTTTGGAGAGTTCCTGCCAAAAGCACTTTTCAGAGCCAAGAACGATGCGCTGCTCGTTTTTTTCTCACCAATAGCAAAGTTCTTCCATACCCTGTTTCAGCCTATCACTAATTTTTTTGTGAACCTTTCCCAATGGCTGCTGAAATACGTTTTCAATGTAAGGGTAAATGAAAAGAATGAAGCTTTTACAAAAGTGGACCTCGAACACTTTTTTCAGCAAACAAAAGAGCAGGATGAAGACAATCCGGAACTGAATAAAGAGCTTTTTGAGAATGCGCTAAGCCTGCCCATGGTAAAGATCCGGCAATGCCTGGTGCCAAGAACAGAAATTGAGGCGGTGGATGTAAACACACCGGTAGAAGAGCTGCAAGCACTATTTGTTAGCACCCACCTGAGCAAGCTGCTGATATTTGATGATAATATCGACAATATTGTTGGGTACGTGCACCAGCTGGATCTTTTTAAGAAGCCGGCAACGGTAAAGTCTGTATTGCATCCTATTATGGCGGTGCCGGAAAGTATGAGTGCTACCGATCTTATTAATAAGTTTACCAAAGAGCGAAAAAGCATTGCCTGGGTGGTAGATGAATTTGGCGGAACCGCCGGCATTGTTACCATGGAAGATGTGCTGGAAGAGATTTTTGGGGAAATTGAAGATGAGTATGATGTGGAAGAATTGATAGAAAAACAGCTGGCCGATGATGAGTTTATACTGAGCGGCAGGATGGAACTGGATTACCTGAATGAAAAGTACGACATGAAATTCCCCCTCAGCGAGTCGGAAACCCTTAGCGGCTACATCATTAATAAGCATGAAGCGATCCCCAAGCAAAAAGAGACCATTATCATCGACGATTACCGTTTTGATGTTCTAAATGTGAGCGATACCCGTATAGAAACGGTAAAAATGAAGATACTGCGCTAATCCTGCCATCTTTTATGGCGGCTTCCCCGTAACTTTGGCTACTTATAATTGTAAGCAAGCAATGGCATTATTTAACAGAAACAGGGGCGGAGGTTCGGAAAAAGCGGAAATGACTTTTATAGACCACCTGGAAGAGCTCCGGGTGCACATCATACGATCTGTTTTGGCTATCCTTGTAATGGCCATCCTCATATTTGTTTACAGGAACTGGATTTTCGATTATATCGTTACCGGCCCTATTAACCCCGATTTCATCAGTTACAGGGCACTTTGCAGGTTTAGCCACTGGGCCCATATGGGAGATGCCATGTGTATGCCACCGGTAAAGGTGAATATGCAAAGCAACACCTTCGGAGGACAGTTCCTGGGAAGTATTTCCATGGCCCTGGTAGGCGGTATCATCCTTGCGTTTCCGTATATTTTCTGGGAGTTTTGGCGTTTTGTAAAACCGGCACTGAAAGAAAAAGAGCTGCGCAATACCGGTACCATCATTTTCTGGGTATCTTTTTTCTTTTTCGCGGGAGCTGCTTTCGGTTTCTTTTTGCTGGGCCCTTTTACCTTTAACTTCCTGGCCAGTTTCCAGTTGGGAACCCGGGGTACGATCATAACCCTGCCAACCTTTGCAGACTATATTGATAACCTCACCAATATTATTTTAGGCTGCGGAATAGCCTTCGAACTTCCGGTATTGTCGTTTGTACTTACCCGGATCGGGCTCATCACGCCGGCATTCCTGAAACGTACCCGCAAATACGCGGTTGTCGTAATCCTGATCGTTGCAGCATTCATCACGCCCAGCCCCGACTGGATGAGCCAGCTGATCGTGTTCCTGCCACTCTGGTTCCTGTACGAACTGAGTATCATCGTATCCGGCCGCGTAAAACGCGACCAGGATGAGAAGGATGCAGAGGAATGGAGTTAGGGTAGAAGGCCATCAGCAATCGGTGGATTCCTGTATTTTTTAATCTGCTTCGCAAGCAATCTATTAACTTAGCCGTCCAATAAAAAGCCCTATGAGTTTTGTATTTGATTCATCCAAACCCATCGCCATCGGCTCAGATCATGCGGGATTTGGGTATAAGACTGAACTGATTAAATGGTTAACGGACAAGGGCTTCCAGGTAAAGGATTTTGGTACATATTCACTGGATTCCGTTGACTATCCCGATTTTGCCCATCCCACAGCTTCCAGTGTTGAAAATGGAGAAACATCATTCGGTATCCTGCTATGCGGCAGTGCTAATGGAGTAGCCATTACCGCCAACAAACACCAGGCTATCAGGGCCGGGCTTTGCTGGCAGAATGATGTGGCTGTTCTGGTAAGGCAGCATAACAACGCCAATATTATTTGTATACCCGCACGTTTTGTTGCATTGCCATTGGCGCAACAGATGATCGATATATTTATGACAACACCCTTCGAGGGAGGGCGTCATGCAACACGCGTAAATAAAATAGCGTGCTCTTAATTCAAACCCAACCAGATGATGAAAAAGTTACTACTGTTTTGCCTCCCCTTTGCCGCAACGGTGGCTATGGCGCAGAAAGATGAAAACGCCGCCAGGTATGCGGCACTGATTACCCCGAAAGCCCTGAAAGAAAAATTAACCATTCTTGCCGGCCCCGAAATGGAAGGCCGTGAAACAGCCAGCCCCGGGCAGAAAAAAGCTGCCGCCTGGATCGAAGGACAATTTAAAAAATTTGGACTGTTGCCCGGTAATGGCGACAGTTACCAGCAGTTATACCCCGTTTATTTTGACGCGATGAGCGACCCTTTACTGCGTGTAAATGGCAAGCCGTTCGGCTGGGATAAAGATTACAATTTTAACCTGCAGAGTATTTTTAACGGAAAGAAAACTTTTAATAATGTTGTTTTTGCAGGATATGGTATTGTGGATGAAGCCACAAAAACCAACGATTACGCAGGGCTGGATGTAAAAGGCAAAGTGGTAGTTGTACTGGATGGAGGAACCCCGCCACCTGCCCAACCCGCAGGAGGAAGACGTGGTTTTCAAAACCCGCTAGCCGGAAAGATAGCCGCCGCACAAAAGAACGGTGCCGTTGGATTACTGGTAATCTCTTCCGCATTCCCACGCACTACAGCCACACCGGTTAAGAGTACAAGAATGGTGCTGCAGATAACCGAGCCAAGCCTTTTTATCGCCAATATTTCCGATGAAGTGGCTTCGGCCCTGATCGGACGCACTTCAAAACTGCCGTTTGCCGAATGGAAAAACGTTGCCAAAGGAAATTATGTTTCAGAACTCCAGATTGGAGCCACCAAGAACCCTGAAATAAAGGAAAGCAGCAACGTGATAGGCGTTCTGCCGGGTACCGATAAAAAGGATGAATTTGTTTTCTTAACCGGGCACTATGATCACCTGGGTATTAATGATAAGGGAGTAATTTATTACGGTGCGGATGATGATGGCTCAGGCAGCGTAGGGGTTATTCAGATGGCCGAGGCATTTGCGGCCGCCGCAAAGAAAGGTTTCAAGCCAAGAAGAACCATGATCTTTATGACCGTTAGCGGGGAAGAAAAGGGATTGCTGGGTTCCGAATACTACTCAGAACACCCAACCGTGGATATGGCAAAAGCATCGGCTGACCTTAACACAGATATGATCGGAAGAGGCGATAGCTCGCGCAAAGGAGATACGCTGAACTATATCTATGTAATTGGGCACGATAAACTTAGCTCTGAATTAGCGCCTATTAATGAAGGTGTCAACAAAACCTACGGAATCAACCTCGGATTGGATTATAAGTATGATGATCCCAACGATCAGAACCGCATCTATTTCCGCAGCGATCATTACAATTTTGCGAGGAAAGGAGTTCCTATCCTGTTCTTCTACGATGGAATGCTGGGTGCCGACTACCACAAGCCAACCGACACGGTAGACAAGATACAGTTTGAAGTAATGGCAAAACGCGCGCAACTGGTATTCCACACAGGATGGGTGATTGCCAACAGGGATAATATGCTGAAAAGAGATACACCCCTGAATATGGGATCCCGCTAGGATCACGGATTGCGCTGATTATTGCGCTGATTTCACCGGAAAAAGAAAGCCGCTTCTACGGATGGAGCGGCTTTCTTAATTAAAAGGATTGGTGGATGCTATTTCAAGCTTTCAAGTATTGTTATCCATTCATTGAAATGCTTGCATTCCTTTCGAAGAGTCGGTAATCCGATTTCTTGTAAAATCAGAATTCCATCATTCACTTTGTCATAAGAGTCACAAACTGCGCGGATTCTCTTTGAAGGAGCCGTTTCAGGATGCTCATTTATAAGTTCAGGATTATGATCCTGAACAGATTGTTTAATTTTTGTAAAGCAGGCTACCGGTAGATCATTATATAACCCTAACCACTTCTCCATTTGATTTGTGTCTGAATACATCAATGCTTCATATTCATGAAGTTGTATATAAGGGATAAATTTATAGTGACCAATATCTTGTCGCAGAAGGCGTTCTATTTCCGAAATTCTGGAATATGGTTGTAAATGAGTAGTTGCTTGAAAGCCAGGGAAATCGGATTTTAGGCCATATAAATCAATAAGCGTAGTATGATAGGCATTGGGATTTTCTCGTATCCATTGAACAACATCCCGCTTAAACCTATTGTATTCAACTATGCCACCTCTTTTTCTGAGCTTTCTATTTGTAAGTATTTTTCTGACATCTGTATATATTCCAAAACTCAATAAATGTGGCCTGATGACATCTGATACAAAACGCTCTTCTGAAAAACCTTCTGCTGTTATATTTAGTCGTATCATGGCTTGCCTCCGATTACATTTTTTTCCCATAACTCTCCCAAAGAATAATCGTCAAGCCAGGACTTAAGATTTTCAGTATCTAATCGCTTTAGTACAGTTTCACTTTTATTTCTCTCTACCACAACGATATTGTCACTATCAAATTCGTTTACAAGATTGATTGATTGTGTAGATACAATTACTTGAGATCTTGTTGATGCTTTTTTTAACAGGCCGGCAAGTATAGTAACGGCAGAAGGGTGTAAGCCTAACTCAGGTTCATCAAGTAATATTATCTTGGGTAATTGCTTTTGAAGTAACAAAGTGGAGATGCAAATAAATCGCAATGAACCATCGGAAAATTCATTAGCAGTAAAAACCTTATCTGAAAATCTATCCTGCCATTCCAGTCTTATTGTGTCTGGGTTAAGAGGATTTGGGCGTAAAACAAAATCTTTAAAAAAAGGGATAATTAGTTGGACTGTCTTTACTATACGCTCATAATACAGAAATTCACTTTCACGCATTACGTATAAAAAGGAAGCTAAGTTCGAGGCATCTTCAAAAAGAAATTGGTTATCAGACAAAGCCGAGTATTTTTTTACGCCGGCAGAATCACTGGTGTCATGAAAGTGATATACACGCCACTCTTTCATTACATTATACACGTGAATGCCAACCCCTCTTTTATGTTTCTGATTATATTGCAGTAACCCGGATTCCATAGAACCTCCGGCAGTTATGTTTTCTTTGTAAGGTCCTGAAGGGTATCCGTGATCGAAATAGCAAAGTTCTTTTTCTACAAAAAGGCTGTCATTTTGGGAAACAGCCAGATCAATTTGATACATATTTGGCCTGAAATCCATGCCAAATATAATGCGCCTTGTTTCTTTACTTCCATAATATAATAACCGCTCTGCACCTCCATTTTTTTGAACAATGAATTGTAATCGTTCTTCTATAATATTTCGTAACAACTTGAATACAGAAATAAAATTACTTTTTCCCGCTCCATTTTGACCAATCAAAACGTTTAAGTCGGATATAGTAAGACTAATATCTTTGAATGATTTGTATCCCTTTATTACGACCTTATTTAATCTATGATTATTGCTCATCTTTCGAAAATTACGATAATCAGGTAGAGAAATTGAGTTTCATCAGAGCCAAACTAAAAAAATGTCAAAAATACTTAGTAATAATACTCAGTGAAACGTTAAAAGCAGATTACCAGCCCAGTATGTACGCAAATATCAATGGCACCACAATCGTGGCATCGCTCTCAACAATAAACTTGGGGGTATGAATATCCAGTTTGCCCCAGGTGATCTTTTCATTGGGTACCGCGCCAGAGTAGGAGCCGTAGGAGGTGGTGGAGTCGCTTACCTGGCAGAAATAGCTCCAGAAAGGAACATCATGCCATTCGAGGTCCTGGTACATCATGGGTACCACACAAATGGGAAAGTCGCCGGCAATTCCACCACCTATCTGGAAAAATCCAACACCCTTACCGCCGCTGTTCTTGCGGTACCAATCGGCCAGCCATACCATGTATTCGATACCGCTTTTCATGGTAGAGGCTTTCAGTTCACCTTTAATAATATAGGAGGCAAAAATATTACCCATGGTACTGTCTTCCCAGCCCGGAACAACGATAGGGATGTTCTTTTTGGCGGCAGCCAGCATCCAGCTGTCCTTGGGGTCAATTTCATAATATTGTTCCAGCACCCCGCTCAACAGCATTTTATACATATACTCATGCGGAAAATAACGTTCGCCCGCCGCATCTGCACCGGCCCAAATTTGATGGATATGCTTCTGTAATCTCCTGAAAGCTTCTTCTTCAGGAATACAGGTATCCGTAACACGGTTATAATGATTTTCAAGCAGGTCCCACTCTTCCTGTGGGCTAAGTTCGCGGTAATTGGGAACTCTTTTATAATGGCTATGGGCTACCAGGTTCATAATATCCTCTTCCAGGTTGGCACCGGTACAGCTGATAATGGCAATTTTATCCTGGCGGATCATTTCAGCAAGACTGATACCTAATTCAGCTGTACTCATGGCACCCGCAAGGCTTACCAGCATTTTTCCGCCTTCCAGCAAATGGGTCTCGTATCCTTTGGCCGCATCCACCAGTGCCGCCGCATTGAAATGCCTGTACTGGTGCTGGATAAACTCCGAAATAGGTCCTTTACTCATGATCTTTGTTTTTTAAGGGGCAAAAGTAATTTTTTTAACCGGTTTTTGCCGAAGAAGGTTTCACCCATTATTTCTTTTCCGCCTGCCCTTTTGTAACGATATTTATCCCGAACATTATCCCCCCCCATGCGTTTTCTACTGAGGAACATTACCATCGGCAAATTTACCATCTCCCTTCCCGTGCTGCTATGGTTCGTACTGGCCATGCTATCGGCCATCGCCGAAATCAGCCGTGGTATTTCGTCGATCAATAATTACGAGATTTTTACCGGGGTTTTTCACCATACCCTGCAGCAAACCAACCTGTACACCAGCTACCCGGCAGAATACTTCGATACCAATCACTACGGCCCTCTTTTCAGTGTTGTGATAGCCCCGTTTGCCTTACTTCCCCGCCAGTTAGGGTGCCTGGTCTGGTGCATTGCCAATGCCTGGGTACTGTTCTATGCGATTAGAAGGTTGCGGTTAACAAAACAACAGCAACAAATCATCCTGCTGATCGGGCTGGTAGAAATGCTTACTGCTATCCACAGCGTACAGTTCAACCCCATGCTTACAGGGTTTATCGTGCTGAGTTATGTAATGGTGGAAGAAGAAAAAGATATATGGGCCACCCTTTTTATTGTGTTGGGATTAATGATAAAACTTTACGGCATTGTAGGCATCGCTTTTTTCTGGTTCTCCAGGCATAAGCTAAGGTTTATCCTGTCTTTTATTTCCTGGTTTGTACTGCTTTTTTGCCTGCCCATGATCCTGTCTTCGCCTGCTTTCATTATTCAATCGTACAAAGACTGGTATCAGTCGCTCGTAGAAAAAAATGCGGCCAATATTGAATTTAAGCAGCCCAATATCATGCAGGATATTTCGGTAATGGGAATGATCAGGCGAATTTTCCGGGTAGACGATCTGAACACACTACTTATAGCCATTCCAGCGGCCATTGTATACGCAATTCCATTTCTGCGTGTAAAGCAATACAGCCAGGCATCCTTCCGCATGAGCTATTTGTGCCTTGCACTCATTGGGGTAGTTATATTTAGTTCATCGGCCGAATCGCCCACTTTTGTAATTGCGGTAACCGGGGTTGCCATCTGGTATGTAATTCAGCCCGGCGGCAACAACCGCAAAGGGAACTACGCCCTTTTGGCTTTTGTAATACTCCTCACCAGCCTCTCTGCCACCGACCTCTTCCCCCGCTACGTAAAAGACCATTTCATACTGCCCTATTCCCTGAAAGCCCTGCCCTGCTTCGTGGTTTGGTGTGTGATAGCCGGCCAGCTGCTGTTCAAGAACTTTGGTAACCGTGAGACGTGAACCGTCAGACGTGAGGCGTGAGGAGTATACAAAACCACCCTCATTCACAAATCACGATTGACAGTTCACATCTCACGTCTCACGTCTCACGTCTCACGATTCACGATTCACGGTTCACGTCTCACGATCAATGCCAGAGCAAAAAAATGATGTAAATTGTCCCCGGACGATTAGAAAACGCACCCCCGTATGAAGAAGCGAATCGCAGTTGTTATTCCCGTGTGTAATGAAGAAGGCAATGTGCCTGTCATGGTAGGCGCGTTATACCAGCTGTTCAGTACGCTTAGCTATGAATGGTCGGTTACTTTTGTGGATGACGGTAGCGATGATGGAACACTGGAACAGTTAAAGAAGCAATCGGAACTATATAGCGGAACCGTATTCTATATTTCGCTGGCGAGAAATTTTGGGCACCAGAATGCCCTGAAAGCCGGCCTGGATATGGCCAACAGCGATTGTGTGATTATGATGGATGGTGATATGCAGCATCCGCCCGACCTGATACCTGAAATGATTGAAAAATGGGAAGCCGGTTATGATATCGTATACACTATTCGGAAGGATCACCAGGAAATACCCCTGATGAAACGGAAAACATCCGATATGTTTTACAATCTGATCAACAATCTTTCTGATATTGAACTGGAGCCCGGAACGGCTGATTTCAGGCTGATGGACCGTAAAGTGGTAGAAGTGTTCAGAACATTTAAAGAGATAGATCTTTTTATGCGGGGGCTGGTAAAATGGATGGGCTTTCAACAAATCGGAATTGAATATGATCCTGCGCTGAGAACACACGGCAAATCGAAATACACATTAAAAAAGATGATCCGGTTTGCATTACAGGGAATTACCTCATTCAGTACAAGACCACTCTATATAGCCACCTACCTGGGATTTTTGTTTTCTTTTTTATCGGTCTTATACGTTCCTTACATTATTTACAGCTATTATTTCGGGCATGCTATTTCCGGTTGGGCTTCTATCGTAGCCACCATCGCCTTCTTCGGCGGATTGCAGTTAATGATACTGGGTATATTGGGCATGTATATTGGAAAACTATTTATGCAAAGCAAACAACGGCCCCACTATATTGTAAAAGAATCAAACATCGTGTAAATGAACCGGTATGTGCTGTTTAGTTTCGATGTGGAAGAGTTTGATATGCCGCTGGAGTATGGTTTTCCTATCACGGCCACTGAGCAGATGGAGGTAGGTAAAAAAGGCCTGGATGCCATACAGCACCTGCTGGCTAAGCAGCCGGCAACTCTTTTTACCACGGCAAATTTCGCCCTGCATTACCCGGGGGATATTAAACAACTGGCACGCAGGCATGAGATCGCTTCCCATACTTTTTATCATTCCGAGTTTGTGGAAGAACATCTTTTGCAATCCAGGGTCCGGCTGGAAGAGATTACCGGAACTGCCGTAACCGGGCTGCGGATGCCGAGGATGCGAAAAGTAGCCATGGAAGCGGTAAAAAAAGCGGGCTATCTGTATGATTCTTCCGTGAACCCCACCCTGTTGCCGGGGCGATACAATAATTTTCACCTGCCCAGAACCAGCTACAGAGAAGAGGGAATGCTGCGAATACCGGCATCTGTTTCGCCGCATATACGCTTTCCACTATTCTGGCTAAGCTTTAAAAACCTGCCCTATGCCGTTTTTAAGGCACTGGCATTGCAAACGCTGAAAAAAGATGGCTACCTCTGCCTCTATTTTCACCCCTGGGAATTTACCGATATCGCCAACTACGGTTTACCCGGCTATACCATCAGGCACCATGGCCCGGTTTTACTGGAAAGGCTGGAAAGGTTGATGAACGAGCTGCAAACCGAGGCGGAGTTTATAGGGATGCAGGATTTTATACAACAGAAAAGCCCCGCGTAAACGGAGCTCTTCTGTTACAAACCGAAGGGCCTGCTTATTATTTTAAACCACGGTAGGTACTTACCTGCCCATATAGGGAAACTTCAAGGATTTGCGTTTTGTCGCCATCCACCAATGACACATAAAAGGTTCTCTCACCATCACGATCAAATTCAATCACTTCTTTTGCTGTGTAGGTAGCGTACTCTTTCTTAATGCGCGAAATGGCATTCAGTGGCAGTTTCTTGAACTCCATCTTGCGGCTTACGCCAATCGCCTCTCCATCGGCTGTGTAAAAAGCTTCAATTGTTTCATCGTTCAGTTCAAAAGTGGCCCTTATGTACGCAGGTTGCAAGGTCCAGCGAACATTTTTCGCCCCATAGAAAGCGGCTTCAAAACTGCTGGTTACTTTAGCACTTACTTTGTCGGCATCAGCGGCAAAGGCACTGGTGCCCAATACGGCAATCAGCAGGCTTGCGATCATTAATTTTTTCATAGTTGTTTGTTTTTAGATTGAGTAATTGTTTTTGGTTTTTTGAAATTGATAAACCAAATCTAAAAACTATCAGTACCCCTGTTGTTGGAATAGGATGAACAGAAACACAAAACAGGCTTTGTTGGATGAACGGTAAACCACTACACGTTATTCAATGTTAATCAGTCACCGAAACCCTTATCCCCACTGCAATTGCAGGCGGTTCTTAATAAAATCCTAAATGCAGTTATCGTAGGGTTAAAAATAGAAAGGCGGTTTAAAAAGGGGCGAATGTCAAAGAAAATAATTTGGAAAAATTAAAATATATTTAGACATTTGTCTAAATATATAAATACTTGCTCAATACATTATTCAAAGCCCTTAACGATCCTACCCGGCGGGAGATACTGGAAATGCTGAAAGACGGCGACCTTACGGCGGGAGAAATAGCCGACAGGTTTCATATCTCAAAGCCCAGCATCTCACACCATCTCGACCTGCTGAAACAGGCAGACCTGGTAGTGTCTGTAAAAGAAGGACAGTATGTTACCTACTCCATCAATACAACCGTAATGGACGAAATGCTGAAATGGACCCTTCAATTCTCATCAAAAAGAAAAAGTCATGAAAAGGAAACCCTCCCGGTTAGACCTGCTGATATACCTGCTGATACTGGCCCCCCCTGTGTACCTGGCCATAAATTATACGGCTATGCCCGCCACCATACCCGTGCATTTTGGTATACATGGCCCCGACAGGTATGGAGATAAGGGAGGGAGCTGGTTGTTTGTAGGTATCATGAGTTTTGCCACTGCCTTCGCTTATTTTTTTTTGAGAAACCTTTCTGTAATAGACCCTAAAAGAGCGAAGCTGGCAAAGGATTCACTGGTAGCTAAAATAGCTGTTCTGATCGTTGTATTTTTCGCGCTGATACAGATCCTTATCATTAATGCCATGCGTGGATCTATGATAAGCATTGAAAAGATACTGGTACCCTCAATGGGAATTTTCTTTTGCTTAATGGGCAACCTGATACTGAATGTAAAGCCTAACTATTTTGTAGGAGTGCGCCTCCCCTGGACATTGGAGAGTGAAGACAATTGGCGTAAAACCCATCGACTGGCAGGCAAGCTATGGTTTGCCGGGGGATTGCTAACCGCTATTGCCGGCTGTTTTTTACCCTACGAAATTTCAGTGCTGGTATTCATCGTTACCCTTGCCGTAATGCTCCTGGTGCCCTGTGTTTTCTCTTACCTGTATTTTAAAAAGCATCGTCAACCCTAATACCATGAAAAAAATCAATTTGCTTATTGTCTTATGTACGACCGTGATGATATCCGTTTCTGCCCAGGATATTACCGGTAAATGGGAAGGTCCATTAAAAGTAAGTGGCATAAGCCTTCGGTTTGTCCTGAACCTGGATCGCGCAGGAAGCTTATACCGGGCCAGTTTCGATAGCCCCGATCAGCAGGTAAAGGGTTTGGCAGCTTCTGAAACAAGGGTAGTGAATGATAGTATTGTAGCAGTTATCGCATCCATGCAGGCGCGGTTCCAGGGAAAATGGGATGGTAAAGACATTATTACAGGGGTACTGAACCAGGGTGGGCTGGAAATGCCGGTAACCTTTCAGCGCAGCAGGGAACCAAAGACAACAGCTTCCGGGCCCAACAGGCCGCAAACCCCAAGGCCCCCGTTCGCATATGATATAGAAGAAATAGAATATGATAATGCCGATAAAACCGTGCATTACGGGGCAACACTCACCAAACCCCGCAACACAAAAACATTTCCAACGGTGATCATGATCAGCGGAAGCGGGTCGCAGGACAGGGATGGAACAATTTTCGGGCATAAATTATATGCTGTTGTGGCCGACTATTTAACCAACCAGGGCATAGCTGTACTGCGGGTTGACGACAGGGGAACCGGTAAAAGCACCATTGGCAACGATCCTTCTTCGCTTACCTCGGCGGTTTTTGAGAAAGATGTGGAGACGAGCCTGGATTACCTGCTGGGCAGAACAGACATTGATAAAAAGTCAATCGGGCTTATCGGTCACAGCGAAGGCGGCATTATTGCCCCGATGGTGGCGGCCAGGAGAAAAGAGATAGCATTCCTGGTATTATGGGGCGCGCCGGCGGTGGGCGGAGCTGTTATCAACACAGAACAAAATGCTTACCAACTGCGAAAATCCGGCATTGATTCACAGGCCGTGAATGCCTTCAGGCAGCTGCATACGCGGGAACTTTCCCTGTTCGCTACCACCCAAAAAGAGGATTTGAACGACGCAGTACTCCGGGTATTTAATGATTGGAAAAAGCAACAGGAACCGAAAACACTCGCGGCACTGTATGCTACAGATAAAGCGGTGGTGGGGCAGGATGTTACCTCCCTATATCATTCTTTATACGATGTGGCCTGGATGCGTTTCTTTATCGCCTATACCCCGGCAACAGATCTCAGCAAAGTAAAATGCCCTGTGCTGGCTGTCAATGGAAGCAAAGATACCCAGGTAGATGCCGGTACCAACCTGCCATTGATCTATACTACGCTTACCGCCGCCGGAAATAAAAATGTAAAAGTGTTGCCATTACCATCCCTCAATCACCTCCTGCAAACCGCCAACACCGGCGACGCAAGCGAATATCAAACCATAGAAGAAACCATCTCACCCCTGGCCCTGTCAACCCTCAGCCAATGGATCCTGCAAACAACCCCAGGCCCCTAACCCCTAATTCCTAATTCCTAGTCCCTAACTCCTAATCCCCCATGAACTACCTCGCCCACGCATATCTTTCCTTCCATCATCCCGAGATACTCGTGGGTAATATGATCAGCGATTTTGTGAAGGGAAAGAAGCAGTACGATTATCCGCTGATGGTTCAGCAGGGTATCAGGCTGCACAGGGAGATAGATAGTTTTACAGATGAACACCCCGCTACCCGCGCTGCCCGGCAATTCCTGAAGCCTGCTGCAGGCCCTTATGCGGGAGCTTTCCTGGATATCGTTTACGACCATTTCCTGGCCCTGGATGCTAATGAAATGATGGAAAGCAACTGGAAGGATTTTTCAAAAGAAGTATATGCTCAGCTGGCAGAGAAAGAAGAGCTGCTGCCGGAAAAATTTGCCCGGATGTTTCCTTATATGGTCAGCCAGGACTGGTTGTATCATTACCGTTTTGTAAGCGGGATTGAAAAAAGTTTTGGAGGCATCGCCCGGCGCGCCAGTTATCTCTCAGACGCGGCACCGGTATTTGAATTATTCAGGCAACATTATGATGAACTGGGAAAAGCTTACCAGGACTTTTTCCCGGATGTTAAAAAAATGGCAGAGTTAAGGCTGGCTGAACGCCTGAAGGGTTAGCGGTTTATCTTTGCAAAAATGTTTAGCTATGAAGTGGACCCTAAACCTGGTGTTTTTTTTCGCGGTATCTATTTCCCAGGCCCAGCAAAAGCCAACGGAATTGGATAAGTCGCCCATGGATATGAGTTATTGGCCCGCCAATTACCCATTACTGAAAATGAACGGAAAAGCCCAGGATCAGCCCCTGGCAAGGGTTATCTACGGAAGGCCCCTGAAGAATGGACGAACTATTTTTGGGGGGATTGTTAAATACAATGACATGTGGAGGCTGGGTGCCAATGAAGCCACCGAAGTGGAATTTTTCTCCAATGTAAAAATCGCGGGCAAGCCCCTGGCAAAGGGCCGGTACACCTTGTTCTGTATGCCCAATGAAAACAAATGGACCCTGATCTTCAGCAAAGACAACTACGTGTGGGGCAATTTTACCTACGACGCCAAAAAAGATGTATTACGTACAGATGTTGAAGTAGAAAGGACTACCGAGAATGTAGAAGCCTTTACCATTTATTTTGATGAAGTGAAAGCGGGGGCCAACCTTGTTGTTTTGTGGGATGATGTACGGGTAGCTTTACCGGTAACGCTTGTACCGGATGAACCTGTAAAGAAGAAAGCGGTAAAGTAGCTGATAGTAGCTTACAATACCTCATCTTTGTATTCAAACATCTCTCTATGAAGCTTGCTACGAAATACATACACGCCGGAACCGAACCAGATCCATCCACCGGCGCGATCATGACGCCCATTTATCAAACCTCTACGTATGTACAGGAGGCCCCGGGCGTTAACAAAGGCTATGAGTATGCACGCAGCCAGAACCCTACGCGTAAAGCATTGGAAGACGCTTATGCACAGATAGAGAATGGAAAATTCGGGCTTGCCTTTTCAAGCGGTGTGGCGGCAACTGATGCTGTTATTAAGTTGTTATCACCCGGCGACCAGGTGATAGCCGCCAATGATATGTACGGAGGCACTTACCGGATGTTTACCAAAATATTTTCCAAATATGGTATCGTATTTACGTATGTAGACACCACCGATCCCGCTAATATAGAAAAAGCACTTACGCCCCAGACAAAACTTATCTGGATAGAAACACCCACCAATCCGTTGATGAACATAACGGATATTGCTGCGGTAGCCGCCATCACAAAAAAAGCCAAAGCCCTGCTTTGTGTAGATAATACGTTTGCCTCTCCTTACCTGCAAAATCCACTGGACCTCGGTGCCGATATTGTAATGCACTCAGCTACTAAATACCTGGGCGGACACAGTGATGTGATACAGGGATGCCTGGTAATGAATGATGCGGGTTTGCGGGAGCAATTATATTTTATTCAGAAAAGCTGCGGAGCGGTACCCGGCCCCATGGATTGTTTCCTGGTGCTGCGTGGTATTAAAACACTGCATATCCGTATGCAAAGGCATTGCGAGAATGGTGAAAAGATAGCCCGGTTCCTCCGCAACCACCCCAAGGTAGGAAAAGTGTACTGGTGCGGGTTTGAAGACCACCCCAACTATACCATCGCCGAAAAGCAGATGCGGGGCTTTGGCGGAATGATGAGTTTCGAATTGAAGGATGACAGCGCAGAGAATGTAAAACGCGTGCTGTCTTCCACCCGCATATTTGCGCTGGCCGAAAGCCTGGGCGGCGTAGAATCACTTATCAATCACCCGGCTTCCATGACGCACGCTTCCATTCCCCGTGAAGAAAGAATAAAGAACGGGCTGAGCGATAGCCTGATCAGGCTCAGTGTAGGAATAGAAGATGCGGATGACCTGGTGGAAGATATCAACCAGGCTATCGGATAAAGTTTATCACTGCTATTTGCTGTTCATCCGGCCAATTATGCCGTTTATTGTTTTCTAACTTTTTCGTTTCTTCCGGAGAAACCAGTTTTGCCTTCAAATTTTGGAAGGCATGAAAAAATACAGGTTGTTTTTTATAGTAGCGGCGGCTTTATTAGTTGGTTGCAGCAAGTTGGTTACGGGCGATGGGCCTGTTATTACCGAAACCCGAACCACCGAACCCATTTTCGGCATCAGGCTTGAGGGCGATGCCGATGTTGAAATTGTGCAGGGTAACACGCAAAGTGTGGTTATTACCGGTTATGAAAACCTGGTTTCTATTTATGAAACCCAGGTGGAAAATGGGATATTGGCATTGCGATTCAAAGACGGCTATTACAATGTTCACCGGAATAATATTAAAGTATCGGTAGTGGTTCCTGCTATTTTTTATATCAGGAGCAATGGGTCGGGAAAAATAGAAGCCCGCAATTTTCAGAACGGAACCAAGCTGAAACTTTCTATTAATGGATCGGGCAATATTTACCTGGACAGTTCTTCTTTTCAAACCATGGAGCTGGGCATCAACGGCTCGGGCGATATCAGGGCTGCCAGTACGGTAACAGAAGAGGCGGATGCAACCATTTATGGCTCAGGAAATATAGAATTCACCTGCCAGAAAAAGATAACCGGGCATATTTCAGGCTCCGGAAATATCAACTACTGGGGAACCGCAACCGATATTAATGTGAGTACCAGTGGCAGCGGAAGGGTAAGGAAGCGATGAGAATACGTAGCTTTACAGGCTACACTATCCACTGTTTCCGGCAATGAAGCGATCACATAAGAAGGAGCTGAAAGATTTTTTTGATGAAAAAGTGGCGCAGTACAACCGCCCCGATTTTATCAAGGATGATCCCGTTTGTATTCCACATGCGTTCACCCAAAAGCAGGATATAGAGATAGCCGGATTCTTTGCCGCCATCTTCGCCTGGGGTAACCGTACCACCATTATCAACAAGTCGAAAGAGCTGATGCGTTTGATGGACAATGCGCCCCATGCCTTTTGCCTGCACCATACCGAAACCGACCTGCGCCGGCTGGAGGGGTTTAAACACCGTACCTTCAATACAACCGATCTCCTGTATTGTATTGCGTTCTTCCAACATCACTATACGCATCACAAAAGCCTGGAATCCGCATTCTGCCTGGCCAACCCTGCTTCAGGCGAAACAGGTATCGAATATTCGCTGATCCATTTTCACAACTATTTCTTTTCCCTGGAGCATGTGCCGCAGCGAACCAGGAAACATATAGCAACACCTTATAAAGGGTCTACCTGCAAACGCCTGAATATGTACCTGCGATGGATGGTAAGAAGCGACAGGCAGGGCGTTGATTTTGGCATCTGGAAAAAGATCAGCCCGGCCCATCTTATTTGTCCCATAGACCTGCATGTGGCAAGGGTGGCCAGGAAATTCGGGTTGCTGCAGCGAAAGCCGATAGACTGGCTGGCGGCCGTAGAGCTAACCAATTACCTGAGAACCCTGGATGCCGAGGACCCCGTAAAATATGATTTTGCGCTGTTTGGCCTCGGAGTGATGGAAAAATATTAGTAATACCCGGTTACATACCGGCTAACGGTAAATTAAGTAGTAAATTAGTTCCATATATGGGAAGGTTCTTCGCAAAAACAATCGCCACCTCTGTAGCCGTATTATTTGCGGCGTATATTTTGCGCGGTGTTCATGTGGATACAACCGTAACCGCTCTGATTGTTGCGGTAGTGCTGGGCCTGCTGAATAGTTTTATAAAGCCCATTCTCATCGTCCTCACTATCCCCATCACCCTGGTAACGCTGGGATTATTCCTGCTGGTGATCAATATCATCATCGTAAAATGGGTAGCCAACCTGGTGCCTGGCTTTACCGTAGATGGCTGGTTCGCCGCCCTGCTCTTCAGCCTGGTAGTAAGTTTTGTATCCTCCCTACTGGAAGCCATCATTGGCACAGGAGACAAACGAAAATAAAACACCCGCTAAAGACCGTTGGTGTCCGTTTCATTTTATACGTTCTCGTTTTCGTCAAATAAATGCTGGCTCCGGTAGTCAGGCAGGCTACTGAAGATTTCAAGGTATTCTTCGAACACGTAAAGTCGCGCACGTTTGATTACATGAAACTCTTTCAAGACACCCAGCGTTTCCAGGTCTTTGATCATCCTGCTGGCCGCCGAGTAATTGAGAGAAGACAAAAGCATCAGGTCCTTCACGCCTATTATTGGATACTTGAAAAGGTTATTGACAATGTCTGACGCATCGTTCTGCCTGCGGCTGATAGAAGGCAGCACCCTTTCTTCTATTTTCTTTTTTAATTTGATGATCTCCTTGAAGGTCCGGATCGAACTTTTCGCTGTTTCGCTTACACCCACGAGAAAAAACTTTAACCACTGTGTCATGTCATGATGCGTGCGGACACGATGCAGGTTGTCGTAATAGTAACTTCTGAAATGTTCGAAAAAATCTGACAGGTAAAGAGCTGGTTTCTCCAGGAGTTTATTGTTTACAAGGTACAACGTAATAAGCAACCTGCCCATACGGCCGTTACCATCAAGAAATGGATGGATGGTCTCAAACTGGTAATGTAGTATACCTATCCTGATCAGGTGAGGCGTATTGAGCTTATCGTCATTAAGAAAAAGCTCAAAATCCCGCATCAGCGCATCAATTTGCTCATGGTGAGGTGGAATATACGTTGCATCCCGGAGCGTCGCACCGATCCAGTTCTGGCTTCTCCTGTATTCGCCGGGACTTTTTCTTTCTCCACGAACGCCGGACATGAGTACCTTATGTGTATCCCTGATCAGGCGGTTACTGATGGGCCACTCTTCCAGTTTGTTAATGGAATGCCTGATAGCATCAATGTAATTGTGGACCTCTCTCCAGTCATCCTTCTTTTCCGGATCAAGATCCTCAGCCTTCATCAGCACTTCTTCCATATTAGTTTGCGTACCTTCGATCTTGCTGCTTGTAGTTGCTTCCTTATTGATATGCATCCTGATAAAGAAGTCAACGTTCGGAACCATTTCTGCATAAGCATTGAGGGAACCCAATAAATGGTCGGCTTCACTTAAAAGAGGAAGTAGTTCGGGAACATCAACCATCCAGTCATAGTGTATAAGATTTGGATCAAAGCTTTTATACTGAAACTGTGACGTATAGGTTCCTGATCTGAATTCGGATATTTTTTTAATATCTGCCATTTATTGCAAATATTAAATATTTAATTTTCATTTTTTAATATTTTTTGAAAAAATGAAAATTATTCTTCTATCATTATGGCTAAAATTGGAAACATAATCATGATTACTTTTATGTAAGGCGTTTTGAAATTAATTAACTATCCATATAATTGTTTGCAAATCAAATAGTTATACTTATAACTAATATTTATATTAAAATTTTTAGCAATAATGTTATAATTAATTGATTTTCAATAATTTATAATTATAGTATTTGATCCCTTTATTTTCCGATCCTACCCCTCTCATTCCGATATTTATTAAAAGTCGTCTTATCTATCCCAGGTTAATTAATGAATTGGCACCGATGTATCAAATAATGCTGATTTATATTCGGGTGTACCCGATGATCCTGCGTATGCGAATTTTGCAGTAGAAGATTTGTTAGTTGGTAGCCGATAAAGTGCCAGTCGTAGAGTTTGCAAAGACATTCACAGGCTCTGAAGTGAATCGCTTCCGGGAAACAGTTTTATCGATTAACCAAACTGTAAAAGACAACTATATACAGGATAAAGGAGGCTCACGTACATTAGGAGCGGTGGTAGAAATGAAACAAAGGGAAGGTGATATTAGAGTAATAGCCTTTGATGACCGGAAAGCAGCACCCATTAAAGAAGCCATCCATAAGCATGTAGTTGAGGGAAGCCGATTAGTTACTGATGAAGCCTACTTATACCGGACAGGATTAGAAAAGTACCAACACGCAGCCGTAATGCACTCACATGGCGAATGGGTAAGAAACGATGTACATACCAACGGAGTAGAGAACTTTTGGTCTGTTATGAAACGGGGAGTACATGGGATTTATCACCAAATAACCTATAAATATCTGCAAGCATATTGTAATGAGTTCAGTTTCAGGTACAATACACGTAAAATAAAAGATGCAGAACGGTTTACCCTTTCTCTTCAACATATGGAACCTAGGTTAACATGAATTGACTTGACCAAGGAAGACAAATAGCCTTTTAATTGCTTTTTAATTCAGATGCAGCTTTAATAGGTAAGAGGCTTGTAATTTTGCAAGAAACTAAATAATTGTCCACTGCTTGAATCCCCATAAAAATAAACGCACCTTTTTTTCGAAAAGGTGCGTCGGTCTAAGGAGACTATCCTTAGAGATGTGATACAAAAGTAGTAGATAAATGACTAAAAAAGCTTAAAAAAAAATTAAAAATGACTTCCCAGCCCGTTCGCGTTTCTGTATATATAGATGGATTTAACCTGTATTTTGGAATGATGGATGCTGGATATACCACTCTTAAGTGGTTGGATGTTATGGAATTAGGTAAGCAGTGCCTTAAACCCGGGCAACAATTAGTTGATGTTAAATATTTTACGTCAACTATTACCAATAACCCGCCAAAAGAAAAGCGACAAAGGACATATTTAGATGCAATTTTGTCAACAGGGGTAAAGATTTTTAGGGGTAAATACGAGTCGGAAACCATCATTTGCAATCCCTGTGGTCATTCTTGGACAAAGCACAATGAAAAAATGACTGATGTTAATATCGCTACGTCTTTAATCATGGATGCCATGAACGATCTTTACGATGTTGCAATACTAATTTCAGGGGACTCTGATTTAGTACCGGCAATTAAATTAGTGAATGAAAATTTTGCTCCAAAGTTCGTTACGGTTGCTTTTCCTCCTATGAGATCTAATATTACTGTTTCAAATGCTGCCACTGGCTCATATCCATTAGGCAGGAAAAAACTAAAAGACTGCCAACTACCCGCTATTGTTAACTCCTTGTCAGGATACCCACTCCAAATACCTGCCGAATGGATGTAATCCAGTTTCATTAACTTAGTGAAATGCCAAAGCAACCACGCAAGTCGATAGACGGGAATCCCCCGCCCATGACCAAAGCAGCGCTAAAAGCTGAAAAACCACTCAAGGTTAATCTATCCCCGGATGAACTGCTTAAACTGGCTTTAAATACACCTATTAAAAAGAAGGGTAAATAAAATGGATGATAATGTTTCGGAGGATGAAAAAATATTAGCAGACTTGCTGTTATTTAAAATGCCAATAGGCGAAGCCCGTTATACATATCATATGTATAACACACTGATGAATGGGCAGCACGAAAATTTTTCACCCGAAACATTTGACCGGTTAGCTAAAATATGTCAAGGTAACCCCGGAGGGCTACGCACTTTCTTACTTAGCAATGGGTATATAGACTGTGTTGACCCACGATACCCACAAGATAAATTGACTGAAAAGGGTAGAATTGCACAAGAAAAGGGTGGCCATTTGAAGTACAAGGAATGGGAAGAATTGGAAGCTAAAAAAACTAATATAGAAGAATTCCCTAAGAAGAAATGGTATATATATGAGCCTTTAAAATGGGCAGTATTTTTTATTTTAGGAGCCGTAACAACTAAATTAATGTGTTCGTCCACTAGAGAAAATAATGACCAAAAGCCATCCCAAGTAAAAGAGCAGCCACGCACTTACCAAACTCCGACCAAAACTTTAAATAAGACAGATACGGTAAAGTAATAAGTTTATAAGTTTTAGTTTTTTCCAAGCGTTATCCCTTTTACGTAATTCAATACCGCTCATCCGGCACTAAATCATTTAAAGGGAGCGACAGAAGTAAATGAATATCAGTACGTTATAACTGATTTGACTCCCGAATTACACAATACGAAGGCTGCGCAAATACTGAATGTATTACGTGGATTGCCATTAGATTTTGCTGAAACAGTCCTTTTACAAGCTAAGGCTATGCTTCCTTCAACATCTTATGTTCTACGGGATGCAGGAGCGTTAACAACACCGGAACAAAGACTACAGTAGATTCTATTGTATCCCCTGCACTTGTTTTAATACGAGTGAGTCCGGGGCTTACTTCTTCTACTGATACAACGTGCCGTTTGTTAATTACCCATGTTTTACCGCCTACAGCTACAACGCTGATAAATAAAGAATCATAATTGTCTGTCATAATAATTGCTTTGAGAACAGTAAAATACAAATAATATGTTTAAGAACTTACACGAATTACTGCTTAGTATGCCGACTGAAAAGGCTTGCCGTGATTATTTGATACAGCAGCGGTGGGATGGCTGTCCGGTATGCCCTTACTGTGGATTTGATGCGAAAACATACGTTATTGAGGGCGGGAAGCGGTTTAAATGTGGAGCAAGTCAGGACGTATGCGGTAAGAAGTATAGCGTTACTGTGGGCACTATATTTGAGAGTAGTAGAATACCATTAACTAAATGGCTTAATGCTGTTTATGTAGTTACAGCACATAAGAAAGGTATCAGCAGCCACCAGCTAGGCCGGGATTTGGGCGTTACTCAACGTACCGCATGGTTTATGATCCATAGAATTAGAGAAATGATGGCTAACCTTAGTACTGATATGCTACAGGGAGTTGTAGAAGTGGATGAAACATACATGGGAAGGAAATATAGGTCAGACTATAAAGGCTTAACACCGGAGCATATAGACTATATACAAGATAAGGGAGGCTCACGTACATTAGGGGCTGTGGTAGGAATGAAACAAAGGGAAGGTGATATTAGAGTAATAGCCTTTGATGACCGGAAAGCAGCCCCCATTAAAGAAGCAATACATAAGCATATAGCAGAAGGTAGTCGGTTAGTAACAGATGAAGCATACCTATATCGTACCGGACTAGAGAAATACCAACACGCAGCCGTTATGCACTCTCACGGTGAATGGGTTAGAAATGATGTACACACCAACGGAGTAGAGAACTTTTGGTCTGTTATGAAACGGGGAGTACATGGGATTTATCACCAAATAACCTATAAACACCTGCAAGCATATTGTAATGAGTTCAGTTTCAGGTACAATACACGTAAAATAAAAGATGCGGAACGATTTACCCTATCATTACAGAACATGGAACGCAGACTTACATGGAATAGACTTACTAAAAAAAGCTAAGTTTCACTAACTTAGTCAAATGCCAAAGCCACCACGCAAGCCAATAGAGGGGAATCCCCCTCCCATGACCAAAGCAGCTCTAAAAGCTGAAAAGCCACTAAAGGTTAATATGACAGCAGATGAACTGCTTAAACTGGCTCTTAATACACCTATTAAAAAGAAAGGTAAAAATTAAGTTCCCATTAAAAGGGTGTTTATCCCCTATGAGGTTTGGATTTAGAACTGTAGGTTTACTCCTATGAAATACCTATTAACCTTAGCAATTTTATTAGGTGCATTTTTGGCAAATTGCCAAACTGGGAAGGATACATTAGCCAAATACAGCTATTTCATTAATGGATTTAAGAAAAGCGAAATCTTACACCCAGTGTCGGGAACCGGCTTTTTTGTAAGGGATAAAAACAAATTACTTTTTGTAACTGCCAATCATGTTATTTCTGGATGGAATTCAAACGGGACAAAGGATGTCAATTTCCCAGACGAAATGACTATCTGGCTTAATAAAGAGGACGGCACTATTGACTATTCGAAACAGATTGCAATTAATATAAAAAACGTAAAAGCAACCGCTCCTTATCCCAAGTCTCCGATTGTACCAGATGTTTTAGCCTATGAGGTGAATCTGCCACCCGAATACCAAATTTATTCAATTGAAAAGTTTTTTCCTGCATCCTACCCAAAAGACCCCGAAGCAATAGTTATTTTTGGATATCCGGGAACTGCACACTTTGTAGATGGAGCTTACATAATAAGTAACTCACGGTATATGGTTTTCACCGAATGTCCCATATACGTTGATTACCCGTACTTAGATGATAACTCAATACATAGAAAGGATTCTATAGATTATGTATTGGAACCTCATGAAAACTCCATGAAAGTAGATACCTTAAAAGGGTATTCAGGATCGATAGTATTTATAAGTGATAAGAAAACTAAGAAGTGGAGCGTAATGGGTCAGTTTACCCAACATTTAAATGATAAATTCCTTCTTTTCATAAAGCCTGAATTTATCATGGAAGCAATTAAAAGACCCTATAAGTAACCGTAGATTGGTTTTGAAGCTTTAATATGTTTGGCTGATTGCGGCTTCATGTTTTTTTTTATGGAACTACACCCATACATACACAGTAAAATCCCACAAATAAGCAGATAGCGCACATCCGGGATTACCCATTAAAACCTTTCAACCCATTCAAAAGGCTCGAATCACCTCTAAAAAACTAATTTTTAGGTGTGTTATCCCTTTATGTGATTCGATACCGCTCATCCCTAATTATTTACCACTCCCCACAATTCAAAATTCACTCATTTTCAAAAATTGCTGATTATCAATAACTTATAGTTAGCCAGTTACTCCACGCTGCCAATTACTTCAAAAAACATGGTACTGTGTGTTGCATAGTACCAAATAATTCCCCATCTTTGTGTTGTCAATGAGCCACAAGGCTCCAAAACCAAACCGAAACCTTAACCACATTAAAATAAAGATCATGAAAACGCAAAACAGTTTTTTCCTCCAAACACTCGGTAAAACCCAGTTGGAAAATTTAGTTAAAGAAGTAAAAGAAACCGTTGCCACCCATATACCCGCTGTTCGCCAGCAAAGAGCTTTCGGCACTGCCGATCTCTGGAACCTGGAACGCAACAGGAGAAACAGGGTAATCAGGAGGCACCTGGCATAAGACCCCGGTCTTATCAAACAGCCAACGTATCATTCAATTCACAGTTCCCGCCTTGCGGCGGGACGCAAAAACGCCGGTTATGGATATTCAGAACACACAAAGTCAGATGCGAAAGGGCGTATTGGAATTTTGCATTCTGTCGATCATCCGCCAGGGGGAAGTGTATCCCAGTGACCTGGTAGACAGGATGAAATCTGCCAACCTGCACATCCTGGAAGGCACACTCTACCCGTTGCTTACCCGATTGAAAAACGCAGGATTATTAACCTACCGCTGGGTAGAAAGCAATAGCGGCCCCCCCCGCAAATATTTCGTGATGACCGATGCGGGTCTCGAGTTCTACGGGGAACTGGAAAGAACCTGGAAAGAACTGGCCGATGCCGTTCATGAACTCACCAAACCCCTTTCGGATACATCACCCGGAGAAACTTCAACCCAACCATAACCACCTAAACTGAACACAATGAAAAAGGTAATTAATATAAACTTTCAAGGCAGGGTGATACCCATTGAGGAGTCTGCTTACGACATGCTGAAACAGTATGTGGAAAGTTTGCGCAGATTCTTTGCCAATGAGGAAGGTCGCGACGAGATCATTAATGATATCGAGGGCCGTATTGCCGAACTGTTTGGCGAGAGCCTCAAGAAAGGCAGCACCTGTATTACTGATGATGAAGTAAACCACATCATCGCCAGCATGGGCCGCCCCGAAGACTTTGAAGGCGAAGAAGAAAAAGTGCATTCCAAATTAGGTGGCGAAGAAAGAACTGGTAACGGATATACCTACGAACCCGCAGCGGAAGCACCCCGCGGCCGTTTATACCGCGATGATAACGAAAAGATCTTGGGTGGCGTTTGCGGTGGGCTGGCTAACTACCTGCGTATCGATCCTACCATCGTGCGCCTGGTATTCGCGCTCATCAGCTTTGGCGCAGGAACCGGTATCCTTTTATATATCCTTTTATGGGTAATACTTCCTTCAAGACCTTTAAACAGTACTTCCTCTACCAAGCGTCTGTATCGTAACCCCGATGAAAAAGTTATTGCCGGTGTTGCGGGTGGTATCGCTTCCTATTTCGATATCGCTATCTGGATACCCCGGCTGATCTTCGCCCTGCCACTGGTATTGGGTATCATCAGCTCTATCTTCCGCCATGCATTCTGGTTCGAGGGGGATATGTTCCCCGGTATCGTGTTCGGTTCATTCGGTGGTACCCTGTTCGTAGTATATGCAGTACTATGGGCCGTGATACCGGAAGCCAAAAGTGCTTCCGAAAAACTGGAAATGCGCGGTGAAAAAGTAGACCTTAACACCATCAAAAATACCATCCAGGAAGACCTGGAAGGGTTTAAAACACGCGCCGAAAAATGGGGTGGTGAGTTCAAAGACAAAGCCCAGCAGTTTGGAAAAGAGTTTGGTCAGACAGTAGGCCAAAAAGGGCAGCAGTTTGGCAGGGAAGCGGGCTATGTAGCCAAAACCGGCGGCAGCAGGGTGTTCAGGGCCATTGGTATCATGTTCAAAGCCTTTTTTCTCTTTATCGCCGGTATTATAGCGTTCGCATTACTCGTTGCACTGCTCGCCTTTATGGTAGCTGGTGTGGGAGTGTTCCCGCTGAAGAATTTCTTCCTCGAAGGATTTACTGAAAACTTCCTCGCATGGTCAACCCTGCTGTTATTCTTAGGGGTTCCGGTAATAGCTTTTATCACCTGGGTAATACGCCGCATCATGGGTGTAAAATCGGGTAACAAATATATCGGTTTCACCTTTGCCGGCCTTTGGGTGATGGGTTTGGTCTGCGCCTGCCTGCTGGCCGGTTCTATCGCACGCAATTTTGATGCGAGGGCCAGGGAAAAACAGGATTATACCATTACACAACCTCTCAGTGGCAAGCTGATTGTAAAAGTACCCGAAGGCAGGGTAAAAGTATATGGCCGCTTTATGAAGATGGATGGAATTCTAAGCATGACCGATGACAGCCTCGTACTGAATAATGTGAGGTTACACATTGTAAAAAGCGAAGACTCGTTATTTCATGTATCGGCCTACAAATACAGCCATGGCCCCAATGAATCCGCTGCTTTGAAAAATGTACAGGATATACATTATGGCATTAACCAGGATGACAGCGTGATTGCTATGGACCGCGGGTTCTCTTTGCAGCGCGGCACGCGATTCCGTAACCAAAGCGTAACTGTAACCATTCAGGTGCCGGTAGGGAAAAGGATCGTGATCACAGGAAGCGTTAACCGCAAGCTCAATTATTTCCATATCAATTCAAATAACAGCGATTGGGATTTTGAAGACGACTGGAACAATAACTGGGAAAGATGGGATTCTGATGTTGAGTACGTAATGACAACCACCGGGCTGGAACGGGTAAAGAAACGGAAAGATGAGGTAGATGAGGATAACGATAACAAAAATGATAACAGCACCATTGAGAAGTTCAAGAAGAGCAAAGAAGAGCTGCAGAAAGAATACGATAAAAAGCAAAAAGAAGCGGAGGATCTGAAGAAAGAACTGGAGAAACCAATAGACAGTACCCGGTATCGCTATAAAAAAGCAGTGGCTTATGCCGAATTACCGGCATCCGCCAAACCTGAAGAACCCTCCAAATCGGCCATGGATACAGAAGAAATGCTGATCCTGCCCATGGACGGTTCGCTCATGATGTTCATGCAGATTATTTAAACTCGGTTGAAGTTGGGAATCAAAAGAACCCTGTCTTGTTCCCAAGAGGGGGTTCTTCCCTTTTTTTGATGATTAAAAAACTATTGTATGCGAAAATTAATCCTGGCTTTCATCATCATCGCTCTTTTTGCGGGAGGTTTTTTCCTGGTAACCATGCGTCGTGTTTTTGGCTATGACAGTGATAATATTTCCATACAGGTAAGAGAGAGTGAAAAGAAGTACCGCTTTTATGCCTCTTATCAGCGGTATAAAACCAAGCGTATCCAGCGGTATATGGATGAGGAACTGAACCATAACAAAAAACTTTTCCGCTATGCGCGCATAGACGCAGACATGCGCCTGGACAACAATATTTTCGTGCATGTGAAAAGCCGCCCGGGCTTGCTGGTGATAGACCTGGATAAGACCAGGAACGACTCGATGGCCTACTATAAGATCAAAGACTTTGGGGAAAGGATTAAACAGAAGTTGGGGGAAGATAATTGACCGGCATCTTGTATTTTAGTACGCCTCACATAAAGATCATCCCATCCATGGCTGGTAGTCTTAACAACAAGTGCACACCGAATAGAGTTAACAGGAGACTCTTTGTGAAGAAGAAAATGAGATCAAATCAATAACCCTTTGTATTTTTAAACCTGATAAAGCTCTTACACTTAGTGCCTGCTTCGAAGAGGGGTCAACATCCCGGAATTTATAAATTAACTACAACAATGAAAAAGTTGACAGATAAATACTACGAAACATACACTGCCATGCTGGATGTAGATATTGATAAGGCATTGGAACAAGTAAGGCAACGGGAATGGACGGTAGAAAGCTTTCGGTTTTACACGGCAGTATCCGTTATGTCTTCATCACGAATTGAAGGTGAGCCAATGGAAATAGACAGCTATCTTAAGCATAAGCTGCAAAACGTAGAATACCTAACCAACCTTACCGAAAAACCAAACGATTTATTTGAAGCGTATGAATTTGCAAGAGACAATAAATTAACGCAGAAAAACTTTTTTCAGGCACACAACATAGCCACCAAACATTTATTGCCAGAAAGTCAACGCGGTGTTGTAAGAACAGGCAATATGCTGATAATAGAACAGCAAAAACAGCAGGTACAGTATGAAGCTGCTTTAGGTTCGGTGGTAAAAAAAGAGTTTGAAAGTTTTTGAGCAGAACTGGATGAATTGATCCAACAAACATTAACCACACAACAGGTGTTTTATTACGCCGCACTTATTCACCTGGAATTTGTAAAAATTCATCCTTTTAATGATGGCAACGGCAGAACAGGCCGCCTACTTGAAAAATGGTTTTTAAGTACAATGCTTGGTGAAAAGGCATGGTATATCGGCAGTGAGCATTATTATTATAAAAACTGTAAGGAATATTATCACAATCTTGCAAGAGTAGGATTGTTCTACCATGAGTTGGATTACGGTAAGTCCATTCCATTTTTATTGATGCTTCCAAACGCAGTAAATAATGGCGAAACAGCCTGAACAGGGTACTCGTACTTTGTGGTGTAGCCATCAGTCTTATCTCAGATATCACAGGCAATGGAAAAGAGAATGGCAATGGCTTAACTATTGGAGTAAAACTGACTCTCTTTACTTATTTTTGCAGCCATCAATAAAGCTTCTATGAAAAACACCCCTTTTACCCAAAAGCACATCGCGCTGGGCGCAAAAATGGCGGAATTTGCCGGTTATAATATGCCTATCAGTTATAGCGGCATTAATGATGAGCATGCTGCCGTTCGAAAAAATGCGGGTGTATTTGATGTAAGCCATATGGGCGAATTCATCTTGAAAGGCGAGAACGCGCTCGACCTGATTCAAAGGGTAACCACCAATGACGCATCCAAACTGGTGGATGGACAGGCCCAGTACAGCTGCCTGCCCAATGAAACCGGCGGTATAGTAGACGACCTTATTGTGTATTGCATAGAGAAGGATAAAGTGTATATGCTGGTAGTGAACGCTTCCAATATTGAAAAGGACTGGAACTGGATCAGCCAATACAATACGAAAGCTGTTGAGATGCACAATATCAGCGATAAAACCTGTTTGCTGGCCATACAGGGCCCGAATGCAACCAAAATATTACAACCGCTGGTGGATACGGATATCATGAACCTTAAGTATTATACATTTACCCGGGGAAATTTTGCGGGTGTAAGCAATGTACTTGTAAGCGCAACCGGTTATACGGGGGCAGGAGGAGTGGAGATATATTTTGAAGACAAAGACGGTGCCGCCGACATTATCTGGAACGCGATTTTTGAAGCCGGTGCCTCGCAGGGTATTCAACCCATCGGACTCGGCGCGAGGGATACGCTTCGCCTGGAAATGGGCTATTGCCTCTATGGAAATGATATTGACGATACCACTTCTCCATTGGAAGGAGGGCTCGGATGGATTACCAAATTCACGAAAGATTTTACCTCGAAAGAGATTTTCGAGAAACAGAAAACCGAAGGTGTAACCCGCAAACTGGTGGGCTTCGAAATGATAGACCGCGGGATCCCCCGTCACGATTATCTCATCAAAGACGCAACCGGTAACACCATCGGCAAAGTAACCAGCGGAACACAAGCACCTTCACTGGGCAAGGCAATAGGGCTGGGTTATGTAGCCACGCCCCATACGGCGATCGACAGTGAAATATTTATCGATATCCGCAACACCCCGGTAAAGGCCAGGGTGGTGAAGACGCCGTTTAAATAGCAAATGACGGTATACTACGGATTATCAACATTATTTTCCTGTTGTTGAAAATTACTCCAACGTTTAGAAATACCTGCGCGATAGATTTGTGCCATGATGAAGACCATAGCCTTCTTTGTATGTATTGCGTTGATAGCTACTTCCTGTCACCGCAAAACGGTTTCGTCTTCCGCAGATCTCGTTAGCGGTTCGGAAACGGGGATGGCGTCTTATTATGCGGAGAGCTATAATGGCAAGAGAACGGCGAACGGCGAGATCTACAATTCATCGGAGATGACAGCCGCGCATAAAAAACTGCCCTTTGGCACTCGGGTAAAAGTTACCAATCTGTCTAATGGAAAAACGGTGAAAGTTCGTATTAACGACCGGGGGCCTTTTGTAAGTGGCCGGATTATAGACCTTACCAGGGCGGCGGCCCGCAAGATAGATATGATCGGGCCGGGGGTGGTAAAAGTGAAGATCAAATATTAATTATCCTCCTCTTCTGGCAACTGATTTTTTTTCACCACCCTGATTTCTTCTGTCCCCATCCGCAGATAGCCAAACTCATAACAGAAATGAAAAAGTTTTCCTTTACTGTCCAGGTAAGCACTGGTACAATATGCAAACCGGAAACCTTTGTTTACCAGCCACTTTCTGGGCAGGGTTATTGATTTTTTTCCGGCTGGCAGGCTTTTCTCCAGGATGCGCCTGTTTTTCCGGAGATACAAATTGATCTGACGGATATAGGTATTACGCTGCAGGTTGGCCAGGGTATTGTACTGGTTGCGACAAAAATCGTTACAAAATTTTTTATCGGTTCTGCCGCGGATGGGGCTGTTGCAATGGCAACAGGTTCTTGTGTCTGCTATCATGGTTATGGTGGCTCGCAGGGTACAAACAGGCGTTAAATCTAGCTGATTTTCCAGGCAATGCCTTAGCGTATTTATACGCAATTTCCCGAGTATTAAACGCAGTCAACTTACCCGGTTTCAAACCGGTTGTTACCCTTGTAATACCTCATTTTTGCTTTGTAACCATAGCGATGACTGACGGCACTAATCACTAAACAAGAACCGTTATGAACGCAGTAAAAAACAAAGTACAGCTGATTGGCAACCTGGGCCAGGACCCGGAAGTACGGGTAATTGGCGAGGGTCGAAAAGTTGCCAATCTCCGCGTGGCAACGTCTGAAACCTACCGCAACGACAAAGGCGAAAAGGT
>CBDDIT010000058.1:0-333265 GCA_965229175.1 Sediminibacterium sp. | reverse complement strand
CTGTTGATATCCTGCGTACTGCCCTTTGGAGTTCTCCAGGCAACAACACCGGGCTGTCCATCCATGGCTGCGCCTACCATTTCGGGTTGCGCTTCAGTAAATACAAGCTTTAGTTTCGGTACGATACGGCGTACGATATTACCGGATTTATGCCTGATTAAAAAAGAAGGCGATTGCTTAAAATTGTCAGCGGCTGTAACGGAATACCAGTCATTGCCAATGGTTTGTGCTTTGATGCCGATAACCGGAAGGCCCATTATGGCAACAACAATATGTATGAAATCCTTTATTCGCATCTTATTATCACATCTGTTTTTTTAGTTGGCTGTTACAGGTTCTATTTCAATTAACTTCATGCCATATGTATCAATAGCTGTTGACAAGCTAAGATCGTTCTTGCCGGCTGTTACTATTCTTGAACTTGTGTTAATCCTGTTTAATATTACCATTTCTTCCGCTGTAAAATTCTTTTCATACCTGTCTGCCCCCCGTGTAAGGGGAAGTGTTTGATATTTATCCTGCGCCAATATTCGCTTTATTTCCGGGTCTTCCGGTGAGCTGAACCGTTCCGTTATCTTTAATTTACCATTTTGAAGCTGTTGGGAAGGTCTTTCACTAAGAGTTCGATAACAGGGTAATTAAGCGGCAACGCATCTGAAAAGAAAATCGATGGTGATGTGCAGTAAATAGGGATACTAATCCTGTTATCTTCTTTGGTAGCGATGGCATGAATACCATATCCTTGTTCGTTTGATGGTGTTGCTGTTACAGGTATTGTAAGATCGCCCAGGCGACTGCGGAGAATGATTCCCTTTGCGTAAGTTGACAATACATTTTGTTTACCATACGTTAGCAAAGCAAAATGCCACCCGGCCCCGCTTATCGGTATGATACGTGCTTTCTCTTTCTCGTACTGTTCCTGTAGCGCTGTTGTATAAGCGGCCATTGCAGCTTCCTTTTTTATCGCACCCTGCAGGTCGCTCAGATCCTCTATGGTTGACGGTTCTGCCAAGCCCATTTCGTCTACAATTACCGGAAGATTGAGGTCCAGGTGATTCCGTTGCAACATTTGCTGCAAGCTATCTGAAACCCCTTTGATCATCGTAGGGTAGTTACCCGGGAACAGGTAGGTATGCCATGTGATATAATCAAGCCGCTTATTCTTATCGGCATCTGCGCTGTACCTTGCCAGGAAACCATTCATAAAATCCCATCGGCTGTTGGGATTATTACTTCCCAATCCCGCCACTCTTACCTGGTCGCTGGCAGGCTGGGTCTGGTTAAACTGGTTAACGGCCTGGTATAGGCATTTATAGAAGCGATAGTGTGCATCGGAATGAACCGAAGAGCCGGTAATATTATCCAGCTCATAAGGCATCTGTATGATACGGAATGCGGGACATATTTTTTTTGCATACTGCATCGTAGCCAGGTACCCTGCTGAATCTTATCCCATTCCGCACCAGGAATGCCCTGAGGGGGAAGCGCATTCCTTCCCATTTCCGTGTATTCCTTGTAAAGTTTAATTATCGGCGATAATTGAAGCGTGAGAATAACAGTATCAGCAACGCTTCCTGCAACCCTAAGCCATTTCTCCAGATAAGGTAACTGGGATGAGTCGAGCTCTGAAGGATTGTCCAGCTTCCAGGGAAGGTAATGATGTTGGTAACGGAAAAGCGAAAACTTTTTCCCCAGGGCATGCGTAACAGCTTCGGCCATCTCCTGGGTTTGATGGGTTGGCGTTCCATACTGGAAATCTTTCACAGGATTACCCGAATAGGCCATTACACGAAGCTCTCCCCTGTCTCTTTTGCCAGCCGGACCATTGCAGAACACTTCTATCTTGGCCTTTTGCTGCAAAGATGAAGAGATGGCTGCGGTAGATGTTTTCCATTGTTGCAGGAGCTGAGCATGCTTTTGCGCCGCCATGGTAAATGAATCTTCTTTGGCAGGCGTAAGTTTTGCGGATTCATAAGGGTCCTCCTTACTCATATCCTTATAAACAGAGCCGAGTACAAGCGAAGATTCGACATCCATATGATGAGTTACAGAGCTGAAAATAAATTCGGTTCTGTCTCCATAATTAACAAGCTGCGGGTACACCCGGATATGCATCATTCCGGAAACGGTAACCAATGGCTTTACGCCGGAAGGGTTACCAACTTTCAAAGCAATAAAATTCACCTTGAACATTCCTGCGGTAAATACAGTTGAAGCTTTGGGTTCCAGTTTACACACGATAGATTCTTCTCCATTCCCTTTCACACGGAATGAAAATGCGAGGCTTTCTTCAGAACCGATGGTATAGCTAAACGGTAGCAGGAAGGAAACAGGCAACCCCGCAGCTGAATAAGGTACTATATCACTGGTACATTTCACTTCCCTTGCATATGGTGATCCGCCCCTGAAAAGTAATTGAACCCCGTGCAAAGTCTGCCCGTTCCAGTTTTTATAAGTCTGCGACCACAATGTACCATCATACCATCCGAACACGCCCCGCATGGCATCTTCCTGTGCTGATGGCGATTCCTTAGGAAATGGGTATTCACTATAGCCATATCGCCATTTAAATGTAACCGACTTATCGGCACGATAATATTTAGCCGCCATTGTTTGGGCGCCCGTTTCTGTGCACAGAAAACAAAACAGGAATAAGCAGGAAAAACCGGCTAAGAAAATCTGCCGGTCTATTCTTTTAACTTTGCTCATCATTACTACTATTTTCAAAATTCACAGATGTTCAGGTAGCCTTTACCCGGCGTTGACGGATAAGCACAGCCAGGGCGGACAGGACTATAATAATCCCCACGATAACGGCCACCATACCATTGGTTGCTATTGAGCCAAGGATAACAATACCCAATCCCACAAAAAAGTGCTGCCTGCAATTACCCGTATACCGAAAACATTTTGCCTTGCGGATTCGGCATTCTCAGTCAGCATTTCTACCTGAGGTTTGGCCCGCATGTAGGCAATATCTCTTCCCTTTACATATCCATACCATTCAAATCCAACCAGCAATAAAAAAGGAAAGCCAACCCCCAACAATGTTTCCATTGTTCTTGAGAGGGAAAAACCCAGTAACGGCAAACCGGCAATTTTAAAAAATAAGCTTACTGACAGTGACACGACTGAAACAATTATCAACGAGTTAGCGGTCTGTCTTTTGGAGAACAAAGAATAGATAACCGGACCAAACAGGCTTCCACCCGCAATGGCTGCGGTGCTCAATACCACTTCTACGATGCCGCCAACAGTAGGCACGAGAATGGCGAGAAATATGGTACCTGCACCAAATGCCACGGTAAACAACCTGGCTACCAGAATCTTGCTTTTCTCGGAGGCCTTCTTGTATAGAATATCCTTATAAATATCATGGGCAAAAATGATCGCAGCTGTATTGATGGTTGTATTCGCTTTACTTGCCGTTGCGGCAATCATACCCGACAATACGAGTCCGATAAGGCCGGCGGAAGTACTTTCTGACATAACATCATGTAAGCTCCTTCTGCCTCCATTCCTTGTAATGAGGGATTGATAACACGATAGATCATCGGCGGCAGCATCCAGATGATCGGGGCAACAAGATAAAGAGCGGTGAACAACCAGGCAACCTTTTTTGCATTTCGTGATGACGAGACGGAAGTATATCGTTGCACATAACTCCAGTTACCCGCGATATAAACAACCTGGTACACAAAAAAGGCGAACATGAAGCCCAGGCTGTATTCTTTATTTACCGGCTCAAAAAAACGATCGGGTGCTTTTTGGAAAAAAACAGATATACCGCCCACTTCTGATAAAGCGAGAGGAATGATAATGACAACCGCCGCGGTAAGAATCACGAATTGTACAACATCTGTTGCCAACACACCCCATAAACCACCGCCTGTTGTATAGATAATAATGGTGATCCCGATAAAAATAATGCAGGTTTCCAGCGAAAAAGGAGTAGCAACGTAGATAATCTTACCTACTGCATAGAGAACAGCCGCCGTACTAACAAGGCTGTACAATAGTACCATGTAACTAAAATACTGCTTGGCCGGTTTACCAAAACGATTGCCCAGGTACTCCGCGGCTGTTGTAGCTCCGGTTTTTTTCCATCTGGAGGCAATAAACAAAGCTGTAACAAGCCCGCTTAAACACATCGTGAACTGTATAGCGTTGGCTACCAGTCCGTACTTATAAGCAATCGACCCCCAAACAACAAAAGTAGCGGCTGAGAAATAGGAGATAAATAAGGAAAGACCGTTGATCCACCAGGGCGTTTGTCCGCCCGCTTCGAAAAATGACTTTGAACTTTTGCTGCTCTGTACAGTAAAAATGAGCCCGATGATTACCATCAGCACCGCAAAAACACTCATTACACCGAAATCGAGTTTACTCATTTTGTGAAGTTAATCATATGATACTACTATTATTCTGAATCAGTATTCTCAAACAGCGGCCTGCTTCATTTCCAAGCTTTCCTGGTAACACCTGATCTCAAAAATGGCTGCAGGCGTATTTTCTGAAGGGTGTTCACATCGAATTAACAGTGTATCTGTAATAAGCGGTTCCTCCAGTATGATCAGGTTTCTGGTTTGGTAATTACCCGTAACCTTTTTTAAAAGATCACCATTGCCATTGAAAATTTCATAATTACGAAGGCAAAATGGCATTACATCATCGGGGTGGCCCATCAACACAGATTCCATCGGGTGGTCGAAATCTGTATCAAAGCTTAACTGTATGGTGCTGATTGTTATCGGCTGTTGCCACTTCATGGTTAACTCAGGTAACGCATCTTCCAAAGATGCAGCCCAGGCATTGGGGGCCAGGTAGGGACGGGCATACCCGTTTATTACATTCTTTGCCTCATATGTATAAAGCGGCTCAGCAAAAGCAATGGCCATATTATGTCCCTCAGGCCTGCGTTTTGGAGTCCACATTTCAAAACCATCGATCCCAATATCGTCAGGCGGATTCTGAACACCGGTATTGGATACTGCTTTGTTCACTGCCTGAAAAACAGATAATATGCCGGTCAGTCTTATATCCGAGATATAAACTGATACGCCGTCTGACTTACGAAGTATGATAAAAGCGTAGGATGCATTTTCTGCCCATGCTTCCCAACTGATGTTTACCCTATTCTTACCGGTAACCAGTGCTATTTTTCTTTCCTCAATTACCTGGTCTGGGGTATAGTTTCCGATACGTGATGATATGGCAAGCTGAATTGTGATATCTGTCGGTATCTCTGCCTGCAAATCAAATTCCATTTCCGGTAAGAGGCCTTTTGACACAGGGATCAGTTGTGCAAAACCGGTTTCTTCCAGCGGGTATAATTCACCATTTGCGGTAAATTCTGTTAACTGGAACTGGCTGGAAGCAGTAACCATCGCCTGTTTGGCAAGATCAACTTTGTCTTCATTTACAATACCCGGAATGAATTGTCCGGCTCTCAATAACCGTTGCTGTAGTTCTTTCATATGTTGGCTTACCCCGCCAGGAAGTAAATTATACTTCCTGGCGATAGTTGCCGCAACCGCAACTGCCTGGGCACTGTTGGCTGATGTTGCCATTACGCGGGTTGAACCAAAAGCTACATGCGATGCACTGATAATTCGCCCTGCAAGAAAAAGATTGGAAACATTCCTGCTATACATACTTCTGTAAGGAATTGTATAGATACCCTTACTGTGCCACTGGTTGCAACCCGGCATTTCGCTGAATACCCCATCAGCCGGATGCAGGTCAATAGACCAGCCCCCATAGGAAACTGCATCATCGTGGTGGCGCTGTTCAACAATATCCTGTTGAACAATCATATAGTCACCGCAAAAACGGCGACTTTCTCTTTTTCCCGGGATCACCCCTACCCATTCCAGCGTATAATTTGCTGCCTCGGGAAAGTTACCCGAGTTTTTAATATAGTTCCATACGCCATATACCACTTTCCACAATTCCCATTTGATCAGTTCTGTATCTTTCACGGTATCCAACCTTCCTCCATATTCAATCCACCAAAGTTTGCAGCCCTGATCCTTCAGGCTGAACGTTTTATAACGTGGTATGGTTTTGATATCCGATAAGGCGTATGAGGGGCTTGTGAATTTTACCGGGCGGCCGGTATCTTTCGAATAAAAATACAAGCTATGACCCAACAATTCACCGTATTCTTTTGTGGGTGCAAATTTTTCTCCAAACTCTTCCTTTGACTCGGCTCCCATTCTGAATGAGGCTCCTGCTAAAAATGCAACGACACCGTCACCGGATGCATCACAAAACAAAGGCGCGTGAAAATGGTATTCTGTCTGATTCTGGCTGCAGAATCCGCGTACCCATTCGATCCTGCTGTCTTCTCCCATGGTGGTTTCGAAAACTGCCGTATTCAGGAACAGGCGTATATTGCTTTCCTGTATCACTTTCTCAAGCAGGATGGTGTCGAAAATAACAGGGTTTCCTTCCGGGTTACGAAAAGTATTTTCTACCAGTAGTTCATCTATTAATCCCCCTTCTCTCGACCAGCGGTTATTGTTCCCCATATGAGATGTAGCCCCTAATATCCACAATCTTACCTCACTGGACGCGTTCCCCCCGAGTACAGGTCTGTCTTGTACAAGTGTAACTTTCAACCCTTCCCTTGCCGCTGTGACGGCACAGCACACACCACTTATACCACCGCCTACAATTACCAGATCTGACTCAATCTTATCTGTAAACAGAGTTCTGGTGCTGCCGCCTTCATTCACTATCATGCTTTGTTGCTTTTAAAACTGGAAATTCAACGTTGAAAACTAAGGTTATTTCCAGTCGTCGTTTTGTGTGATAACCGGGTTGGCATTAATCTCAGCCTGTGGTATCGGGAAATATTTATTTCTGGCTGCTACAACCCTTACAGGGTAGTCGGCATTCACAGCCGTCGGAATTACCGTTAAGAACTTGTTTGTACGTGTAAGATCATACCAACGGTCGCCTTCCCCGTAAAACTCTTTCGATCTCTCCTGTAATACCGAATCGATAAATGTAGTTTGTGAAAGACCAGTTACAAGGCCAGGCAAACCCGCGCGTGTTCTTACAGTATTCACGTAGCCATATGCCGTGCCCGTTGGACCATTTAAGCGTGCTTCTGCTTCTGCCGCAATAAGGTAAGCATCTGCCAATCGTAACAGGTAAATATTATTATTTCCGTAGGCACCTACCGCATTGGGATCCTTGTATTTACCCATCAGTACCAGATCCTTTGTTGCCAGCCGTGTATCAATATTAGGCTGACTAACCAATACGTTTCCGGCGGTTTGTACATAAGATGTAGCCAGCAGGTCTTTACGTTTGTCGGCACTGGCAAACTGATTCAGGAATGCGCTGTAACAGTACATACCCCCTGCGCCACCTTTGGAATAGTCGGACGGAGGTATAGGTGCACAGAAGTAATGTATCTGCGACTGCCTGATCGGATTGGTTGCTGTGCTCAACTCAACAGCGAACATCACTTCCGTTCTGGCCGCATCTTTTTTAGCGGCCGTGAACAGGTCAACAAAAGATGGCACAAGCGTGTACAAACCGGAATTGATCACCGCCTGAGCACTGGTTAAGGCTTCGGCATTCCTGCCAGCATATAAAGCCGCTTTCGCACGTAATAGCTGTGCGGATTGTCTGGTTACCCGTCCCTTCACGAGCGTTGCGCTATAATTAGGCAACAAGGATTCTGCCCGAATAAGGTCAGCAATGATTTGGTCATATACCTTATCGATCGGAGATCTTCCGACAAACGCCGCATCAATCGAATTGGTTGGCGATGTTTTGATAACAATGCTTCCAAAATTCTTCGTTAAACTCCAATGAAAGAAAGCGCGCAGAAATAACGCCTCGCCTACGATACTGTTTCTTCTTGCTGTATCCATGGGTGTGTTGGGTACTTTATCAATTACCCAGTTTGCATACTCAATACCCTTGTAAGCCTGTTTCCAAACTTCCTGCGGCGATTCATTAGAACGGCCAAAGCTATTCTGTACCGAATACAGGGCATCATAGGTAAAAGAGGTAAGTGTATTTCGTCCGACCACGTTACGAGGAAACATTTGGTCAGCCGACCATTCCGAAATAAACAAAGGAGCACCACTGTTGTACATTGTGTACAGGCCACCGTAAGCGGCTGAGATAGCGGCTTCTGCTTCCGTAGCAGATGAATAAAAATTTTGTGTATAGATCGATGAATAAGGGGTTTCTTCGAGCGTTTTTGAACACCCGGCGAAACCAATCGATAATAATGCTAAATATATAAGCCGTTTCATATAATAAGTTTTAGAGTGTTACTTGTAAACCGAAAAGGAATGAACGCGACATCGGATACACGATATTATCCACACCGAATTGCGTATTCGAGTTACCGAATGAACCAACTTCCGGATCAAACCCAGTATAGTTTGTGATGGTGAACAGGTTATTCGCACTTAAATATGCCCTCATGCGTGAAAGACCTTTGAACTGGAATGTATAACCCACCGATATATTCTTGCAGCGCAGAAAGGATCCATCTTCCAGGTAACGGTCCGACAACGGCAACCTTCCACCCGAAGTACCGGATGTAGTTTGGTACTGTCCGGTTGGGTTTGCCGTGCTCCACCTGTCCCATGCACCTGCCACAAGGTTACGTCCGCCTACCGGGTTTTCAAGCGACCAGCGTGCGAGGTTGAAGATTTTGCCACCCTGGCTTCCGGAGAAGAAAGCTGAGAAATCCCAGCGCTTGTAGCTCAGCGAAGTTGAGAATCCGTAGATGAACTTTGGATTGGCATCGCCGGTGATCACCCGGTCAGCATCTGTTATAATGCCATCAGGCTTACCCGAAGGCCCTGATACATCTCTAACTTTCTGTGTTCCCGGGCGCGGGTTGGTAACCGGTTGCCCGGCAATAACGGTTTCGCCCGTTTGCATAATACCGTCGTATACATATGTTTTGAACAAGCCAAGCGGGCTTCCTACACGAAGAATATTATAGTTGTTAATCGTATTCTCTTTTGTTGAATCATCAGCCAGTCGCAATAGTTTGTTACGGTTAATAGTCAGGTTAGCACTGATATTCCACCTGAGATCTTTCTTGCGAATCACATCGCCTCCCAGTGTCAGCTCAATACCCCGGTTTTCAATGGAAGCGAAGTTACCGGCAACCACATCGTATCCCGATGAAAGCGGAAGTGCTTTTTTGAAGATCAGGCCGGTTGTTTTTTTCAGGTATATATCCGCCACGAAATTCAAACGGTTATTAAACAAATCAGCTTCGATACCGATATCTGACTGTACCGATGTTTCCCATTTAAGATCCGGGTTGGGAACGCCGGTTGGCCCGATGGCCTTTGATAGCGCATTGTTAAATATATAGTCGTTAGCAGACGATACGACTGCCAGGGACTGGTAAGGGTCAACAGCGGCCTGATTACCGGTTTTCCCGATACTCGCTCTTAGTTTCATATTTGAAATCGCGTTCACGCCGCTCATGAAATCTTCACGCTTCAGATTCCATGCTGCAGACACTGCAGGGAAGAAACCCCATTTACTATTCGCGCCAAACTTGCTGCTGCCATCGGCCCGTGCAGTAAGGTCGAGAAAATATTTACCTTTATAGCTATAGTTTACCCTACCCAGGTATGAAATAAGGTCGTCTTTCGATCTGAATGAATTAATGGAAATGATTTGTGCAGTCTGCATGGCTTCATTGCGTTGAGCATCATTAACAAAGCCTAAGCCGGTCATGTAGTTATAATTACTGTTGTTTTCCAATGCACTGAATACACCCGTAAATTTGAATACGTGATCATCTTTAATGGTTTTATCATAAGTAAGGATGCTCTCGTGCATCAGCCTCATGAAGTTGGTATTCAGTTTCATTCCATATCCGCCCAATCCCCCTGTACCGGCAGCGGAGAGCTCTCCATTTGTAAAAGCAGCGATGGGGAAATAATAATCATTGAGTGCATTATTGGTGTTGGCGCTGAAGTTCCCTCTGTATTTCAGACCTTTTGCAAGGGAGATATCGAGATAAACATTGCTTAGGATAGTGTTGGTTCTTGTGATATCCGTTATCAGCTTTGCGATCAGCGGGTTGCGCAATTCACCGTAGTTACTTCCATAAGGCTGTTCCCTCCAGTTGTAAATGCTTCCATCCGCCTTGTAGGGAACGAGTGTTGGAGGCGCGCTAAGTGCAGCACCGATAAGGGTTTGCGTAAGACCACCACCATCATTATTCACAGACCCTGTCTGCACCCTGTTATTGACTGAACGTGTAAATGTTGTGTTGGTACCCACTTTGAGCCATGAGTTGACCGCATGATCGAGATTGAGACGAACAGACAAACGGTCGAACTTTGAGTTCAGCACTATCCCTTCCTGTCCAAAATAGTTTACAGACAACAGTGCCTGCGTTTTATCGTTACCACCAGAAAAAGTAAGTTGATGACTTTGAATAGCCGCATCCCGGAAGATCTGGTCCTGCCAGTTAGTACCTACGCCAAAAGAGTCAGGTTGTGGGTAACGTGGTGCTGAAGCATATATTTCATTCTCCACCCTCGCAAACTGTGATGCATTGAGCATGGGTATTTTCCTTGTGATCGCTTGTGTACCTACATATCCGTCGTAGCTAACATTGGAAATACCGGCTTTCCCTTTCTTGGTAGTAATAATGATCACGCCATTAGCAGCCTGCGAGCCGTAGATCGCCGCAGCCGACGCATCCTTTAACACTTCAACTGATTCTATATCACTGGGATTGAGGAAAGACAAAGAGCTGGGCGCATTTGAGTTTCCTCCCACACTGGTGATATTGCCGAGTGTGCTGGGGCCGCTAACACCACCCTGGGTTGTATTCTGCAATTGAATACCGTCGATGATATAAAGGGGTTCAGACGAACCGTTGATCGAGTTAACACCTCTTAAACGAACGCTGATACTGCCCCCGGGTGCCGCATTGTTTTGGGTAACCTGCAAGCCTGCAACCCTGCCCTGCAAACCCTGAGCCACGTTGGCAACCGGTGTTTGCAAAAGGTCGGCCGCTTTTACAGAAGTGATGGCTCCGGTCACTTCCGATTTTCTACGGGAACCGTATCCCACTACCACAACATCATCAAGGCTTTTGCCAGACCTTTTCAGTTGAATGCGGGCATAACCGGTACCAGACGCGCTAACTTCGAAATCATCAAAGCCAGCAAAGCTTACAATAATCGTAGCACTGGCTTTCACGTTCTGCAACGTGTAGGTTCCGTTTTCGGCGGAGGTAGTAACCTGCGATCCGCCTTTTACACGAACCGTGGCACCGGCCAGCGGTTGACCATTTTCGTCAACAACGGTACCTTTAATGTTTTGGGTTTGGGCTGATACCGCCACTACAGATAAGAGGGCGGTGAGAAGGATCGCGCACTGGCGAAGCCTGTTCAGCAGATGTAGTTTCATTTTTTTCATACATAAGCATTCAATCGTAAGACAATAAGTTCGACCATGGCTTGGCCGATACAGCAAGTGTAATTTAGAGCAGATACCCGATTCGATACACGAGACAGCCTAACAATATGTATCGGGAACGATTGCGGCATCGTTCCCGGTAAGCTTTCCTGATCCTGCATTATTTTTTAATGATCGATTTCAGGCGCAAAGCCGCCATTAGGCTCGAAAAAAATCCTTACTTTCAGGAACTGCATTTCCCATATGGGGTATCTAAAATCGATTGCTGCGTGATAAGATGTATCAAATGTGAAGAAGTAAGCGGGATAGCCAAAGCGGGGCAGGTCAGGAATAAACAGCGATATTATTGTAAACACTGCAACTATTATTTCACGCTACATTCCCCGCCACCGGAAACCGCCACTGCCGGAACAGCCAGGCACCATGCCACACTTCTTGACATTGCCAGGCAACTGAAGATCTCCAAATCAACTGTGTCGCGGGCATTACGTAACAGTAAAGACATCAATATCGAAACCCGCAATGCCGTTCTCAGCATGGCGCAGGAATTGAATTATGTTCCGAACTATTTTGCTTCCAGCCTCGTGAGGCGTAAAAGCTATTCCATCGGGATTGTTGTACCGGAACTGATTACAGATTTTTTTTCGCAGTTTATTATTATTGCGCAGAAAGCTGCCTACTTAGCGGGGTATGAAGTAATCATCTGCCATACCAATGAAAATTACAGCAACGAGATCGATATTTTAAAAAGACTTTTTTCCTACCAGGTAGACGGAATCCTCTTATCCCTGAGCAGCGAAACCAAATCTCTCGAACATCTACAGCCATTTGAAGATGCAGGGGTTCCCGTAATACTATTTAATCGCGCCAAAAGCAGACAGGGTTTACCTAAAGTACTGGCAGACGACTACGAAGGCGCGTTTATCGGGGTAGAACACCTTATTAAAAATGGTTACAAAAGAATCGGGCATATCGGTGGACCCGAAAACCTCCAAATCAGTAAAAACAGGTTTCGCGGCTACAGGGATGCTTTACAGAAATACAATCTCATCCTTAATCCCGAATGGATCGCTTACTGCGATCTGAGCCAGGCAAGTGCATTGAAATGCGCAAAGCTCCTGCTGGACAAACCCGAATTACCAGAGGCGGTATTCGCAATAAATGACCCCGCCGCGATACAACTGATTATCGAAGCCAAAAAAAGAGGAATCCATGTAGGACCTGATCTTGGCGTAGTCGGATTCAGTAACGATTCCCGGTCTGAAGTAATCGAACCCTCGCTAACTACTCTCCAGCAACCAATAGATCAAATGGCCGAAACCTGTATTCACCTGCTACTAAATAAGATTAACGACCCAAAATTCAAAATTCCGGCCACAACCGTTTTGAAAACCATGTTAATTGAGCGGTGTTCATCGAAAAAGCATTCTTTTTAGTAAGTAAACATCAGCCTACCGTGGCTGTACACCATAGCCTGCAAAATTTTCCGGAATATTATTTTATAGGTTATCCATTAATGGTGCAACTTTGAGGCGCAACCAAAATTGTTCTGACCGTAAAAAGATGGCTTATTTAACAATGAAAAAACTAACCCTGGTAGTGGCCCTGTTCGGCACACTTATTTCATCTGCCCAAAAAGGCAAACCCATCCCCGATTCCGCAAAATTCAATAAGTATGTAGCTGAAAAAATGATGTCCTTTCATTTCACCGGGCAGCAGCCTGTAGGCACCGGGTGGGATATACTGGAGAAACATTTTGCCGATAACCAGTTTGTGGCCTGGGGCGAATACCATAATTCACCCTTATTATCCCGTTTAGCCGGTTATGCACTGGCAAAGGCATCGCGCTATGGTTTCAAAACCTGGTGCATTGAAACAAGCCCATTCGTAGCGGCCGAACTAACCCGGATCGGAAAGTCGAAAGCACCTGCCGATACCATTGCAGAGATATCCAAAGGTAAAGGTGTATATGGCACTTTCCCCTTCTTTAAGACCCGGGAAGATGCGGAGATGCTGGTAACCGCAAGCCGGTATCACTACAATATCTGGGGAATTGACCAGGAGTACCAGATGGCTTTTTCCTACTGCCTCGAAAAAGTATACCAGGCGCAACCGGCAAAAATAAAAGCTTCCTACAAAGGGGTATATGACAGCCTGGTAGCCAGGTGGTGGATGCCCGAGGTTCGGTTGCTGGACAGTTTGAAAAAAGCAATCTCGCAACCCGTTTTAAAAAAAGTACTGGATGATATTACACTATCCAGAACTATTTACTATGAAGATGACGCTTTGCTTCGCGCCACACTTATGAAAAATAATTTTTACAATTATTACGACCATTCGCCGGCCAGGAATGAAAAAGTATTCTTCAAGATGGGTGCCAACCACTTAGCCAAGGGACTGAACCTGATGACCCATTTGTATGATATGGGCAATGCGGCTTTTGAGCTTTCACAGCGCAACAAAACCAATTTTACCAATGTATTTTTCGTCAACCGTTTTACCACTGAAAAAGGAAAAGTGATAGATGATCTTGCGAGTGAAGAGAATGAATACCCGAGAGAGTTCCTGAAACTCTACGATAGTGAAAAATGGATGGTAGTAGATGTCAGACCATTGAGAAACAGGCTTAGGGCAGATAAAACACTAACAGAAGATACTTACCAGATTATATATAAATATGATTTTATAGTGGTTTCTCCGGAAGTAAAACCCTAACAGCAAACCATTTTAATCAAAAAGTCCTCTTTTCGGCTAAACCTGAAAAGAGGACTTTTTGATTCATTCCAATTGCCAGCCTACCAGAATATGGTATACAAAGCTGCTAATATTCCGCAGATCAGCAATACCCCTACCGTGAAGGCAGGTGTGAGCTTGAACATACTCTTGTCTACTTCCAGACCTTTTCCTTTCACGCCGCGTTTATTGTCACTCAAACTGATGATCCACATACCAACAATGCAAAGGATAAATACAAAACCCATCCTGTCGAGGAATGGTATTTCGTAAACACCATCGCCTGTTTTGGCGGCAAACCCGATGGGTTCCAGGAAGGCGAGATCCATTACTTTAGGAAGGAACTTAAAGAACACTGAGAATACAAAACCTCCTACTGTTGCAAACAGGGCTGCATTGGATGTTGTTTTCTTCCAGAAGAAACCCAGTATGAACATAGCAAATATACCAGGCGATACAAAGCCGGTGTATTCCTGAATGAATTCAAAGCCTCCTTTTTTATCAATCCCCATAAATGGCGCGATTACCACACCGAGTATCAGTGCTATGATCACTGAAATTTTACCCACCCAAACCTGGTTCTTTTCACTGGCATCGGGATTGATTTTCTTTTTATAAATATCCAGTGTGAAAATGGTGGCGATACTATTGGCCTTGCCAGCCAGGGAAGCCACTACAGCCGCCGTTAATGCCGCAAAAGCAAGTCCTTTTAATCCAGGCCCCAGCAGGTTCAGCATGGTCGGATAGGCATTGTCCTGTACCAGTTCGCCATTTACCATCATCTCTTCATGAAACCCTCCGTTCTGGTACAGCACATAGGCAGCGATACCGGGTAATACCACAATTACAGGCATCAATAATTTTAAGAATGCCGCAAATAAAATACCACCGCGGGCAGTCTTCAGATCGGCTCCCAGGGCCCGTTGGGTTATATACTGGTTACAGCCCCAATAATTAAGGTTTACAATCCACATGCCACCCACTAATACCGTGAGGCCGGGCAGACTGATATAGTTGGGATTGTCTTTCTTCAAAATCATGTGAAAGTGATCACCGGCTTTATCCGTCAGCAATTTCAATCCGTCAAACACACCTTTACCGCCAAACTTATCAGATACCAGTGATAAAGCGAGGTAGGTGGTGGCAAGCCCGCCTACGATCAAAAAGAATACCTGGATTACATCAGTATAACCGATTACTTTCATTCCACCCAGGGTTATAATTACGGCAAAGCCGGCCAGGAATATCATACACAAATACAAAGGAAGACCTGATATAGCATGGATGGCCAAAGCACCCAGGTATAAGATAGAAGTGAGGTTTACCACTACATATAATAACAGCCAGAACACAGCCATGATCATCGCAACCGTGCTGTTATAACGCTGGTTGAGGAACTGCGGCATGGTATAGATCTTATTCTTCAGGTAAACCGGTATAAAGAATATAGCCACAATCATAAGGGTAGCAGCGGCCATCCACTCGTACGTTGAGATAGCGAGACCCATTTTAAAACCGTTACCACTCATACCGATCATCTGCTCGGCTGAAATATTGGAAGCGATCAGGGAAGCACCGATGGCCCACCAGGTTAACGAACCCTCCGCAAGAAAATAATCATGCGAAGCGGTAGTACTGGCCTTTTTCTTTTTCCGGTACACCCAATAGCCATACGAGGCCACAATAACAAAGTAAATGAGGAATACAATGTAATCTGCAGTTTGCAAGGATTTCATATGGCGTTTGTTTTGGTTTGTTGGTTTGTTGGTTTGTTGGTTTCTTGGTTTCTTGGTTTGTTGGTTTGTTGGTTTGTTGGTTTCTTATGGTTTACGGGAAGTTTTGGATGAGGGTGCCGAGTTCTTTGTACTTTTCGTAGCGTTGCTGGTAGATTGCGGATTGGGTTGCATTGGGTAGGTAGGTGGCATCAAAGCCCTGTCCCATGGCATTCATCGCATCCTCTACCTTACTATAAATTCCGGCTGCTGTTGCCGCAAACATGGCGGCACCCAATGCGCAGGTTTGTTCGCTTTTATGTATCCGGATAGGCATATTCATTACATCTGCCATCATCTGCATAATAAAGGGCGATTTTTTGGCCACGCCTCCCAACCCTATCAATCCTATTACAGGTATCCCCTCTTCACGGAACCGGTCTACAATTTTTCTTGCGCCAAAACAGGTGGCTTCCACCAGGGAGCGGAAAATACGGGGAGCGTCACTGGCCAGGTCGAGCCGCGTAAATGCCGCTTTCAGAAGCTGGTTGGCATCCGGTGTCCTGCGCCCATTCAGCCAATCTACCGCAATTTCATCATCTTCCAGCAGGGGTAATGCTTCGGCCCTGGCTGTCAGTTGTGCCAGTATCTTATCGTTTATCTCGGCCTGCAGTTTTTCCGCGGTGTCTTTGTCGATCAGTGTGGTTTCAGCCAGAAGATGATTGACCGGCCAGGCCAACAGGTTCCTGAACCAGGCATACGCATCGCCAAATGCCGACTGCCCCGCTTCCATTCCTATCATGCCTGGAATAATGGAGCCGGGTACCTGTCCGCAGATCCCTTTCACCAGTGTTCCTTTTACTTCATCAGCAGGTGCCACCAGCATATCGCAGGTTGAGGTTCCCATTACCTTGCTCAGATGATAGGGTTCTATCTGTCCGCCAACCGCCCCCATATGACAATCAAACGCCCCTATTCCCACCACAACATCTGTTGAGAGGCCCAGTTTTGCTGCCCATTCGCCTGAAAGGTTTCCTGCCGCCTCAGCTGAGGTATAGGTTTTATCAAATAATCTTTGGGTAAACCCCTTTAATAAAGGATCCCAGGAACTAAAAAACTCATCGGGTGGCAACCCGCCAAATTCATCGGCCCAAAGAGATTTATGGCCGGCACTACAGATACCACGCTTCATTTTTGCGGCATCTGTTCCGCCTGTTAGCAGAAAGGGAATCCAATCGCAATGCTCTACCCATGAGTAAATGCCGCTACGTACCTTTTCATCTTCGCGCAATACATGCAGGAGTTTTGCCCAAAACCATTCTGATGAATAAATACCGCCTACAAACTGCAGGTAATTGGTTTCAAATTTTTCAGCGTGCTTATTTAACTCTTCCGCCTCCTGTATCGAGCTATGGTCTTTCCATAAAACGAACATCGCGTTTGGGTTATCCTGGAATTCGGGAAGCAATGCCAACGGCGTTCCGGCCGCGTCCACCGCAATGGGTGTAGACCCGGTTGTATCAACGGAAATACCTTTCACATGGGCGGCAATACCCGCGCCCGCCTGCGCCAGGCAATCTTTGATCGTATATTCCAGCCCCTCAACATAATCCAAAGGGTGCTGCCGAAAACGGTTGGCACCGGCATCACAATATAAGCCCTTTTTCCAGCGCGGATAAGCAAATACAGATGCTGCAAGTTCCACGCCGTTGGCAGCGTTTACCAGGATAGAACGAACAGAGTCTGTTCCAAAGTCAACACCTATTACAAATGCATCATTCATCAGATAAAACGGTTAATTAGGTTTTCAAGATACTCCTGCTTGCCGCTCACCACGGCAGGCTCTCCATTAGCTGCCGCAAAATCGCGCAAGTCTTCCAATGTAAGCTTGCCTTCTTCAAAGGCTTTTCCCTTGCCACTGTCAAAAGATGCATAGCGCTCCTTACGGATCTTTTTATAATCCGACTGCTGCAGCACTTTATCGGCTACAATCAGTGCCCGTGCAAATACATCCATTCCTCCAACATGCGCATAAAACAGGTCGGCCGGATCGGTAGAATTTCTCCTGCGTTTCGCATCAAAATTAATTCCGCCTCCCCCAAAACCACCTGCTTCCAAAATGACCAGCATGGTTTCAGCAAGTTCGTTAATATTATTCGGAAACTGGTCGGTATCCCATCCATTCTGGTAATCTCCCCGGTTGGCATCAATGCTGCCCAGCACTCCCGCATCCGCAGCAACCTGCAGTTCATGCTGGAACGTATGACCCGCAAGGGTTGCATGGTTTACCTCTATATTCAGTTTGAAATCATGTAAGAGGTCATACTGCCGCAGGAAACCAATTACCGTTTCACTGTCATAATCATACTGGTGCTTACTGGGTTCGCAAGGTTTGGGTTCAATAAAGAAGCTGCCTGTAAAACCATTCTTCCGCGCATAGTCTTTTGCCGTGTGCAGGAATTTAGCCATGTGCTCCTTTTCCCGCTTCATATCGGTATTCAGCAAACTCATATACCCTTCCCGGCCACCCCAAAAAACATAATTTTCACCACCCAATGCTATCGTAGCGTCCAAAGCTGCCTTTACCTGGGCAGCGCCGTGTGCCAATACATGAAAATCCGGGTTGGTGGATGCTCCGTTCATGTATCTGCGGTTACTGAACAGGTTAGCCGTGCCCCATAATAATTTCACACCACTATCCTGCTGTTTTTGTTTGGCGTATGCCACCAATGCCTGCAGCCTTCTTTCATTCTCAGCCACATCATTGGTATAGTCTACCACGTCTACATCATGAAAGCAGTAGTACGGTATATTCATTTTGGTAATAAATTCAAATGCGGCATCCATTTTATCTTTTGCCCTTTCCACCGCATCGGTTTTCGCATCCCAGGCATAAACATGTGTGGGTTCGCCAAAAGGATCGCCACCATTGCCTACAAAAGAATGCCAGTAAGCGCAGGCAAATCGCATCCAGTCTTTCATGGGTTTGCCCGCAATTACTTTGTTCTCATCATACCAACGAAAAGCCAATGGGTTGTCTGTTTCCACTCCTTCAAACTTCACCTGGCCAATGCCTTTAAAATATTCCTTATCGCCTGTTACAATTTTCATATGAATCGCTTTTGTTTTTTGGATATTTATATTAATCGTTCGTGTAATAGCCGCTTCCATTCCCCGTACATTTCATCATAGCTACCCGTGTTATGGGGTTCCACCAGTTGCAGCAGTTTCATTTTCTGAAAAGCTTCTTTCTCACTCCGGTATACTTTATTACCTAATCCTGCACCAACAGCCGCTCCAACGCTTCCATCGCAGGCATACAATTCAACTGGTGTATGCGTTGCATTTACAAAAGAGTCGGCAAACACATTGCTGAGGAAGAGATTAGCTCTTCCGGCACGTATAATGGTAGGCTGAAGGCCATTTTCGCGCATAATGTCCAACCCATAGCGGAATGAGAAAGCGATACCTTCCTGAACCGCCCGCATCAGGTGGGCTGCGGTATGTTTATACAGATCTATATGGTGGAAATGCGCCTGTATGGTTTTGTTATTGAGCATTCTCTCTGCACCGTTACCAAAAGGCAATACAAACAAACCATCGCTACCCGGTGCCACCTCACTGGCGGCATCATTCATCTGCGCGTAACTGAGGTGGTTGCCCGTAATTTGTTTGATCCAGTTATTCAGGATACCTGTTCCGTTAATACATAGCAGTATGCCCAGCCTTTTCAACCCGGTGGTATAATTTACATGCGCGAATGTATTTACGCGGGATTGCTTATCATAGGCCAGTTGATCACTCACGCTATATATCACCCCGGAAGTGCCGGCCGTTGCGGCCACTTCACCCGGCTGAAGAACATTCAGTGATAAAGCATTGTTAGGCTGATCACCTGCTTTGTACGAAACTGGTATACCGGCCTTCAACGACAGCGAAGCGGAAACATCTTCTTTCAGCACACCATGAATATCAAACACTTCTTTTATCTCAGGAATGACAGAGGTTGAAAACCCGTAGTACTCAAAAACATCCTTCGACAATTCATTGTTTCTGAAATCCCAGAAAACCCCTTCCGACAGTGCGGATATCGTAGTAGTGGTCTGGCCGGTTAACTTCATCGCAATAAAATCGCCCGGCAGCAGCACCTGGTGGATCTGGTTAAACACTTCCGGTTCATTTTCTTTTACCCAGGCGAGTTTCGATGCCGTAAAGTTTCCGGGTGAATTCAGCAGGTGCGACAGGCATTTCTCTTCTCCTATCGCATGAAAAGCTTTTTCACCCGTATCCACCGCACGGCTATCGCACCAGATGATGCTATCGCGTAAAACTTTATGCTCTTTGTCAATCAGCACCAGCCCATGCATCTGGTAAGCGATTCCTATCGCTCCAATATCTTTAGGATCGTACTGTTTGGTTGAATTTGCTTTCAGGATAGCTTCCTGAACGTGCAGCCACCACATTTCAGGCGATTGCTCAGCCCATCCGGGTTGCAATGAAGTAATACCCGTTTCCGTTTCCGGGTACTGGGCCGCAGCGATACATTGCTGCGTGTCAGCGCTCACCACAGACACTTTTATAGATGATGTGCCGATATCAATTCCTAATAATAACATGCTGCTTTATCTTTTTCTGCTGATCACTTTTTTAACTGCCGCCACAATTGATGCTGCGTCCAATCCATACTTTTTCATCAATTCGTCTGGCTTTCCGCTTTCTCCAAAACTATCATTTACCGCCACATATTCCTGCGGTACCAGGCTTTTGGTTACCAGTACCTGTGCGATACTGTCGCCCAGCCCGCCCAGCCTGTTATGCTCTTCGGCCGTTACTATACAACCGGTTTTGGCAACGGATTGTAAAATAGCGTTTTCATCAAGCGGCTTGATCGTATGGATATTAATAATCTCTGCGCTGATCCCTTCTTTCTCCAGTATTTCGCCAGCTACTATGGCTTCCCACACCAGGTGACCCGTAGCTGCAATGGTTACATCAGTTCCTTCATTCACCATCCAGGCTTTTCCTATTTCAAATACCTGGTCAGGATCGGTAAATACCGGTACCACCGGGCGGCCAAAGCGCAGGTATACGGGTCCCTCATATTCAGCAATGGCTATCGTTGCAGCCCTGGTCTGATTGAAATCGCAGGGATTGATCACTACCATCCCGGGTAACATTTTCATCATGCCCAGATCTTCCAGTATCTGGTGGGTTGCGCCGTCTTCACCCAGGGTTAATCCCGCGTGGGAAGCGCAGATCTTTACATTCTTGCCGGAGTAAGCGATACTCTGCCTGATCTGGTCGTACACACGGCCCGTGCTGAAATTGGCGAACGTGCCGGTGAAAGGGATACTGCCGCCAATGGTCATGCCCGCGGCAATACCCATCATATTGGCTTCGGCAATCCCTACCTGTGTAAACCGGTCGGGAAATTCTTTAATAAACGCGTCCATCTTTAATGAACCTATCAGGTCGGCACATAATGCCACCACGTTTTTATTTCTGCGTCCCGCTTCCAGCAGGCCAACACCAAATCCTGAGCGGGTATCTTTTTTCTCTGTATAAGGGTACTGTTTCATTTGCTTGTTTAATTTTTATCAATAATCGCCCAGGGTTTCAGGCAGTTGGCTCAATGCGGTTGCCAGTTGTTCATCATTCGGTGCCACACCATGCCATTTGTGGCTGCCCATCATAAAGTCAACGCCATACCCCATGCCGGTTGTCATCAGGTTGCAGACAGGCTTGCTTTTACCGGTTAGCTTCCGGGCAGTTTGCAAAGCTTCCACAATGGCTGCCATATCATTTCCTTCGCTGGTGATCACTTCCCATCCGAATGCTTCAAATTTGGCCTGGAGGTGTGATAAGGAAAGTATCTTGTCTACAGGACCATCAATCTGTTGTCCGTTTACGTCTACCGTCATAATCAGGTTATCGATTTTATTATGCGGCGCGAACATGGCGGCTTCCCAGATCTGGCCTTCCTGTAATTCTCCATCGCCATGCAAGGTATACACCAGCCTGCTGTCATTGTTTCTTTTCTTCGTAATGGCGGCACCAATGGCAACGGAAAGACCCTGCCCGAGTGAACCGGAAGCTATACGTATGCCCGGCAGGTGCTCATGGGTGGCGGGATGCCCCTGCAGCCTTGAGTTCAGCTTGCGGAAACTGGCCAGCTCTTTGGGATCAAAATATCCTGTTCTGGCGAGGACACTGTAGAACAGGGGAGATATATGCCCATTCGACAGGAAGAACAGGTCTTCATCCACCCCATTCATTTGAAAGGAGGGGGAATGGTGCATTTCGTTACAATAAAGCGCTACTAAAAAATCGGTGCACCCTAACGAGCCACCGGGGTGTCCTGACTGGCAGCCATGTACCATGCGCAAAATATCTCTGCGTACCTGGCTGGCTATGTTTTTCAATTCCTGGATTTCCATGTTCTTTTTGACTTGATGAATAATATTTAAAATTAAGGGTTATGCTTTCTTAAGTTGCGCCAGTGCTTTCCCGGGTTCTTCTTCGGGCCGCTTACACACTTTATCCGAACATACATAAATCATGGTTTTACCGGCCACCAGCCTGTTTTGCAATAAGGGAAGCGCAGAAGGTCCTGTTGTTCCCATGGTAATGCTGGTGGGCAGGTAGTGTTGCTGCAATTCCCTGTTTTTTACCAGGGCGTCTTTCCCGGCTACAACCACTTCGTATGATTTGGCAGAACGAAGTTCATTCAGGATACCCCACTGGATAAAATACCTCGGCATCTTGACCGCACGCTGTGCAACTGCCTGGCTCATGCGTTCCACTTTTCCCGTATAAGTTGTATCATCATACATTTTGCCCAATGTGTATAGTGCTTTTGCCATGATAGCATTGGAAGACGGAATGGCTTCATCCGCTATTTCGGTTTTGCGAAGCACCAGCTCGCTGCCGGATCTTGCATAAAAGAACAGCCCTGTTTTTTCATTGTAAAAATGCCCGATAGCATAATCGGCCGTTTTTTTTGCTAGCTCCAGCCAATGGCTTTCGAAATTCAATTCGTATAGTCGTATCAACGCGGTGGTGGCCCAGGCATAGTCGTCAAGGAACCCTTCTATCGCTGCCTTGCCGCCGGTAAAGTTCCGCAGCAGGCTGCCATCTTTACCCATCATATTCTTTTCAATAAACGCCGCGCAAGCCCTGGCTTTTGAAAGATAAGGCGCTGATCCGGTTGCCGCATAGGCATCGGCATAACCTTTGAGCATGATGCAGTTCCAGGCCGTGATAATCTTCGTATCTACCGTGGGTTGGATTCGTTTGCTTCTCAACTGCAGAAGACGGGCTTGAAACCCTGCCAGCTTTTCTTTAAATGCCGCCACATCCAATTGATGGGACGCCGCGTATACGGATGGTGTTTGATCTGCGTATAATATATTCAGTGAGGGCTTCCAGTTTCCCTTTTCAGTTACATGGTAATACGCGGCAAGGGAATTGTCGGCCCCTGCGGCTTTCATAAATTCGGCCAGGCTCCAGGCATAAAAAACGCCCTCGCCATCTTCTGTGTCTGCATTCAGGGAACTGTAAAAACCGCCGCCGGGGGCAGCCAGGGCATTGTCGGCAAACGCAATTATCCCCGCTATCTTTTCCCGGTAGAATTCATTGCCGGTTAACTGGTAAGCATGCGCATATACACTGGCCAATTGCCCATTGTCGTACAACATTTTCTCAAAATGCGGAACCCGCCAAAAGCTGTCGGTTGTGTACCTGGCAAATCCTCCTCCCGCATGATCGTAAATACCTCCCAATGCCATTTTGGTTAAAGTGGTATTGGCGAGGCCAAGGGCAGCCGGGTTGCCCGTTATATAGTGATGCTGTAGCAAGAACTCTATAAAAGCAGGGGTAGGAAACTTTTGGGTTCCTTTGAGGCCTCCGTTTACAAGGTCGGCCTGTTTATAAACACTATCATACACCGCCGCAACGGGTAATGGCTTTGTGGCGATAGATGTTTCTCCGGTAAAAGAAAGCTCCTGTTCGGCAATTCCATTCACCAGTGCATTGGCCTGTGTAACGACAAGATTGTGTTTGTTTCGATAGGCTTTTGAAATACTGGTTAAGACACCCGCCCATTTATTCTTTTCGAAATAAGTACCTGCAAAGAATGGCTTTCCATCCGGAAGGGCAAAAGCGTTAAGTGGCCAGCCGCCATCCCCGGTTAACAACTGCAGGGCATTCATGTAAACCTGGTCGATATCCGGGCGTTCTTCGCGGTCAACTTTAATGCAGATAAAATTCTCATTCATGATCCTGGCAACCGCAGTATCCATAAATGATTCTTTCTCCATTTCATGGCACCAGTGGCAGGATGCGTAACCAATGCTTATCAGCAATGGCTTGTCCTCCTGTTTCGCCTTGTTCAGGGCTTCGCTTCCCCACTCGTACCAGTCAACCGGGTTATCCGCATGTTCTTTTAAATAAGGGCTGGAGGCGAACTGAAGACGGTTCTGCTCCCTGTTCTGTTGAGTTGAACAGGCGCATACAACGGCAGACAGTATGGTTACCGTTACCAGGCTCTTAGCAAATACACACGATATTTTCCCGAATCTCAAAATCTTTTTTTATTATTTTTCTTTAAAAACACGCAGCTTATCATTATTCGAACTCACAACAATCGCCCATCTATTGTTCAGTTTCACGGGCTGAATATCTTTTACATTAAAAGGAACAAAAAAACCGCTTTCCAATGGCTTGTAGCTTTTGAAATTCAGATCGCCCAATCCTTTCAGGAATACGCCGGGCGAAGCGTCTGCGGGCGTGGTTTCCACTTCTACATCAAACTTGTTACCTGCAATCAGTATGTCTTTTCTACCATCCTTATCAAAGTCTTTTACAATGATGCCATTCACGGTAGACAGCTGGCCTTCCATAGGCAGTTTCTTTGCTGTGAATTTCCCTTTATCATTCACGAAAATAACAGTTGAAAAGATATGCGCTTTATAATGCAGGGCCGATTTCAGTTGCTCTTCTCCCAGTATCCCGCTAAGATCGCTTTCAGCGAACGACAGGAACGTTGGGAACTTTTGTGATATCATCGGACATTGTTGTGAGGTACACTCACGGCCGCGTATAGGCACCAGCAGGTCTTTTTCTTTCAGGTGCCGGGCCAGGAATATATCATTGGTGCCATTGCCGTCAAAATCCTTGGCGTACACTTCAAATGGCTTCTGAATGCTTGCCTGGAACTTGTAGTTTTCACCCAGGTTGCCCGCAACCAGGTCGATATCTCCGTCTCCGTCGATATCATCCGCTAGCAGTTTATCCCACCAGCCTTCTGTGTTGGCAAACCCCAAGGTCTCCGATACATCTTCCATCTTGCCGCCGCGATATGCAAACACTTTAACGGGCATCCATTCACCGGTTACTATCAGCTCAGCTTTCTTGTCCCCATCGAGGTCGGCCCATACTGCTGATTTCACCATTCCTGCCCTATCGAGCCCCGGTGCCAGTTGTTTTGTTCTATCGGTAAACTTTCCTTTCTCATTCACCAGCAGGTAGCTTTGCGGTGCATAGGGATATTTATGAGCCACCACTTCCCCACCGCGGAATAGGTCCAGGTCACCATCACCATCAAAATCAAATACGGCAACGCAGGAGCCGCTGCTAAGTGTGGACGGAAGGCTTGCCTTGGTAAAATTGCCTTTGCCATCATTCAGGTATAACCGGTCCTGGTACATCAGGGAACCTTCCTCAAACTCACTACCGCCACTTACCACGTACAGATCGATATCCCCGTCTCCATCGGCATCAAAAAAGGATGCGCCCATGTCCTCATACTTCCTATCCGCCTCAAATGCAGGCACCGTCTTCCTGTTAAACCTTCCTCCCTGCTGCAGGTAAATAACGCCGGGCTGATCTTTGGCACCGCCAACATAAAAATCTTCTGTGCCATCCCCATTGATATCGCCTGTAGCCACAAACGGGCCATCGCGACTGAATTCGTGGGGTATCAGTACCTGGTCTGTGTACTCATTATATGTATTCTCTTTATGAATAAAAGGTGCAGACAATAACTCAGACGCTTCAGCAAATAATGGACTATAATGCGCTGAATGATCTATACCCTGAACCGCCTGCTGATAGTTTACGGTTACTACCTGGTTGGTGCTGATATCTTTGATGGTATTTGATCTGCCGTCGGGCCAAACGATTACCGCGCTGTCAATTTTATCTTTCTTACCTACACCAAAGTGAACGGTAGGTTCATTGCAGGACAGGTAACCCCGCACTGTTTTTTGCTGGAAAAACTGCTGCATTTTGCCATCGTAGTACAATGATACTTTGGCTCCGATTCCTTCATGGTTTTTCTCCGGTCCGGTAAGCTTAAAACGAAGATAATTATTCTTGCCATCCGCTATATTCCGGTAAACATCCGCAATCCCATCCAGGTTGTTGATTACAAGATCGAGTTTACCATCATTATCAAAATCCGCTACGGCCGCCCCGTTTGAAAAAGTGCTGTCTTTGAAACCCCAGGCTTCAGACACATTTTCAAACTTCACACCCCCTTTATTTTTAAACAGGTAATTCCTGACCTTAATGGGATCATAGATATTGATATAATCCTTGAAGCCTTTTGTAAACATCTCTTCCGCTGAACTGTATTTATTCATATTGGCTTTCACATACATATCCTGCTTCTGCTGGATATCCCCATCAAACAGATCCCTACGATATCCATTGGCCACGAATATGTCCCTGTTGCCATCGTTGTCAAAGTCAGCCGCCAGGGTAGACCAGCTCCATTCCGTTTTCTGAACTCCTGCCATCTGCGACACATCGCTAAAGAAGCCATTGCCATGGTTCAGGTGTAGAACATTGTGCATGTACTGTTTCTGAAAACCACTGTCTACAATGGCCCAGAAACCCTCAACATCCATCCTTGGCATGGATACTTTTGATCGTTTATAATTTTCGGGCAACATCTCCATTACCACAATATCTTCAAATCCGTCATTATTGATATCGGCGATATCCGACCCCATGGAGAAGAGGGAAACGTGGTTGGTTACGGTTTTAACCTCATCTTTAAAAGTGCCGTTCTTCTGGTTAATGAAGATATAGTCGTTATCGGCATAGTCGTTGGTAACAAAAATATCCTGGTAGCCATCGTTGTTCAGGTCGGCTGTTACAACAGATAATGCGTATCCATAGCTGTGGCTGATGCCGGCTTGCTTACCAACCTCTGTGTACTTGCCATTATCGTTCCTGTATAATTTGTTCCTGCATTTTTCAGGGGGATCTTTTTTACGGGTTACCATTTTGGAAAGCCCCAGGTAAAAAGTATCGGGCCGGCTAGTTAGATACAGATCCAGGTCATTGTCGTTATCCATATCAAAAAAAGCGGCATGAAGCGTGTATCCATCGTCATCCAGGCCATACTTTTTGCCCTCTTCCTTGAAAGTAAGGTTGCCCTGGTTGATATATAAAAGATTTTTCCTGTCTTCATCGAGGTCCCTGTATCCACCCTTGCAAACATATATATCCAGTAAGCCATCGTTATTGATATCAACCAGTGTAACCCCATTCTTCCAACCGGTTCCTGCACCTACGCCCGCGCTTTCGGTGATATCCTTAAACTTCATCCCGCCCTGGTTGATATATAATTTATTGGGCACCTCGTTTCCGGTGAAGTAGATATCCACCAGTCCGTCGTTATTAAAGTCCCCGGTGGCCACACCGGCACCATTATACACATACGCGAAGGAATCGAAATAGTTCCGCTGGTAATTCTCATCCACCGCATTGTTAAAGGTGATCCCGCTGGCAGAGGAAGGAACTTTTTCGAACACCGGGCTTTCAGAAGCTGTGGTATCGCTGGTACCGCTTTTACAACCGGTAAACGAAACGGCTGCATACAGTATGCCTGCGCAGGCCAGGGTTGATAACAGGATTCTTTTTACCATCATACATTGTAGGTTTTAAGACTTAGCACCGGTATAATATAGATATTTTTTCCATACTGCCGCCGCTACATTGCGTCCTAGTTTGAGTCCTTCCAGGTTTTCACTCTGAATATGGTAACCTCCCAGTACCCGGGAGATGCCGGCCATATTGGCGGTTTGGGTAAATGTGGCGAAATGTAGCGTAATTTCCGGACCTACCTGGTCGGGATCGGTAAACTCGCCCGGGTTGCGTTTTATATCAATCCCAAAATCGTCGCTACCGGTAAACAGCCGCAGTATTTCTGCGCAGGCACCGCTGATACTGCTATGCCCGGATACATAGCTTGGAAAAGGGGGACATAAAAAGGTTTCCGGTGAATAGGGGCGCCATTCCTGGCCCAGCATGGTAATCATGCCTTTTCCCGGTCCGCCCCAGGCTTTAATTTTCTTGTCTTTATAGTAATAATGAACCAGGGAATAAGGCCGCGCAAAGTCATAGGCTATTTTGGTATCCCAGCAGGCGATAAAACCGTCCATCGCGGCGGCTTCTACGGCGAAATACATTTTTACATCCTGGTCCAGTGTGTGGTTATCCCTTACGGAAACATCCTGCGCAAAAATAAACCAATGACCGGCCTGCTGAACAGATTTAGGTCCGTCGCGCATAAATTCAACCAATCCTTTTTGTTCATTGGTAAGGTTGGCCTGAAGCCTAATCACTTCTTTTACTTCTTTGGCCAGTTGCCGCGAGCCGATGGCCGGAGGCGGGATACAGCGAAACTGGCTGGCCGAATCGAGCATCAGGGGCTTTACTTTACCCCAGTGCGGCGTGAGGCAACCGGGCGCAAATTTTCCACCCTTCCCATCTGCAAAATATTTGGGCTGCCACCGTTTGATATCGGTAAGGGTATCCGCACTGTTAACAGGATGGTACCCGGTATAGTCAGAATAGAGTGTTCCTGCCGACCCTGGCATAGTACCCGTTTGGTTGGAGCCATCGTTCAGTCTTGCAGCAATAACCGCTTTTGCGGCCAGGTTGCCAATGCCTTCCGGTGTGGTGGGGTCGAGGGAACTATTATCGGGGTCAAACCCAAACTCTTTCATTTTATCGCGCAACATAGCGGAGTCTGAAAAGAAGTAGGTAAGCATGGCGCGGTAGGCGGCGTAGCTGATAGCTGTTTCTTTGTTCCTGAGTGTTCGTGCCGATACCGGTGCCCGGTCAACATTTTGTAAATAAACGGGTATGGCAAGCGCATCGTACCTGGACCATGCGTCAAAAACAGCTGTACATATCAATCCCAATATGCGGGAAGTAACGGTGGGGCGGGGTCTGAACTTTTCTGTGTCGTTGGCGGTGGCGGTTAAAATTACTTTACCCCATTTATAGGCCATATTTTCTGCCCCCCTGGGCTCGTCCGCATTTTTTGCGGGGATGGTAAAGGAGCAGGCGACAGCAAGTATCAGAAATTTTAATAGAGATTTCATAACCTGGCAAATAAACTGATTTAAACAATAGCTTTTTATGAAGCCCTCACAAACAGATCAAGCGGCAGTTTCTTTGTTCTCGTTATGCGTTCGGATCAAAAGCAATTGCTCCCAATACTTTTAAAAGAAAACCGAGGAATAGAAATCTATTCCCCGGTTTTGAAATATGAAAATAGCTATGTTTTGCTAAACAACGCAACTACTATTGATAGCCTGGGTTTTGCGGGTATTTAGGCCCGTCTGTAACCAGGTCAATCTGCGATTGCGGGATAGGTCTCAGCATATTGTAATCCTGAACCCCTGCGGCCGCTTCAGCATTATACAGCTTAACGCGTTCCACCAGTTTCTTGGTACGGGAAAGATCCCACCAGCGTGTATCTTCCGCAAACATTTCGCGGGTACGCTCATCCAGTATAAAGTCGAGTGTAACCTGGGCAGGCGTAATCTGCTGTGCAGCTACCGCGGCAGCATATTCAGCTGGTGTTTGATTAGGTTTCAGAGCGGCACGTGTTCTTAGTACATTGATCATCGCGGCAGCTTCTGTTGTTTTGCCATCTTTAAAATAGGCTTCCGCCGCAATCAGGTACAATTCAGCAAAACGGAACAGGATATAAGGCCTGTCTGAATAGTCATTCATATGTCCCCTGGTTGAATCATCAAATTTCCTGACACTTGGGAATAACGCGTTTGTATAAGGAACGGTAGCACCGGGCAGGTGATCGGGTTCAAAGATAATTCCTTTAAACCTTGCTCTTTCAGCAGGAGTTACCAGTCGGTCCGCCATCCAGATAGAAGTGTCCACACCGTTGATCAGCACGCCTCTTGGGGTGGTAGCACCGGTTGTACCTTTTACAGATTCATTTACACTATTTGACAGCCATACAGTTTGGAAAGTACCGTCATACCTGGAGTCGGTTGCCCTGTTAGCAAAAGCCACATCCATAACATATTTGGTGTTAGGCCTGATACGCTGGAACGGACGTCCGTTCGCAAGATCCCTTACGGTAACAGAAGCACCGCCACTGGCAGGGTAATTGGCGTTAACTGTAGGATAGTTCGGGCGCCACATGAAGTTGGACTTGTTCTCGTTACCATTTGTAGCACCGGAACCCACCGCAGAGTTCTGACCGAATTTCAGGTCTTTGGTGTGATCAATAACCATCAATACCTCAGGTCCGTACTCAGCACCTTCCCTGAATGCGTTGATGAAGTAAGGTGTCAGATCCAGGCCGTATGTTGCTTTGTTGTCGATAATACCTTTGGCAATAGAAGCAGCTTGCGCAAAGTCGCCGGATTGTGCAACAGAAGACCAGCCCCTCCAGAGATAGGTTTTAGCTAACAGGAACAACGCCGTTGATTTACAGGCAGGTTTACCCATACCGGCGGCCGGTACATTGGGTAAATCAGCGGCTGATTCAGTAAAGTCCTTAATGATCTGCGCGTACAGGTCAGCCAGTGGGGCTGGTGCATCAGCTGCAGATGGTGAAGTATTAAAGGTAGTGTGCAGTGGTACCGCTCCGAAAGTTGTTACTAGATAATAGTAACAGAATCCGCGGAGGAACTTGGCCTGTGCCAGCAACTGCGTTTTGGTGGCAGCAGGAAAATCGGCAGCTGCACCATACTGTAATACTCCATTAGCGGTATTGATATCAATGAAGAGCGTATTCCAGAAGCCCTCGTAGTTACCGGTATTACTTTTGATCAGCGGGTTATTATAAGTAAACCAGTGTGTGGCACTGTTATCTACCGCTACACCTCTCAGGGTTTCATCTGTACCCGAGTTGAATAACTGGAGCCAGATCTGCGTGGCCCACTGGCCGCGGAAACTGGAATAGATACCTGCGATACCGCCCTGTATACCATCCGGGGTAGAAAAGAACGAGGGGGCAAAGTTGGTTCTTGGCTGCTCTTCCAATAACTTCTTGCAACCGACGGTCGCAAAAAGCACTGTGCCAAGCAGAAGGCTGGAGATAAAATATTTATTTTTCATTCGAAAAAATTTAAAAATTAAAATTTCAGGTTAACTCCAAAAATGATCTGGCGTGTAGGCGGTACTCCCATATTTACAGTGATCGCACGGCTAGGTACTGATGTAGCACCACCACCCTGTGTTCCAATCGCTGCATTACCGTCGGCATTTCCTTCAGGATCGATACCTAAACCGTCACGCACCAATGGAGACCATACGATAAATGGATTTTGTGCCGATACATACACCCTGAAAGATTGTATACCTGTTTTTCCAAGGAACTTACTGCTGAAAGTATATCCCAGGTCAATGGTTCTGAGCTTAATAAATGAACCATCCCTGTACGTTAATGTAGAAGTGTATGGCAAACCATCCACACCCGCATCAGGCTCTGGGAAGTCGTTAGACGCATTGTTAGGTGTCCAGTAATTCACTTTCAGTTGGTTAACACGGCTGTTCATGAAGAACGGATACCCTGCTCCACCTCCATCTGCTGATAAATAGGTAACAGCAACCGTCTGTCCGAAACGACCGAACAATACAAAGCTCATGTCGAAATTCTTATACTCAAAACGGTTGGTTAAACCTGCTACCAGGGTTGGCTGGAAGTTTCCAACTATCTGCCTGTCAGCTGCGGTAATCGCATTATCCTTACCCACATCTTCTATTTTGATATCACCGGGTCTTGCTCCGTAAATAGTAGCTGTGGCAGCTTCATCCTTCTGCCAGATACCTACTTTTTTGTAATCATAGATTACAGTCAGTGGTTGTCCTACAAACCAACCGTTTCCTAAATCCTGGCTCAGGTTATTCTGAATGGCATCGATCTTTTCCCTGTTGAAGAACATATTCAGATCGCTTGTCCACCTGAAACCGTCCCTTGTCTTGTTCTGGATGTTCACGCTGCTGAGGGTAAACTCCATACCATAAGAAGAAGTTGCTCCTGCATTGGTAAGGATAGAGTTGGTACCATTACTACGTGGCAGGTTTCTTTGTAAGAGAATATTGGTTGTTTTTGTATTGTAGTACTCGACGCTACCTGATAAACGGTTTTTAAACAGTGAGAAGTCAACACCAATGTTCAAACCCGCTGTTTTTTCCCATGAAAGCTCAGGGTTAGGGCTTGTATTGATCAGGTATCCGTTCTGGTAATTGGTACCAATGGCAGTTCCTGAACCAAAGTTGTAGAATACACTCGAAAGGCTACCCAGTGTAGTATAAGGGTTGATACCGGCATTAGAGCTGATACCATAACCTGCCCTTAATTTCAGGCTGGAAACAAACATTACATTCTGCATAAATTTCTCCCTGTCGATGTTCCAACCGGCAGATACCGCAGGGTAAGCTACCCATTGGTTACCCGGTGCCAGTACAGAAGCTCCATCTACCCTTCCTGTTGCAGTAAGTGTATATTTATCATCATACGCATAAATAGCACGGGCCATATAACCGATTACAGCAGACTCGTTAAACTGTCCACCCTGTGGTGTAACAGTACTTGCCAGCTGCCAGTTATAATCCTGAATGAAATCGGCGGGTACACCAACACCATTAAACTGCTGTTGACGGAAATGGTTTTTCTGTATTTCCTGTAAGGCAAGCACCTGGAGTTTATGTTTTCCAAATGTTTTTGCATACTCCAGTGAGTTGTTGATAGTGTATTGCCAGCCTTCCGCATTTGACTGACTGAAGCTGGAGTTGGCCACGTTTGTATTGGCGTTGAAAACAGTATTTGGTCCGGTGTAGTTGCTGTTAAAGGTTTGAGACCATCCATAACCAAAGGTCGTTTTGAATTTCAGATCCTTTAAAATTTTTACTTCCCCGTAGAAATTATGCTGGAACTGGTAACGGCGTGAAAATGCTTTGATCAGGTCATTGTTACCAATAGAGGTAAGCACGTTGATCTGGTCTGCATCCACCGCCTGAGAACTAGCCGGTTTGAAATTGATGGTACCATCATCATTGTATGGTTTGAATAATGGTCCAATCCTTGTTGCTGTTCCATAAGCGTTAGTACCTAAGCGGTCAGAACGCAGTAATGTGTTGAAACTGGTAAACCCAACCTTAACACGATCAGATACTTTGTGGTCGATATTAACCGTAAAGGAGAACCTGTTCAGTTTCTGGTCGGAAATAATTCCTGTTTCATTGTAGTAACCTACGCCAAAGTAGTATTGGGTACGATCATTACCGCCTCTTACTCCCAGGTCATGGCTTTGGCGGATACCTGTTTGTAACAACAGTTTCTGCCAGTCGGTGCTTACGCCCGCTGCCAGGTTGGTAGCTTCGATAGGCCGGATGGCATATTGTGTAGAACCCGCTGTTCCGGAGTTACCGGCAGCAGCGTCCAGTTTAAACTGAGCATATTCAGGACCATTAAACAGCCTGTAAGTTCCGATTGCATTAACCGCGCCCACATAGCCATTATAGCTGGTAACGGGTTTCTGATTAGAAGTACCACGTTTGGTAGTGATAATCAATACCCCGTTCGCACCCCTTGAACCGTAAATAGCGGTAGCAGAAGCGTCTTTCAGGATATCCAGGTTGGCAATGTTATCCGGACTGATATCATTCAGGCTTCCACCGTATACCATTCCGTCAACAACGATCAACGGGTTATTATTACCCGTCAGAGAACGGTTACCACGAATCCTGATCTGTCCGCCCGACCCAATCTGAGAGCTATTGCTTTGGATATCAACACCCGCAGCCCTACCCTGTAACTGGTTTAAGATATTCGGTGCCTTGATCTCGTTCAATGTTTCACCTTTAACGGTTACCGTAGAACCGGTAACGTCTTTCTTACGTTGGGTACCATAACCGATTACCACAACATCATTTAATTGTCCTTCCGAACCGGTAAGACTGATAGTACCCAGATCGGCTCCACTTACCCTTACTTCTTTAGCCTGAAAATTGAGGGACGTAATTACAAGTGTGGCCCCCCTGGCTGCAGAAAGCGTGAAATTTCCGGAAGCATCGGTATTGGCTCCAACGGTTGTTCCTTTTACAAGAACCGAGGCCCCGGATACGGGCTCTCCTTTTTCATCTGTCACCTTGCCCTTCACACTCAGGTTTTGTGCAAAAGACAAAATTGCAAAAAGCTGCATCGCAATCGTCAGGCAAAGCAATTTTGCGGTTTTTTTCTTAATCATTTTTACATGTTTTTGGTTAGCATATCGTTTGGTAATGGTATTTCCGTCAAAACCCGGGTTTAACCCGAGTCTAATAAAAGACACTCAATCTTACTGCGTGGAAAGACAAATATTAAGCGTAAATAATTAGACGGTATGTTACGATAGCTGATTGTATCCATGCAGGTTTGCATGGAAGCCGTACCCACGAGGCTGGGGTCGACTACATGAAGGGATAGGGGCATCCTATATCTCATATCAGCAGCAATCTTTAAAATTTTACTCATTCAACACAGTCGATAATTGTAATCGGTTGCATTAAATTTTTTTAAAAAAAACTGAACGGTCACAGACCAGATACAGTTTCTTTATACCATAACTTTCTAAAAGTCAGTGGTGACAGGGGTTTCAGCTTGTTTATGAAATGTTAATTCATAAATGGGCTGCGTCCCTTCAAACTGAAAATTATGATACACGGCTCAAAGTATCAAAAAAAAAATTAAAAATGCAATCGGTCGCATTTTTTTTAAAAAAAAACCTACTTTGGTATCGCTAGCCCCCTTCCCATGGAAAGAGAGATTACTATATATGACATCGCAAAAGAGCTGGACGTTGCACCGTCTACCGTAAGCAGGGCCCTTACCAACAGTAATCTTATCAGCCAGCCCACCAAAAAGAAGATCATAGACAAGGCTATTGAGCTGGGATACCGGCATAACAGCTTCGCCAGCAACCTTCGTAAAAGAAATCCCATACCATCGGAATTTGCTTCACGACCTGAATAGTAACTTCATAACCACGGTGTTATCAGGAATTGAGAACGTTACGAATAAAGAGGGATACGACATCATTATCGCCCACTCGGCCGGGGATTTTGAAAAAGAAGTGGCCAATGCCCATAACCTTTTCCATAAACGGGTAGACGGATTGATCGCCTCCCTTACCAATACCTCGGCCGACCTGGATCATTTTACAATTTTTGCTGAGAAAAATATTCCCGTAATATTTTTCGACCGGGCCAATGAAAACAGCGAAAAAACGCATGTTATTATTGATAATTGCCGGTGTGGATACCTGGCCACCCAGCACCTGGTGCAACAGGGTTGCCAGCGGATTGCGCTTTTGACCTCCGACCTCACCCAAAACGTCTTTTTTCCAGCGCCATCGCGGATACAGGGATGCCTTATTTGATGCGGAACTGGCGTATGATAAGGACCGGGTGTTTATCCAGGACCTTTTCCGAGGAAAGCGGGATAGCGGCAGCTCACCGGATTTTTACGTATGAACCCGATGCCCGACGGGTTGTTTGTAACCAATGATTTTGTGGCGGCGGTTTGCATGCACGAATTAAGGCGGCATGGCATCCGTATTCCCGAGGATATTGCGATTGTGGGCTTTAACAATGAAGCCATCAGTAAAATTGCCGAGCCACAATTGACTACCATCAATTACCCGGGCAAGGACATGGGCGAAATTACCGCGAGAAACCTGATTGATCATTTGAATAATGTGTCTACCATCAGTTCTACCAACAGGATCACGGTAAAATCGGAACTGATTATAAGGGAGTCCTCATTAAGAAAATTGAGTATCGGCGGGTAAAGAAGAGATAATAATAACAGCAACAATAGTAGCTGACCATTGAATGAATAGCTGTATGAAAAAACGATTTGCTGCCATATTTGTGGTGATGGCCATGTCCTTACCTTTTTATCTGTCCGCCCAGGTAAAGCTTCCCGCTATTATCAGGGATAGTATGATCTTACAGCGCGATATGGATGTTAACCTATGGGGCTGGGCCTCTCCGGGTGAAAAAATAAATATTTCCCTCAACCAGAAAAAAATTCAGCTGCCGTGCCGATGAACAGGGCAACTGGAAACTAAAGCTCCCCCGCACTCCAGCTGGCGGTCCTTACACAATTGAATTTTCAGGCAAGAACAAAATTACTTTACGCAATATCTTATTCGGTGATATCTGGTTTTGCAGCGGGCAAAGCAATATGGTACACCAGATGAATATTCATGATGTACGTTATGAGAAAGAAATTGCTGCAGCCAACTATCCCGAGATCCGGCAGTTCTGGATTCCCACGCTCACCCATCTTACCGGCCCGCAGAACGATCTGCCGGCAGGTAACTGGCAACCAGCCGTTGGCGAAAGCGTGAGGCCTTTTTCAGCGGTGGCTTATTTCTTCGCTAAAAAAATATATGACCAGTACCATGTTCCGATAGGTATTATCAATGCCTCGGTTGGCGGAACACCTATTGAAGCCTGGATCAGTGAAGCGGGCTTGAAAGACTTCCCATCTATTACCAGTATCATTGAGAAAAATAAAGACACGGCCTATAATCAACCGCTTCACAAGAGGGGGAGGTGGGGGCGGTGGGTTCCGTCCAAGACAACCATCGGACCTCGGATTAACCCGGCGCTAAAAAATGGTTTGACCTGGGTTATGAACCGAAGGGCTGGAGAAATATCAATATTCCCGGCTACTGGGAAGACCAGGGTGTTAAAGATCTGAACGGCGTGGTTTGGGTATAGAAAGGAAATTGATATTCCTGCGTCCATGACCGGAAAAGACGCCCGGCTTTATTTGGGAAGGATTGTAGATGCCGATGAATTATATATTAATGGAAAGCAGGTGGGTAATACAACCTATATGTATCCCCAAAGGAGGTATAAGATAGCGGCGGGCATACTGCATCCCGGAAAAAACCTGTTTGTGGTAAGGGTATCAAATACAAGCGGTAAAGGAGGCTTTGTGCCGGATAAACCCTATTATATTTTTTCAGGAGCTGATACGGTAGATATAAAAGGCACCTGGCAATACAAAGTGGGCGAAGTATTTCAGCCCGTAGGCCGCGGTGGTGGCGGGTTCGGCGGGATATCATTCCAGAATCAACCCAGTGCTTTGTACAATGCCATGGTGGCACCGGAAATAAATTATACAATCAGAGGGTTCTGCTGGTACCAGGGAGAATCCAATGCCGGCAAAGCCGCTGAATACGCTAAGTTACTACCCGCATTGATAGATGACTGGCGCAAAAAAATGGAACCAGGGTGAACTGCCTTTCTTAAATGTTCAGCTCCCGGGGTTTATGGACTATAATTACCTGCCCTCAGAAAGTGATTGGGCAATGATGCGTGAAGCGCAGCTGAAATCCCTCTCTGTTCCCAATACCGCTTTAGCGGTTGCGATTGATCTTGGCGAGTGGAACGATATACACCCCGATAATAAAAAAGATGTGGGCGAAAGGCTGGCCCTCGCTGCGCTGAAACTCAGCTATCATAACGATATCGTTTATTCGGGACCGCTGTTCCAGTCTTCTGCCATAGAAGGCAATAAAATAATTATCCATTTTTCCAATACGGGTAGCGGGCTTGTGACCAATGACAATGAAGAACCCGGGGATTTCGCCATAGCAGGCCCGGATAAAAAGTTTGTATGGGCCAGGGCAAAGATCGAAGATGGTAAAGTAGTGGTTTGGAACGATGCTGTTACCAACCCGATGTATGTGCGATATGCCTGGGCGGATAACCCGGTGCATCCGAATTTATATAATAAAGAGGGCCTGCCAGCCTCTCCTTTCAGAACAGATAAATAAAAGAAGAAAAAAGCCAGTGATCGGATGAGTGTAGGGAACGACTGTGGACATTTATTGGATCAATAAACTGAGGTATATTTTTTTGGCAAATGAATGCAACCGATTGCATTCTATAACCAGAATGAAGCCTTAAAAAACATAATTTAACATGATACAACCTGTTACATATTCTCAACTGATGAGAAGAAGTATGGGCCTCATTTTTCTGCTCGCTTCTTTCCCTTGCTTTTCACAGTCTTCCGGCAGGCTTGCCTTATGGTATACCAGCCCATCCGGTAAAATCTGGGAGAACGCGCTGCCGATAGGTAATGGCAGGCTGGGCGCAATGGTGTACGGGAATGTTGCTAACGAAACCATCCAGCTAAATGAACACACTCTTTGGAGTGGAAGCCCTAATCGTAATGATAATCCTTTGTCGCTGGATTCACTTGACCAAATCCGCAAACTGGTATTTGCCGGCAAACAGAAAGAAGCGGAAAAACTGGCCAATAAAGTGATTATCAGTAAAAAATCTCATGGGCAGATGTTTGAACCGGCGGGTGAACTGCGTCTTCAATTTGAGGGCCATGAAAATTATACCGATTATTACCGGGAGCTGGATATTGAAAAAGCCGTGGCAAAAACAAGTTATAAAGCCGGTGGTGTAACCTATACCCGGCAAGCACTGGCTTCCCTGGCCGACCGTGTGATTGTAATCCGCTTAACCGCCGATCAGCCTAAAAGTATTTCGTTTACCGCATATTATGCTACCCCTCAATCGAATGTTACGGTTACAACCCTTGCCTCGAAACAACTTACCTTTTCCGGAACGGTAATGGATCATGAAGGAGTAAAAGGCCTTGTAAAATACAAGGGAATAACGGAGTTTGTAACAGAAGGTGGCACACGTTCTTCTAACGATACTTCAATTGCCATTCAAAATGCGGATGCGGTTACCATCTATATTTCCATCGCCACCAACTTTACCAATTATCATGATATCAGCGGAAATGAAAATGAAAGAGCGGAAGCCGCATTGCGAACCGCGCTGCCAAAATCGTTTACCAGCATTGTAAAAGCGCATGTGGCTGCTTATCAAAAATATTTCAAACGGGTGCAACTTGATCTGGGCTCAACGGATGCGGCTAAACTGCCGACAGATGAAAGGCTGAAGAATTTTAATACCAGCCATGATCCCCAGTTTGCGACATTGTATTACCAGTTTGGGCGCTACCTGTTAATTTCTTCTTCGCAACCCGGCGGCCAGCCCGCTAACCTGCAGGGGATCTGGAACAACAAGATCAGGCCACCCTGGGATAGCAAGTACACGATCAATATTAATGCGGAAATGAACTACTGGCCGGCTGAGAAAACCAATCTTTCCGAATTGCATGAACCTTTCCTGCAAATGGTGAAAGAGCTGTCGGTAACCGGCCAGCAAACCGCGAAAGATATGTACGGCACGCGTGGCTGGGTGGCTCATCATAATACAGATATATGGAGGGCAACCGGGGCCATTGATGGCGCATTTTGGGGTGCCTGGATCAATGGGGGTGGATGGACCAGCCAGCATCTGTGGGAACACTATCTCTATGGTGGCAACAAAGCCTTTTTATCATCTGTTTATCCGGCTTTAAAAGGAGCCGCGCTTTTTTACGCTGATTTCCTGGTAGAACATCCTGTCTACCACTGGCTGGTGGTAAATCCCGACAACTCGCCCGAAAACGCACCGAAAGCACATGAGGGGTCTTCTATTGATGCGGGCGTTACCATGACCAACCAGATCATCTTTGATGTTTTCAGCAATGCGATACAAGCAGCCACCATTTTACACAAGGATGGCTTATTTGCCGACACACTCAGGCAGCTCAGAAGCAGGCTTGCACCTATGCAGGTAGGGCAATACGGCCAGTTACAGGAGTGGTTAGACGATGTGGATGATCCGAAAGACAATCACCGGCATATTTCGCATTTGTATGGTCTCTTCCCTTCCAACCAGGTATCTCCCTACCGCACACCGCAATTATACAGTGCGGCTAAAAATACATTATTGCAGCGCGGAGACGTGTCTACCGGATGGAGCATGGGATGGAAAGTTAACTGGTGGGCCAGAATGCTGGATGGCGATCATGCTTATAAACTGATCCAGAACCAGCTTACCCCGGTGGGCACCGTGCGTGGTGGCGGTGGCACTTATAACAATCTTTTTGATGCCCATCCCCCCTTCCAGATCGATGGAAATTTTGGCTGTACTTCCGGTATCACGGAAATGCTGATGCAGAGTGCCGATGGTGCCCTGCATTTGTTACCGGCTTTACCCGCTGTATGGACGGCCACCGGTTCTATAACCGGGCTAAGAGCAATTGGCGGATTCGAAGTACTGAATATGCAATGGAAAGAGGGCAAACTGGTTAAGGCGGTGATCAAATCCAACCTTGGCGGGAATCTGCGACTGAGGGTTCCGAATGAAATAAGAACGGCTGGTAATGGCAATCTTACAAAAGCAGCAGGCGAAAACAAGAATCCATTGTATGCCGTGGAAAAAACGGCAGCCCCTGTTGTATCGGGCAAAGCGGTTATAACAGCACCCGGTTTAAAAGAAACATTTTTATATGATGTTCCTACTGCACGCGGTCAAATACTAACATTCATTTCAAAACCATAAGCCATATAAAAAACAAAACCATGAAAACTAAATTCCTGACAGTTGCTTTAGCAACGATGTTCGCCATCGGTGTTTGTTCTGCGCAATCAACACCGCCAGAAGTAAAAGAAGATTTCAAGCCCTCCAGCCTCAACCAGCCGGGGCAGGAGTATCCGCAGGTAAATTCCCAGGGATATGCGCGTTTTAAAATTATTGCTCCCAAAGCCGATAGTGTTAAGGTAAGCCTTGGCCTGGGTGGCGGAAAAGGCACCCGCCTTACAAAAGCTGCCGATGGTTCCTGGATGGGTACTACCGAGGGGCCGATGGACGAAGGGTTTCACTACTATAACATCACTATTGATGGTGGAAAATTCAATGATCCGGGCGCACTTAACTTTTATGGATCGGTACGCTGGGAAAGCGGCATTGAGATTCCCGCGCACGACCAGGATTTTTATGCGCTGAAAGATGTGCCACACGGCAATGTTCAGCAGGTACTGTTCCCATCCCCCAGCACGGGCACTTCACGCAGGGCTTTTGTGTACACGCCACCGGGGTATGAAAAAAAATCAAACAAACGCTACCCTGTTCTTTACCTGCAACATGGCTGGGGCGAAGATGAAACTGCCTGGAGCAACCAGGGCCGTGCCAACCTGATTATGGACAACCTGATTGCAGAGGGTAAGATTGAACCCTTCCTGATTGTAATGACATATGGTATGACCAACGAAGTAAAATTCGGCGGCATGAGGAACTTCAAGATAGACGGGTTTCAAACCGTACTGATAGACGAATTGATTCCATACATAGATAATAATTTCCGCACGATCGCCAAACAATCCGACAGGGCCATGGCCGGTCTTTCTATGGGTGGTATGGAAACAAAAACGATCACACTCGCCAAGCCCGGTGTTTTCTCTTATTATGGCTTGTTGAGTGGTGGTGTATATGCTCCGGAAGACATCAAAGACAAGTCGAACGTAAAACTCATTTTCCTGAGTTGTGGAAGCAAAGAAAGACCAGATGGCGTTAAAAATGCGGCTACCGCCCTGAATGCAGCCGGCATTAACGCTGTGTCTTATGTGTCGGAAAATACGGCGCATGAATTTTTAACCTGGCGCAGGAGCTTACATGAGCTTGCACCGCTGCTGTTTAAAAAGTAAACCTTTAGTTAGCGATAAGAATAGCCATATGAAAAAGAAAAAATTCATCCTGTTATCGTCTGCCATACTTTTCTGTGCTGTTTGTATGGCGCAGTCCAATACAGACTTCAAACCCGCCACTACAAACCAGCCGGGTAAGCTATACCCACAGGTAAGCAAAGATGGCCGTGTACGTGCCAGCATCCTGGCTCCGCAGGCTAACAAAGTGCAGCTGGACATCGGAGGGAAAAAATATGACCTGGTAAAAGATGAGAAAGGGGTTTGGACGGGAGAATCTCTTCCGCAGGATGAAGGCTTTCATTATTACCAGCTTAACATAGACGGTGCTTCTGTTCCTGATCCCGGCAGCCTGTATTTCTACGGCGCGGGCCGCTGGGGAAGCGGAATAGAAGTACCTGCTTATGACCAGGAATTCTATGCGCTGAAAGATGTACCGCATGGCCTGGTTATGGAGAACATTTATTTTTCCAAACTCACCAATAGCTGGAGGCGTTGTTTTGTATACACGCCTCCAGGCTATAACAATACCAGCAAAGAACGTTACCCGGTGCTGTATCTCCAGCATGGAAGTTTTGAGGATGAAACGGGATGGGCTTCGCAGGGAAAAGCGAACCTGATACTGGATAACCTTATTGCGGAAGGCAAAGCGGTTCCCATGATCATTGTGATGGATAACGGATATGCCAACAAACCGCAGGACCCTTCAGCTGATCCCAAAGCGCGCCCTGTATCCATATTTGAAGACGTGATGATCAAAGAGATCATTCCGATGATTGATACCAAATTTCGCACAAAAGCCAACCGGGAACACCGCGCCATCGCCGGCTTATCCATGGGTGCCAACCAAACGATCCGCATCATCATGAATAACCTTGATAAATTTTCCGCAATAGGCGGCTTCAGCGGCACACCTAATTATCCGGGTGCGGATGTACTGGACCCCGCCACCTTTCTGGAGGGTAAGTTCAAGGATGGAAATGCCCTTAACAAACAGATCAAACTCTTTTGGCTTGGGCTGGGAACCAAAGAACCCAATCCATTCCCCGGATCCGTAGGAGCGTTTAAAAATATGCTCGACAAACAGGGAATTAAAAACGTGTATTACGAATCGCCGGCTACTGCCCATGAATGGCTAACCTGGAGAAGGGACCTTAAAGAATATGCAGCCTTGCTTTTTAAATAATCCATACCAACAGAATCATATCATCTATAACAAAACAAAACCATCAACCCCCATCACCGCATAAAAAATGCCTTATGAAAAAGCTACTATTCGCTGCCATTGCCCTGGCCGTTTTTAATGGAATTGCCGGCTCCCAGGAAGCCATTAAACCTGCATCACCCGGGTTTGACGTAAAACGCGAGGGAATTGCCCACGGTACTATTGATACGATCACCTATGCTTCTAAAACAGTAGAAACCAACCGGCGCGCCCTGATATATACTCCCCCGGGGTATAACAAAAAAACAAATTATCCCGTCCTATACCTGCTGCACGGCATTGGCGGGGATGAAAAGGAATGGCTGAATGGAGCCAACCCGCAGGTAGTACTGGATAACCTGTATGCAGATGGGAAGCTGGTACCCATGATTGTTGTAATGCCCAACGGAAGGGCTATCAAAGACGACAGGGCTACGGGCAATATCATGGCACCGGATAAAGTTCAGGGATTCGCAACCTTTGAGAAAGATCTGCTCAACGACCTGATACCCCATATCGAAAAAAACTTCCCGGTGCTGAAAGATCGGGAGCACCGGGCCATCGCTGGCTTGTCGATGGGCGGCGGCCAGTCGCTCAACTTCGGATTAGGCAACCTCGATGTATTTGCTTGGGTAGGCGGATTTTCATCGGCACCCAATACCAAACCCGCACAGGAACTGCTACCTGATCCGGAAACCACGAAAAAGAAATTGAAACTGTTATTTATCTCCTGCGGCGCGAGCGACGGGCTGATATCATTCAGTAAAAGAACCCATGACTATTTTGAGAAAAATGGCGTACCGCATATCTATTTCATTGAACCCGGTTTCCACGACTTTAAAGTATGGAAAAACGGGTTATATATGTTCTCTCAATTATTATTCAAACCGGTTGATCCTTCCACCTTCTCCAAATACCCCGTAGCCGGAGCTCCCGCAGCCACCAATATCCGCAATGGTGCATATCCACAGGTTACCGCCGACAGCCGGGTGAGGTTCAGTATCAAAGCTCCTGATGCAAAAAAAATACAGGTTGACCTGGGCAAAAAATATGATATGGTAAAAGATGAGGCCGGTGTATGGACGGTTACCACCGACTCTGTCAGCGAGGGGTTTCACTATTATTCACTATTGATAGATGGCATCGCAGTGGCGGACCCCGCCAGCGAATCGTTCTACGGCATGGGAAGGATGGCCAGCGGTATTGAAATTCCGTTCGCGGGAGGCGCGTATTATGCCGCCAGAAATGTGCCGCATGGAGATCTGCGTATCAAGAAGTATTTCTCAAGGGTAACCAACTCATGGAGGCAGTGTTATGTGTATACACCGCCGGCTTACGATTCGAATACTACCGCTAAATACCCGGTACTATACTTGCTGCATGGCGGCGGGGAAGACGAAAGAGGATGGTCGCAACAGGGTAAAACAGACCTGATACTCGATAACCTGATCGCCGCAAAAAAAGCAAAACCTATGATCATCGTGATGATGGATGGCAACTTTGGCGGTGGCGGTATCGCGGGATTTGGAGAACAGTCATTAAAAACATTTGAGAATGAACTGAAGCAAGCCGTCATCCCTTTTATTGAAAATAATTTCCGCGTGGAAACAGGTGCCGCTAACAGGGCATTGGCGGGATTGTCGATGGGTGGGCTGCAAACCTTATATGCGGGTATGAAAAACACCGACATGTTTGCTTACCTCGGCGTGTTCAGTTCCGGCTGGTGGGCCAACCAGCCCAACCTGGCCGAACCCCAGTATGAATACATGAAACAGCATTCGGCCGACATCAACAAAAACCTCAAAAGCCTTTGGATCTCACAGGGAGGAAAAGAAGATATCGCCCACAGTAATGGCAAAATAATGATGGGCCGTTTCGATGAAATGGGGGTGAAATATGTGTACAGCGAATATCCCGGGGGGCATACATGGCCCGTATGGAGGAACAACCTGTTCAACTTTGCGCAGGTGCTGTTTAAATAACCAGGAATATAAACTACTAACGATCTATAAAACGCTTCTATGAAAAAAAACAATATCAGGAAATACCTGGGTACCTGCCTGCTTTCCGGCATTTGCTTTACCAATATATCCGCCCAAACACCCACACTCAATTTGGATTTCGCAAAACCCGCGGCCAAGGTGAGTCCCATGTTATATGGTCTGATGACAGAGGAGATCAACCACGCTTATGATGGCGGTCTTTATCCTGAACTGATACGCAACAGGATCTTTAAAGATAACAAAACAAAACCCGAGGGATGGAGCCTGGTGCGGAAAGATTCCACTGTTAAAGCCGATATTAAATTAATGGCGGCCACACAGGAGAATGTTCCATTTGATGAACGACGCCACGCTATCAATGGTGCACTCACCACCTGTTTACGTCTTACCGTGGAGAATAACGGCGAAAGAACCGGCATCGCCAATGAAGGATACTGGGGAATACCTGTAAAACCCGCTACCACCTACCAGGCATCATTCTATCTGAAAGGTTCCGGCAGGATGCAGCCACCCCGCCGCCCCGGCGCGCCTGAGCCGGCTACGCCCCCACCCCCGGTAATTGAAGACAATACACCCGGCCTGATTACTGTTACCATTGAAAGCAATGATGGTAAAACGGTATATGCTACAGGCACGGTTAACCTGGTAAAAAGTATCTACTGGAAAAAATACGAGTTGACGCTGACAACAAGCCCCGACATCAAGCCTACCAAAGACGGAAGATTTGTAATATCTACCGACCGCAAGGGACTTTACTATTTCAACCTTGTGTCTTTATTTCCACCTACTTATAACAACAGGCCTAACGGTAATAGGCCCGACCTGATAAAAATGATGGCGGATATGAAGCCTAAATTTTTACGTTTCCCCGGCGGCAATTACCTGGAAGGGCCACTAATCACGGATGCTTTTCCCTGGAAAACAACCCTGGGACCTTTGGAAAACAGGCCAGGACATAAAGGTTCATGGGGATACAGGGCATCGGATGGAATGGGCCTGCTGGAATTCCTGTTATGGTGTGAAGATATTGGCGCGGAACCCCTGCTGGGTGTGTATGCAGGGTATTCACTCGACGGCGACCATATTGATGCCGGTCCGCTTTTGAAACCTTATGTTGATGACGCACTGGAGGAAATAGAATATATCATTGGAGGAACCAATACCTATTGGGGAGCCAAACGCGCCGCTGATGGTCACCCGGCACCCTTTAAACTTACTTATGTGGAGATAGGCAATGAAGATTGGTTCGATAGGAGCAACAGCTACGATGGCAGGTTTAACCAGTTCCGCGATGCCATTGAAGCAAAATATCCGCAGTTGCACTGTATTTCTACCATAGCGGACGCTCAATATCCCAACATGAAAGTAACCACCGGAAAAAAACCGGAAATATTGGATGAACACTACTACCGCGATTCATGGGCTATGTGGGAAAATGCCAACCAATATGATAAATATGACCGCAATGGTCCGAAAATATTTGTAGGAGAGTGGGCCACCCGCGAAGGAGCACCCACCACAAATTTAAATGCTGCCTTAGGCGACGCTGCCTGGATGACAGGAATGGAACGCAATTCAGATATTGTAATCATGTCGTGCTATGCGCCCTTATTTGTAAATGTAAATACCGCCACCGCTACCGCGCCTAAGGCCTGGCAATGGGATTCTGACCTGATAGGCTATGATGCGTTAACGAGTTATGGATCGCCTGCCTATTATGTACAACAGCTATTTGGCAACTACTTAGGCGATAAGATAATACCGGTTACCGCGGAGAATATACCCACACAACCCAAACCGCTTACACGCAGAGACAGCGCCAATAATGTAACCAAACCCACCCTGGTTCCCACCCTTTTTTATAGTGCTACCCAGGATAAAAAAACCGGTACTATTTACCTGAAGCTGGTGAATACATCCGCACAAAAACAACAGGTTGATATCAATCTGAATGGTATTAAAAGGGTCTCAGACGAAGGAACGCTGTGGGTGATAAAAGGCAATAGCCCAACTGATACCAATTCCATTACGGATCCGGAAAAAATCGTCCCGGTAAAATCGGTCGTCAAAGGGGTCGCTACAAAGTTCAACCAAACACTGGATCCTTACTCGGTAAATGTGTACCAATTGCAAACCGGTAAATAAAAAACGGCGAACACAAAAATATCGATGATGAAAAAAATAGTAACAGGCCTCTTGGGTTGCGCGCTGGTGCTGGGAGCGGCAGCTCAGAAAATGCCCTTTCAGAATGCTTCCTTAAGTGCTGAAAAAAGAGCGAAAGACCTGATCGGACGACTTACACTTGCCGAGAAAGCCTCGCTGATGTTCGATCAGTCTCCCGCTATTCCGCGGTTGGGTATCAAAAAATTTAACTGGTGGAGTGAAGCCTTGCACGGGCTGGCCAATAATGACAGTGTTACCGTTTTTCCTGAGCCTATTGGTATGGCCGCTTCTTTTGACGACTCGCTGGTATATAAAATATTTAGCGCTACATCAGACGAGGTTCGCGCCAAATACCATAATGCCATCAGAAAGGGTAAAGAGAACCGGCGCTTTTTAAGTCTTTCCGTATGGACACCCAACGTAAACATATTCCGCGATCCGCGCTGGGGCCGGGGGCAGGAAACCTATGGAGAGGACCCCTATCTTACTTCACGCATGGGGGTATCAGTAGTAAAAGGGCTGCAAGGCCCGGGGAACAGCAAATACAGAAAGCTGCTGGCCTGCGCCAAACACTACGCGGTACACTCCGGCCCGGAATGGAGCCGCCACACACTGAACCTCAATCATGTAAATCCCAGGGAACTATGGGAAACCTACTTACCAGCCTTTAAATCGCTGGTGAAAGAAGCTGATGTAAGGGAAGTGATGTGCGCCTACCAGCGACTGGATGATGAACCCTGCTGCGGCAGCACCCGTTTGCTGCAAAACATTCTTCGCGAGGATTGGGGGTTCAAGTATATAGTTGTTTCAGACTGCGGTGCGGTAACCGACTTTTTTACCAGTCACAAAGTTTCATCAGACGCTGTGCACGCTTCTTCAAAAGCAGTTTTGGCGGGTACGGATGTGGAATGTGTTTGGCAGGGTTACGCTTACGAAAAACTACCGGAAGCAGTGGCCAAAGGGCTGATTACCGAGAAAGAAGTAGACAGCCATTTGATAAAAGTGTTAGCCGGGCGGTTTGAGCTGGGTGATATGGACGATGATGCCCTGGTACCCTGGGCCAATATCCCCATGTCGATAGTAAATAATAACCAGCACCGCAAACTGGCACTGGATATGGCACTGGAATCAATGACCTTATTACAGAACAAAAACAATGTTCTTCCCTTAGAAAAAACCTCCCGTAAAATTGCGGTAATCGGGCCTAACGCTGATAATGAACCTATGCTTTGGGGGAATTATAACGGTACTCCGGTAAGAACCATCAGCATTCTGAACGGCATCAAATCCAAACTGCCATCCAATACGGTGGTGTATGATAAAGCTACTGATCTTGTGGAGAACAAAGTGACACAGAGCTATTTTTCAAAAATTGTAGCTGGTGGGAAAAAAGGCTTTACGGCCACGTATTGGAATAACCGCGACAGAAGCGGGAATTCAGTTACTACCGACCAGATTGTGAATCCACTGAAAATTACTACTGCGGGAGATCATGAGTTTGCATCGGGTGTTAAACTGGTAGGCTTTTCCGCAAAGTATGAAACTGAATTTACCGCACCGGAAACCGAGGAAATTGTTTTTAAAGTTGGCGCAACCGGTTACTTCGAGTTATTGGTAAATGGTAAATCGCTGGCACGCTATAACAACTGGCGCACGTTGCCATCCAGAATTCCTTATAAGGTAGAAAAGAATAAAACCTATTCCATTGAAATCAGGTATGCCCAGTTAAATAATTGGCAGGCCAACCTTGAATTTGATTTTGGTAAAGAACTGGATATTGATTTTTCAGGTCTTATCAATAAACTTCAGGGAATTGATGAAGTTGTTTTTGTAGGTGGCCTGTCCACCTTACTGGAAGGAGAAGAAATGCCGGTGAACTTCCCCGGTTTCAAAGGTGGCGACCGCACCGATATTGAATTACCACTGGTGCAACGTAATTGCCTGAAGGCATTGAAAGCGGCCGGTAAGAAAGTGATTTTTGTAAACTGTTCGGGCTCCGCCATTGGACTGGTTCCTGAAACCGAAAGCTGCGATGCCATACTGCAGGCATGGTACGGTGGTGAATCAGGAGGGCAGGCAGTGGCCGATGTACTGTTTGGAGATTACAATCCCTCCGGCAAGCTTCCGGTAACTTTTTATAAAGACACCACCCAATTGCCGGATTTTGAAGATTATTCCATGAAAGGCCGGACATACCGGTACATGACTGCCGAACCACTTTTTCATTTTGGCTATGGCATAAGCTATACGCACTTCAAACTGGGAGAAGCGAAACTGAATAAAGTGCAGCTAAAAAAAGATGAAAACCTCTCTGTCACGGTTCCGGTTACGAATACCGGGAAAAGAAATGGAACGGAAATAGTTCAGGTATATGTTACAAAAGTAAACGACAATACCGGCACTGTAAAAACACTAAGAGGCTTCAAGAGAACGGCAGTAGCCGCCGGTAAAACAGCTGATGCCATCATTCATCTCGCGCCAACAGCTTTTGAGTTTTACAACGACAAGACCCTGAAAATGGAGGTAGTAGCAGGGGATTACGAAGTGTGGTATGGCAACAGTTCGGCAGACAGGGATTTGAAAAAAATAAGAATCAGTATTCAATAGTACGCAAACCGGTTTAAAAAACACTTTATGAAAACAGCATGCAGATACCTGGCAGTAATAGCATTTAGCTTATTGCAATTGAAAAGCTTTTCGCAGGACAAGAAATTTTACATCTTCCTCAGCTTCGGACAATCCAATATGGAGGGAAATGCCAGGATCCGCGCTGAAGACACCGTGAATATAGATAGCCGTTTCCAGGTGATGGAAGCGGTGGATTGTCCCAGCCTGGGACGTACCAAGGGAAATTGGTACACCGCCGTTCCGCCTTTATGCCGTTGCCGGACAGGCATTACACCGGTAGATTATTTCGGAAGAACAATGGTGGAAAACCTGCCTTCGGATGTTCGTGTTGGCGTGATCAATGTTTCAGTGGGTGGATGTAAGATAGAATTATTTGACAAGGACAATTACCAATCCTATACAGCAAAAGCACCGGGTTGGATGGCCAATATGATTAAAGAATATGATGGTAATCCTTACGGACGGCTTGTTGAGATGGCCAAACTGGCACAAAAAGATGGCGTGATTAAAGGCATACTGCTGCACCAGGGAGAATCCAATCCCAATGATTCTTTATGGACAACAAAAGTAAAAGGCGTATACGATAACTTTTTAAAAGACCTTAAACTGAAAGCAAGGAAAGTTCCCCTGCTGGCGGGTGAAACAGTAAACGCAGACCAGGGTGGTATTTGCGCCGGTATGAACAAGATCATAGCCACACTGCCGGAAATGATAAAGAACTCCTACGTGATCTCTTCGGCCGGCTGCCCGGATGCAGCCGACAACTTACATTTTACGGCAGAAGGCTATAAAATGCTGGGAAAAAGATACGCAGTTCAAATGCTTTCTCTGCTGGGATATAAAGATATTAAAGCTGAATAAAAGGATTACCATCCAAAAAAACAATCGCTCAATGAAACATAGCATTCTTCCTTTCTTATGTCTTTTAGCGCATCCTCTTCTGTATGCGCAAAAGAAAAATCCTATGCCCGCGGTACCGGTAGCTAAACCCATAGACAGCGTACAGTTGGGCGACTGGCGATCCTTTCCTGAAATGAAGCTGGATATTCCGATTGCTAAAGGACCGTTCGCACCTACCTGGGAATCGATAGAAAAAAATTACCCTGGCGAGCCCGCCTGGCTCAGGGACGCCAAATTTGGTATCTGGGTTCATTTTGGTCCGCAGTCTGCCGGGGAGAGTGGCGACTGGTATGCAAGGCGTTTGTATGTGCAGGGTTCCAGGGCCAATAAAAATCATCTGAAGAAATATGGCCACCCATCAGAAGTAGGGTATAAAGAGGTTTTACGGGATTGGAACCCTACTAAGCTCAACCCTGCCAAACTCACCAAACTTTACCGGGATGCCGGAGCCAGGTATCTTATGATACAGGGCGTACACCATGATAATTATGATCTCTGGAACTCAAAGTACCAACCCTGGAACTCAGTAAACATGGGTCCGAAAAGAGATCTGATCGGTGAATGGGCCAAAGCATGCCGGGCCGACGGAATGCGTTTTGGCGTAACCTTCCACCACGAATACAGCTGGTGGTGGTGGCAAACGGCATTCGGCAGTGACACCGCCGGAGAAAAGAAGGATATACCTTATGATGGAAATCTTACGCTGGCAGATGGCAAAGGCAAATGGTGGGAAGGGTATGATCCACGGATGTTATATGGTATTGACCTCAGGGAATATAAAGGAGTGAACCAAAAAGCCCACCAGGATTGGTCGCCCGCACCCGCCGGAATATTTACCAATCACCTGGAATACGCCAGGTGGTACGCAACCAATTGGGCGTTGAGAATGATGGACGTGGTGGAACATTACGATCCGGATTTTATTTACACCGATGGTACGGTACAGGGGCCTTTTACCGGCAATGGCACCGGTACCGGCTTGAAAGCGGATGCAATGCAGCATGTTATTGCAGACTATTATAACCGAACCTTGCAACGCCGCGGACAGGTAAACACTTTCAGCATCGTGAAGTTCCGGCATAAAACCAATGGAACGGTAAATACAGAAGAATTTGGTGTTCCCGCCAATATCATCAATAAAGAACCCTGGATTGCGGAAGCACCGGTTGGCGACTGGTTTTATGCGCCGGGTTTTACCTACAATTCCGGAATGATGATACGCTATGTTATTGAAGCGATAGCCCGCGATGGCAACGCCGCCCTTTGCATTTCCATTTTACCCGATGGTTCACTTGATGAAGGAAGCCTGAAGATGCTGAAGGAAGTAGGAACCTGGATGCGCCGCAACGGAGAATCCGTTTATGGCAGCCACGCATGGGTAATTCCCGGTGAAGGAGAACAGGTAAATGGTAAGCTTAAAATGCTGCCCGGCGGTGCCTTAAACCGCAAACACGCTGAATTTACATTCAGCAACCAGGACTTTCGTTTTACAGTTGGCAAAAACAAGTCACTATATGCTTTCTGTATGACGGTGCCGGAACCAGGATCCAAATTGAAAATAAAATCGCTGGGCTCAGATTCAAGCTACCTCGGACGGAAAGTAAAAAAACTAACACTGCTGGGTCATACAGGAAAACTTCAGTGGACCCAGGAACCGGACGGATTGGTCATTACCTGCCCGGCAAAAATGCCATTTGAAACAGCAGTGGTGTTTAAGGTTGACTAACATTACTAAAATGAAAGCATTAACGTATTATAGATGAGAAAAAAAATCTTCACAGTACTTGCCCTGATGGGCTATGGTTTTTGTTTGGCGCAAAACCCCATTATCCAGACAAAGTATACCGCCGACCCCGCACCCATGGTGTACAATGACACGGTGTTTCTCTATGTAGGCCATGATGAGGATGATGCTTTTGGATTTAAAATGTTTAACTGGCTGCTGTATACCTCAACCGATATGGTAAACTGGACCGAGTATGGTGCCGTAGCCTCTCTAAAAAATTTCAAATGGGTAAATACCGATAATGGTGCCTGGGCCGCTCAGTGCATTCGTCGCAACGGTAAATTTTATTTGTATTGCCCGGTGCCGGATGGGCTGGGAATTGGCGTACTGGTGGGAGACAGCCCCTATGGACCCTTTAAAGATCCAATTGGAAAACCGCTGATTAAAAATTCGGCGCAGGATATTGACCCTACGGTATTAATAGACGATGATGGGCAGGCATACCTGTATTGGGGCAATCCCAATTTATATTATGTGAAACTGAATGAGGATATGGTTTCCTATTCAGGCGAAATCATAAAAGATACTTCTTTCGCTAAAGTTAAAGGTCAACCCGATCCTTTTCATTACCAGGAAGGGCCCTGGGTTTACAAACGCAACGGCCTATACTATATGGCCTATGCTTCTACCTGCTGCCCCGAAGGCATTGGTTATGCGATGAGCCATTCACCAACGGGCCCGTGGGAATATAAAGGTATGATTATGGATGGCGATAAAAGATCCAATGGTAATCATCCCGGTATGATAGATTATAAAGGGAAGTCTTATGTGTTCGGTCTTAACTACAATATCCTGAAACAAACGATGGCCAAACACTATGAGCGGCGCTCTATCAGCATTGATGAAATAACCTACAATGCTGACGGTACCATACAAAAGCTCCCTTTCTGGTCAACAGCAGGTGTTAAGCAGGTAGGTACACTTAATCCCTACCGTAAAACTGAGGCAGAAACCATTGCTTTCAGCGAGGGTGTGAAAACAGAGGCGGTAACCGAATGGGAAAGGAATATTTCCTGGAATAAAGGAAAAAAGATAGCCGACAGATTATTTGCCACATCCCTGAACAATGGAGATTATATTAAAGTGCAGGGTGCTGATTTTTTAAAAGGGGCTTCATCAATAGATGTTAGTGTCGCTTCTTTATATGGTGGCAAAATCGAGATCCGTACAGACAGGATAGATGGCCCGTTATTGGGAACCGTGGAAGTAAAAACCGCTGCAGAAGGTGATATCTGGAAAACCATTTCTGCGCCTGTAAAAAATATCAAGGGAGTACATGATTTGTTTTTTGTATTTAAAGGGGAGAAAGACCTTTTCAATTTTGATTGGTGGCAGTTTAAACAGTAGTCAACATACGCTAAACAGAAAGTAAAGCACAAACTATGAGACATTTTTTTTCATTACTGACTATATCCTTATGCCTGGTTGTTACTGGTAAGGCACAGTCTTATCAGAAAACCGATTGGGGTATAAAGGCTACTGTTAACAACCTCGATGTGGACATACAATTCTACAGTGCGTCTATAGTAAGAATACTTAAGTCGCCCAAAGATCGACCGTTTGTTAAAAAAAGCCTGTCAGTAACTGCTGTACCTAAAAAAACAGCATTGTCAGTTGTTCAAAAAGACAATATTGTTACCCTGAAAAGTGATAAAATAAATCTCAGCCTGAATCTGGCTACGGGGGAGATTGGGTTTACAACCCACACCGGCGCAGCCTTGCTGCAGGAACCAGCCAGTGGCGCAGGCTTTACCCCGTTTGATGATGCCGGCATCAATACATTTAAAGTATCCCAAGCTTTTACCCTCGACAAAGAAGAGGCAATCTATGGACTCGGTCAGCAACAGCAGGGTAAAATGGTGCAAAGAAACCTGAAGCTGAACATGGTGCAGGGAAATACGGATGACTATGTTCCCTTTTTCCAGTCTAACAAAGGCTATGGATTATTCTGGGACAACTACTCCCCTACGGTATTTGCAGATGACCCCTCCGCTACCTCTTTCACCTCGGAAGTAGGTGACTGTATAGATTATTATGTTATGTATGGAGGAAATGCGGATGGTGTAATTGCACGCATGCGCGAGCTAACGGGGCAGGCACCCATGTTTCCTCTTTGGACCTATGGGTATTGGCAAAGCAAGGAGCGATACAAAAGTCAGGATGAGCTGGTAGATGTGGTAAAAAAATACCGGGAACTGAAAGTTCCCATAGATGGCATCATACAGGACTGGCAATACTGGGGCAATAACTACCTGTGGAATGCCATGGAATTCCTGAACCCTGAATTTTATGATCCCAAAAAGATGGTAAAAGATGTGCACGATCTCAAAGCGCACATGATCATTTCCATCTGGAATTCATTCGGGCCGCAAACCAAACAATACCGCGAGCTTGAACAGATAGGGGCTCTTATGAATTTTGGCACCTGGCCACAATCGGGTTCTGAAAAATGGCCGCCTAACCGTGATTATCCATCAGGTGTCAGGGTATATGATCCCTACAATCCCGCCGCCCGTGATATTTTCTGGAAACATATCAAATCAGGCCTCTGGTCGGTAGGAATAGATGGTTGGTGGATGGATTCCTCTGAGCCGGATCATCTCGATTTTAAACCAGGTGATCTAAATAATAAAACCTACCTGGGCTCTTTCAGAAAGGTTAGAAATGCCTTTCCTCTCGTAACGGTAGGAGGTGTTTACAATAGCCAGCGGTCGGTTGATTCCGCAAAACGTGTATTTATCCTTACCCGCTCCGCATTTGCCGGACAGCAACGCTTTGGTGCCAATACCTGGTCTGGAGATGTTACCGCTTCCTGGAATGCGCTGAGAAATCAGATATCAGCAGGTCTTAATTTCTCGCTATCCGCTATTCCCTATTGGAACAGCGATATCGGCGGTTTTTTTCTTACCAGGTTCCGCAAGAAACTGGCAGACCCCGAATACAGGGAACTGTATGTGCGCTGGCTCGAATTTGGTACTTTCTGCCCAATGATGCGATCACACGGTGCGGATGCCCCCCGTGAAATTTACCAGTTTGGTAAAAAAGGTGATAAGGCCTACGATGCCATAGAAAAGTACATCCATCTTCGCTATAGCTTGCTACCCTATATATATTCAACCTCATGGGATGTTACCGCCAACCAGTCCAGTATGATGCGTGGATTGGTAATGGATTTTGCCCATGACAAAAATGCGCTGGATATCAATGACGAGTACATGTTTGGAAAATCCATTCTTGTGAGCCCGGTTACCAAAGCAATGTGTATAAAACCGGGTGCAACTGCAGATGCCGGTAACCAGGAAGACTTTAGCGTAGTAAAAACAAAAGAAACATATCTGCCTGTCGGCACCGACTGGTACGATTTCTGGACAGGTGAGAAATTTCCAGGCGGTACAAAAGTTAACAAAGAAACTCCTCTCGACATCATTCCACTGTATGTGAAAGCGGGCGCGATAATACCCACCGGTCCTGATGTGCAGTTTGCGGAAGAAAAAAAATGGGATACCCTGGAACTTAAGGTTTACACCGGAGCCAACGGCCAGTTCGTATTGTATGAAGACGAAAATGATAATTATAATTACGAAAAGGGAGTTTATTCAACCATACAATTTGACTGGAATGAATCAAACAAGAGTTTAACTATCAATAATCGCGTTGGCAGTTTTCCGGGTATGCTGCAGAACAGGGTTTTTAATATTGTTCTTGTAGGAGCCCAAAAAGATACCCAGGCCAAAGCAGATTCGGCAAATGGCAGATCAATACAGTACGCAGGGCAAAAAATAGTTCTGAAGTTCTGAATATGCATTTTATAAAGTGATACAATTTGACATCAAAAGTTACCTTTTTACTCATCGCCAATCACATACCTTAAGCTGTTATTGAGTGACAAAAAGAAAGAATCATACTTATGAAAAAGAGCTTTAGCTTATGGATAGTACTGATGCCTATTATCGCTTTAACACAGCAGTATCAGCAATACAGTATACAAAAGGATAGGATGGCCATCCAACTTTCGGAAGGAACTATCCATATTATACCCGTTAGTAATAAAGCGATCAGGGTTCAGTGGCAAAAAAATGGAATAAAAGAAGAACGGGAGTTGATCCTGGTTAATAAGACTACCTATCCGGGCTTTACCCATAGCGAAACCCAAACTAAAATCAGGTTGAGTACTTCGGAGGTTACCGTAATTTTCGATAAAAAAACGGGAATCCTTTCTTTCGCCGACCGTACCGGGAAGACATTTCTGACGGAAAAAGCGGGAAGCAGAAAACTAACCGGCGATTCTGTAATGGGTCAACCCTGCTTTGTAGCCGAACAGGGTTTTACTACGGCACCAGGTGAATACCTTTTTGGCCTGGGCCAGTTCCAGGACGGACATTACAACCTTCGCAATATAACCCGGAAACTTACCCAGGTAAACACTCAGATCGCAATTCCATTTTTGTACTCCAGTAAGGGATACGGGATCTTGTGGCACCAATATGGCCTTACGGAATTCAACCCGGCGGATAGTATAGTAAAACTGATAAAAAAAGACACTGCCGCAGGGGCAAAAACTGATGTTGAGGTAACTACTACATCCGGCACCCAACGGGTAAGCCGACAGCAGGCATTGTACACAGGCAATTTTTCGGTTGATCACGATGGTGAATATTCCCTGATGCTTGACCTGGGCAATATGGAAAGCCGGCACCTGCTGGTAGTTGATGGCACTCCTGTAATTGACCAATCTAATTTGTGGCTGCCGCCGGCAGCCAGCAAGCTGGTGTCTTTAAAAGCCGGTGTACATACGGTACAGGTGGTTTGTAAATCAACCAACACGCCCAGGCTATCCTGGAAGCTGACCGATAATATTACCACATTCCGTTCGCCCCAGGCCAAATCATTGGATTATGTGGTGTTCTATGGGAAGAATGCGGATGAAGTAATAACGGATTACAGGAATCTTTCCGGCCATGTGCCGATGCTTCCCTTATGGGCCTACGGATTCTGGCAATGCCGCGAAAGATATACCTCGGGTCAACATTTAATTTCCACGATAGAGGAATTCAGGAAAAGGAACTTACCGGTAGACGTAATTGTTCAGGACTGGCAGTACTGGGGAAAATATGGATGGGGCGTACCCAAATTTGATGAGGCCCATTATCCGGATCCGGACCGTTTTATCAAAAAACTCCACGATCTCAATGCCCGTTTTTCCGTGTCTGTTTGGGAGAACCTTGATAAAAAATCGGAGATAGCCAAGCCCTATATTGCTAAAAATCTATACATCGCCAATAGTCCCTGGATAGATATTTTCAACCCCGAAACACAGCAAACCCACTGGAATGCCCTGAATAAAAATCTATTCAGCTATGGGGTGGATTCCTGGTGGATGGATGCAACCGAGCCAGAGAACGATGCGCTTACCGGTAAGCAAACCTATTTTGGGCCAGGCGATTTTTACCGGCTTGTATACCCCCTGTTTGTAAGCAAAGCCGTGTACGAAGGTCAACGCGCTACCGATCCCGGTAAAAGAGTGGTTACTTTAACCCGATCTGCTTTTCCGGGGCAGCAACGGTATGGAACCATAAACTGGTCAGGCGATATCGGGTGGAGTTGGGATGCCTACAAAAGGCAGATCGTAGCTGGTTTGAACTATAGCTTAACGGGTCTTCCCTACTGGACCACCGATATAGGGGGGTTCTTCCGACCCGGGCGGGCACAGTATACAGATCCCAAATATCATGATATCCTTACCCGTTGGTTTCAGTGGGGTACGTTCAATAGTATATTCCGCGTACATGGCTACCAAACCGAAACAGAACCCTGGAAATATGGTGATACGGTTGAGAATAATATGAGAAGCATGATGAACCTGCGTTATCGCTTAATGCCATACATCTATTCAGAAGCATGGCAGGTTACTAAAAACGGTTCTACCATCATGCGTCCGATGGTAATGGACTTTAGTAAAGATGATAAAGCCGTGTCGCAGGAATATGAATATATGTTTGGTAAATCGATACTGGTGGCACCCGTTACCGCGCCCGCTGTAGCATGGAATGTTTACCTGCCTGCAGCAGATAGCTGGTATGACTTTTGGACCGGCAAAAAATACGGTGGCGGGCAAACTGTTACCGCAGATGCTCCCCAGGATAAAATTCCTGTATTTGTGAAAGCCGGATCCATACTGCCCATGGGTAAATTGATGCAGTACACTGCACAAAAAGCAAATGACACCCTGGAAATACGCGTTTATAAAGGAACTGACGGTGCTTTTACTTTATACGAAGATGAGGGTGATAATTACAATTATGAAAAAAGTCAATACACAGAAATTCCTTTTACCTGGAACAACAAGAACCAGGTCCTGACCATCGGGAATCTAAAGGGTTCTTATAAGGGAGCTTTATCCAAAAGAATTTTCAATATTGTTTGGGTAGCTGAAGGAAAAGGGTCGGGCATTGCAGAAACTACAGTAGAAAAAGCTGTTCTGTACACCGGGAAAAAGATAAGTATTGTGGCTAAATAATAAAATACAGGGTCAGATAGCTATGTACGCACCATTAAAAAATAAGAACGCCGTACCGAAAGCCCTGCAAAGGGCAGGCTTTCTGATTTTTTATGGCTGGCTCCTGCCCGCCATTCCCTGCTATTCCCAAAACGGGCCGCTCATCTCATATGCTTCATTGGCCGAAAAGGCCTATTTGCAGCTCAGCAACAAAGTGTTTACAACAGGCCAGACAATTTGGTTTAAAGCCATTGTATCCCATGCAACGGATCATACGCCCACACAGATAAGCGGGGTATTGTATACAGAACTGATTGATCCCAATGAAAATATCATAGAGAAAAAACTGGTGAAGATTGTAAATGGTACCGGGGATGGCTTTTTTCAACTAAGCCCCTCTTATCCTTATGGAACCTACCAGGTTCGGGCCTACACCCAATGGAATAATAACTTTGGATCGAAGTTTTTATTTTCTGAATACATTCTTGTATCAGGTATGGATGTTAAGACTGATATAAATCTCATCAGGTATCTTACCCTTATTGAAACACAGGAAAACAGACGCAGTTTGAGTGTTACGCTTGATCCAACTTCAACGGATAGCATTGCGGGAAGCCATATTGCTTTTATGATAAGTGTTGATGATAAAAAAGATACGGTACTGGTTAAGAAAAACCGTAAGAACCAGTACTTACTGGATTATACTATTCCCGCGAAAGGCGAAATACTAACGGTACAGGTGCAGGATGCGAATCAGATGAGCTATTCTAAAACCATTGTACTGGATACTAACTACCTGGATATACAGTTCTTCCCGGAAAGCGGCGAATGGGTGCAGGGCCTGCCTTCTGTTCTCGGCTTCAAAGCGATAGGATATGATGGCAAAGGAAAACAAATACAAGGTGAGGTGGTCAATGAAAAAGGCGAGGTGGTTGCATCAATAAAAACCAATCGGCTGGGTATGGGGTCAACACGCATTGAAAGTGCAGACAGCGCGGCACATTATTCCGCAAGGATCGTTGCAGAAAATGGGCATCCACGGGAATATCGTTACTCCTTGCCCGCCGTTGCCGCAAAAGGAAATATCCTGGAACTGGTAAAAGACCGGAATGCTATCAAAATAATAGCGTATTCCAATTATCTACGCAACGACAGCATCACCATTCGGGTTACTTGCCGGGGCGTATTATACTATGATATTAAAGGGAGCCTGAAAAAAGGAAAAATGGAGTATTCCCTGGCAGACAGTTCTTTGCCGGAGGGAATTATCAACTTCACATTGCTGGTACATTCATTCGGAGCCGTAGCGGAACGGCTGTACTTCAACCAAAGGCCCGATAAAAGAATTACAGTTACCATCACAGCCAACAAAACGGAATATGACCAAAGGGATGAAACCCGGCTAATCATCGAAACAAAAACTGCCGGTGGTAAGCCCGAGCCTGCTAATATATCGCTGCTGGCTTTTACTACGTCAGCCGAGCATTCCATGCTGGATTTCCGTCAGAATATCTTGTCTTATTTCCTGCTGAGTTCCGAGCTGAAAGGCGAGATAGAATCGCCTGGATTTTACTTTACAAAAGAAACCGACAGGTTCCAGGACCTTGATGCCCTCTTACTTACCCAGGGCTGGAGAAAGTATAATTATACGAGGGAACCCGTCAATTTCAGTTTTCAACCCGAAGAAAATCTTACTGTAACCGGCCAGGTAAAAGGAGGGTTGTTTGACAAAAAAAGGATGACAGGTGCCGCATTAACACTGGCGAGTTTTGGTAAGAACCCAACCTTTGATAAGCAGAACACCGATAGTGTGGGAAGGTTCCGTTTTACTTTAAAAGATGATTACGGGCCCAATGTGAAAGTGCTGATTCAGACTGCCAACAAATCGAATAAAAACAGGAACTATACAGTAGAGCTGGATCCTAAACCATCGCCACCGGTACTGTTCAACCACGTAAAGCTGGTAGAAAAGCCAGACAGCATTATCCGGTCTTACATCAGGCAAAATTATCTGAACAAAAGAACAGAAGACTCATTCAGGATTGCTGCAGAAGGTTTCACCCTGCAGGAAGTAGTGGTAAACAGTAGTGTGTTATCGCCGGAACAAAAAAAAGTGACTGAAAGATATGGTAAACCCAGGGCTATAATAACCGGAGAAGCCATCCGGAAAAGTGAAGAAAAATGGTCTTATGGCCTTTACAGCGTACTGATGTTCAAATTTCCGGAGAAGGTTAGAATCAGGCGCATCGGCGGTGTTTTATTTGCAGAATTATTTAACAGGCTACCGACACTGGTGGTAATAGATGGAATTCCTGTCATGCTTCTCAATTATAGTTTGATACCCAATATTCCCCCCAGTGAAGTGAAAAGTTTTGAAATCATAGAAAATGCCAGCAATTTTTCCAGTCTCTTCTGCGAGGTGGTACCACGGCTTGGGCCTATAGATCCCTGTGCAAACGGTGGCCCGGCTTTCGGTAATGTCATCGCCATCTATACACATGCCGGCAAAGGTTTGTTTGCCACCAGCCCAACAATAGGCTTAACCAAAAATGAAGTACCGGTATTCGATCAGCCCCGTGAATTTTATGCTCCGAAATACACATTATTAACACCTGAGGATTGGCTGAAACCCGATCTCCGTAATGTATTACACTGGCAGCCTGTTGTACAAGTGGATAGTACGGGGCGTATGCTGGCATCCTACTACAACTCAGACAATACAGGAACCATGAAGATAATTGTTGAAGCGATAACCGCCGGTGGTGAACTGGGGTACGGTGAACTATTATACGAAGTGAAAAAGAAAAAGAAATGACCAAAATAATGAATACAGCTATCAAACCCAATACATTAGCCGTTATCCGCTTATGCGCCATCGTGATATGTATTCATTTCCTGTCTGCTACCTATGCACAGGTAGCTAATATACCGGCTTCCGGCAAAAAAATCAGTACAGAATTGTTTGGGTTATTTTTTGAAGATATTAACTATGCAGCAGATGGAGGGCTTTATGCAGAACAGGTGCAGAACCGCTCCTTTGAGTACAATCCGACCGAGCAGAAAGACTGGCATCCTCTTTCCTTCTGGGAATATATTTCTCCCGGTTATTCCTATGGCCGGATAAGCGTTGAAACCTCCTCACCCGTCCATGCCAATAATCCACATTACCTGGTGCTGGATGTTGAACATATTGGCAGGGAAGAAAAATATACAGGGCCTTCTGGTGTAGGTCTAAAAAATACAGGTTTTGCAGGTATAGTAGTCAGGGCGGGAGAAAAATATAACCTGTCTTTGTTCGCCAAACAAGTTTCAGGAGTACCCATGCATCTTGCTGTAAGCCTACAGAATACAAAAGGAGAAATACTGGCGGAAAGCAGCGTTACCACTTCATCAACCAACTGGAAAAAATATACTGCCACGCTGACGGCTAAATCAGATTTTGATACAGCCTCCCTGGTAATACTGGCCACGAATGCCGGGAAGTTCGCGATGGATGTTGTGTCGCTGTTTCCTGAAAAAACCTTCAAAGGCCGGGCTAACGGGCTTCGCCCCGATCTTGCACAGTTGCTGGCAGATATGAAACCGAAATTCATCCGTTTCCCCGGTGGTTGCCTCGCGCATGGTGATGGCCTGGGGAATATGTACCGCTGGAAGAATACCATAGGGCCGGTTGAACAACGGGTGGAGCAAAAAAATATCTGGGGCTATCACCAGACAGCTGGCCTGGGATACTATGAATATTTCCAGTTTTGTGAAGATATCGGTGCCAAACCCTTACCGGTATTGCCCGCCGCTGTAAGCTGCCAGAACTCAGGAGGAACCTGGAGAGTGGGCGGAACAGGGCAGAAAGCCCTGCCGCTTGCCGATATGAAAGAATATATACAGGAAGTACTGGACCTTATAGAATGGGCCAATGGGCCTGTTAACTCTTCCTGGGGGGCAAAGCGCGCAACCGCCGGCCATCCCGCGCCGTTTAACCTGGAATATATCGGGATTGGAAATGAAGATAAAATTACCCCTGAATTTGAAGAACGCTTTACCATGATTGCTAAAGCTATAAAGGCAAAGTATCCCGGGATCAAAATCGTTGGAACGAGTGGCCCCTTTCATTCGGGAGAAGATTTTGATAAGGGGTGGAAATTAGCTAATGATCAAAAGATTCCGGTGGTAGATGAACATTATTATGTACAGCCCGACTGGTTCATCAAAAATCAATACAGGTACGACACTTACAGCCGTAACCTGGGCAGAGTGTACCTAGGTGAGTACGCTTCCTGGGGTAACAGGATGGAGAATGCAATTGCTGAAGCATTATTCATGACAGGGCTGGAACGCAATGGTGATGTGGTTTCAATGGCTTCCTATGCCCCGTTATTTGCCAAAAACAATTTTACCCAGTGGAAAACGGATATGATCTTTTTCAGCAATACCGGCTATTACCTTACCCCCAACTACCATGTGCAAAAAATGTTTTCGGCTAATAGCGGTGATCATTACATGGACAAAGTGATAACCAAAAATCAAGCAGATTCGCTACTGGCCGGTTCATGTGTGTATGAAAGCAATACAGGGGATATTATACTGAAACTGGTAAACGCAGGGAAAGAAGCAAAGAGCCTGACAATAGATTTATCCGCTTTCAGTAAGTATAATCCGCTCGCGCAGAAAACCGAACTAAGCAATACCCATACTGCCGCCAATTCATTTGAACATCCCAAATCGGTAGAACCCGTTACAACTACCTATGAAATGAGCAAAAATTTTGATTATATCACTCCGCCGGTTTCACTTACCGTTATCAGGATTAAAACAAAATAAAAACCAGTAGTTATGAAAATTCTCTTTCGCTTACTCATCTGCATCTCTTGTGGTTCTTTGTGGATGAAAGTATATAGCCAGGACCTGAAGGTAGCAAGCCCGGACAGGCGTTTGATAGTTACGGTGTCTGTTACCGAAGGTAAGCCTGCCTATACAGTAATATACGATAACAAGACTATGATAGAAAGCTCTCCGCTCGGGCTAAAGACCAATGAGGGTGATTTCAGCTCAGACCTGAAATTTATTGCCAAAGCAGATAGTGTTGTAGACAAAACCTACGAACAGAGCCGCATAAAAAGATCCCAGGTACACTATGTAGCCAATATACTTACCTGCACCTTTGAAAACGCGAAACGGCATACCATAAAAATTGTATTCCAGGTAAGCAATAACGATATCGCATTCCGGTATGAGCTGGCGGCCATGGGTCAGCGATACGCCGCTGTAGTAGAAAAAGAAGTTACAGGCTATCGTTTCCCGGCTGTAACAACCACATTTCTCTCACCAATGATGGTGCCGATGAGCGGATTTGCACGCTCAGCACCGAGCTATGAAAGCGGTTACAAGGCAGACGCCCCGATGGCTACCGGGAATGTAAGACAGGAGGGATATGTTTTCCCTGCACTCTTCCACATAGGCAATAATGGTTGGGTACTGCTTTCCGAAACCGGGGTAAATAGTTTGTATTGCGGCTCACACCTGAGTGACTATTCAAAGGAAACCGGAATGTACACGGTAGAATATCCCGATCCGCGACAAAACAATGGTTTTGGCAGCACGGGAGCGGCTATCTCTTTACCTGGCGTTACACCGTGGAGAACCATAACCGTTGGCGGCAATCTGAAGCCTGTAGTTGAAACAACCATTCCATTCGATGTTCTCGAACCACTATACCAGCCATCGCGCAATTATACATTCGGAAAATCAACCTGGAGTTGGATTGTATGGCAGGACCAAAGCATGAATTACAACGACCAGGTAAAATACATTGACCTGGCTGCCGCACTAAAGTGGCAGTATATCCTGATAGATGCCTTATGGGATACCAATATAGGCAAAGCCAAGATGCTTGAGCTGATTCAATATGCCCGTGCGAAGGGAGTTGATGTATTGCTCTGGTATAACTCAAATGGCGCGGCCAATGATGCCCCGCAAGGCCCAAGGAATAAAATGAGTACATCCGTTGAAAGAAAAAAAGAAATGGCCTGGCTTCGGGATGCGGGAGTGAAAGGTTTAAAAGTGGATTTTTTTGGTGGCGATAAGCAGGAAACCATCAGGTTATATGAAGACATCCTCTCTGATGCCAATGACTATGGATTAATGATCGACTTTCATGGCGCAACCTTACCCAGGGGTTGGGAACGCATGTATCCCAATTTTGTTGGAAGTGAGGCGGTACTGGCTTCTGAAATGCTGATCTTCTCACAGGGCGTAAGGGATGCCGAGGCCTTTAATGCAACACTACACCCGTTTATCAGGAATACAGTCGGCAGCATGGAATTTGGGGGTGTTCTGCTGAATAAATACCTGGTAAAAAGCAACCAGGGAAGAAACCAGCGCCTCACAACTGACGCCTTTCAACTGGCAACAGCCATCCTGTTTCAGAACTCCGTACAGATGTTCGGCCTTACACCCAATAACCTAACCGATGTGCCGGCTTTTGAAATTGAATTCATGAAGAAAGTACCCACAACCTGGGATGAAACCCTGTTTATTGACGGGTACCCTGGAAAATTCGTTGTTATTGCAAGACGCCAGGGAAATAAATGGTATATAGCCGGTGCTAATGCAGGAAAAGAAGCATTGAAGCTTACCCTGAACCTTCCCATGATCGCGGGAAAAAAGGCAAGCCTGTATAATGATGACACTACTAAAAATATTTATAAAACAGACCTGACCGTTAACGCATCCGGTCAGTTGGAAGTTGAGATACAACCCAATGGTGGATTCGTTGTACATCAATAATCCAATCACCATCATCCCTGAAAAAATAAGAATATGAAATTAAAACACGGCTTGCTTTCAACCCTTATGGTTGCGATAACAGCAGTAGCTGTTGCGCAGAATCCCGTTATACAAACCCATTACTCGCCCGACCCGGCTCCCATGGTATATAATGGAAGGGTATACGTTTACACCGGCGACGATATACCCGGTTACGATTTTTACTATATGACCAAATGGCGGGTACACTCATCAGCCGACATGGTGAACTGGACCGATCATGGATCTCCCATTTCGTTGGAATCATTTTCCTGGGCCAGGGACAGGGCCTGGGCAAGCCAGTGCATAGAAAGAAATGGAAAATTCTATTGGTATATCTGTGCGCAAACGGTCCAGAACAATATGGCCATTGGCGTGGCAGTTGCGGATAAGCCGGAAGGCCCTTTTAAAGACGCATTAGGCAAGCCCCTTATTACCACGGGGTCATGGTCGAATATTGATCCGACAGCCTTTATAGATGATGATGGCCAGGCTTATTTATACTGGGGAAACGGTAGTTTATACTATGCCAAACTGAATACCGATATGATTTCATATACCGGCGAAATAGTGCAGGTGCCGCAAACGGTTGAATCCTTTGGTGGAGTCAGGCGCCCGAGAAATGGCAATACGCCCCCGGCTGTTCAGGAAGGCCCTCCTAATAAAGACGTATATATAGAGGGGCCCTGGTTTTATAAAAGAAATGGCAAATACTACCAGATGTTTGCGGGAATGTCGAAAGGAGCGGAATGTTTGTCTTATTCCACGAGCGATAGCGCAACCGGGCCTTGGAAATACCAGGGTAAGATCATGACCGATCAGCCCGCTAACAGCTTTACCAATCATGGCGGCATTATCGACTTCAAAGGCAAATCTTATCTGTTCTATCATACCGGCTTATTACCCGGTGGTGGCAGCTATGGCCGCTCAACCGCTATAGAAGAATTTGTGTACAATGCTGATGGAACCATACCTTCCATTACAATGACCAAAACAGGCGTACAGCCTGTAGGCATACTGGATCCCTACAAACGTACCGAAGCGGAAACCATTGCATGGTCTGAAAAATGTAAATTGGGAGAGAATAAAAAAACAGGCGTTTTCATCACCGATATCCGTACGGGTGGCTATATAAAACTTCGTTCGGTTGATTTTGGAACCCGCGGGCCTAAATCATTCACAGCAGCTATAGCGGCAGGACTGGATGGCGGAATCCTGGAAGTACATATCGATAGCCTGGGCGGCACTAAACTGGCCACGATCCAAGTACCCCGTACCGGAGGATGGGATACATGGAAAACACTTACGGAAGAGATAAGAGAGCAGGTTAGCGGCGTACATGATTTGTATTTTGCCTTAAAAGGACAAAATATTACAGCAGGCCGCGTACTGTTCAATTTCGACTATTGGATTTTCAAAAATTAAAAAATATAATTATGAAATCATACATCAAACTTATGTTTTCGCTGGTATTATCCTGGGTTGTGGCAACCGATAAATCATCAGCGCAAAACACGGTATTAACAAATCCCATTCTCACAGGCTTTTATCCTGACCCCAGCATTCTCCAGGTAAAGAATGACTACTATCTTATCAATTCTACGTTCTCATACTTTCCGGGGATCCCCGTTTTTCATAGCAAGGATTTAAAAAACTGGAAACAGATTGGAAATGTAATTGACCGTACATCACAACTTGACTTCATGGGCGAAAGGATGACACGGGGATTGTTTGCGCCGGCCATTTCGTACAGTAATGGAACCTACTATGTTACCTGCACGGATATTGATCATGATGGAAACTTTGTAGTCACCGCAAAAAATCCCGCAGGTCCATGGAGTAACCCGGTACGCATTCCCCAGGTAAGAGGAATAGACCCTTCTTTATTCTTTGATGAAGACGGCAAAGCCTATATTGTTTATAACAGCGATGCGCCCGATAATAAACCCCTGTATTCCGGGCACCGAACTATCCGGATGTATGAATTTGACCCGGTTACACTCAAGGTAACGGGCGATGAAAAACAACTGGTGAACGGAGGTGTTGACATTACCAAAAAACCGGTATGGATAGAAGGACCGCATATTATGAAAAGAAACGCATGGTATTATCTATATGCGGCGGAAGGAGGAACTTCCGTTAATCATTCCCAGGTTGTTTTCCGCAGCAAATCGGTTTCGGGCCCTTATGTTCCCTATGAAAAAAACCCGATACTCACACAAAGAGATTTACCGGCAGACAGGAAGAATCCAATTACATCAACCGGCCATGCGCAGTTTGTAGATGGACCGGATGGAAAAACCTATGCTGTCTTTTTAGCAGTAAGGCCATACGAAGGCGATTATTATAATACCGGAAGAGAAACTTTTATTGCCCCGGTAGAATGGAGGGATGAATGGCCGGTAATAAATCCAGGTTTTAAGGAAGTACAATACCGCTACCCGGTTACTTTTAAAGAAATCAAACAAAAAGGCGCGCTGCCACAATCCGGCAATTTTTCTTACACGCTGAAATTTGATAAACAACTGGATCCTTCTTTGCTTTTTTTACGGAAGCCCGACAGTACGGCATTCAGCCTTTCCAAAGAAAAAGGACTGACCCTGAAGCTGAAACCCGAAACCATCATGGAGTTTGGCAGCCCATCGTTTGTGGGTAAACGGCAACAGCACTTATACAATACGCTGGAAACCAAACTCGATTTCACGCCGCTGGATAATAATGAAATCGCAGGCCTTACGGTTTTCCAGAGTGAAACCAATTTTTACCTGGCAGGGAAATCCATTTCCAATGGAAAGGAAGTTGTGCAGCTTTTTAAAGGCGTACCAGGAAAGAAAATAATGGAAGTACTAAAAGAAATACAACTGGATAGCAAAGCATCCTCGCTTTATCTAAAAATAAACGCGGAAGGAGATAGCTATAGCTTTTATTATTCCGGCGACGGAAAAAACTGGAGTTTATTGATGGATAAAGTAGACGCCAAATTTGTAAGCACCCGAACTGCCGGTGGCTTTGTTGGATGTATATATGGTATGTATGCTACATCGTCGGGGAAAGCATCCGCAAACTCCGCATCATTTCAATACCTGAAGTATACAGGAGATGATCCGATATACAGGTAATTAAAAAAAGAGACTATGAAAAATAAATATTTAGTCATTGCTTTATCAGCTATTGGAATTTGCTGTACTACCCTGGCAACAAAAGCCCAACAAGCTACCAACCCGATCCTATTTGCAGACGTACCTGACATGTCCATGATTCGCGTGGGAAATACTTACTACATGAGCAGTACAACGATGCACATGAGTCCGGGCGTTCCCATTATGAAATCTACCGACCTGGTAAACTGGCGGATGGTCGGTTACGCTTACGATACACTCGCTAATGTAGATGCGCTGAACCTGACAGATGGAAAAGGTACTTACGGGCGGGGTTCATGGGCAAGCAGTATCAGGTATCACAACAATGTGTTTTATGTTACCACGTTCGCGCAAACAACGGGAAAAACCTATATCTATTCCACAAAAGATATTGAAAAAGGTCCCTGGAAGCGCGTTGCGTTTAGTCCAAGTTTTCATGACCATTCCCTGTTTTTTGATGATGATGGAAAAGTATATATGTTATATGGCGCAGGTAAATTGAACCTGGTAGAAATGAGCGAAGATCTGTCGGGTGTAAAGCCTGGCGGAATAAACCAGGTAGCCATTGAGAACGCCAGCAAACCCAGCCAGATTGAAGGAAGAAGAGGTGGGCTGGGTGCCGAAGGTTCACAGCTGTACAAGGTAAATGGGAAGTATTACCTGTTTAATATCACATGGCCTCCCGGCAGTATGCGAACTGTGGTGATACACCGAGCGGATAAGATTACCGGGCCCTGGGAAGGAAAAGTTGCATTGCAGGACCTCGGCGTGGCACAGGGTGGTTTGATTGATATGCCGGATGGAAGATGGTGGGCTTACCTTTTTCGGGATTACGGATCTGTAGGCCGTATTCCCTACCTGGTACCGGTTACCTGGGAAGAGGGATGGCCTGTATTGGGTGTAAACGGCAAAGTGCCTCAAACACTCGACCTGCCCGCCAACAAGAGCTTAATTCCCGGCATTGTATCCTCAGACGAATTTACCCGCAGGAAAAAAGAAGCTGCCCTGCCACTGGCCTGGCAATGGAACCACAATCCTGATAACGGCCTATGGTCGGTAACGGAACGTAAAGGTTACCTGCGTTTACAAACCGGCAGACTGGATACCTCTTTTTTACTGGCCCGCAATTCATTAACCCAGCGCACCATAGGGCCTGTATGCTCAGGTAGTATATCAGTAGATGTTTCCGGTATGAAAGACGGCGACTTTGCCGGGCTGGGCCTGCTGCAAAAACAGTTTGGCCAGGTAGGTGTTAGTGTAGAAGGCAGCAACAAATTGATTGTTATGATCAACGCAAGCACGGGCAAACCCATTGAGGCAGCACGGATTCCGTTGAATCAAAATACAGTGTTCTTTAAAGCGGAATGTAATTTCACGGAGAAAAAAGATATTGCAAACTTCTTTTACAGCCTTGATGGAGCCAACTGGCAGCCTATCGGCACACCGTTAAAAATGGCGTATACTATTCCGCAATTCATCGGCTACCGCTTTGCGCTATTCAACTATGCTACTAAAACAACCGGTGGATTTGCAGACTTTGATTATTTCAGGATTACAGAAACAATATCATCTACTCAATAAACCTAACAATACCGAGCACACATCTCAAAACCAAAGCCATATGAAAAAAATGATTCGAAGTACCCTCACACTATGCCTGGCAGCTTCTCTCGCTTTTCCTGCTGGCGCGCAAAACCCTATTGTAAGAAATCAATATTCCGCCGACCCTTCCGCCAGGGTATTTGGAGACCGAGTGTATGTATATCCCTCCCATGATATCCTGGCCACGGAAGGTAAAGGGCGCGTGGGCTGGTTTTGCATGGAAGACTACCATGTATTCTCTTCCGCCAACCTTACAGACTGGACCGATCATGGCATGATCGTAACACAGAATAAAGTGTCGTGGGTAAAGCCGGACAGCTACAGTATGTGGGCTCCCGACTGTATTGAAAGAAATGGCAAATACTATTTTTATTTTCCAACATCCCCCAAGGATACCGTTGCTTATGGCCGGGGCTTCCGGATAGGTGTGGCCGTTGCAGATAAACCCACAGGGCCCTTTGTTACGCAGCCGGAACCCATTAAGGATGTTCGTGGTATTGACCCGAATGTGTTTATTGACAAGGATGGACAGGCTTACCTGTACTGGTCGGCAGGAAATATTTATGGGGCAAAGCTGAAAGCCAATATGCTGGAGCTGGATTCCGAAGTAAAAACATTGGGTGAGCTGCCCACCAAGGGATTAAAGGAAGGCCCCTATCTTTTTGAAAGAAAAGGTATTTATTATCTCACGTATCCGCATGTGGAAAACAAAACAGAAAGGCTGGAATATGCTACCAGCAACAGCCCACTGGGGCCGTTTAAGTTTACCGGTGTTATCATGGATGAATCAGCCAGCGGTTGCTGGACCAATCACCATTCCCTGATTGACTTCAAGAACCAATGGTACCTGTTCTACCATGACAAGGATTATTCACCCAGATTCGACAAGGCACGGTCTATCAGGGCAGACAGCCTTTTCTTTAATGCTGACGGAACCATTCAAAAAGTAATCCCTACACTCAGGGGAATAGGTGTTAGCAGTGCTTTATCCGAAATACAGATCGACCGGTATACGCGCCTGGGTGAAACCGGTGCCTCCATTGCATTTATTGATACCCTGGACAGATTTAAAGGCTGGAAAACGGTTTTCGGCAACGATGGTGCCTGGTCGGCTTATAACAGTGTAGACTTTGGAACAAAAAAACTTAAACAAGCCGTGGTAAGAGCTGCGGCTGCAACCGACGGGGTATTGCAAATCCGTTCCGGCAGCGCTAACGGAGCCGTACTGGCGGAAGTTAAAATTCCTGCCTCTGCCACTTTACAAGCCGTAAAAGCACCGCTGTTACAATTCAAGCCAGGTTTGCAACACCTGTACTTCGTATGGAAAACCAATGCGCCCGGTGAAATAGACTGGGTGAAATTTGAATAAAAAAATGGAGGCTGCTTCAAAAGGGCAGCCTCCTTTATTTTCGAGGTTGCCCATGCTGAAGCATGGGCCTGGGAGCATGGGCCTGGGAGCATGGGCCTGGGAGCATGGACTTTGCTGAATCTTTACTCAAAAAATGGAATGCCGGGAGTAGCGTATTTCTTTAGCCCTTCCATATTGATCTCTACGCCAATGCCGGGTTTATCTGACAGCACCAGGAATCCCTTTTCAATAAACGGCTTATCATAGGTTACAATCTCTTTCCATTTGGCTTCCGTATCGCTTTTCGATTGCCATTCCAGGATATGAAAATTGGGAACCGAGGCGCATACATGGGCTGTGGCCATGGCTCCTAAGAATGATCCTACCATGTGCGGAGAAAAAGGCGTATAATATAAATTAGCCAGGTTGGCAATACGCTGTCCTTCACCCAGGCCACCACATTTCTGCAGGTCGGGCATGATGATATCAACCGCGGCTTCCGATAACAGGCGCGTATAGCCATAACCCAGGTAAAAATTTTCTCCCCCGCAAATAGGGGTACTGGTTTCCTGTGTAATGGTTTTATACACATCAACATTGTCTGCCGGTACCGGTTCTTCCAGCCACATAAGGTTCAGGGGTTCCATCATTTTTGCTACCCGCCTTCCGGTGGTGGCATCGTACCGGCCATGCATATCTACACAAATATCAATATGCGGACCCACAGCCTTGCGAACCGCCGCAATGGAATCATACATTCTTTCCAGCTCGGCATTACTGGCGGTCCAGTTATACCTGTCGAATTTATTAGGGTCATTCGCTTCGTCAATATCAAACTTAACTGCTGTATATCCTTTTTGCACGGCTTCAACCGCCACCTTTCCATATTCATCGGGCTGGGGATTTCTAACGGTATACAGCTGCGTATCGCAATATACCCTCACTTTGTCGCGAAATTTGCCGCCTAGCAACTGGTAAACCGGCAAGCCCAGGGCTTTTCCGCATAAATCCCATAACGCGGTATCAAAGGCCGACAAAACAGCCACAAACATGCCGGATTGGGCGCCGCCAAAAAAGTTGCCCTTTCTCAACTCTTCAAAAATACGGTTGGGATTCAACGGGCTTCTTCCTTTTAACTGCGCACCTATTCTTTTTACCAGGTAGTAGGTACCTCCTATCGCATCCACGGCTTCCCCGCTTCCGGTTATATCCTGGTTGGTGAAAATTTTTACAAATAATCCCCCTCCCGAATAAGCGCATTTAACATCTGTAATTTTTAAATCCGATGGAGCCGATGACTTGGGGGCCCGGTCGATAGATTGCGTAAGGCCCTGCCCAAAAGTGGATGACAGGGTAGCAAAGGGTGTCATCGCTGCGGCCAGGCCCGCTTTGGTTATAAATGATCTTCTTGAGTTTGACATCGTATTAAGTTTAGCGTTTAAAAAATAGGTTTTCATACCAAAAACTACCATGTCCTTTCCTTCAGGTATTCCTGAATCTGTTCTTTGGCAACAGGTAATTCATTGATATGATCGTTCAGCCATTTTGAGAAGTCTTTTTCGATTTCGTCTGACCAGCGCGCATCTATCTGTCCGGCCGTATACTTTCCTTCCCGTAAGCGTTGGTGACCAAACTGGTCGCGAAGGCGCACAATTTCAGAGGTCTTCACTACCCTTTCCGCCAGGTGCGGGGGAATAAATACAACAACCCCCAGCTTGCCCAGCACTACATCACCCGGCATAACAGTTACCGTGCGGATACGGGTTGGATGATTGATACCCACGATCATGGTGGTAAGATCCCTGTTGGCCCCCATTCCCGGATTGTGATAGGAAGGATCGTAACTTGTATAAAACGATGTAAACCCCCCGATCTCTTTCAGGCCCTCCACATCACGCAAGGCACCATCGTACACAATTCCGTTACCGGTTCTGGCATAAATGGCATTGCCTACATTATCGCCGATGGTGGGACCGTTTCTTTTCGCGCCAAATTGATCGGCTACATAAACATCACCCTTTACCAGCATTTCCACCGCCCAAACATTCTGGGCTTTTCTGCCTTCTTTTTTCCCGATCGAATCAATGGCTTTCCAAACATCGGGACGTCCTGGCATAAACGTGGCCGTTACCGCGCGGCCTACCAGCACACTGTCGGGATTAATAGTCTTCCAGTCTTCCGCAACCTGGTATCCATACCCCGCATTTTTAAGGGTAGCCCAGGCTTCTTCCACGCTAACCGATTTCATCCTTCGTATAATATTATCAGGAACTTTCGGTCGGCCATCGGGGAACCTCTCTCCTTTCCATTCCGCCGTTAATGCAATCAGTTCGTCTTTGCTGATCTGTACCTGCTGGCTTATGGCAGGATGTATTGCTGCAAATGATACAAACAATACCAAAATCAATAGCCGTTTGTTGATCTTTCTCATATGTCGGTTTTGTGTTAATAAACAGTTTAGTATCTCATTTTTCCATATCTCCATCCGGGGGCTTATTATGCCACCAATTGGCCAGTAAGGATCCGCTCACATTCATCATGGTACCGAAAATCACAGAGGCCAGGCCTATGGTGGCAATTTTGCCCAGGGCTTTTGCCAGGGCGGAAGCCAGCCCCGCATTCTGCATACCCACTTCCAGCGCAATGGTACGGCAGTCTCTTTCCGGAAACTTAAGTATGCGGGCCGACCAGTATCCCAGGAAATAGCCGGTGGTATTATGAATAAATGTGGCGAGGATCAGCAGGCCTCCTACCTTCAATAAATTATCCCTTCCCGCAGCGGTAATCACCAGTAATACAAGGGCGATACCTATCATCGAAAAAACCGGCATGGCTTTATCCAGCCATTTTACTTTGCCCCGCACCAGGTAATGAAAAATAAGTCCTGCTACGATCGGCAGAATCACAATATTGGTGATATCCCAGAACATCTTCCAGAAGTCCACCGCAACATAACTGCCTCCCAGCAATTTCATTAACAAGGGCGTTAATACCGGAGCCAGAAGAGTAGACACAGCGGTAACAGATACTGATAAAGCCAGGTTAGCCTTAGCCAGGTAACACATCACATTAGAGGCCAGCCCGCTGGGGCAGCAGCCGATTAATATAATACCTGCGGCTATCTCTCCCGGAAAATGAAACAGGTGGGCAATGGTAAAACCTACCAGCGGCATAATGGTATAATGACAAATGATGCCTACCATCACACCCTTGGGCATCTTCATTACCTGCGCAAAATCCTTTATGCTTAATTCTGTACCCATGCCGAACATGATAACCTGTAACATTACCGGGATAAAAAAAGACGCATCCCTGTTTCCTATGGTTTTAAAAAATTGGGGATAGTACATGGCCATGGTAGCCACACCAAGAATAATAATACTATACCAGTAACCCTTTAATTTCTCATTACCCCGGAATGCAAGGGCCAGGAACCCGAATGCAGCTGCGAGCAGCCAACCATTACCGGCAGGGGGTGCCAGAAAAAACAGGGTACCCAGGTACGCCGTCAGCAATAGTGCAAAGAAAATATAACAGGCGGTAAAAAAGGATCGCTTAGTAGTACTCATAGATTGGTTTTGGTAATCAGGGTTTTCAAAAAAAATTCATTCTCATACCTGTTGCAGCGCGGCAATGTCTGCAAACTCGCCAGCCAGCTTTGTGCTAAGCCGTTCCATTATTTTGTAATAGCTGAGATAAGTTTTATTGTTCTTTTTATCCGGGTTTACCATATCTGTCAGCACTACCGTTTGCGCCGCTTCGTCCAGCGATTTGTAAATCCCCATTTCTGTTGCGCTAAGCAGGTACGAGCCATAACTAACACTATGGTAGTTCTGACGCAGTCGCACCGGTTTATTATATATATCCGCAATCATCTGTGTAATAAATGGCAGTGTGCCAAAACTGCCGTTGATAGATAGCGTATTGATATGACGGTGTTCCTGCAGTGTTTTGCCGATGCTGTATATTCCATACAGAATCCCCTCAATGGTAGCCCGTACAAAATGCGCTTTCTCATGCTTGATGTTCAATCCGAAATAAACCCCTCTGGCATTGGCATTCCAGATAGGGGCTCTTTCACCCAGTAAATAGGGTAAAAAGATCAGGCCATCCGACCCCGCTGAAACGGAGGAAGCCTGGTTAATCAGTTCCACCATGCTATGCTGGATATCGAAGGGGTTTTTAAAGTCTCCGAACTGGCGGGTAAACCATTCGAATATATTACCCCCGTTGTTGGTGGGTCCGCCGGATATATACCTGTTCTCAGTAAGAAGATAATTGAAGAACCGCTGCTTTTCGTCCTGCAGCACTTTATTTCCCATCACCCTTACCGCTCCACTGTCTTCAATGGTAATAGTGGCCATCCCTTCTCCGTTGATGCCATCACCTACCGTTGCCATACAGCCATCGCTGGATCCAACCAGTATTTTGGTATCGGGTGGAAGGCCGAGAGAAGTTTGGTAAGCTTTGCTCAGCTTACCGGCACGGGTAAACACCGGTACCAATTCGGGCAGCATAGTAGTGGTTATGCCTGCAAACCTGAGTGAATCGGGTTCCCATTTTATCTTATGAATATTCAACAGCCCGGTGGCAGAAGCAATGCTATAATCAATCATATACTCCCCTGTAAGCTGCTGAAGGATATAGCTTTTAAGCGATAGAAACTTACTGGTTAATGCAAACTTTTCTTTTTCATTGTTTTTCATCCATGCGATCTTGGTAAGTGGCGACATGGGGTGTAAAGGTGTTCCGGTAGCTGCATAAATCTTTTTACCCAACGGTGATTTTTTCAGTTCCACCGCTTCCTTATCCGCCCTGCAATCGGCCCATGTAATAACGTTACCCAGTGGGTTACCTCTTTTATCTACTGCCAGTACACTGTGCATAGATGAACTGAAGCAGATGCAGGCCACTTTTATTTTTTTAGGATGTACAACGTCGGTCAGCAGGTTCTTAAGCACATACAGCATGGTAATAAAGATCTGGTCGGGATCCTGTTCACTGTAACCGGGTTCGCTATGAAAAGTGGGATAATACCCCTGGAGAGAGCCAATGATATTCCCGTTGATATCAAATGCGTACACCCTTACCGCATTGGTGCCAAGTTCTATAGTGATAACAGATTCCATTGCCATAAATTTTTATTTGTTCCTCAAATGAATTTTCCTGAACTCGCTGGGAGAATACCCGGTGAGTTTTTTAAATGTTGTTGAAAAATGCTGTGATGAATAAAAGCCGGTGTCGTAGGCGATATCCGTAAGACTGATATCCGGCTTCTTCAACAGTTTGATGGCCTCGGAGATACGGATATTGATCAGATAGTTAAGCGGTGAAAAACCGGAATAGCTTTTAACTTTCTCATTAAAGAGGGTAGAACCCAGGCCCACTTTTCTTGCCATTTCTTCCACCGTCCACTGGTGCGAAAGGTTCCGGCGCAGCTCCTCTTCCAGTTGCATAAAGGTTTTGGGGAAATCCCTTCCGGGGTTGGAGATGCGGGTAAACTGACGGGCTATCAGGATAAAGAACCCATCCAGCAAATGGTTCACGCTGGTTTTATAACCCAGTTCCTGGTTAAAAAGTTCCCCCTGTATGTTTTTAAAGAAAACACCCGCTTCCTGAAAGTTTTGAAAAACGGGTGCATAATCGCTGTGAAGGATTTTACTGATCGCCTCATTTTCTTCCGCAGCCAGGTGGCTCCAGGCACCGATTTGAATCTTATTTTTCTCGCTCCTGGCAACCTCGATCTGGATCCATGAAAAACTGCCTATTTCTAACACACTGTTCTCATTTCCAAACTCTACCCCGGGCATCGCCAACACCACATCCCCCGGGTACAGGATAAAATGAACCCTGTTAACGCTCCATTCAAACTTTCCTTCCTGTATGTAATAGATTCTTAAAGCGTTATCTGTGCGGGTTGGAAACCCATTGAGACGGATGGCCGTGTTCTTAACCGCGCCGATTTCCAGGATATGTGGAAACAGGCGCAATTCGGCAGCATTCTTTTGGCAAAGTACAAATTGGTTCATAGGCAAGTAAGAACAAAATGCAACGCACCCGTTTTTGGCAATCGATAATACAATACTGTACTATATAAAGGAACATAATTTAAACAATTTCCACTTATAAAATCCAACATCGGGATTTTTTGGAAGTCTGTGCAAAAAACTATCTCTACTTTGGCCCTAGATTGCTCGAACCAGGACGTACTTCGATTCGCTCCTGGTATTATTTTATCTAATCAAAATGCTAGCCTTATGAAGGAAAATCGCTCACCCGTACGTAAGCCGGGTTTAACCAGGCTTCTCTTCACATTCCTTTTTTTTGCGGCTTTGACCACCGCAAACGCACAAACTACGGTTTCCGGAACCGTGCTGGACGGAGAAAAAAATCCGCTCAGCGGTGCTACCATCCAGGTAAAAGGTACTTCCAGGGTAACCACTACTAATGCTTCCGGTAGTTTTACCATTAACGCACAGTCGAAAGATGTGATTACTGTTAGTTTTATCGGTTTTAGAACCCAGGATTTTCCTGTTGACGGAAGAAGCAGGATAACGGTTACCCTGGCGAGGGATGACGCCAAAGACCTGGATGTTGTAATAGTTACAGCATTGGGTATCAAGCGCCAGGAAAGAAAACTGGGTTATTCGGCAACATCTGTAAAAACAGATGAACTGATAACCAACCGGACCACCAATGTAGGGGAATCGCTGGAAGGACGGGTAGCCGGCCTTAATATTACTCCTCCGGCCGCCGGTGCGGGTGCCAGCACCCAGATCCGTTTGCGCGGGCAGGTGGGTTTTGCGGGTTCTACCAACTCGCCGCTGATTGTTATTAACGGCCTGCCGATTGACCAGGATGTTAGAAATGCAGAAGGTGCGGGACAGCAGCGCGACCGTGGGGATAACCTGCAATCCATTAACCCCGACGATATTGAAAGTATGACGATATTAAAAGGATCTACGGCCTCTGCATTGTATGGATCCAGGGCGGCTGCCGGAGCTATTCTTATCACAACAAAATCGGGTTCCAAAGGTGCCGCCAGTGTGGAGTTCACTTCCAGTTACACCACCCAGAAGGCTTTGAATTTTATGGACCAGTTCCAGACCGTATATGGACTGGGGACCGCAGGTCAAAGGCCCACGTCACAGGCCAGTGCGGCCAGTAACGGCCAGTTTGGCTGGGGCGCAAAGCTCGACGGTGTACCCACTCCTATTTTTGATGGTACACTTCAGCCTTACTCAGCATATGAAAACAGGCTGTTTGATTATCTTCAAACAGGGGCCAATTTTACCAATACAGTTGCCATGTCGGGCGGGGGAGCCAACGGAAATTTCCGGGTTTCTTTCTCCAATACCAATGCAAGGGGTATTGAACCAAGGGATGAGTACCTGAAAAAGATCATCAATGTAGGCCTGAACCATAATATCACGGATAAATTAAAATTGTCTGTCAATATCAACTGGGCCAATGAAAAACAAAGCAACCCTCCACAGGTAGGTACACAAGGAGCGGGTTCTGTGAACTTTTTCACCCGTATGTCTATTTCAACTCCTTTGTCAGCCTATAAGAACAGTGCCATAAACCCGGTAGATGGAACCGAGATGCAAACATCAGGTTTCCAAACCACCGCGCTGAACCCATACTACGCCAACCAGGTGGGTCAGAACTGGGTAAGCATAAGAGATCGTATCCTGGGAACAGCCACCCTGCGGTATGATGTTACCAAATGGTTGTTTGTGCAGGGAAGGTATAATTACAATTACTCCATCAATAATACAGAATCTGTGGTTCCTTATGGTATCGGAACCAGTGCGCCTTTAAACCCAGACGGCACCTACAAGGGCAGCTATAGCATTTCTGAAGGAAAGGGTGCTGAGATCAATACAGATTTCCTGGTAGGAGCCAATAAAGAATATGGCAAATTTTCCTTTGATGCGAGCTTTGGAGGCAACATGTATAACTCTGAGGGACAGAGCCTGAACCAGGGTTCTACCAACTTTATCGTAAAAGATGTTTACTCTATCGCCAACGGAAACGTAAAATCACAGAGTTACGGTTACGGACAAAGGCGTGTTAACTCATTGTATGGACTCGCTGAAATTGGTTACAACCGTACGGTGTATCTGAACTTTACAGGCAGGGAAGACTGGTTTTCTGTATATAGTGCGCAAACCAACAAAGTATTTTACCCTTCCGTATCCGGAAGCTTTGTATTCTCTGAACTGCTGGCAAGCCAGAAATGGCTCAACTTTGGTAAGTTAAGACTTGCCTATGCCAAAACCGGTAGTGCCAACGGTGTTGATACCTATGAAGGCCTGCTGAACTATTCCATTAATACCAACAATTTTAATAACCAGGCAACCGCTACCATTGCAGGTGGAAATGCTCCCAACGCGTTGCTAACGCCATTCAGCGCGGAAGAGCAGGAAATTGGTTTGGAAATGAGAATGTTCAATAACAGGGTACGTATTGATGTCTCTGCATTCAAAAAAGTAACCACCGACCAGGTACTTCCTGTAACCTTGTCCAACACTTCCGGCTACACCGGATCCAAAGCCAACCTGGCTTCATTAAGGAACAGTGGTCTGGAAACACTCCTTGAAGTTGTACCTGTTAAAAAAGGTAATTTCAGCTGGACAAGTTCCTGGAACAACGCTTACCTCTCTACTAAGGTTCTGGCTATCTCACCCGGTGTGAACGATTTCCTTTTGCTGTATTTTAATGGAACCGGAAATGAGTTCCTGGGTCAGATACGCTATACTGTGGGCCTTCCTATGAACCAATTGTATACCAGAACTTACCTGAGAGATGCGGACAACAATGTATTGGTTTCTTCCACCGGTCGTTTACTGGCCACAACGGATTATAAACCGGTAGGTAGTTCGATACCGAAATTTACCGGTGGCTGGACCAACAACTTTACCTACAAGAATCTTACAATCGGAATATTTATCGACTATAAATTTGGCGGAACCGTATTATCGTCTACTGCTTTGAATACACTGCGGCAGGGATTGTCTAAAGCCTCACTGGTAGGAAGAAGGGATGGAGAAAACGGTGTTGTATTCCCGGGTATTAACCAGGGTACCGGTAAAGCCAATACCGTTGCCGTGACGGATCTGCAAGGGTTTTATGCAGACTACCGTAACCTGCAGATCGGTGATCCTTTCACTTTCAAATCAGACTTTATCAAGCTGAGGAATATTTCCCTTACTTATAACCTGACCAGCCTGGTAAGAAAATCAAACACGCTGAGCTTTGTGAAAGGACTGTCATTATCCGGTTCTGTCCGTAATGTGGCCATACTGCATAAAGACCTTCCAGGCCTGGATCCTGAAGCCATCCAGTCATCCGGTGATATCAGGGCGGGTTATGAGAATTCATCTCTTCCCACCACACGCAGTTTCAACATCAGTTTAAATGTCAAATTCTAATTTTATGATAAAAATAATAAGCCGACTGATCATAATAGGTTCTGGCATCTTTCTAACAGGATGTACCAAGAACTTTGATAAAATCAATACTAACCCTTATGCGGTAACATCTATCGACCCGGGTTTATTGTTTGCGGGATCACAGCGTTCCTTTGTTGGAGTGGGATGGGAAACGGAAAATACCATCGCGCAGCAATTTGTAAACCCATTTAATTCGGGTGCAACGGAAGGGCCGAATTTTAACGCAGACATTGATAACTTCAACAATGGCAGATGGGAAAGTTCTTATACCGGTTCCGCTCCGGCCAATAACCCCGCAACCGGGGGTATCAAAGGGCTGGTTCAGGCACTGGCCATCTTAAAAACCAGCACCAACTCAGTAAACCTGGTGAGTATGATCCGGATCTGGAAAGCCCAGGCGTTTATGGCCCTTGTGGATGAGTATGGCGATGTACCTTACTCAGAAGCCGGCAAAGCCTATACCGATGGAATTTTTTATCCGAAATACGATGATGACGCCGCTATTTATGCCGACCTGGAAAAAGAACTCCGTGAAGCAACCGCAGCACTCACGCCAACGGGTGATTTTGTTTCCGCGGATCTTTTCTTTGGCAAAAATGGAAGCATACCCAGTTCCAATGCCGCAACGCAGGTTCCTAAATGGAAGAAACTGGGATACTCGCTGTTGCTGAGGTTGGGAATGCGCTATACCAAATCGAACCCTGCAAAGGCGCAGGCACTGGCACTGGAAGCGTTTAATGGTGGCGTAATGAGCTCCAATGCAGACAATGTATATGTGAAATATGATGGAACCTTGGCAACCAATGTGGCCAATGCAGGACTGGTAAATAATAATCCCCGTTTCTACTATGCGGCGGAGCCATTTGTGAACCAATTGAAATCCACTTCAGACCCAAGATCAGGATTCATTGTGGCAAAGTTTGCAGACCCTGCTAAACCGGAGGCCGACCCGGCACCCGATCTTAACCCAGCCAACCAGTTTGGAGTTCCTGTAGGGGTATTAAGCGACGCGCTTGCCAATGCGCCCAACAGGGGTGTCAGAGGCGGTGGATATAACTATTCGCAAATGAACATCAAATGCGTAGCGTCTCAAACCGCGCCTACTTTCTGGGTAACCTATGCACAAACTTCATTACTCCTGGCCGAAGCGGCAAAAAGAGGATGGATACCCGGTGGCGACGCGGCTGCACAAACTTATTATGAAAATGGTATCACGGCAGATATGGATACTTATGCGTTATATCCCAACGGAAGCGCGGTTTCGGCGGCAGCTAAAACGGCCTACTTAACCCATCCATCAGTAGCCTATACCCCCGCAAATGCTATCAATCTAATTAATATCCAGTACTGGATTGCCAATATTACCAATGGAACAGAAGCCTGGTCGAACCTGCGCAGGGTTGATTTCAGCGCGCCAGCCCTTAGCCCTAACCTCTACAATAATAAGCTGAGCGGGGGCTTTATCAGGAGGCTCTCTTATCCCGATTATGAAGTTGCCAACAATAATGCGAATTATTTAAAAGCAGTTCAGGCCATCGGTGCTGATAACCTCACAACCCGGGTTTTTTGGGATAAATAATCCATTCAAGAGTAAAAAGGAACCTTTTTTTTACCACCTGCCATTTGGCAGGTGGTAAAAAATGGTAACCAAGGAGATCTTATTTTTTACTTGCACCTGCCAGTGATAAAATGGCATTATTTAGAACTGAGTTAGCAATCAGCATACGATGGAAGTTACAGAAGCAAATAGTCAGGCTCTTTATCTCCATCATTAAACCTTATGTTTCTACATAAGGTTTTCTTTTTACCGCTGACGGTGTATAGTAACATGCTAAAAAAGAAAAGTTATGGAAACCAAATTAAGAAGTCACGGTTGGTTTGGCCGCAAAGATAAAGACGGGATTCTTTACCGCAGTTGGATGAAGAACCAGGGGATGCCTACCGATATGTTTGATGGAAGGCCTGTAATAGGTATTTGCAATACATTCAGTGAGCTTACCCCCTGCAACGCGCATTTCAGGGATCTGGCGGAAAGTGTAAAACGGGGTGTACTGGAAGCCGGCGGGTTCCCTGTGGAATTCCCGATCATGAGTTTAGGAGAAACACTATTAAAGCCAACAGCCATGTTGTTCAGAAACCTGGCCAGTATGGACGCGGAAGAAAGTATCCGTGGTAACCCGATAGATGGGGTGGTACTGTTAACAGGTTGCGACAAAACAACACCCTCCACCGTAATGGGTGCCGCCAGCGTGGGATTGCCTACCCTTGTGGTACCGGGCGGACCTATGCTCAATGGAAAATTCAAAGGTCAAACGATCGGAAGCGGTACGCATGTGTGGAAGTTTGATGAAGACATGAAGACCGGGAAAATGACACAGGAGGAATGCGAATTTGCGGAAAGTTGTATGAGCAGAAGCATCGGGCATTGCATGACGATGGGAACGGCGTCTACCATGGCCTGTATGGTTGAGTCACTGGGGCTTACGCTGAGCGGCGCATCAGCCATTCCGGCGGCGGATTCAAGAAAAAAAGTACTGGCGCAGTTAAGCGGCCGCAGGATTGTACAGATGGTAAAAGACAATCTTACGATTGATAAAATACTTACCCGGGAAGCTTTTGAAAACGCCATCATGGTAAACGCGGCCGTTGGAGGTTCTTCTAATTTCATTATTCATTTGCTGGCCATTGCCGGCAGGATCGGTGTTGATCTGCAGCTGGAAGAATTTGATACTATCGGAAGCAGGATACCTTTACTGCTGAACCTCATGCCATCGGGTAAATACCTGATGGAAGACTTTTACTATGCGGGTGGATTGCCCGTCATATTACATGAACTGAAAGAGCACCTGCATAAAAATGTGGTAACCGTAACCGGAAAAAATCATCACGATAATATCCAGGGAAACAGCGAATGTTATAACAGGGATGTGATTGCCGCATATGACAAACCCCTGATAGCGGAAGCGGGATGTGTAATCGTAAAAGGGAACCTGGCACAGAACGGTGCCGTGATCAAGCCTTCGGCAGCTTCGCCCGGATTACTGAAACACAAAGGAAGAGCGGTTGTATTTGAAAGCATTGAAGATTATCACGCGCGGATAGATGATCCGGCACTCGATATCGATGAGAACTGCGTGATGGTACTGAAATACGTTGGGCCGGTGGGATACCCGGGCATGCCTGAAGTAGGTAATATGGCACTACCTAAAAAGATACTGGAAAAAGGAATAACCGACATGGTACGTATCAGCGATGGAAGAATGAGCGGAACCGCCTATGGAACGGTGGTACTGCATGTTTCGCCGGAGAGTGCCATTGGCGGTAACCTGGCACTGGTACAAAACGGCGACCTGATTGAGCTGGACGTTAATTCGCGGTTACTTCACCTGCATGTAAGTGATGAGGAACTGTTGGAAAGAAAAGCCAGGTGGACGGCACCAAAACCTGCGGCGGCCAGGGGGTATGTCAGCCTGTACATTAATACCGTTATGGGGGCCGATAAAGGTGCCGATATGGTATTTTTACAAGGCAGCTCAGGCAGCGAAGTGACCCGGGATTCGCACTAATACTAACCCAAACTTAAAATGGCAATATGAAGCTTTACAAAACCAAGGAAGGAATTATAGTTGAACATAACCAGGCCTACCATTTTCTGGACCGCCGCGACTGGGATACATTTATTAATGATGATGACTTGTATGAAAAAATAGAACGTATTGTACAATCTGTGCCCGCCACTGAAAATGTTTCATTTGCCAACCTCCTTGCACCGGTAGGTCAACAGGAGCTATGGGCCTGTGGCGTTACCTATTACCGGAGTATGGTAGGCAGACAGGAGGAAAGTAAAGATGCGGGGGGTGGAGATTTTTACGCAAAAGTTTATCAGGCCGAGAGGCCGGAGGTTTTCTTCAAAGCTACCTCACACCGGATTGCGCATCCCTACAACCCGGTAAGAATAAGGAAAGACAGCACCTGGGATGTACCGGAACCTGAGCTGACCCTGGTGGTAAGTTCTTCAGGAAAAATCCTGGGATATACCGTAGGAAACGATATGAGCAGCAGAAGCATTGAAGGCGAGAACCCCTTATACCTGCCGCAGGCCAAAACATACGATGGCTGCGCGGCGGTAGGTCCCTGCATTTACGTAACCAATAAGCCCCTGCCGCCTGAAACCCGGATAACGTTAAGCATTATTCGAAATAGCGAACTGGTGTTTAATGCCAGCATACCCATCAGTCAGATGAAACGAACCCCGGAAGAACTGGTTGCTTATGTTTACAGGGAATGTTCCTTCCCCTATGGATGCCTGATCATGACGGGTACCGGAATTGTTCCGGATAGTGATTTTACCTTACGCGCAGGTGATGAGGTTAGCATTGAAATTGATGAGATAGGCAAACTGGTGAACACCATTGCCTGATTAAACGAAGCCCCCTGCCTACTCTTACGGTGAGAACTGCCTAAAAAGCGCTTCTCACCGATTTTTTATCCAAAATCGCTGGCTAAAGGGAAATTACACCCAAGTATTTGCGAACTTCCACCGGGTGGCTAAACCTGCCTGCTGCGAGATCACTTTATTAAACATTCACAAAACGAAAGCCCACATGACAAAACAATTATTTCTTCCCCTGGTATGTTCCGTTAGCCTGGTTATAGGTGCCTGTTCGGCATCGAGAAACCATTCGTCTACCTCTGCAACCTATGGCTTAAAAGACGCTTTTAAAAAAGATTTTGGCATCGGTACCGCACTCAACAATATTCAAATTGAAGAAAAAGACCCGAAAGCGGCTGCCCTGATACAACAGCAGTTTAATATGGCAACCCCGGAAAACATTATGAAACCCGAAGTAAATCACCCGCAATGGGATGTGTACAATTTTGAGATGGGTGACAAAATGGTTGCGTACTGCCAGAAAAATAATATCAAGGTAAACGGGCATACCCTGGTTTGGCACAGCCAGATGCCCGCATTCGCCCGGAGGATACAAAGCGTGGATTCTTTCAGGACTTATTTTACCGATCATATCTCTACTGTTGCCAGCCATTATGATAAAAAAGTATATTCCTGGGATGTGGTAAATGAAGCGCTGAATGAAGATGGCACCATGCGTAAATCTATTTTCCTGCAGAAACTGGGCCCTGATTTCGTTACAGACGCATTCAGAATAGCCGCTGCTGCCGCGCCAAATACACAGTTGTATTATAATGATTATAATAACGAGCAACCGGCCAAACGTGCGGGCTGCATTGCATTGATAAAAAAAATACAGGCGGCGGGAGTAAGGATTGATGGTGTGGGAATACAAGGTCACTGGCACCTGGGAAAGATACCTTTAAAAGATATTGAAGAAAGCATTCAGCAATATTCAGCACTGGGTCTACAGGTAATGTTCACGGAACTGGACATTGAAGTGCTGCAGCGGAATTTCCAGGGAGCTGATATCAGCCAGCGTACAACAGAAACCGGCAATATGAACCCCTACGTTAATGGACTACCCGACAGCATCCAGCAAAAGCTGGCCGACGACTATGCGGCCTTGTTCAGGTTATTCCTGAAATATAAAGGCAAAGTGTCGAGGGTTACTTTCTGGGGCGTGAATGATGGTCAAAGCTGGCTGAACGGATGGCCGGTGAGAGGAAGAACCAATTATCCTTTACTGTTCGACAGGAACTACCTGCCAAAACCTGCCTACCAGGCAGTAATGGCACTAAAAAACAAATAAATCCCGGTTCACTGTCTCCAATAGATTGCATTTACAAATACAATGCAATCCATTGCACAGACGATTTGACTGCATTTGTGTTAAAAATACACAATTTTGAACGGTAAAATAGCTTGATGAATGCAGGATTAAAGTATTATTTGATTAAAAAATCAATTTTAATGTAATCGGTTACATTTTTTTATTTATTTTTAATCCAGGTAATGCGGGGAGCGATCCCTGTATTCCTTCTCCATAAAGTTGTGTTTGGCAGGATACTTCTTTTAGGAGATTCAGAAGAATAACAAGGAGGGATGTTTTCATCTCTCCCTTTTTTTGTCCGGACAACTCCTCAGTTGCCCCGCCTGTGCGCAATAAAAACGGTAAAAGAAAGAGGGTACTCCGGGAACAAAAAAGAATACCAGCAGCTGTAAGAAGATAGTATCTTGTGTTCCAGCCTCAATCGGAAGTGCTTTCCTGAATGATAAACATTCTGCAACAACATATCATTGCCAGACTCGGTACCGAACCTTCAAATTTAAACACAGTTTTAAATTGCTTTACCCCTTTACAAGTTGACAGGAATACGTTCCTGCTTCGGGAGGGAGAAGTATGCAGACAGGTATATTTCATAGCTAAGGGGTGCCTGCAGGTATTTGTTTACGACAGCCAGATGAATGAAACTACGCGCGACATCATTACGGAAGACGCCTGGTGCTCGGAACTGATCAGCTTTGGAAGCGGTCAACCCGCCACTGAAAACATAAGGACGGTGGAACCCTGCGACCTGCTCGCCATAGACAAGGCCGGGTTTCAAAAAATGATGGAAACAGTACCCGAATTTGACAAGGTATACAGGCAGATCCTGGAGGCTTCGTACGCAAATTCAGTTTATCGCATCAATACTTTTGTAGCCTTGTCAGCTCTTGACCGCCTGAAATGGCTGATGGAATTCAGACCCAATCTCATGACAAGGGTTTCGAGCAAACTCATCGCTTCTTACCTGGGAATTAACAAGGATGTATTCAGCCGCCTGAAAGCCAAACTGTAAAACATAGACTTTTGTCATCTTTCAAATAAATGCTACGCTTCAACTTTGTGAAAATACTTTATAAACTAAAAGCGAAACAATGGAAGATTACCTCAGCTTGAATAAAATATTACAAACAGGTCGGTACCTGTTCCCCTTGTCGTTCCTGCTGTACGCAGGCCTGCATCTGGGTAAGCCGGATGTAGGTGCCGCATTTGTGCCAGACTATATTCCGTTCCCTTATTTCTGGAATTACTTTACCCTGGTTTGTATTGTAGCTTTTATCGTAAGTGCTACAATTGGTAAATATGATAAGCTGGCTTATTCCCTGATGGCAGTTTATGTACTACTGATGGCATTGTTGGTACACCTGCCGCGGGCTATGGGCCATGAACTGGATACCAGCCTGATGGCCGATACCATCAACAGGGAAAAAGAACTGGAAATGGTTAATTTTTTCAGGAACCTGATGATAACCGGGGCCTTACTAGGATTTGCGAGGTATGTGGCAAAGGATCACCGTATTACCGGCTGACCGGCTTCCCTCGTATAGCATACACAGGTTATAAATACCTGTGTATGTACTATTTCAACACCGCTACTACCTGTATAATCAGTAAAGTAAATACAAATACAAGGTGAACTGCCAGGAAAGCTTTTTGCCATAGCGGTCTCCGGGGAAAAGGAACAGTTGGGTTGAAAGGATCGAATGCCAGTCCGATACCACTGAAAATAATGGCGGTTGAAAAATCCCTGAGGCAGCAAAAAATAATGGCAGCCATCAAAAACCCGGCGTAGATAAACTTGTTGGGTAATTGCCTTTTTGTTTGAACCTTATTTTCCATGATTATTAATATAAAGTTTATTGTCCATAGGTAAGCAGGTCAATATGCTGTTTTAACTGTTCGGCATACTTGCCAAAAGCCTTTTTCGACATCCATTTAGCCAGGTAAAAGCAGAGGGGCACCAGTATCAGCAGTGTAATGACTAAAGCGATCAGGATAACAGGCTTTTGCATGATTTCGTTAATAGATTTACCCGCTCCTACAGAACCGCCGATCATAAACCCGCCGGCGGCACTAACCGGGTAAATAAATAATCCTACCTGCTGCTGCAAGGCCATCCATTGTTTAACTTTCTGATAATGATTCTTCAGTTCCTGTAAGAGGCTGTTTTCAGGTATAGAACGGGAAAGCTGCCGGTATAAAACAAGTGATTTTACCGATGCCCAAACTGTAAATAAAAAAACGATGCCGATACAAACGAACACCTGCCATACGGGAAATTTTACCAGTACAGCGATATATCCGCAGGCAATCAATATCCCCATAATAGCACCGGCCAGTAAATTCCGCCTCAGCTTAACCAGCGGGTCTTTTGAAGAAAGCCTCAACAAACCGGGTTGGATAAGGGAAGCTAAATCTTTATCATCCTCACCAGCACTCCTCCATACTTCTTCGATACTCATCGCTCGGTTTTTAAAAAGTTCTTCAATTGTTGTTTGATCCGGTGGAGCTTAACGGCTACATGGTTTATACTGATTCCGATCATCCCGGCAATTTCTGTATTATCGTACCCATCCAGGTGCATCGATATAATTGCCCGGTCGGTCTCAGGAAGCCGGCGTATCACCTGCCTTACGCTGTTAAAGTCTGAAAGGCTTCCATCTCCTGTCTCCGCACCGGGTAGCATTTCGATAGTATCCTTATACTCGATTATACTTTCTTTGCGTTTCTGGGTAAGAATGGTGTTTACAGAGAGCCTGTATAACCAGGTGCTGAATTTGGATTCACGCCTGAAACTGCTGAATGACTTCCAGGCCTGGAGTAATATCTCCTGGTACAGGTCCTTTTTTTCTTCGGCATCCACCGCATACAGGGAAACCAGTTTGTAGATAATACCCTGGTTCAGTTTTACCTGTTCTAGAAAATCCTTTTCACTCACAAGCTTATACTTTTTGGCGGATGCGGTACAACCAATATTCAATAATTTACCCAACAGGCAATCATCTGTTTAACTATTTTTTTCTTTTAAGGGAATTTATTTAAACTGTCAGCCTGGCCGGTGCTGACGAAGGGATTAGTAGCAAGAAGGGGGAATAAATTACATAACCCAAAAAAGATTATGCAAGCCTGAAGCAGGTAAAGTATTCGTTGCGCGTTGCAGCCGGGGCTGATCTTTGATTTGTGGGTGGAAAAAGAAGGCTAACATTCCTCAAATATCCCCGTCTGCATATTCTTTACCACGTTATCATGGGTAAAGTATCGGCCATTCATGGCCACATAAACGCCCGGGGCTAATGCCTGGGCAAAAGCCAGTGCTGAACCGAGATTAAACAATCCATCGGAACTACCGAATTTGATCGGGATCATGGCACCGGTTAATACAATCGTTTTATTGCTGATAGATGCGGCCAGTAACTTGGCGGTTTGCACCATTGTATCCGTTCCATGCGTAATCACCATCCTGTCTTCCGGGCAGTCGAGTGCCGAACGGACAATAAAATCCCTTTCTTTCGGGGTGATGTCCAGGCTGTCTTTCATCATTAACGTGGTAATCTGAACCGGAACCTGGTTCCTGCCCTCTTCCAGCAGCTCCGTCATGTGGGTATCCTGGAAATACAGCTCCCCTTTCAACAGGTTGTATTCTTTATCAAAAGTGCCGCCGGTTACGAAGATGCGTATCATATTAAATCCATTTCAACTGCGAATGTACGCAATAAAAAGTGCCTGTGGATAGCGCATTCAGAGATGGAACATCCATTCTTCCCTGAGATCTGCTTATAGTGTAACATAAAAAGGATCCAACCGTTGTACAGCTGGTCAATACATTTATTACCTACTATATAACTTATCAACCGTGCAAAAAGCCAGGAACAGGTGGATTGACTATTTGCGTTCTTTCATAACTGTGCTGGTACTGGCCCATCACTCAGCCCTCGCCTATACCACTTTCGGCTTTTTTGATGCCACCACTTACAGCAACTCCACTAACCCGATTGTGGATAGTTCCCGTTGGGTGGGGATGGACATGTTCGTAAACTTCAATGATATGTTCTTCATGTCACTGATGTTTTTCATCAGCGGGCTTTTTGTGTACCGCGGGCTACTTAAAAAAGGTGGAAAAAAGTTTCTTATTGACCGCTTTAAACGGCTGGGTATTCCCTTTGCAGTTGCGGTTTGCCTGCTGATGCCGGTTGCTTATTTCCCCTCCTATTACCTGGTAAACCGCAATGCAACCCCTCTATCCTTTCTACAAGATTTTATAGTTCATCAGCAATGGCCTGTTGGCCCACCCTGGTTTATATGGCTGCTCCTGCTGTTTAATGTTATAGCGGTATTGATTCCGAAACGGATATATCCGGCTGTCGCAAAATCCATATTCTCAATGGCGAAACATCCGTTCAAGTTTTTGTGGATGGCTTTCCTTATTGTATCCCTGGCTTATATACCTATCAGCCTTTGGGTAGGACAATATACCTGGACAGGCATCGGGCCATTTGATTTCCAGCTGAACAGGATTCTACTCTACTTTGCATTTTTCCTTATCGGCGCCTGCCTGGGAAGCGGTGACTGGGAAAATGAGCTATTTCCTAACAAACAATTGCTCCAGCGGTCCTGGGTCTTCTGGCTGGGTTTATGCCTGTTATCTTATATGCTGGTTGAGCTGTTTACCTATTCTGTTTGGGATCTGGTAAGGGCTGGGAAGCTGACTGCGTCAATAGCCTGGATGGCTTTCAGTATACTATTTGCTAATTCCTGTTTGTTTAGCAGCATGGCATTGCTATCCGTTTGTAAAGAAAATATGCATACCGAGTACAAAGTCTTGAACCACTTTTCAGATAGTGCCTTTGGTATTTATCTCATTCACTATATTTTTATTACATGCTCACAGTTTGCGCTTTTGCAGGTATCATTGCCAGCCTTTGTAAAATTCATACTGGTCTTTCTGTTTACAGTGAGTGCCAGCTGGGCGACAACTCACTTACTGCGGAAGCTAAAACCCGTTCGCGATATCATTTAACCAACTGTTGCATCGGAAGCCGAAGCCTTTGCCGTGAGGGGTACCAAATCGCCGTCGTACTGTATTTTCCTTACCATGATATCCACCCAGGTAAAATTACCACCCGGCAATTTCCAGGTCACCGAGCACCTGTCGGGAACACGCAGACCATCAAACCGACCATACCGCTTTACCTGTATCAGCCAGGGAACAAGCGCAGCTCCCTCCGTATTGTCTTTGTACCGGTCTGCTTCAAAAGAAAGCAGGTCGCCGTTCTCTGAAAACCGGAATACACCGGTTACTTTTATTCCTTCGTACAGCATAGTTGCCTTTGCGCAGGTGTTATCAATTTGTTCCCAGGAAATATACTTGTTGAGTGCAGCAGTAGGAAACCAGCAGGTTTCAGCCAGGTACCTTACCATGGCTGAGGAGTTAATTTTGTCACCGGCAACTTCGTTTACAACAGGCAGAATAGAAAAAAGTTTGATCACCATTTCAGCCTCTCCCCGGATAGACGAATCCCGTGCCATCAAACTTACACCCGGCAACATGCTCACTTCGGCCATCCAAACAAAACCGGGATGCTCGGTTGTAAAGCATTGCCTGGCCGAAAAAGGCATCCATCTACCTCCGGGCTTTATTCGCATGGTTCCGGACTGCTCAATGTGCACATAGCGGATCTTGTTTCTTCCCACAACCCCTGCAGTCCTTAACCAGTTTTGCACTACCGGCGGAACCGCGCTTATCATGGCTTCTGTAACTACCGGATTGGAAGTGATCGGTTGCGCCTGCAGGTTCGACACCGCGCGCTTAGACTCATTTAGAAACCAGTTTTTTCCTATGGCAGGAACTACTACAATAAGTATGATGCAGTTTAAGATACTTGCCCATTTGGTTTGCTCCCAGCTGGCTATTATCAGTACCTGTGAAAGTACCACGGCCGGAAGAGTTACAAAAGCCCAGCTCTTTTTAGAGAGGTAGGCAAACCCGGTAATCAGGAATAATACGGCGGTAATTAACCATAACAAACCCATTTCCCGCGAAATGTTCATGCGCATGATACTCTCTGAACCCCATCCAAATGACCGGTAAAACCCAAGAGAATGCAAAACGGCATGAACAAAAACCAGGAAGGCAAACAGGTACTTAAACATATTAGTGTTTTCGCGGTTGTGATTTGGTGGCAGCAGCCCGGAGGTTACTGCTGAGTAGCAGCATAATTATCCCAACTCCAATATAAATGACCTGTAACCAGTGAAACTGTTCTGTTATAAACATGTGTGCTAACACCCACACAATCAGTATAATACTTCCGGCCATTGCCAAACTATACTGCTTTTCCTCTTTTTCAATAATATAGAAGAGCGCAACAAGATTTGCATTGCCGGCCATCATGGAAAACAGGAACCCGGGTACAAAGTAGTCGTGAAAATTCCGGCCGTTAAACAAGCCCAATGGCAAGGCATTAAGCGTACCACCCGGTCTCGCCAACATCAGCATTCCGGAAAAAATAGTGGTTGCTGAAACAAAAACAATTAAAATCACCAGCAACGCCTTTTCCGGAATATAGATTATCCTGTTCATACAATCTGATATGCAATTGTACAAATACGGGCTTTGCGCAACTATGATATCTAACAGGTTCAAAACTGATATTCGTCATTTTACAATGGCCAACACAAGCCTAGTTTTATCATTCGATACATTTTACATTATCTAAAATCTGATACCTATGCTTGGTCAACTAACAGAACTTCAATCTTCCAATGTGCTTTCCAGCCAGGCACTTGGGCGCCTGGCTTGCACAGACGGGAAACTGCCCTATGTAGTACCTGTCACCTATCACTACGATGGAAAATATATCTATGGCCAAACCAATGAAGGATCCAAACTGGAGATCCTAAGAAAAAATCCCAATGTTTGCTTTGAAGTGGATATGATGACAGATATGGCAAACTGGCAATCGGTGATTGTGTTCGGCACATTTGAAGAGCTATCCGGCGTTGAGGCGGATGAAGCCCGGGAGAAGCTATTCAACAGTGTATTTACCCTGATGACCAGTAGTACCCTGCATCCGCACCAACACGAGGAAAATGTGCTGTTGGACGATAGTACCCGCGTTAAATATGTTATGTACCGGATAAAGCCGGAAACAATAACGGGGCGTTATGAAAAACGGTAACTTATACTCGCCATTTAATATTATCTGGCTCCCATAAGCCCCGCCAGTCAATGACACGGGGCTTTTTGATGCCTGCCCGCTATCTGTGCGCAATAAATACAGGCAACTGGTGATCCGCTATCACATCTTTTACAAAGCTTTTCCTGAACAACATCGACAATCCCGAGCGGCCATAAGAACCGCAAACCAGCAGCGCATCTTTCTTGGAGGTGATCCAGGTACTAAAATACTTTTCAGGATTGATCGTTAATTTGAATAGGGTCAGATCCCTGAAGTGTCTTGCGACCAGCTCTTCCATTTGCATTTGAAAGGGAAAATCGTTCCCGGCAGATTCAGAACTATATACCAGCAGGGTTGCCAGGTGTAACAGTTCCGGAAAAAGGTAGGCAAACTGTTTAATGGCGAAGAGAGACCCCTCACTGCCATCGTAAGCCAGCATGATGCTTTGCGGAAACTGGAATTTTTCCGGAACCACCAGCACCGGGCAGGAGGCATTGGTGATAATATCTTTTAAATAATTTTCAGGGAGCTCGTTTTGGGAATCACTATAAAACATCTCGCTTCCCACAATCAGCAAATCGGCAAATCTGCTTTCTTCTTTCAGAGAGGGAAGGGCCAGGTCGGAAGGTTCATCGTGTATACGGTAGTCTATATTATTACTGTTGCATAGGCGGGCAAAATGAGTGATTTTTTCCTTCTTCGCCCCCGGATCAGGCGCTTCAGGTACAGGAAAATACATACCGGTGCCTGCATCCGCATAGCTCCACAAATTAGCCAGTTCAGATTGGGGGAGGCAAATTCCTGTGAGGAAAACAGGGCTTACCAGGTTTAACCTTCTTGCAAATTCAAAAGCACCTTCAGAAAAATGCTTGCTGTCGAAAGGAATCAAAATCTTTTTCATATAAGAAGTTTTGATAAGCTGTTTAGTGGCAGGAAATGATCTCGTTGTTTACTTTTGAGAAGAACGGGCTCAGGTAGGGTATATCCAGGTTCAACCCCCGCATGATCAGTGCAATACCCATCAGGGCGATGATATAGGGGATTACTACTTTTACACTACCCCTCAGGTTGGCGGTAATAAAACCCGCAAAACGAAGCAGCAATAACATCAGCGGTAAAGTGCCCAGGCCAAAGACCGCCATAAAAATACCACCTCCCCAAACAGTTCCGGTGGCCAGTGCCCCCGCAATGGCAAAATACACCATCCCACAAGGTAAAAACCCATTGGCCAAACCTACCAGGTACATGGCCATCAAGCCCTTCCGGTTCATTTGTCTGGCAATAGCAGATTGCACATTTTTCACAAGAACCGATTCGAGGTAATTCCTCCCAATCCTCTTTTGCATGATATAACCAACGGCGGTCGCCAGTATCACCACACCCAGGAACACTGAAAAATACTGCTGGTATCCTGCGATAAAAATACCACGGCCCAGCCATCCAAAGAACAATCCCATTCCTGTATAAGTTGAAACCCGGCCAAGATTATATAAGATGATTCCAATGGTTCGCTTAGAAGGTGCCAGGCTTTCTACCGGCAATAACAAAGCAATGGGGCCACACATACCGATGCAATGAAAACTACTCACAAGCCCCAGTATAAACGCAGGTATAAATATCTGCCAGCTCATCAAAGAATAGTTAAGTTGGCTTCGTGATAATATACTCTCCCATCTTCCTTCCAGCTCAGTTTTAATTCGTAACTGCCGGCACTCAGCTTTCTCTTATCGATTACCTGGCGTGTACCGCTCGCTGAATCCAGGCGAATGCGCCTGTCCCGCGCAGCATCGTTCTGGCTGTAAAACCAGGCTTCGCCTGTAATACTTCGTGCCGTACTATCGGTTGGCAAATTCAGGATAATAGAATTGGGGTTCTGCTCGATTAACACGGCCTTCTTTTTAGACGCGTTCAACCGGCCGTCAATCTTCTCCTGGTATTTTAACTCATCACTGTAATAATCCTTGCTTACCAGCTCGAATTTGGTATGATAGCTTTTATATACCAGTGTAAACATCATACCGGCAAAACAAACAAACACAATAATCAATCGTATTCCCCAATTCATAGTTATAGGATTTAAATCTTTGATGAAATCAATCAGCTACAGGGCTCAGAAAATTGGTTTTAACCGTAGTAATTTTCTTATCTCCTTCATACAAGCCTAATATGAGTTTGGTTTTCCTTCCCTTGAGATAAGACTTTGGCAGTACCACAAAAAACGATCCGGCTCCCTGCCCTTCTTTCTGAACGCTGATAAAAGGCCTGCCGATTACTTCTATCACTCCACCCGCATATTCACTGCGTATGGTGAGTGGTATATCGGCGGTAGTCTTGTTTATCACTTTAATATTATACAGGTTAGAAAGGCTGTCGGTACCACGTTCCTGGTACAACTGTCCCGGTGTTCGCATAATGGTGGCATCCACATCATTACGGGTGAACAGCATAAAACCCAGGATCATTACCACCACAAAACATAGTCCCGTGTAGGTCTTCATTCGCCGGGTATACCGCAAAGGCTCACCATTCGCGATAGCATTTTCAGATGCATAACGGATCAGACCCGTGTCTTTTCCTATCTTCTTCATCACCGTATCACAGGCGTCGATACAGGCTGTGCAGCCCACACATTCCATTTGCACCCCATTTCGTATATCAATACCGGTAGGGCAAACCCTTACGCACTGGAAACAATCAATACAATCTCCATGGGTTGTAAGGGCATCTTTTTTTGCGTATCCTCTTGGTTCGCCGCGTTTGTAATCGTACGAAACCATCATCGAATTCCTGTCCAGCAACACGCTTTGCAGGCGGCCGTAAGGGCAGATAACGGTGCAAACCTGCTCCCTGAAATATGCATATACAGCATAAAAAACACCGGTAAATATCAGCAGCGAAAGAAAGCCGGCCAGGTGTTCGGAAACAGGCTCTGCAATGATTTTCTCCAGTTCTTTTACTCCAATGATATACGCAAGGAAAGTATTGGCGATTACGGCGGAAAGTAAGAAGAACAGGATATGCTTCAGTGAAATTTTAAATATTTTTTCCGATGTCCACGGTGACGCTTTCAATTGCCTTTGCGCAGGAGCATCACCCAATACCCAGTACTCGATCTTACGGAACATCATTTCCATAAAATTGGTCTGTGGACAGGCCCAGCCACAGAACAGTCGCCCGAAAGCGGCTGTAAACAGAATAATAAAAAAGATAAAAGTTACCATCCCCAGCCCAAAGATGAAAAAGTCTTGCGGCCAGAACACTTTTGAAAACAATATGAACCTGCCCTGGGGAATATTAAACATCATAAACGGCCGGTTCCCCACCTGTATAAAAGGGATGCCAAAAAAAGCGGCAAAATAAAACAGGCTTAGCACGGTGCGTATCCGCGTAAACTTCCCTTTCGGTTTATAGGCAAAAATCCATTTTCGTTTACCTTTCTCATCTACTGTTGCCAGGTGATCCCGGAAACCTTCCGTAACAATTTCATTAATATGCAGCGGTTCTGTTGCCATCTTTTCAGGATCCCGGTACGGCTTTACTTACTGAACTAATAACTGGTTTCAACGAATCGGGATGTTGTTTGGTAGAATCAGGCGTGTTAGTAGCTTCTTCATATAACACACCCTGCGGTTCCTTTGCTTTAGCAGGTGTTTTACCCGACAGGCTTTTTACATAGCTCGCTAACTGGGCTATCTGTACCGGGGTGTAATCATCCTTCCAGCTTTTCATGCCTTTCTCCTGCCAGCCGTATTTGATGGTTTTAAAAATATCTTTGATACTGCCGCCATGTAGCCAGTATTTATCGGTAAGGTTAGGACCCACCAGCCCTCCTCCGTCTGCCGAATGACAGGCTGCGCATACGGTTGTAAAAATGGCTTTGCCGGATGCGAGATTGGACTCATCACTCAGGTAGGTAACAGAATTCTCGTCTACTTTGCTGGCGGCAGTTCTCAAATACTCCTCCTTCTCCTCCTGTCCTTTCTGCATCGCTATATTGTATTCATCCAGGCTGGAGGGGCCGCTATGTGACACTTCAAACCGCCACAGGTAAATAGCGGCGAAAAGTATACAGGCAAAAAATCCATACAGCCACCAGGGTGGTAAACGGTTGTCCAGTTCGCGGATCCCGTCATAGTTATGCCCGAGGTCAATTTCCGCCTCTTCTTTTATCGGGCGAAGACTGTTGAACTTATCCCAGTATATAAGCCATTTGTTTTCTTTTACGGTATCTTCTTCCATGGCCTGCCGAACTTTTTCCTGCGATAGGAGAAACCTTAAATTGTATAAAAGTCCCAGCAGCAATATCAATTCAACTATTACCACACTCAGTAAGACATAAAAAGTGGTTGCATTCATACCACCAATCAGATCGTCTTTCACAACGGTGGCAGCAGGCGCATCGGCTGCAAAAACTGCAGAAGAAGCCAGCAATGCGGCGATCATTAGTCCTTTTGTAACGGTCCCGGATATTTCCCGTTGCTTTTTCTCTTCCAGGAAAATACGTGTTTTGTATTGTGCCGCTCCCAACAGTACTTTGGCAAGCAGGATAATACAGAGTGCCAGTACAGCGATAATCAGCACAAACACCTGTACCATGGTGTTATCCATGGCAGAGGGTTTAGGGCCGTTCTGCGCAGTGGATGTGATGGGTAAGAACAGCAAAGCGATAACATATAATTTATACCAACGGTTGATGTGATTTCTCATATCCGGCTTGTTTAGTTATTTAAAGGAATCTGGTTGATCTCAGCGATCATCTTTTTATCCGCCTTCAACGCCCAAACTGTCATCACGATAAAAAAACTGAAAAATATTCCGAACGACGATAGTGCATATATGTCCACACCGGCGATCTTTTCGAGATAATTGATAAACTTCATGACGCGAGTTTTAGTGAATGATATTATTTTATGTCGGCCGCTTTCTGGCTCTTAATGTCTATCCCCATTCTTTGCAGGTATGCAATCAGCGCAATGATCTCCCGGTTAGCCGGCGTTTTGATTTTGTCATTGGCAAGGCTGCCTGCAATCTTCTCAGCCTGCGCCATCAGGTCGATATTCGCTGTTTTATCGAATCCCGGCGCGTAAGGCACACCCAGGGTTGTCATGGCACGTATTTTAGCCCCTGTGATAGCGGTGTCGATCGTATTATCCAGCAGCCATGGGTAAGATGGCATGATGGAACCCGGACTCATGCTCTGAGGCTCGAGCATATGATTGTAATGCCAGCTATCCGGGTATTTACCCCCGATCCTTTGCAGATCCGGGCCGGTTCTTTTGCTACCCCACTGGAATGGGCGGTCATAAATAAACTCGCCGGCTTTGCTATACTCTCCGTATCTCGCCACTTCATCACGGAAGGGGCGTATCATTTGCGAGTGGCAGGTATAACAGCCCTCCCGCACATAGATATCACGTCCCTGCAATTCAAGAGGCGTATATGGCTTTACAGCAGCGATGGTAGGAATATTGGATTTGATGAGGAAAGTAGGAATGAGTTCAAGTATACCCCCGATGGCCACCGCAAACAAGCTGAACACCAGCATTTGTATAGGCCTTCTCTCAATCCACCTGTGCCAGTATTGCTTTCCGTGTGTGGTGATCACTTTGGACAATGGTGCTGCTTCCGCGGCCTCATCAGCTTCCAGTTGCCCGGCTTTTACTGTTTTAACAATATTATAGACCATCATGAATACACCTACCAGGTACAAAGTTCCACCTATACTCCTGGTGATATACATGGGTATGATATGGGTAACAGTTTCCAGGAACTGGTATTTGAGTGTTCCCTCGGCAGTAAACTGTTTCCACATGCTGGCCTGAGCAAAACCCGCCCAGTAAAGCGGTACCGCATACAGCACAATCCCGATAGTACCGATCCAGAAGTGATTGGTGGCAAGCCTTTTTGAATAAAGGGGTGTATTGAATATTTTAGGAATGATCCAGTACAGCACAGCGAAGGTCATAAAGCCATTCCATCCCAATGCCCCGATATGAACGTGAGCGATGGTCCAGTCGGTAAAATGCGATATGGCGTTTACGCTTTTCAGGCTTAACATCGGTCCCTCAAATGTGGCCATACCATAACAGGTGATGGCAACTACCATAAATTTGAGCACAGGTTCTTCCCTTACCTTATCCCAGGCACCTCTCAGCGTAAACAATCCATTCAGCATACCACCCCAGCTGGGGGCTATCAGCATGATGCTGAATACAACACCAAGGCTCTGGGCCCAGTCTGGCAAAGCGGTGTACAGCAAGTGGTGCGGGCCGGCCCAGATATAAATAAATATCAATGCCCAGAAGTGGATAATAGACAAGCGGTAACTATACACCGGCCTGTTAGCCGCTTTAGGCAGGAAATAATACATGATACCCAGGTATGGTGTGGTAAGGAAAAACGCAACGGCATTATGCCCATACCACCATTGTACCAGCGCATCCTGTACACCCGCGTAAGCACTGTAACTTTTGAAGAAAGAAAAAGGAAGTTCGAATGAGTTAACTATATGCAGCATGGCTACCGTTACCCAGGTTGCTATATAAAACCAGATGGCTACGTACAGATGGCTCTCCCTGCGTTTGATAATGGTACCAAACATATTAATCCCGAATATCACCCAAACAAGGGTGATGGCAATGTCAACAGGCCATTCCAGTTCCGCATACTCCTTTCCGGTTGTATAACCGGCCAGTAAGGTAACGGCGGCAGTAACAATAATAGCCTGCCAGCCCCAGAAATGAATTTTACTCAGTGTATCAGAAAACATCCTTGTTTTACAAAGACGCTGCAGGGAATAATACACCCCCATAAAAATACCATTACCTACAAACGCAAAAATCACCGCATTGGTGTGAACAGGTCTTACACGTCCAAACGTGGTAATGGGCCATCCAAAATTAGCAGCCGGCAGGAACATCTGGATGGAGGCCAGCAACCCGGCAAGCATTCCCACTACACCCCAGGTAATGGTAGCATAGGCAAAGAGTTTTACCGTCTTGTTATCATAATAAAATTTCTCCAATTGCATAAATAACAGTTGTTTGGTGGGATAATCAAATCTATAAATCGATTTTTTTGTCGTCAAATAATATCCGTACCGGTGCACTCTCCTCATCATCATACTGTCCTGATCGTACACTCCAGATAAATCCTGCCAGGAATAACGACGCAACACCAATGCTTGCCAGAAGTAAAAGAATGATAACACTCATATGCTGTTGTATGAATACGCAAATGTATCCTGCGCAACAGCAGGGAGAAATGACATCTCTCAACCGCAAACATGACAGACATCAGTTTTCCCGGTAAGGTTAAAGACCTAAAAGTTTCGATTTGATATTGGTGAGCCCGAATGTGAGGATCAGGATACTGATGCTGCTGCTGGGCATTAGGATCGCTGCGATAACAGGCTGAAGGTTTCCATGTACGGCAAAGTATAATCCGACGGCATTATAAACAGAAGAAATGATAAAAGCTGTGATCACAACTTTTTTATTGAATTTACACAAGCTGATAAACCTCGGCAGCATGGGTAGCTTTCCTGCATTTAATATTGCGTCGCTGGCGGGTGTAAAATTATTATTGTTTTCTACAACAGACACACCCACATCGGCCTGTTTCAAAGCCCCCGCATCGTTCAGTCCATCGCCGATCATCATTACTTTGCACCGGCCTTTCTGCAGGCTTTCTATTACATCCATTTTATCGGAAGGCCCCTGGTTAAAGCGAAGGTTGGCTGTACGACCTGCCATCCGGGAGAGTATCTCTTTCTCCCCATCATTATCCCCGCTTACCACGGAAAGCCGGTAATCGGGTTGCAGTTGCAACATAAGCTGCGGAATTTCCTTCCGGTATTCATTGTGAAAGATAAAACGCCCCATGAACTGCTCTTCAACTGACAAATACACCATCGTATTCATACCACCATCTTCTTTCCCGGTTACATAACTGGAGGAACCGATCGTAATCAGATCGCCATCCACAATTCCTTCAATTCCCTCACCAGGTGTTTCTTTATATCCGGAAACGAGCGACCGCCCCTGCTTTCCGGCCCACCGGGCAATTGCCTGGCTAAGCGGGTGCGTGCTTTGCGCCGCCAGCAAAGCGATCTTTGCTTTCAGTAACGGATCAAGCCTGCGGCCTTCGTACTTGATATTATCGAACCTGCCTGTGGTTAACGTACCTGTTTTATCAAAAACAATATGATCGGTAGCGGCTATTGTTTCAATGGTTTGGGCATTGCGCAAATAAAACTGGTTACGGGCGAGGCGGCGCAGAATGTTACCGTTGGTAAAGGTATTGCTGAGCAATAAACCGCAGGGACAGGCAATGATAAGAACCGAGGTAACCGCGTTCCAGGTTTTTGACGGATCTGCAAAATACCAGTAGAACCCCGCCACAAAAGCGATCAGCAGTACACCCCAGGTAAAATAACGGCTCACAAGATGCACGAAAGATTTTTCTTCCTGGTTTTTATCCTGGCTGAACTGTTTACGGTTCCATAGCTTGGTGAGATAGCCCTGCGCTACTTCTTTAATTACGAGAATTTCGATATTATTGGTAAGGTGCCTGCCACCTGCATACACGATCTCCCCCATCTCTTTTTTAACGGGATAACTTTCTCCCGTAACAAAACTGTAATCAATCAGCGCGTGCCCGCGCGTAAGTATTCCATCTACGGGTATCAGCTCCTGGTTATGGATCAGCAGTGTATCATCCAGCCTGATATCCTGCAGGGTAACTACCGCCTGCTCACCGTTCACGATCCTGGTAACCGCTACCGGGAAATAAGAGGTGTAATCTCTCTCAAAACTCAATGAGGCGTATGTTTTATCCTGTAACACCCTTCCTACCAGCATAAAGAAAACAATGCCGCTCATGCTGTCGAGATACCCGCCCCCGGTACCGGAGATGATCTCGTACAAGCTCCTGCCAAAGGTTATCATCACCGAAAAAACAATAGGCGCGTCTATATTCAGGAACCGGTGCCGGAGCGCTTTCCAGGCACTGATATAGAACTCTGATGCCGAGTAAAAAAATACGGGCAATGAAAGAAACAGGCTGATATACCTGAAAAAATACTGAAGATACTTTTCACTGCTGTCAATACCCAGGTAATCAGGAAAGTTCAGCAGCATGATATTGGCAAAACAAAATCCCGCCACCCCTAGTTTATAAATCTTAGATTTCGAAAGGCCATTGGGCTTTTCGGTCATATCGTTCATGCTGATATAAGGCTCATATCCGATGGAGGAAAGTAGTTCGGCCAGTTTGCGGATACTTAACTGGCGATGGTCGAAAACGATATCCACTTCTTTGCGTTCAAAGTTTACTTTACTGCCGATAATGGACTTGTCTAACCGGTGCAGGTTCTCAATTAACCATAAGCAGCTGCTGCAGTGAACCTGGGGCAGGTAAAACAAAACATGGGTTTCTGCTTCGTTGCGAAAATTTATCAGTTTGGATTCAATTTGCCTGTCGTCGAGAAAAGCGAACTTATCGGGCCTGCTGGTTACCTTCTGGTTGATACCAGGGGTTTCACTGATCGAATAGTAGTCGCATAACCCGGTCCTGTTAAGAATTTCATACACCATCACACAACCATCACAACAAAAATCCTTTGTATGTAAGTGAATAGGATTGGACCCACAATCCTCGCCACAATGATAGCAGGCAACGGTAGCTTTAACCTTTGAGATTCCCATAACTGCAATTTCAGGCTGCAAAATACCCGTGCTTCGGATAGTAAAAAATGACGGATATCATATTTTGATCTCCCGCAAATAAGGAACTTTGTAACTGTTGAAGTATCTTTAAAGCCCTATGCCGCATTCTTTCAGAACACAAAACCAGTTCAGGGCTCTTTTTGAATTTGCCTCGGAAGGTATATTGGTAGCGGACGCAAGCGGGAATATTCAGGTTGCCAACCCGGCGGCCGAAAAACTATTCGGTTATGAGCCGGGGGAGCTGGAAGGCAAGAAAGTTGAGATGCTTATTCCCCAACGGTATGCCAGGCATCATGGGGCTTTACGGGATAAGTTCAATGATCATCCCGACGCACGGGTAATGGGGAGCGGCCGTGATCTGTATGGTGTGAAGAAATCAGGTGAGGAATTACCCGTTGAGATCAGTCTAAGCCCTTACAAAACCGATGAAGGCAATTTTACCATCGCGTTTATCATTGATATCTCCGTTAGAAAAAAGAATGAACTGGATATCAGGAACCAGAAATACCAGCTGGAGCAATTAACGCTGGAGCTGGAACAAAGGGTGAAAGACAGAACGATGATCCTGGAAGAGGCGTTACAACAGCTGGAAATATCCCGTAAAGAGCTGAACGAAGCCCTGGAAACAGAGAAAGAGCTGAATGAAATGAAATCGCGTTTTGTTTCTATGGCGTCACATGAATTTCGCACGCCCCTGGCTACCATGCTTTCCTCACTTTCTTTAATTAACAAGTATATTGAGGCGGGCAACCAGGAAAAACAGCAACATCATATTGAACGGATAAAAAGCTCCATCAGCAATATGACCGACCTCCTGGATGATGTATTGTCTATCAGCAAACTGGAAGAAGGAAAAATTTCGGTATCCTCTTCAGAGGTACATCTTTCCGAATTCACGGAAAGTATCGTGCAGGATATGCAGGAAGTAGCAAAACCGGGTCAAACCATTGTTTATAGCCACACGGGGCAAACCCTTATCCATGTAGACAGAAAGATATTGAGGGTAATACTGGTGAACCTGGTTTCAAACGCCATTAAGTTCTCGCCGGAGGAAAAACGCATCCTCATAACCAGTTTTGTTGACGATAAGGGCATTGCTATTAAGGTAAAAGATGATGGGATGGGTATTAGTGAGGAAGACCAGGAACATTTGTTTGAAAGGTTTTACCGTGGTAATAATGTAACCAATATCCAGGGAACCGGCCTTGGCCTTAGCATTGTTGCCAAGTATATAGAGTTACTAAATGGAAAAATAGAAGTGCAAAGTTCGCTGGGTATGGGAACTTTATTCACCATTACATTACCAAACACCTGATGTATGCCTAAGAGAATCCTGCTCATCGAAGACAATCCTGAGATCCGGGAAAATACGGCTGAAATACTGGAACTGGCGGGTTACGATGTTGCGGTGGCTGCCAACGGCCGCGACGGAATGGCCGAAGTACAAAAAACAATCCCGGATCTTATTCTTTGTGATATAATGATGCCGGTACTGGATGGTTTCGGGGTACTTCATTTACTAAGCAAGGATGATAAAACGGCCGGTATTCCTTTTATCTTTCTTACCGCCCGGTCTGAAAGAATAGATGTGAGAAAAGGAATGGAAATGGGGGCTGATGACTACCTTACCAAGCCCTTCGACGACATAGAATTGTTAAGGGCAATTGAGAGCCGGCTTCGTAAAACCGATATACTAAAAAAGGAATACGGTAAGACCCTGGATGGCCTGAACGATTTCCTGGCTGAAGCCCGCAGCATTGCTGATATTGAAAAACTATCCCTGGAAAAAGAGGTAAGCTACTACCGGAAAAAAGAAGATATATACCGTGAAGGTGCTTATCCCAAGGGCGTTTTTTACTTAAGCAAAGGGAAAGTAAAGGTTGGCAGAACGGCTGATAACGGAAAAGAGCTCACGACGGGACTGTATAATGAAGGCGATTTTTTCGGTTACCACGCTTTACTGGAGGAGGGCCCGTACTCCGATACGGCAACCGTGCTGGAGGATGCGGAAGTGTACCTGCTTCCGAAGGACGATTTTTTTACGCTTATTTACAAAAACGCCTCCATTGCCCGGAAGTTTATTAAAATACTCAGCAATGAATTGCTGGAAAAAGAAGAACAACTGGTAAAACTGGCGTATAACAGTGTACGAAAAAAAGTGGCGGACGCCTTGCTGCTGCTACAGAAAAATTTCAGTAATGAAGGAAGCGACAGTTTCAGCATGACCGTTTCCCGTGATGATCTCGCCAACCTGGCAGGAACCGCTACAGAGAGTACTATCCGTACACTGAGCGACTTTAAAGAAGAGGGTTATATTGATATAAAAGGCAGTAAAATTACTATCCTGTCTGCCGAGAAACTGGCCAGGATGAGAAACTAGCAGGCTTATCCCTGCATTTGTGTAGTGATCATTTCGCCCTGCCTGTTTTGTTCTTCCAGGGACCAGTTGCCGGTAACAGTGGTCTCAAGCCATACATTGCCCGATCTCCGGAATATCTGTGCACGCAGGCCGTAGGTTTGGTCGATTGCATTCTCAATTTCCCTCACCTTCATATCGCTCTGAATGGTTACCGTATCAGTATTGGATTTTCCAAGCCGGAACTCTCCCATGCTTTTTGAAGTATCTTCAATCGCTTTATATTGCTTTTCCTTCGTATAAATCTGACTTTCCTTCTCAAAAAAATCAATTTTCAGAAACGGATAGCAATGATGAAACCGGCTCTGGATCTGGATTATTGTTTGATCGTCATTTATTTCTACTATCATCGTACCAATATAAATTAATGGACAAATCTAACCGGGTGCATGTATTTATAAAATGATATTGGTCAGTTATTTCCATTTTTACAAGCCCGACCAGTACCTCAGGTATTGGTGATCAGTTTAACATAGCTGGCCGGGGCCGACGGGAACAGAGCGGGCCGGGTTAACTCGTGCAGGGTCCATTGCCGCTTATTCCACCAGTTGATATGATAAAATGTTATCTCAGCAATCTGCGACAAGGCCTCCCGGGTGGCAAACGCCTGGTGAGGGGTAAGCAGTACCTGTTGGGACGCCAGCAGCCTTTCCAGCAAGGGATCATCCAGCATTTTATGGGAACAATCATGGAAAAAGACACCCATCTCCTTTTCGTACACATCCGCGCCATAGTAGCCTAGTTTTCCATTATCCAGCGCATCAAGTACGGCCGCTGTATCAACACAACCGCCACGGCCGGTATTGATCAGCATGGCTGTGGGTTTCATCAGGGAAAGCGTTTCGGCGTTAATAATATAGTGTGTATGCTGTGTGAGGCCTGTATTGATACTAATGATATCAGCACTCTTGCAAAGCTGTTCAAGGGTAACATATTTAACCAGGTTGCCCGCAGTAAGGGCTTTATCGATCAGCAGATCGTAAGCAAGCACCTTACATCCAAAGCCATGCATGATCCTGGCGAGTACCGAGCCAATTCTTCCGCAACCGATAATTCCAACCGTTTTGCCTGTAAAGTCAAAGCCTATCAGTTTGGTAGTAGTAAAATCATGGGTATGAACCTGCCGGTTGGCGAGAATCAGCTTCCTGTTGAGCGCAAGCATCAGTGCTACCGCGTGCTCCGCAATGGCATTAGGGGAATACCCGGGTATATTGGCAACCGTTATGCCCAGGGCCGTGCATTTTTTCAGGTCCACATTGTCTACACCCGTAGCCCGGACCGTAATAAATCGCACACCATTTTCATACAAAGCCTCCAGTACCGGTGCCGAAGCGTCATCCCCGGAAAAGATGGATACGATATCAAAGCCTTCCGCCAGGAAAGCGGTATCAATATCCAGCCGCTGCTCTACCAGCAACTCATTGCCTGTATCTTTACTATACCGTTCCAGGTAGGGCTGTTCATACTCCTTTACACTATAAAATATTGTTTTCATGGTAGTTGAATTATTCATGAATAGAAAATACAGGGAGCCTGGATTGTAATACCAGGTCTTTCGAAAAACTATGGTGAAACAGCTTTTCCAGGAAACTTCTTTTCTTGGGAACGATAAGCAGGAGGTCTATTTCATTCCTATCCGCAAAATCTAATAAGCTATTCTCAGGATCGCTGCCACCGATAAAATGGAATGCAGGTTGAAACACCGAAAAAATATCCTGCACCCATCCCGCTTCTTCAATAGCAGAAGGTTCAAATGTTGCGTCATCTGCCACATGTATTACATGTAATTCGGCATGAAAAGCATCTACCAGTTGTTTGATTTGCATAAAGGGGGTTGTGGCTACTACATTTTTCAGATCACAGGCAAGCCCCAGCTTCCTGAACCCGTGGAACCTGGCACCTGGCGGGATAATCATTACCGGCCAGCGCAGCTCCTGGATCGCAAGCATGGTTTGACCTTGTGAAAAGAATCTTTCAATAGCCGACATGCTTTCCGCACCCATTACAACAGCCAGCGGTTCTTCACCTTCACAGAAATCCCTGATCTCAGGCATCACCGCTCCTTCCCGGATAGCGGTTGACACAGGAATACGGTCATTCAAATGCGCTTTGATCTGGGCTTCCAGCTGCTTCATCTGCAACTCCGAATCAGACATCCAGGCGTCTATCGACTCTGGCAAGACCGACACCTCGGAGATAGCCACAGGAACATAGCAAACATTAAGTAACGTGAGTTTACAATTCAGCAATACCGCCATATCAGCTGCATAAAAAGCTGCATTTACTGAATCATCTGAGAAATCGGTTAGTGCTACAATCGTTTTCATATAAAAGGTATTAAGTGTTGTTTTGCTGTATAAGAGCTATTCGCTGATAGCTTTTCAAAAAGCCGGGTTCCACAAACTCTACCTCACCACCGCTTACCAATACCTTTTCCATCACATCATCTACGGCATCTTTGATATGCGAAAACCTGCTGATCGCATCGGGGTGAAAAACAAGCATGGTATCCCCTTCCTGCAAAAAAGCAGGGCAAACAAAATCCCTTTCCACTACCAGCAGGCTTGCGTTATGCTGGTTGGCCTGCCGCCAGGCTTCTGTTAGGCCAATAGCCAGCTTTCTGTCAGCTGCAGCAAGGCAAAGCCGGTTAAACAGGTGCTTCGACCTGATCTGTTCCCAGTTACCCAGGGAGGGCAATAATTCATGAAACAGCTGCTTCGCCTCATTCTCCTCTGTCATCGAATCCGAATAATTGATATACTTCACCACAAATCCCTTGTGGCGTGTGGAAGTGGTGAACACAAGGTTATTCAGTTGCCCGCCGGCAATAAACAAGGGCAATGGATTGGCTTTGAGAATAATATCAAGACTACTGTCTATCTGCTTCATATACTCCGAAAAAAAATGTACCGGGTCTTCCGAAGGACTTTTATACGAGATGATGGTAAAAAGGCCGGAATCATTTCCAAAAAACAGCCGGTACCCATTATCTTTTAGCAACAATACCAGGTAGCGATGTTGCTGAAGCTTACTGCTTACAAGATCACGTATCTCGAAAGATTCATCAACAATAATCCTCGGCTCCACTTCCATTTGAAGATATAGCACCTTCTCATAAACGGGTGACACATAAATAGCAATGCTCTTCCTATAAGTAGTATAATTCAAACCAGCTATCGCGTTTTTTAATTTTTGCATCACCAACTTACCCATCTCACCCTCAAAACGCAAGCTGATCTGGCGATCTACTTCCGCTATCGCATTGGACAACTGGCTTGCGATCGTAGCTTTATCCATCATCTTCGGTTCAAATGGTATGATTACAGACACCGATGGACTCACATGGGCTACCGAAGCCACTTCTTTTACGTTTGCTGACAGTGACGCTTTCATAGGTATTGTATTTATAAGTTTAAAAGTACCCTGGTTACGGTCGCTATCATATGATACCCGTCAAACCATCAGATGATATTCGTCATACATTTCAGTGCAGGAATGGCAAATCGTACCGGCTATTCTTTATTCGCCTGTTTCTCCAGGAAACTGATAACAATCATTCAACCTCATGATTTCCAACACATGAGATAAAAAATTTCTACGTTAATATTGTTTAGTTGCCGGCCAAAACCGGCCAATACCTACCTATACATGAATCAAAACCTAACCCCCGCTACGATCTTTGAAATTGTAAGCACACAGAAGTCAGGACGGCTGGCCTGTCTTTTTGCAGACCAACCTTATCTAATCCCCGTAACTTATGTATTTGCCAACGGCTATGTATATGGGCAAACCAATGAAGGAGCCAAGCTTGAATTCATCCGTTTGAACCCGAATGTCTGCCTCGAAGTAAGCAGGATTATATCTCAGGGGAAATGGCAATCGGTGGTATTAACAGGTCAATTTGAAGAGTTACATGGAGACGACGCAGCGGAAGCGCGTAAGTTATTCCTGGAAAAGGCTTTTCCGATTATTGAAGAATATCCTTCACCGGAAAACCTGCCCCGTGAAGTATTGTTTCCTGAAAATATCAGGAGGGTAAAGCAGGTTATATACCGGATAAAGGTGATCAGCCAGGAGGGGTATGGGGGGGACTGGTACTGATTTGTTAATATTCTTTTGAAACTGACCAATGTTATAGTTTAACTACCCGCCATATATCAATTTCATGTTTTTAAATGGAGTAGCATGAAAATTGAACAGATCTATACCCATTGCCTAGCGCAGGCAGCTTATTACATTGAGAGCAATGGTGAAGCCGCCATTATCGACCCCTTACGCGATGTAGACGCCTATATTGAAAGGGCGGAGAAAGACAATGCACGAATCAAATATATTTTTGAAACCCATTTTCACGCCGATTTCGTGTCGGGGCATGTGGAACTGGCGCGCAAAACAGGAGCACTGATTGTATTCGGGCCAACCGCCCAGCCGGGTTTTGCAGCACATAAAGCCGCTGACAGGGAGTTGTTTACGATTGGCAATTGCATAGTCCAGCTTCTTCATACACCCGGGCATACGATGGAAAGCAGTTGTTTTCTTGTATTTGATGAAAACAAAAAAGCTACCGCGCTGTTTAGTGGCGACACATTATTTATCGGCGACGTGGGAAGACCCGATCTGGCTCAAAAGATAAACCCGGATCTGACAGCGGAAAAGCTGGCAAAGCTCCTGTATCATTCTCTTCGGGATAAAATAATGCCGCTGGATGATTCCATTACTGTGTATCCCGCTCACGGTGCGGGAAGTGCCTGCGGAAAAAATCTCAGCACCAAAACCACTGATACACTGGGGCACCAGAAACTTACCAACTATGCACTCCAACCCGGGTTACATGAACAATCTTTTGTTGAAACGGTGCTTACCGGGCAGCCGGCCGTACCAGCGTACTTTCCGTCCAACGTGCTGCTGAATATCCGCGGATATGATACAGCGGATAAGGTAATGCAAAAATCGCTGCAGCCATTGTCTGCCAACAGGTTTGAAGAAATTGCCAGGCAACCTGATACGCTGATTCTGGACACCCGTAGCCCGGATAATTTCTGCGACGCACATATTCCCGGTTCAGTGAATATTGGCCTGGAAGGACAGTTTGCGCCCTGGGCCGGGGCTTTAATTGAGCAAAGCACGCGGCAAATAGTATTGGTGTGTGATGAGGGTAAGGAGCTGGAAGTAGTTACCCGCCTCTCCCGCGTGGGCTTCGATATGGTAGCGGGATTTCTGGAAAATGGAACAAAGGCCTGGAAAGCCGCCGGGAAAACCCTGGCAAGAACCATACATATCAGCCCTTCCCTATTACTCCGCGTTTCACGCAATCATCCCGTTAATCTCATAGATGTACGCAGGCCATCTGAGTTTAATGCCCAGCATGCCGAAGGTGCCATCAACATTCCCCTTGGAAGTTTCGATAGTATGTCCGATCTGCCAGATAAAACGGATATACAGTATGTTTACTGTGAAGGGGGCTACCGCTCGGTTATATTTATTTCTCTGCTGGAGCGGATGGGTTACAACAACCTGATCAACATAACCGGCGGTATCAAAGCCATGAAAAGCGTGGAAGGTTTCAGGCTTACCAAACATGTTTGCCCTGCAAACGGTTTGGGTTGTAAATAAGAACTACTGATACGCTTTCGCTTTTCCTTCACATTCTATTAAGCTCTTTTTAATAACAGGCGATACCTGCCAGGTATCCTTACAGGCATAAACAGGCTCCCCATGCTGATAAGACCCTTTTGTATTTTATTACTATTTACCTGTTTTTTGTCTTCAGCTATCTGGGAAACCGATCTTGAGAAAGCAAAACTGCAAGCCAGCAGTGAAAATAAATACATTCTACTTAATTTTTCCGGCTCAGACTGGTGTGGCCCCTGTATAAAAATGCGCCATGATATTTTTGAAGACCCTTCCTTCCTATCGCTGGCGGAAAAAAGCCTGGTGTTGGTAAATGCAGATTTTCCAAGGCAAAAGAAAAATCAGTTGTCAAAAACGCTGCGGGACCAGAACAATGCGCTGGCAGATAAGTACAACCCTCTTGGCAGCTTTCCCCTTACCCTGTTACTGGATAACCGTGGAAACGAACTACAGCGATGGGATGGCTATCCGAAAATGACTGTCAGCGAATTTGTTGCCACCCTTAAAAAAACTGTTCATGCCACCAATTGATACTGAAATATCCGAAATGGCAATCCATAAACGGGTGGTAAAGCTTATGGGCAACCGGTTTGAAATAAGTGTGGTATCTGCGGATGAAGCCGGGGCCAATGAAAAAATTGACAAAGCGATAGCTGAAATTAGAAGGATAGAAGCACTGCTTACTACTTTTAATGAGCATAGCCAAACCAACCGGGTTAATGAAAATGCCGGTATTGCTCCCGTTAAAGTTGACCGGGAAGTTTTCAACCTGGTGGAAAGGTCTCTGCGCATTTCAAACATAACACAGGGCGCATTTGACATTACCTATGGTTCGGTAGATAAGCGCTTATGGAACTTTGACAAAGCTATGACTTCACTGCCCGATGCTGATACCGCCAGGAAGATGGTGCGTCTGATCAATTACAAAAATGTAATACTGGATGAAACGGAATGCAGCATTTTTTTAAAAGAAAAAGGAATGCGCATCGGCTTTGGTGGCATCGGAAAAGGCTATGCTGCGGAAAGAGCCAAAACGATCTTGCAGGAACATGGAGTAACCAGTGGTATTGTAAATGCGTCTGGCGACCTGGTTACCTGGGGGCATCAGCCAGGTGGTGCAGACTGGACCATTGGAATTGCTGATCCCGATGCTGCAAGTAACCCCTTCTCTTATCTCACCGTATCGGATATGGCTGTAGCTACTTCCGGCAACTATGAAAAGTTTGTGATGATAAATGGCAAACGATATTCCCACACGATAGACCCCAAAACCGGGCTACCCGTAACGGGAATCAAAAGTGTAACGGTAATTACCACCCATGCCGAACTGGCCGATGCAATGGCAACACCCGTTATGATCATGGGCGTTCGCGTAGGACTGGAGATGATTAACCAGATGAAACATATTGGCTGCATAATAATAGATGACAATAACCATGTATACACCTCTAAAAACATACAACTGAAATGACGCGAATCAAAAAAGAATGGTCGATTTCCTACCGGGCCATCGCCTGTGTAGTGCTTAGCCTTTTATTAGGTTCCTGCCAAACAGTAAGAGAGTACCAGAAGAACAAACTGAATGATGGTGAAATGGTACTGGGTAACCGGAAAGTTGAGAAAACAGAACTCAGCTTCCAATCCTACCGCGAAGGCGCATCCGGTGCCAATGCGGGAAAAAGTGGCGGTGGCTGCGGATGTAACTAGTTATTGACGATCAAAAACAACACATGAAGAAATTATCATTAGCCGTAATTGGCATGTACCTAACTATACTGTCGGCCTTCTCCCAAACAAAGGTTCCAGCCGATACCGCTTACAAAAGCCGACAACTCAGCTTTGAAGAAGCCAATATCGTTTCCAGCTATTACACACAATCCGGCAACAACTCCGCCGTAACGGGTGGTATCGGGTCGCAAAAGTTAAACGACTTCTCCAATTCATTTGAAATAAAGCTTCATAGATGGGATAAGAAGAAGCGCAAACATACATTTGACCTGGAACTGGGTGTTGACCACTATACATCAGCATCATCGGACATGATAGACCTGAAGGCTAATTCTTCCGCTTCTCATGCAGATACGCGTATCTATCCGTCCGCCAACTGGCTGATGGAAAATGAGGTAAAAAGAAACAGTATTGGCGCGGGCCTCTCTTTCTCCCGTGAATTTGACTATTTCTCCTCAGGTGCGAACATTCATTTTTCTAAAAAAACCAAGGACAGGAGTGGTGAGTTCAGCGCCAAACTGTTTACCTACCTGGACAACCTTAAACTGATATATCCCCTGGAACTAAGAAGCAGCATGCCCACCCAACACGGGGATCACTATGCCACCGCTGCCAGAAATACTTTTGGTTCTTCCTTATCATATTCCCAAATAATAAACGAAAGGCTGCAGCTTGCGTTGCTCCTTGACCTGGTGTACCAGGATGGTTACCTGGGTCTACCTTTTCACCGCGTTTATTTTTCCGACAATAGCGTAAAACCTGAAAACCTGCCGGGTACACGATTAAAAATTCCGGTCGGCCTTCGCATCAACTATTTCCTGGGCGATAACCTGGTACTGCGTGGCTATTACAGATATTACACAGATGACTGGGGATTATCGGCACATACGTTGAATTTTGAAACGGCTGTTAAGTTTTCGCCGTTTTTCTCCGTAACTCCTTATTACAGGTACTATACACAGCACCAGGTAAATTATTTTGCCGCTTACCAGTCACACAAAACAACAGATCAGTTTTATACCAGCAATTATGATCTCTCAACATTTAACAGCCAGATGTACGGCGCAGGTATCCGCCTTAGTCCCGCAAACGGTGTGTTGGGATGGGATCATTTCAATATGCTGGAAATCCGTTATGGTCATTACACCAGAAACAATGGGATGAATTCGGATATTGTTTCATTGAACTTACGGTTTAAATAACAGGCACCCGGTGGGAGACAAAATCGAAGCTACCGTACCTGGTGAGCTGTGACAAAAGCAAAGAGGCTGCTCTTTCGAGACAGCCCCTTCTTGCTGCTATGCTTGCTTATAAAACGAAACCTAATGCTACTCTTCTTCCGCTCCAAATCCTCCTTGCCCGCCCGCGAGGTTGGCAAAGAAAATACTATTCAGGAACAGGCGTGTAGTACCCAGCCAATAGCTGCGGTAAGTAGGGTCATCTGCAAATAATACCACCTGCCCGCTTCCCACAGCGCTGGAGATAATGGCAGCGCTGTTACTTACTTTACCTATATTAACTTTGGATGAATAACCGTTTACAAATGGCTTATCACTATACTGTGCAATAGTGGCATATTTGTTTGCACTTGGCAACAGCAAGGTTGGGCCGTTCTTATTGATAAACAATTTGCGGCTGCTAAGCCCAAAGCCTATCGGGTGTGTAATATCAATATCCGCTACAAAAACACCTCCATTAATCCGTTTGGATCCCTCCACATCCTGCTGGTTAACATAGTCTACCCTTTCTGCTGCACCAACAGGCCTTCTTGCCGCAGCCGGGGCTGCCGCTTCGGTACTGCCGGCAGTTGTGGCAGCTCTTTGTGCATTCGGAATAGCGGCATCCAATAGACTGCGGCCCGCCGCGATCTCGGTTTCAGATAACTTCTCTTTCACCAGGTCGTTATGCACAGCCCAGGCAGTAGCGGTTTGAAAAGTAACCAGTGTTCCCCCTTCATTTACCCAATTCTTAATCTTTTCTACTACTGATTTGTCCCAGGCACTATAATTTCCGCCCGGAAGTATCAAGGTATTATATCTTTTAAGGGAGGCACGTTGAAAATTCTGAAGATCAATTTTCACAACAGGAATGCCCAACTGCTGGCTAAGGATAAACCATACCTGCCCGGCTTCTGAAGCCGTGGTTCCCTGCCCAAATGCAAGTGCCACTTCGGGTTTACGTACCGCCTTTATATTACTGCTGCCAAGATCAATTCCTTCGGCACTGAAACCGGTTTGTACAGACAGGAATTTTACATTGGCATTGTCTGCTACTCGTTGAACAATTCGATAAAGGCTATCGCTGCCTACCAACTGCCCCGCAACAGGTACGATCAATGTGCCATAGCCGAACGACCGTTTAGTTCCGCCTGTAGTGGCCGCAAAAGGTTTGAAAGCAGTTTTCACCAACACATTATTACTTAGCAGGCTGTATAATGCCTTGCTGGCATTGTAATCTGTATAACTCAGGATATAAGCGTAATTCGATCTGCCCCCTTCTACCTCGGGTTTTGGTAAACCGGCAAAAGTAACCTGTTTGCCTTTTTCAAATCCCGGAGTATTGATTTTGGCAAACTGCAGCCCATAGGCTTCAATAATATTCCATCCGGTATTATCGTAATAAATGCTATCCTTTAAAATATTATCCTCAAAAATAGAGTGCACAATTAGGAAATTGGGCTGCTCGGCGGGAACGATAAAAGCTTTTCCTTTTTCAAAACGCTTTCCTTCGAAACTACTGTTACCGGCAATATCGTACACGTTGATATGATGCTGCAACAATAAAGAAAGAAAACGCTGGGTAAGATTTTCATCACCACTGTCGCCAAATACATAGGCTTTTGCCGGATTGGCTCTCGCCTGGTCCAGCGCATTTTTAAACAGATCTTTCTGTATCTTAAACAGGTTTGTCTTTTCCGCTACTGCCGCCCGGATGGTTGAAAAAGCTGTTGTAAGATGGTTACGGATACTGAAAGGAAAGGTTAATGGGCCATTGGGTGTTTCCTTTACTATTCCACCCGAACTGGCCTGTTCGAAAGTAGCGGCAATGGTACCATAAAACTTAGGATAGGTACTTCCGTAGATGGGCGACAGGTTATCATAATTCTCCTTGGTAAAATACAACGATCCGATCTCGTCAAGTGCTTTCGCATGAAACTTTGCGAACACCGCGTTTTCGTCATAAATAAATTGAGGAACAATAGGGCTCTCATGTCTTTTCGGTGTTGGCTCAAAATAATAAGTAGCGTTGGCCCCCTGCTCATGAAAATCGATCTGCACATTCGGATACCACTGGTGAAAAAAAGATACCCTGTTACGGCTCTCCACATGTACCAGGTTAAGCCAGTCGCGGTTCAGATCGGCAAAATAGTGGTTGGTTCTACCGCCCGGCCATACTTCCTGGTGTTCTTTATCAATAGGATCGGCTATCGGTGGAAAGGATTTATAACTGTTGTACCAGTTGGCCGCCCTGTCTCTTCCATCGGGGTTCAGAGAAGGATCAATGAATATAACCGCCTCTTTCAACCAGTTAACTGTTTCAGGGTCCTGCGAAGCAGCCAGGTAATAGCCGGTTAACAGGCTCACTTCGCCGCTGGAAGTTTCGTTGCCGTGAACACTGAAGCCCAGCAACACCACTACCGGGTTTTTGCTATCAATTACAGGCTTTGCCGGGTCTACCAGGGTAATATGCTCTTTCCTGATCTCTTCCAGTCGGCCATAATTTTCAGGAGCGGTAATAGTGATGATGACTTGCTCCCTTTCTTCGTAGGTTTTCCCGATCGCTTGTATATGAACCCGGTTACTCACCCGGGCCAGTTCCCTGAAATAAGCCAGTATCTGGTCGTGCCGCGTATAATGTGTTCCGATACCATACCCTAAAAACTTTTCGGGAGAAGGTATATTGGCATCAAGACTGGTTGCTTTGGGAAAGAAGTAACCGGTTTGCGCCGGAAGATGATGTACCACCACCAGGGCCAGGGCCGTGATAGCAGTTTTAATGCTGAAAGATGTTCTCATGTTATTGTATTTATTGTTGGAAGTGTGGGTTCGTTTGTTGCATTAGTACCCCGGGTTCTGCGTAACGTCAGGATCGGATAGTATATCGGATAAAGGTATTGGAAACAGCCAGTAATTACTATTGGTAAGGCCCAGCACAGCTGCAGCCCTCCCGGTTCTGACAAGGTCAAACCACCTGTGCGCCTCGAACGCAAATTCCAGGCTGTTCTCATCCTCTATCGCCTGCAATACTTCAGCCTGTGTAACAGCCGTTGATGCCACCACAGATGACCTTGCCCTGATGGTATTCAGGTCGGTAAGTGCCAGGCTAAGTTTTCCCTGCTGTGCCCTTGCTTCAGCACGTATCAGGTATAGTTCCGCGATCCTGATAACATAGGAAGGATCTGTACTGGTAGCCGATGTGTTGTACAATGCACCGTAAATATTAGTGCCTGTTCCGGCAACCAGGGCATTCCGGGTACCACCGACTGCCGGGTTATTCAGTTTTGCTACCACGGCATTGGATGGCTTTAACGTGAACTGGCCACCTGCTGAACTGGGATACCATAGATTCCAGAAACTGTTTCTGTCATTAGCCGAAAAAGTTAATTCAAACACAGATTCAGTGGAAAGAAAGGGTGACGCGAAGAACGTTTTATAGTTCGCCACCAGTGCATATTTTGTATTGGCTATTACCAGCGACGCATAGTTCTCCGCCTCAGCCCATTCCTTACGATACAGATGCAGCCTGGCCCTCAGGGCGCGGGCTGTGCTTTTCTGCGCACGGTTGCGCGTAGTGGCATCATCCGGTAACAGGTCTTCCGCTTTAATCAGATCAGCCAATACCTGGTCGTACGTTTGTGCCAATGTACTGCGCTTAATGCCTTTAGCACTTGTCAGGTCTTTGGTGGGACTCAGCTGCAGTTGCACACCTCCCCATCCCCTGCCAAGATCGAAATATCCCAGGGCGCGAATAAAATACGCCTCACCCAATATTTTATTTTTCTCTGCATCGGTAAGCAGGGGATCGCTTAGTGCCGGAACGGCCGCAATCACGCTGTTTGCGGTATTTATGGTACGGTAAATACCCTGGTAAGTTGCCACCGTGGTTACGTTGTCTGCTGGAATGGCATTTTGATCCAGTTGCAAATACTGGCTCAACGTTCCGTTGAAGATCACATTGTCAGCTGTAATGGTACCCAATGTAGGATAGTTGGATGCATAGTATCCTTGTAAACCATCGTAAGCACCGGTGATAGCGGCGCGGGCGGTACCCGCATCAACGATCGCGCTTTGGGTATCAATCGCATTGTTAGGCTTTTCTTCCAGGTATTTCTTGCAGGAAACCAATAGTAACGCGGAAGAAAAGAGGAATATATATATACGTTTCATAATCGTCTGTTTTAAAATTCTAAAAACTGATATTGAGACCGGCCTGGAATGTTTTGGGCTGAGGTACCGTTGCCCAATCATAACCCGCTGTGTTCTGGTTACCACTTTGTGAGCTGATCTCGGGATCGGGCCCACCATAGTTTGTAAAAGTTAGCAGGTTGGTTGCCTGTACATATACCCGTATGGCAGATAATCTTATCCTGCGTACGATATCGCCAGGCAAACTATAGCTCAGGGAGATCGTTTTGAGCCGGATAAAAGAACCGTCTTCCAGGTAACGGCTGCTCAGGTTGGCCACGTTTCCGCCGTAGTTATTGGCAGGACTGTTATTGGCGGAAGGGTTGCCACTAAAAGTGGTTAACCTGGGTATATCCGTAACATCACCCTTTGCCTGCCATCTATCTAACTGGCGGGGTACGAACCCGATATTAGCCTGGGTATTTCCGTGCACCAGAAAGAAATCATTCATGTTCATGATCTTATTACCCTCCTGGAAATAAAAGAAAAAACCAAAATCGAAATTCTTGTAGGATAGTGTGTTGGTAAGTCCGCCGGTAAAGTTGGGCAGCGCATTGCCAACAATCTGCCTGTCGGCCGCGGTGATCTGCCCATCGCCATTTACATCATCATACACCGCATTACCCGTTTGTGGATCTACATACAATTGCTTGTATAACTGGAAAGAATTGACCGAATACCCCTGGCGCAGGATGGAAATATTCCTGCCTGAAGCACCCAATGCGATGTCGGAAGCCAGTTTTTCTATCCGGTTCCTGTTTCTGGAAATATTAAAATCAGTTGTCCATCTGAAATCTTTCGTGTTAACGGCTATCGCATGTATGGCTATTTCAAAACCCCGGTTGCTTACACTCCCGTAGTTCTGCAGGAAGGAAGTGAAACCGGTACGTGATGGTACGGGCACATTTAATAGCAGGTCGGTGGTGTATTTATCATATATATCAAAACTGATGGTTAACCGCTTTTTAAGCACAGTAAAGTCGATACCCGCATCATATTGCCGGGTAGTTTCCCAGGTAAGATCAGGATTAGCCAGTTGGGAAGGGGCCGTGCCTGGTTGTTCGAGGTAATTGGTACCCGAGCTCCATAACCCCAATGCCGCGTAGGAACCAATTCCATTCTGGTTGCCCGACAGGCCGCCACTTACGCGAAACTTAAGGTCATCAAAGAAATTCAGCCCTCTGACAAACGCTTCCTGGCTGGCCAGCCAGGTAAAACCACCGGATGGAAAGTAACCCCATCTTTTGTTGGAGCCGAATTTAGATGAGCCATCGGCGCGCAAACTACCGTCGATGGTAAAACGGTTATCGTAGGTGTAGCTCGCTTTACCAAAGAAAGACACCAGTTTGGAAGCTGATCTGGAGGACGAACCTGAACGGGTTGCGGCAACAGAAACCGCCGTAAGGTTATTGGTAGCAAACCCGGTACCGGAGGCACTCGTTGACTGGCTTAGTACAGAATTGATGGTATTCCCTACCAATGCATTAATGCTATGCTTGCGGTTGGTACCAAAGGATTTAATATAAGTAAGCACCTGCTCATTTGTAAAAACAAGGTTCTTTGTTTCATAAGAAACAGCAGAGCCATTTGTGGAGATTCCGGCGGCGAGTAATGTATTGGTGTAATTGTTCTCATACTCGCTGCCGTTGTCAATACTCCAGCTGGTTCTGAACTTCAACTCAGGAAGAAGCAGGTATTCCCCGTACAGGTTACCTATGGTTCTCCATCCAACGGCATCATTATTCAGGTTATTGATAAGAGCGATATGGTTATCAAAACTGCCGTATCGCGCATAAGTACCATCTGTATTATACACAGGCAGGTAAGACCTCACAAAGATCGCCGAATTAATTACACCCTGCGGATTGTTGTCGTTGCTGCTTACATTCCGCCAGGTACGTGTCAGATTAAAGCTGGTTCCGATTTTCAGTTTATTGGTAAGGTAATTGTCATAATTAAACCGGGCCGTATACCTTTCAAAATCGGAAGGCTTTACAATCGATTGCTGCTTCAAGTAGCCCAGGCCCGCGTAGTAGGTACTTTTTTCCGTACCACCCTGTACCGACAATTCGTGGTTAACGGTTGAAGCCCGCCTGAAAAGATCAGAGATCCGGTCGTAAGTCGGCTGGTTTTCTGCGTTGGCAATGGGTGCTACCACCGTACCTCCATCGGCCGCAGTGTTAGCTCTTGATTCATTGGTAAGCAAAGCGGTTTGAGGGCCGGTAGTTACTTTGAACTTATTGGTAGCAACCGATGACCCATAGTAAGTATTAAAATTGATCCTGGCTTTTGTATTCAGCCGGCCGCGTTTGGTGGTAACAATGATCACCCCATTGGCTCCTAAGGATCCATAAATGGCAGTGGCATTCGCGTCTTTTAAAATGGTTATGTTCTCGATGTCGGCAGGGTTAAGGTCGGCAATCGGGTTAGACTGCTGCTGGTTACCCAGGCTGGTTTGAATAGGATCGGCATTACTGATAAAGACACCATCGATGATATACAACGGGTCGCTGGACGCGTTGATGGAATTATTGCCACGCACCCGGAAAGTAATCCCTCCACCCGGCACACCTGAATTGGCCAGTACCTGAACACCGGTGGCTTTTCCCTGTAATAACTGGTTGAAGCCTGCTGCAGGAATATTCTTGATGTCATCGCCTTTCACCGTAAAAATAGCTCCGGCAATAAACTTACGGTTCTGTGTACTGTAACCCGTAACTACTACATCTTCCAGCAGGGCCCTGGCAGGGTTTAGTGATATGATAACCGGTGATGTGCCGGAAACCGGCCATTCGCGGGCTTCAAAACCTGAAAAACTAACAAGCAATATAACACGCTCGCCAGCGGCCTGGATGCGGAACTGACCGGTAGAGCTTGTAACAGCCCGGGTATTCTGACCCTTAACCTGTATGATGGCTCCCTCCAAGGGCAGACTCTTTTCACTGGAAACCACCGTTCCGGTCAATTGTACGTTTTGGGAATAGGAAAAATGAGATAACAGTGTATATACAATAAAGTATATACTCCCTTTATAGAAGATTTTCATGGTAAAAGTTTAATGAATAAATGAAAGCACTGGCCTGTTTACAAGGCGGCAGTTACACAATTCCTACTGTGAATAAGGGATGCAGGGATCCCGGAAAGGATTGCTATCAACAGCAACAACAGGGGGTACAACAACAGGCAGACATGCAAGCAGTCATCGGGGAAGAAGAAAGATTAAAACGGTTTTGCGAGGCGGTAACCTGTGCAGGCAATATAAGAATGCCCAGTAAAGTTCTCATAACATCGATTTTATTAGTCTACTGATTTGGTGGACAAATGTAAGGCAATATTTTTTTCCAACAAATTATTTTGGTTGTTTCCAGAAAATATTTCCTACCAGGTTAATAGGATAATAATAAAGGAACTACTTTCGTAAAAAAAAAGCATGAAGCCTATAGCTATCTACCATGAGCATCCCGACTGGTTCAAGCCCCTGTTTGCGGAGCTTGAAAAAAGAGGGATACCGTACGAACGTATCAATCCAACCCGGCATAATTTCGATATAGAGGACACAGCAGTGCGTTATTCCCTGTTTTTTAACCGGATGAGCCCTTCGGCCTACCTGCGGGATGGTGACCAGGGAATTTTCTTTACGCTGGGTTACCTGAAGCACCTGGAGAACTTTGGTACCCAAACGGTTAATGGCTATAAAGCATTCAGTTACGAGGTATCGAAAGCACAGCAATTGTCGCTGATCAGAAAGCTGGGGTATGGTTTTCCGAAAGCCAAAGTGGTGAATCATCCTTCACAACTGATAGCCGCCACGAAAGGCCTTCGTTTCCCGATTGTAGTGAAGGCCAATATTGGTGGTAGTGGCGCGGGAATTACGAAATATAATTCAATAGAAAGCCTGCAGGCGGATATAGACAATAATACGATTGATTTTGGGATGGACAAGACGGCACTGGTACAGGAGTTCATTCCGGCCCGCGACGGGCATATCACCCGTGTTGAAACCCTGGGAGGGAAATACCTGTATGCGATCAAGGTGTACACAACCGGTGAAAACTTTAACCTGTGCCCTGCAGATGCCTGCCAAACAAATGATGGCAAGGAACTGGTACGCAATGCCTGCGCTGTGGATGCACCCAAAAACGGCCTGCGGGTAGAAGCCTATACGCCGCCGCCCGCCGTAATTGCCGCGGTAGAAAATATCATTCAGCAATCCGGCATTGATGTGGGTGGTATTGAATACATTATAGATGACCGGAATGGCCAGGTTCTTTACTACGATGTAAATGCGCTTTCCAATTTTGTAGCCGATGCGGTAAATGTTATCGGTTTTAACCCGCACGAAAAGCTGGTGGATTTCCTGGAAGAAAAGATACATGCTCCCAATGCCGCTACAATTGCGCATTCCTTATAAGTATATAAATATTGGTACCTATGAAATATGGATATTGGTTACCCGTTTTCGGGGGATGGTTACGGAATGTGGAAGATGAAAACATGCAGGCCGACTGGAACTATGTAAAAAAGCTGGCGATTCGCAGCGAGGAAATAGGGTATGATGTATCGTTGATTGCAGAACTGAACCTGAACGATATAAAGGGAATTGAGAAACCCAGCCTGGACGCCTGGAGCACCACAGCAGCTCTCGCGGCAGTAACCAACCGTATTGAATTGATGGTAGCGGTTCGTCCAACTTTTCATAACCCCGCATTGCTGGCAAAAACGGCCGCTGGCATCGACCATATCAGCAATGGCAGGATCACGTTAAATGTAGTAAGCAGCTGGTGGAAAGATGAAGCGGAAAAATACGGCGTTAATTTTGAACAACACGACGACCGTTATGCCAGAACCGAAGAATGGCTAACCGTGCTTGACAATGTATGGAAGCAGGATCATTACAGCTTCGAAGGGAAATATTATAAGGTAAAAGACAATGTACTGCAACCCAAACCTGTATCCAGTCCCCGCCCCTTCCTGTATGCCGGTGGTGAAAGTGAAAAAGCAAAAGATCTCATCAGCAGTACCTGCGATGGATATGTAATGCATGGAGATGATCCTGCAACTATAGCCAAGCGTATTAGTGATGTGAAAGCCAGGCGGGAACAGAAAGGCCTGCCTCCTATGAAATTTGGTGTTGCTGCTTACAGCATTATACGCAACAGTGATGCTGAAATTAAGAAGGAACTGGAGCGTATTACCAATGTACAGGAAGGAAGTGCCGGTTACCAGAACTATCAGCAATGGGTTAACGGAACACAGCTTGAGCAGAAGGTTTCGCTGGAAGACTATTCCGTTTCCAACCGGGGGCTGCGTACAGGTCTTATCGGCACGCCACAACAGGTGAAAGACCGTGTGGCCCGGTTTGAAGAAATTGGCGTTGATTTTTTCCTGTTGCAATGCAGCCCGCAGCTGGAAGAGATGGAAAGGTTTTCTGAAGCGGTGATACTAAACTAGTATCACCCCACCCGGTACACCACCTTCAAATAATAGTTTTGCACCGTGTGGAAGAAACAGGTGATAACAAAAGCCAGTAGGGCAATCACAGACAATAGCTGGATATTGGGAAAATAGATCAGCACAACCAAAAACAACAGCAGGTAACGTGCGTACTCAAGATAAAAGATCCATTTTTTCTGTTCCAGAATGGCTCCGCAGTTTACCAGTGTAATAAATATAAGGCCGGCAGATATGATCTGCAGAACAACAGGCAGCTGCTTTTCCAATAAAATAAAACCGAACAGGAAGAACAGGGTCAATACTACCTGCCATAATACATACCGGTTAAGCTGCTCAGCTATCTGCAGTTTGTTCTTACGGATATGAAACTTCGCTTCTACAATCTCCCTCACTTCGGGTGAAATGGCATCGGGCTTGCCGAAAAGGAGTGCCATCTTTTCTCTCCATCCTTTGGCCGATCGCACACTATGCATCAATTCAATTACAAAATGAAACTGCTGCCATAAAAAGCTATGGCTTTCCAATGGCTTGGTAAGTCCGTAAGTAATGACAACATTATCTTTCTCTTTGCAAAAAGTGCCAAATAATTTGTCCCATATAATCAGTACGTCACCGTAATTTTTGTCCAGGTACTCCGGGTTGCTGGCATGGTGAACGCGGTGATGTGAGGGCGTAACAAAAATGTATTCGAGTATTCCCATTTTTCCGATCAGCTGGGTATGTATAAAAAAAGGATACAGCCCATGCAGGATCAGCATAGTAGTAATCATGGGTGCGGTAAAACCGGCAACCGGCATAATAGCCCAGAATCCGGTACGAACGATGGCCTGGAATATGGTTATCCTGGCGGAAACGGTATAATTAAAATCATCGCTTTGATGATGCACAACATGAACTGCCCAAAAAATATTAATCTCATGGCCCAGGCGATGATACCAGTACCATACAAAATCTGTAAGCAACAGGAGTAGTATCCAGTGAAAGACAGTAGGTTTAAAATGCCAGATAGCAAAATGCCGGTACAGGTAATCATACACAAAATAAAAAGCCCCCGTAGCAAACACATCCAGCATTCTCTCTGCTACACCGGTATTAATATTACTAATAGCATTGGCAAATGTAAACAGCGGCCTTCCCAAACGTTTGGCAATCAGGAACTCGGCTATCATAAAAAATAAAAAAAACGGTACAGCCAGTGCCAGGTAGTTAAGATGCATATCGCTTTTTTTAGGTCCGGTTCGGGATTATTTTTCTATCAGCTTGTTGGCTTCTTCATTAAACTCTTTTACAAAAGCTTTGTAATGTTCTCCTGTTGCAGGTCCTGTAAACCCGGTATGAATTTTTTGCACTTTGCCGTATCGATCGATAAAAAGTGTGGTAGGAAACGAAAGAAAATTCTGTAATGCCGGCAGGGAAGAAACCACAGCCTGTTTGTCTGCCACACCACAAAGCAGGAGTGTGTATTCAATACCAAAGTGCTTTTGAAATCGTTCAAAAGCCTTCTTTACATAGGGCAGATCAGTTTGCCGCTCATACTGGAGCGAAATAACCTCTATACCTCTTTGCTTATTCTGCTTATACCAGGGCCCTAAAAATCCCGCTTCATCCATACAGTTGGGACACCAGGTACCGCCTATGGCAACGATCAGTGGCTTTCCTTTAAATCCTTCATCAGCGGAACTAACCATTTTTCCCTGTGCATCGGGAAAACTGAAAGTAAAAGCCGAAGCTGCGTCTTTGAGGTTGGTGAGCGTATAAGCATCCGGTAAAGCGGCACCTGCATCGGGTATGGCGGTAAAGGGCAACCCCCCTCGCGTATTCACAGTTTCTCCTTTCAGGCTGCCATCCGGCTGTACGATGGCGGTATAATAACTGGGAGAAGACCCGATAAATGCAGAAAGCTTTAACTGGTTATCCTCAATATTCCCTTCCAGGTAACGAGAGTCGCCCGTAACACGCAAAAAAGTTGCGAACACTTTGTTGCCCTTTTGCCGGAAAATTCCTACCGCCTGTTCTTCTTTGCCACCGGGCGATTGAAAAACAACCCTATAGTTACCTGAAATGTCTTTCAGCGGAGCCGAACCGTTTTCGTCAAACCGGTAATTCTGTCCTTTTTCAGCCTTCAGTTGAAGAGGATTACCCCTTAAATCCTGGCGGCGTAAAACACCGGTCAGGAGATTTCCTTTCAATGATAAAGCCAGTTCATTCTCAAAAAGCGGCAGTGGGATAAAAACAGAATCGCCGACAATGTTCAGCTTCCCGGCGGGAAACCTCTCATCGGCATTAACCAGGGCGGCGGATAAACCATTGGCATCCTCAGAAATAATGAAATTAAAAGGAACTTCCACACCGGGGCGCACAGCAAATAATCCCCTCCAGCTTCCGATAAGAACGGCAGGATCGGCCAGTAAAACATTGGTCGATTTTTTTTCCAACTGGATATTAATATCAGTTTCCCCTTTAAGTTTAACTTCCCTTGTCTCATAACCCGGGAAACTGAAAACAAGCATTGAATCCTTGTCGGTTACGGGGATAGTAAACACGCCATCTGTTTGCGATCCCGATGCCAGCTTGCTTACCCTGGCCACTATCTCAACGCCTTCCAGGGGAGTTAAAGAAACTGCCTCAGTTACTACCCCGCGAACGATATGCTGGCTGGATTGAGCAGCAAGACCGGAGGTAAACAACAACAGAAGCAGCAGAAAAAAACCAATTGACTTCATATTATATTGTTAATGATATTTAAGGAAGATTCAAAAAGGGCCCGCAGTAAAAACCGCAGGCCGAACAAGTACAATAAAAAGCTATGCTAAATGAACCTAAAATAATAGTCTACTATTTAGGTAGACAAATATAAATTCATTTTCGGTTTTCCGCCAAATTTTTTTTCCCGGTGCCGGTTATCAAAAAAAACGCCTCCTTTGTAAGGGAGGCGTTCTAACCTAATGAAACTGCGGTTTTTATATCCTAGTTCTTTAGCGAAGACATATCAATTACGAACCGGTAGCGTACATCACTTTTCAGCATCCGCTCATAGGCAGTATTAATATCCTGTATTTTTATCAGTTCAATTTCCGAAACAATATTATGTTCTCCGCAGAAATCGAGCATTTCCTGGGTTTCCGCAATTCCACCGATCAACGAACCTGCAACTGATTTTCTTCCCAGTATCATAGGAACCGTGTTTAATATAGGCTCCAGCCCACCCAGGTATCCCACCAGTACCAGGGTTCCACTGATATTCAGGGTTGCCACATACGGGTTTACATCGTGTACATAAGGAACTGTATCAATAATCAGGTCGAACTTTCCTTTAACAGAGCTCATCTGTCTCTTATCAGTCGAAATAATCACTTCATCCGCGCCCAACGCCAGTGCGTCTTTCTCCTTTCCGGGTGTTCGGGAGAAAAGTGAAACATGTGCCCCCAGCCCTTTCGCCAGTTTGATGGCCATATGACCCAGGCCGCCCAGCCCTACCACGGCCACTTTACTATCCTTGCCCACATTCCAGTGCCGCAGCGGCGACCAGGTAGTGATTCCCGCGCAAAGCAAGGGAGCCGTAGCAGCCAGGTCGAGGTTCGGCGGCACGCGTAACACAAAATGCTCCTCCACCACAATCCTTTCTGAATATCCTCCAAAAGTCTGTTTACCGGAATGGCGGTCTTTCCCGTTGTAGGTTCCGGTAAATCCGTTCAAACAATACTGCTCGAGGTCTTTTTTACAACTTTCGCAGGTATGGCAGGAATCTACCATGCAACCCACAGCGGCAATATCTCCCACTTTCACTTTAGTAACCTCGGCCCCTACCTTGGTTACCCTACCTATAATTTCATGGCCCGGCACTACCGGGTAAATACTTCCGCCCCAGTCGTTCCTGGCGGTGTGAAGGTCTGAATGGCAGACCCCGCAGAATAAAATGTCGATTTCAATATCCTTCGCTGTAACTTCCCGGCGTTCGATATTCATGGGTAGTAAATCCGCATCCAGTGCGGCTGCTCCGAAGGCTTTAGTAGTTGCTGTTGGCATAATATTGGTTTTAGGTATCCTTTGAGTATAGTAACAAAAAACTGGGGGGATGGTTTATTGGTTTATTGGTTTTTGGTTTATTAGTTTTTGGGGGTGGGGGTGGCTTTCTTATTCTTGGGGCTCAGGTGGGATGTTATTATCTTTATGTGGCGATTCTTAAAATGGAAGGTATGGCAAAATGTGATTTTTTACTTGATTTCAGCGGCTCGTCTGCCGACCTGGAAAAAAAACTGAAAAGCGAACTCAGTGCCTACGGCGGCAACCTTGATTCAGCCGCCAAAACCATCCACCTGCAGATTCCGGTAGTAGGTACGATCAGCGGGTCATACGCCTTTGAAGCCAATGCCATCCGAATTATTATCGACTCCAAACCCATGCTGCTCAGCTGCGACCAGATTGAAAAACAGATCCGCAACTTTCTTGCTGAACGCTAAACCGTCCCGATAACCGATGCCTGACCGGCCTGAATTCAATCGCAAAAAATTGGTTCCTGCACATTCGTAATAGCTTCACGCACAAAACCTTACTACGGAACGTGCTGTGTTCTGGCATTCGTATAGTTAGTCTGATTTATTCATTAGCCAACTCTTTGCATGTAACGCTATATTCCCCGCTGCAGGCAGCATTGATCGTAACGGAAACAAGGCAAACTTACATTCGGTTTCTAACCCAAAAGGGTTGCAGGGTTGCATAACCACCAGCAAGTATTTAAAGTACCAAGTTTTGTTACGCAAAAAACCTCATTTACTCGAGTTGTTCTTACATCCGCTGGCTCTGGCTGGCTGTGTGGTTGCTATGCGCTGGCTCCGGCTGGCTGTATTGTTGCTATGCGCTGGCTCCGGTTGGCTATATTGTCCTAGTTTTGGTTTGGTTTGGTGGCTTTGGAGAGCCAGCCGATTCTTGTTAACAGCCACAAAACCAAAACAAAACTAGAAGACGACTAAAAGAAAATCAGAACAACACTGAAAAACAGCGGCAACAACACCGGGAGTGAACTATCTAAATTACCGTTGACGTTTATTATCTGTTGATGCTCTATAAAGTGATACTGATAGAGTTGAACGGATGAGACAATGGGGCTTACTGATTTACCGACTTGATAGACAACAGAAAACCGTTGCTTTCAGTTCACAACTCGATTCCTACCGACTGCAACAGCAGCCTGGCCAACGTTTGATTGTCAAATAAAAGAGTTAAAACTTCCATCCTACTGCCCAGCCAATTGCCAAATAGCTAATGGGCTGATTAATACTTTTAAATGAAGAAGCGATAACTCCATCTTGATTTCTAGCCACTTGGATGTTTCTAAACCGACCATAGGTTTGACAAAGGTCAAGCGTGGCTTTTAAAAAAAGGTGCTTCGTTGGAATATTGCTTATTCCTCCGCCAATAGACACAGAGAATGAAGAAGTATTTTCAGAGCTCTGAACGAATGATAAACTCGACGCCCCGTTATTGCTGAATAATGAAATTCCCGGGGAATTAATAATGCAAATACCTATCAAACAACGGTTTTCCACCAGTAAGCCTGGCTTCCTTCCCCTTCGTTTTATATAGTAGTTATTCAATGCCCCAACTTGAATGTTATGCAAAACCCACCATCCTTCTGAAGTATTGTAGACAGTGTACTGGGGATAAGATTCTGTGAAAGAATTGTTTACCGAATTAGAATTCAAAGGAAACGAAACCCTGTCGTAATTTAATAGAACCCCCCATTTCCTATTGAGATAGTATCCAAGACTTCCTTTTAAAGTGCCACCAAGCTTTGCTAATCCAGAATTGGACAAGTGGGTGTTTTTCGATGAAAAAACACCCAAAGGAATAGAACTGCAAAACGAGGACGACACAAAAACTCCTTTTTTAATTTCTATGTCGTCATTCGTTTGACAATAGAGGTGGCTAAGCTTTACAAATAAAATAAAAAAAAGATACCGTTTTTTACACATAAAGAAATAAGTTTTGTGGCCTAGGCCTGATTATGACAAGGCTTCACAGTCATTCATTCACCCAATGAGAAATAAAACACTGCAATTAAAGACCGGAATTCAAAATATGTATTCAAAATTTTACCTCCCTGCAACGAACCTTTAGTTTGATGGGTCATGCCACTGTAAAGCTATTAAAAAGCCTAAAACAGCTGTCATGTTAAAACCCATCCGCAAACCCGCTGCCTGGTTAGTACTTCTCGCTGCCAGCCTTTTCAGTGCTTGCCTGAAGGACACAGGAAATCTCCATTACAAACTGTATATCCCGGTATACGAGAATGCCGATAAAGTACGGGCTGCCATCAAAAATGATATTCCACAGCCCGTATCCAATGCCGGTAAAATGTGCATACAGGGAAATACCATCTACCTGGTGGAACTGGAAAAGGGGATTCATGTTATAGACAATACCAACCCTGCCAGCCCCGTCAACAAAGCTTTTATCCGGATTCCGGGTAATGAAGATATTGCTGTAGAAGGCAATATGCTCTATGCTGACTGCTATTCCGACCTGATGGCCATCGACATCAGTAATCTATCCAACATTAAGCTGAAGACCTATATTCCTGGTATATTTCCCGACAGGAAACTGATCAATGGTGTTTACCTGAGTGATCCAACCAAAATACCCACCGGCTGGATAGTAAAAGATACTTCGGTAACGGTTAAACTAACGGAGGGCCAGGGCATCTGGACAACCAGCGGCTTTTTAACACCCCGGTTTTTATACGACCCGATGCTGCTGTATTCTTCCTACGCTTCTTCTTCCTATTCCGCTCCAACCACCGGGGTAGTAGGTTCGATGGCGAAAATGGCGATAACGGGTAAACATCTTTATACTGTTAGCCAGAACCTTTTAAACGCGATCTCGATAGCCGATCCTGCTTCCCCAAGCTATCTTACCAACCGGAATCTGCATCTCGGTATTGGTGCCGCTGAAACCATTTTTCCGTTTAAGGATAAGCTGTTTATCGGTTCTACATCCGGTATGTACATATTCAGCATTGCCGACCCTGATAAACCCGTTCAGTTGTCGACTTTCTCGCACGCTACCGTCTGCGACCCTGTTATTACAGATGGCATTCATGCATTTATCACCCTTCGTTCCGGAACAGGTTGCGGTGGGATTGACAATGAACTGCAGGTTGTAAACGTGCAGGATGTATTGCGGCCTTCATTCATTAAAAAATACCTGCTGTCCAGCCCAAGAGGATTGTGCAAAGACGGCAATACTTTATTTGTATGCGATGCCATTGACGGATTGAAAATATTTGATGCAACGGATGTGAATAACCTGGTTCTGAAACAAACGGTCCCTGTTGGCTCAGCATACGATGTGATCTCTTTGAATAACATATTGTATGTAACTACAAAAGAAGGCTTGCACCAGTTTGACTACAGCGATCTTTCGAATATAAAGAAACTGAGTACCCTTAGCCTGACACAATAAAACTACCATGAAAAAGATATACGTACTCCTCTCTCTTTCACTTATTATACAAACCAACGCCAAATCGCAACAAAAGAAAGACAGTATCCGTTTCAGTGCTATTGCCAGTATGGCCAGGTTGAGCGGGGAATCTCAAAAATTATTTGCTTACCAGGCTGTTGCCGGGCTACGCTGGCAGAGTTGGTTCGGGGGTATTGGTGCCGCTTATGACCGGTATGGATATAAAAGCATTCCTGTGTTTTTTGATATCAGACGGTATATAAACGCTAAAAAAAGCTGGCAGCCTTATGTCTATGGTGATGCGGGAGTAAACCTGGCCCTATATAGCGATCAAATGCCCAGGAAATCAGACGATCGAGATTATGTAACATTCAGACCGGCTTTTTATGGTGAAGCGGGGGTGGGTATTGACAAGCGTGTCAGCCGTAAACTGGCATTCAGCCTCTCAGCGGGCTACAGTTACAAACAGTTTAGCTATGTGAAATACAATCAATTCTCGATATGGAGCAACGTCAGGGAACGGGATAATTCGCAGCGTTTTGATTATCATTACCGGAGGTATTCAATTAAGCTTGGCATTCGGGTGTTTTAGAAGTTTTTTTGCCCGCAAAGGCGTGAAGGATGATGTGATGTCGATATATAACGGGAGAAGCATAGAATTACGGGGCTAGGGATATGCGCACATTGATGCCGGCGCGTGTATTGGTTACCGGGGCTGATGTGGATATATAAGGTGTAACCCTTCGCTGGTCGAAGTAAAATCTAAGGTTGATACGCTTATTTAATACATAGTCGATGGATGGCTGAATAGTAATCTCTTTCTGCCCTCCGGTTCCATATGCATAGGCCTGGTCTAGGCGACTGTTACTCATAGCTACATCGCGCATAGAGAGGTCGAGACGCAGACTAAGGTCATTGTCCAGTTTTGAACTCTTCATGCCAGGCAACTTGAAAGGGAGATTGAGTCCACGTTTTCGGAAACCGACGCCAGCTGTCCATTCCGTACTGCGGCTTTCGCTCAGCTGGTAATCGATAAGGCTCAGGCTGAGTGTTCGTGATTTCTTGTACTCGAATTTAAGATTGAGCTGTTTAACCGTGGTTACCTCAACACCGATCAGGGGTTCAAGGTTTTCTCTTAAGGTTATATTGGGCACCAGATAATAGGGAATATAGTTTCCACTAACGGTATCAATAAAGCCTGGCGCGCTAAAACGGAAAGGATCCTGGTAAAACAATGCACTGTTAAAGCTGTTCATGCTAAGCGTTCCGTTGTATCCATGGGTGAGTGTAATATTGGAAAAGATCTTCGACAATTTAGTAACCCGCGTAAGCCCTGAATAGGTAAGCCTCCAGTTCGGTTTGGGTAAAAAGCCACTGAAAGGATTGGCACTGATCCGGCTGTTAGATTGTTTAACCAGGGAAACTGAATTCGGATCCTTGCCGGTATACGCAGCAATAAACGCAGGTACCAATACGTCCTGTGCGTATCGTCCATAGCCCGCAGCATAACCATCCGCCGTAAGTTTTGACCCATTGGCTACCCAATACGGGTTGCCCTGCGCCACACGTAAAGAAATGATCTGCCGGTTAACCTCGAACCGTTTGAATGTGCCGGATATCTCATTAGGGTTATACCTGTCGAACATAGTACCCAAACCTATATAGGAAACGCTGAAGCCACCGCTGGCCAATGGACCCAGGTGGTGTAATCCCGCGCTACCGGTAGTATCTTTAAACAACTCTGTATATTCTTTCGAAAAGGATTTTTCCAGGTTCAAATCAATCCGCAGGTCACGTATCGGTTCCAGTTGCGCTGTGATGGATAAATGCTGTTCAAAGTTTTGGCGATAGAGCATATTAAATGTACTATCCCTGGTAAACAGCCCTTTGGCAGCCTGCTTATTCAGCCAGTTGCTGTCCGGCTGCCGCCCAAACACATAGTCCAGTCCCGGTGCCATACTATTCCAGTTTTGTCCCAGTGCCCTGGTGCTATCCATATAGCCTGGCACCCGGCTACGGTAATTAGCGGTATAGCTGATACCCACACTTCTGAGCATGGTGATAAATTTGCCCGCGGCTCTAACGGCACCACCCATTTCTACCGGTTCATTGGCTTTCGCCAGCCGCTCCGCTATTCTTTCATCCCGCTTCATCGCCTTCCATTTTTTCAATGCTTCCTTCCGCTTTTTGCCTTTTAATCCTTTCAGGGCTTCTTCTTTCGTTGGAATAACTTTACCCAAAGGGTTTTTAGTGTCTTTTACATCTGTCCGTACTTTCGGCCTCGGGGGTGCAATATTTTCAATGGAACGGAAGAATTTTGACTTATTGTATAACGCAGCGAAATTGAATTGTGCGTTTATATTATTCTCCTGTGAATTCTCGATCGTATTACCCAGGTAAGCGGCGAGCCTGCTGGCTCCTATCCAGTTATAGGAGGTTCCATAGGCATAGCCAGCCTGTATCCAGTCTGTCAGGGGCAACTTATTAAAAGGTATATTGTATTTCAATATCGCTCTTTGCTGGTACAGGGTATTCCTTCCTCCACTAAAAAAATTGTCGCGAAGGGTATCTTTTTTGGCTTTGGTATCTATCCTTCCAAAAGGTTCGTCTATCCGCGCGTTATTGGTAGCGTTAAAATCCAGGTTAAGTGAGCGGCTGAAATCCCATCCCATATGATAATACCTGTCGAACGTAAAATATTTATCATAGGTCGTATCAACTTTCGTCACACCATTTCCTGTTCCCGGCGCGTTAATCACCCTGGGAATAAACTCTCCAAACTGGCGGTTGATATCCGTTCTGAAACTTAAAGAATTAGGCTGCGGGCTAAAGTTAAAATCGCGTATCCAGGCCAGCCACGGCGTTTTGGTACGAATAATACGTTTAAAGGGTTCTATATAAGTAGAGCTACGCACATAGGTATATCCAAAACCGCCGCGTTGTTTGGTAATATTATTCGTTAATATCAGCGGGCTGCTCTGTTCTATCTGCGAAAAAGCATAGCTGAAATCAAAATTGCTCAGCTTAAACAAGCCCGGTCTGCCACCTGAAGGCAATACACGGGCATTGGTAATATTAAAGGTTTTAATAGTCGTTTGATCAATAGATGCAGAACGTATAGAATCCTGCTGTTCTTTTGAACTGGTTTCGCGAAGCTTGTCTTTCAGTTTAACATCCAGGTCGAACGGATCGAACTGCGGCGTAATTACCGTTCGGTTAATACTTGCATAAACCGGCAGGGATAACCTGGCTTTTTTGGGTAGCAGCTTGCCGGCATCGATATTAGCCGCCATATCAAACTGCACCAGGTTTTCCTTTGCTCTTTCATTTACGCGCTGTTCGATGGTGCCAAAACCCTGGCTATGGGTATTAGCGGAAACCGAAAGGCTTCCCAGGTCGGCCAGTGTGAGGTCTATCCGCCCCAGCGCGGCCCATCCTCCTTCTTCATTCAGCGATGATAGTCGTAGCTCGTTTACCCATACCTCGGCATTCTGTACCGGGCCATCGGGCCTGAACGGGTTCTCAACCGCGATCATGATACCGGAAACGGAACCCAGGTTGGGATTACCCATGATTGAGATCTGTTTGGTGCTATCCAGCCTGTACCGGTAAATATTGGTTAAGGATGCCCCCGAGTTATTTCTGCGCAGCTTGAGATTGATCAATTCACTCAGGTTAAAATCGAGGTTATTACGCGCCGGCCATACAATTTCTTCCTGCCCTTTTGTATAGTTGCCGGGGAGCGTAACCTTCAGGGGGATCTTTATTTCATAGTAGTTATTCAAAAAATCCTGCCCGATCCTTACGATCGCATTCAGTTCCCCATCCCTTACCGGGCGCTGGCCGGTAACCGATTCGGCATGGATATACATCGACATCTGTCCGAACTGCCTGAAATCATAACTCAGCGTTTTAAATACACCCCTGGATTCGCCAGTGAAAAGATTACTGATCTTTAAGCTCATCGCCTGCTCATTCTGCTGGATATTAACTCCATTATTGCTCAGCAACTGCACCCGCTCCACATCAGGTGGCATTATATAGTTCACCGGCGTACGGTTGCTGTTTTCCTCCAGGTTAACGGCTAATGTGTTAAAAGTAGTTCCCCCTGAGTTATTAACCGGCGTATATGAACCGGTTGTATCTATATTATAAGTGAATTGGCGCCACTGGTTACGAACGAGGTTAAGGGTTGCAAACCTTAGAACCACCGAATCTGTAAACCCTTCCAGGTACATCCTCGCGAAACGGATAGATTTAAAATCAGGGATACTTCCGATCTTCCGGGAATATCCTTTAATGGGAACCCGGAACAGGAACCAGTCTTCCGTGCGCGTAACGCCATCCGCCGAGTTGACGGTTACCGTTCTTTTGTCCGTGACATAAGGCGTTACACCCACGTTCATTCCGGGTCGCAGGTTGATATCATACTCGTAATAGGCTTCTGTTTCATTCAGGGTATTATCCCTGTTCAGGTCTTCATTATCCGGGAACAGTGTTGCCGCAGAAGTGAACTGTCCCCCGGTGGTGGCAATGGGTGAATTACCCTGCGGGTTATTATAATTCTTATACCTGCCCAGGATACCGGTTCCCAACTGGTCAAACTGGGCATCGCGGTACCAGGTATAGTTATCATTAGAGGGGTCGGCAAAAGCTTTCTGGAAAGCGGCGGAACCGGTACCAAAATTGGCCGCCAGCCTTTGCAGAATATATCCCTTTTTTCTTCTTTCCGCTTCATCATCCAACCCATCAAAACCTACGTCCTGAAAAGGGCGATCGGCCGGTTCATTACTGAAAGCCTGGGTGATCTGTATGGGGTTCACGGGTGTTTTGCCCCAGGTGGTGGCACTATCCACATCGCTCAGGATATTGGGCGTATTCATTCCATTCTCATAAAAACGTTTCCCGTCTTTCAGGATATCCTCGCTTACATTTCCCAGGTTGATGTGCATGGTTCCGCCTGTACTGCCGGGATTTTTTATGAAGGGATTCTGCACCCAGAATTCTATATACTCAAGGTTGCTGGTTTCAAAATCGGTTTGATCAATAGAACGCATGATACCACCCCAGCGGGCTGCGGGCCTGGCCAGTTTTCCATTCGCATCGATCTGACCCCGCCTGGTTTCAAAATTATAAGGTCCTTTTTCTGTTGGATAAAAAGCAAGGTCGAAAGTGGAAGTAAGTACATCTGTAATATTCGTGGTACGCTGGGGAAACAATTCACTGGTGTATACCTGCCTTACGCGCGGGTCGCTCAGCTCATCCAGGTCTTTGCGTAACGGGTTACCACTGCTGTTCTTATCCTGCAGGTTGGGTTCGATATTATACCAGGCCAATTTGGCCCGGTTGAAATTATAGTCGATAGAATCATTAAGCCCGGCTTCCGGAAATAGCGGATTGCCCTGCGGGGTGGAAGCCAGCGCCCAGGATACCAGCGGAAAACGAAGGTCGATACTGCTCTTGGTTCCTTCAAAATCATCGATATAGCTCTGTCCCTGTCTACCAGAACCGATCTGTGACGGGTGTCCCGGCTTCAGTATAGCACCCTCTCCATAAGCATTGATAAAAGATTTTGCCTTGGTGGAATAGAACGGAAGTTTGTCCAGCAAGCGGGTTAGACCCGGAAGCTCGGAGCGATAACTTATATCCACACCATACATGGTGTTCCGGATCGGGTCTTCTGAATACATTGTTTTGGTAAAAAAAGGGCGCTCCGCCAGACGAACCGTTTGTGCTCCGATGGTTAATTTTTTATTGGCTACATAATCTACCCGCAACCCTGTAAAACTCCGTTGCTGTATACCAAATCCGCCATTATTTTCAAACGAAACATTCACCGGGATATTGGAACTGAGAATACCCTGGTTGATGATTTTTAAACTACCCAGGTTATAATCAACAATATAATCCGTTCCTTCTTTCAGCACGGTTCCGCCGGCTGTTACGGTAACGGAACCCTGTGGTATATTAAATGTATTCAATGCTATCTCCGAGCCTCCAGCACTGCCCTTTACCTGGCCCTGCATCACAAAACGACTCAGGTTAGCATAGGTTTGCGCTATGGCTTTGATAGAATCGTATAGCGCATAATAAACGTATTTGTTTTTTAAAGCCGTAGAGGCCCCCTGGAAAGCCAATGCTTCCAGGTCGCGGCCAAAAGGCTCCAGTACCGGAAATACCACCCTTCCCATTTTAGGCAGGATGGTAAAACCATCCACATAATCGAAAATACCATCCGGCTGCGGATCATTGCGTCCGTTGAGCCGGTCGAGATTCAGTACGTTTAATAAGGTTTTACCGCTTACACCCGGCGAGCTTTCAGGCAGGTACCTTTTTAATCCCCCGCCCGGATCATCATACAATATATTCAGTTGAAACCCATCCTGCTGAATACCTCCAAAAAGATCCAGCGAATAAACGTTCTTCATCATCCATCCCCAGATAGGCAGATTAACACGCTGGGAAGTAGCTTTCAATAATTTCAGGAACAAAACTTTCTGTACCCCTTTTGTTGAGTCCAGCGCAACATCACTCGATAATTCACCCACCCGGTAAACACGCCCATTGTATTGATATTGGTACGCAACAGCCAGTACCTCATCGGGCTGTAACTGCGCGTTCAGCGACAAGAAGCCTATCTGGGGGTTAAAATAATATTCAGTTGGACCCAGTTTGCGGGCAAATGTTTTTTCATAATCATCCACCGGGCGTAATCCTTTGGCCAGCAAAATTGAATTCACGGCCGCGGGATTACGCGATAGCGTGTTATTTACCAGGGATGAGTAAAGATCATTGCTGCCGTTATCAGGAAGCGGGCTGGTGGTAAGCGAACGAATGGCCGGGTTATAAGGCGCGTTTTCAGCCAGGTCCATCATACCCACAATATCCCTCGCGTCGGTGGTGGCACCGGTACGATTAGTAACCCATACTTCCATCTTCTGTATCTGCACCTGCGAGTTAACAACCGGTAGTTTCGCCATCGAAGTATTGTAGTTGGCACGGAAATACTGGCCCAGTAAAAAGTGACGGTTCTCCTCATACTCATCCAGCTTCTTGGTAAATGTTTGCGTGGACGCACCACCTTGTAAAGCCACCGATTGCCGGGTGGAACGCTGATTGGCTAAAGCTGCCGTTATAAACACTTTGCCAAACTGTAGTTTTGTTTTAACACCAAAAAGGTTCTGTGCACTGGGTATAAGGGTGCTTCTTGACTGGAATGAAATATTACCGGCTTCCAGGCTTTTAATAATCTCATCATCCAATCCTTTATAGTCAAGCTTCAACATGTTGTCGAAACCCAGGTTGGATAAGGTGTTATAATTGATGGGGAATTTTAATTTCTCGCCAATATTGGAGTTCACATTCAGTTTGGCATTCATATCAAAATCAAAACCTCCGTTCTTACGAGCTCTTTCCGGCAAAGTGGGGTTATTGATAGTCTGGCCCTGGTAGCCAGCCATTACATTCACTTCTCCCGTTCGCTTGATATCCACTTTAAGGCCATTGGTCCCAACGCCAAATATTCTGTCGAACAGATTATCAAAAATGCGCATCCTGGGCCGCGACATCTTCAGATTTAACGCGGTTAAAGCATCGGCACGCTTTTTGAAATAGTCTGTTTCAGCATCTTTGTTTCGGAGGCGCCAGAATTCTTCAAATGTGAGGGAAGTGGGTTTACGATAATAGGTGCTGCCTATTTTTTCAACGATATAATATTGTTTCGTTCGCCAGTCATATTCGATCCTGGTTTGGATAAGGGAAGTATCACGGATATCAAAAGGGTTCAGGCTTTTATTAGACATGAAATCACCGCGCCTGTCAGTGATAGGAAAGCGCGTGGTATCCCTCTTCTGTGCCATGGCTTGCTGACCGGACACAAGAAGGATTACAAAAAAAGCAACATTGCTTACAAACTTCAAGCCCTTACGATTAGTTAAGTAGAAATGATACGATAAACGCGTGGTTTACAGGTTAAGTAGAAGTAGGATAACTATAGGCTTTTCAATGCTTGTTTAATAATGTCTTCCAATGATGCGTTCCCGGGTATGGCTGCTACTGTTTTTTTCACCGCCTGCTCAGCCATAGGTTTGCCGATTCCTAATGCAACCAGGGCATTCACCGCATCCGCGTCCACCGTCTGAACCATTGTACCCGCAGAAGCCTGGAAGGCGGTGGTGTGTTTAGCCAGCTTGTCACGCAGTTCAACAATCAGGCGTTCCGCCGACTTCTTTCCTATGCCTTTGATACCTTCCAGCTGGCGGGTGTTGCCCGCTACAATGGCATTGGCAATTTCATCCGGCCGCATCCCCGATAACATCATACGGGCCGTAGAAGCACCCACTCCCGATACACTGATCAGTTGCAGGAACATTTCTTTCTCCACCAGTTCAGCAAAACCAAACAGGGTTTGCGCGTTTTCCGTGATATGCAGGTACGTATACAAAAGCCCGCTATCCTTACTACTCACGGCGGCATACGTATTCAGGCTTACCTGGCAATCATACCCCACCCCGTTAACATCCACCACAATACGGGCCGGTGTTTTTACAGCAAAATGTCCACGAACAAAAGCGATCATATTTGAGCCAAAAATATGCTAAAATCAGCTGCTTCCGTCAATTTATATTGGCATTTTAATCAAATTATAGCTATTCGTAATAGCTGTACAGCTGGTTTCGGGAATCGGGAATCGTCAATCCTGAATAAATGAACATAGATGTATTCTCGATTCACGATTGACGATTCACGATTCCCGATTCACGCTTCGTAAACAAATTGTATGGATATTTGCGGTAACAAGAAAAGACTATGACCCAATTGAAAGCGGCTATTACCTGCGTGGGAGGCTATGTTCCGGAGACGAAACTCACCAATTTTGACCTGGAAAAGATGGTGGATACGAATGATGAGTGGATCAGAACAAGGACCGGGATTGAAGAAAGAAGGATACTAAGGGAGCCTGGTAAGGCCAGCAGTGATATGGCTGTTCCGGCGGTCCAGGAAATACTTCGTAAAAAGAACCTGGACCCGAAAGATATAGATTGTTTGATCTGTGCAACGGTTTACGCCGGATATGGTTTTCCCGGCAACAGCCAATATTATCTGCGATAAGATAGGTGCTACCAATGCCTGGGGATTTGACCTCAGCGCTGCCTGCAGCGGTTTCCTGTATGCGCTCACTTCCGCGGCTATGTATATAGAAAGTGGGCGTTTTAAGAAAGTGGTGGTAGTGGGTGTGGATAAGATGAGTGCCATTATCGATTATACCGACCGGGCAACCTGCATCATTTTTGGTGATGGTGCCGGCGCGGTTTTACTGGAACCTTCAACGGATGGAGCGGGTGTTCTTGACAGCATTTTAAGGAGTGATGGAAGCGGGCGTGAATACTTACACATGAAAGCGGGCGGTTCCCTTAAACCTGCCAGTGTAGAAACCGTTCTGGCAAAAGAACATTTCGCTTACCAGGATGGTCAGCCTGTTTTTAAAGCGGCAGTTAAAGGGATGGCGGATGTCAGTGCCGAATTACTCGAAAGAAATGGCCTTACCGGCGAAGATATTGCCTGGCTGGTACCACACCAGGCCAACCTGCGCATCATTGATGCTACCGCCAACCGGATGGGTTTGCCAAGGGAAAAAGTGATGATCAACATTCAGAAATACGGTAATACTACTGCCGCCACCATTCCCCTGTGTTTATGGGATTGGGAAAGCCAGCTTAAAAAAGGCGATAACCTGGTACTGGCGGCCTTCGGCGGCGGATTTACCTGGGGTGCTACATGGGTCAAGTGGGGATACGAGGGATGATTCAATTAAGAAAGATCTTAGGATAGCATACCCAATCCTCTATCGGGAAGGGGTGGTTAGGGGTACTATAATTAAACTGAAACTGTTACAATGAAATTTCCACTCACGGGCATCAGTTCCGTTGCTATACACACTGCCGGGCACAATAACCCAGACTACGCACACCTCACTCCGATATATGCCACATCAACCTTTACTTTCGATTCGGCACAGCAGGGAATGGAACGATTTGCGGGTGAGGATAAAACGAAAATCTACAGTCGCTGGGGCAACCCAACTTTTACTGTGGCTGAAGAAACCATTGCCGCACTGGAAGCCTTCGGAATAACAAACGAGGATGGTTCACCCCTGCAATTAAAAGCTTTACTGCACGCCAGCGGTCAGGCCGCAATGACCACACTTTTTTTCAGTACGCTGAAAGCAGGTGATACCGTTTTATCCCATTATTCTTTATATGGCGGCACCCACGAGCTGATGCACAAAGTGCTGGCCGATAGCGGCATTAAGACCACCATCGTGGATATGGGTGATCCCATCCAGGTGAAGGCGGCAATAGATAACGATCCTTCCATTAAACTGGTGCATATTGAAACACCATCCAATCCCACCACCAAATGCGTTGATATTGAAGAAATAACGCTCCTGGCGAAACAAAAAGGTTTGCTCGTATCCGTTGACAATACCTTCGCAACACCTTACCTGCAGCAACCCTTCCGCTATGGGGTGGATTTCGTTTTTCATTCCACTACAAAATTCCTCAACGGTCACGGAACATCTATCGGTGGAATACTGATCGGAAAAGACCTTACGCTCATGCGTACAAGGGTTTGGAAATGGCATGCCTTGTTGGGCGGCAACAGCAACCCCTTCGACGCATTTCTCTTAACGCAGGGACTGAAAACATTGGAGTTAAGAATGGAGCGTCATTGCCACAACGCTATGGAAGTGGCCGCTTTCCTGGAACAGCATCCCAAAATTGAGAAAGTGAACTATAACGGGCTCAGTTCACACCCGGGTCATGCCATCAGCAACAAACAAATGCGCCACCCCGGCGCGCTGCTAAGCTTTGAAGTAAAAGGCGGACTGGAAGCGGGAAAACGTTTTATAGACGCACTGCAAATGTGCGTTCGTGCCATTTCATTGGGCACACTGGATACCCTCGTGTCACACCCTGCCAGCATGAGTCATTTCGGCCTCAGCCGAGAAGAGCGCCTGCAATATGATATTACAGATGGACTCATACGCATGAGCGTTGGAATTGAGAACATACAGGATATCATTGCGGATATTGATCAGGCTTTGATTGGTTGATTGGTTTGTTGGTTTATTGGTTTGTTGGTTTATTGGTTTGTTGGTTTATTGGTTGATTGGTTGATTTATGGGGTTACTTATTCCATTATTTATCGCCTGGCTGGGGGTGGCGGAGGAGGTTTTGTTTGAGGACCTTGATGTAGGCATTTAGTCCTTTATGTAGGGTTGTAAGGTCTTGTAGGATTATTGTAAATTCCTGTTCAGTTAACAATTCTCTGGCTCTTGCTTTGTTGATCCAGCTTTTAGTTTCCAGGAGGGAGCCTCTGGCGTAGAAACAAAAATGAATGTTTTCCTTTATTGAAAATCGACCATAACCCTCTGCAATATTGGCAGCGATGGAATCCGCAGATGAGGTGAGCTGCTTACCCAATCCAAATTTTGCAAATGCCTCCCATTTAATCACAATGTCCCAAACAAAATTGCTCATCTCGTAAGCCTTCCTATAAACATCTAATTCTTCCAGTACATACACCATAAAAAAAGATTGGCTTATAAAAATACCACTATCCGCCAGCCAAAAAATAGGCGTTTATACCCCAAGAAAAAAGCCTAAATAAGCTCTATCTTACATCCCCCCAATAAACCAATAAACCAATAAACCAATAAACCAATAAACCAATAAACCAATAAACCAATAAACCAATAAACCAAAACAGCATGAAAAGACTAAGCTATAGCATATCCCTGTGCCTCTTACTCCTCTCGTGCCAAACAAAAAAATACGATACCATAATCCGTCATGGGATGGTATATGATGGTAATGGGGGAACACCCTACAAAGCCGATATCGCCATTATAAATGACACCATTGCCTTTATCGGGGACCTGTCGGATGAGCGGGGTAAAAACGAAATAGATGCCGCAGGAAAAGCCGTATCTCCGGGCTTTATTAATATGCTTAGCTGGTCGCCCGTTTCTTTAATTGAAGACGGAAAATCACAGGGTGAGATCAGGCAAGGAGTAACGCTGGAAGTATTTGGCGAGGGTGAAAGCATGGGGCCACTGAACGCTAAAATGAAAAAAGACATGCAGGCCGACCAGTCGCTGTTTAAATATACGGTTGACTGGAACACGCTCGGTGAATATATGCGGTCGATGGAAAAGCGTGGCATTAGCTGCAATATTGCTTCGTATGTGGGGGCAACAACTATGCGCACCTATGTAATTGGTGAAGATAACCGTGATCCCAGTCCCGCGGAACTGGATACAATGAAGGCATTGGTTACCCGGGCGATGAAGGAAGGAGCATTGGGTGTTGGCAGTTCGTTGATTTATCCACCCGCTTTTTTTGCCAAAACCCATGAGCTGATTGAACTATGTAAAGCTGCCGCTCCCTTTGGGGGCGGGTATATTTCCCATATACGGAGCGAGGGAAACAAATTGACGGAAGCGGTAGAAGAGTTGATAACCATTGCCCGGGAAGCCGGGGTTCATGGAGAGATATATCACCTGAAAGCCGCCGGTATTAATAACTGGGGTAAAATGGACAGCGTAATTAAGCGGATTGAAAAAGCGAGAAAAGACGGATTGGATATCGCGGCCAATATGTATACCTACACGGCGGGGGCCACCGGCATGACGGCCGCATTGCCTCCTTCTTTACAGGATGGTGGCTTTGGCAAACTATGGCAACGGCTACAGGACCCGGCGATCAGGGCATCCATGAAAAAAGAAATGAAAACAAACGCCACCCAGTGGGAAAATCTTTATTATGGTGCAGGATCAGCCGATAAAGTGCTGCTGTTGGGATTCAGGAGAGATTCATTATTTAAGTACGCCGGCAAGACATTGGCTGATGTGGCCAGGATCCGTAATACCACACCAGAAGACGCGGCCATCGACCTGATCATACAGGATAGCAGCCGTGTTGAAGTGGCTTATTTTTTAATGAGCGAGGAAAATGTAAAAAAACAGATCGCTTTACCCTGGGTAAGTTTCGGTTCCGATGCGGCTTCTATGGCAACTGAGGGTAATTTTCTGAAATCAAGCACACACCCCCGCGCCTATGGAAATTTTACAAGAGTAATTGGAAAATACTGCCGCGATGAAAAGATAATACCGCTTGAACAAGCCATTTATAAACTATCCAAATTAGCCGCCACCAACTTACACATTCTGAAAAGGGGCGAACTAAAGAAAGGCAATTTTGCAGATATCCTTGTCTTTGATCCTGCTACAGTAAAGGACCATGCTACTTATGAAAGACCGCACCAGTATTCAACGGGTATGGTACATGTTTGGGTGAATGGGGTGCAGGTATTGAAGAACGGTGAGCATACAAATGCAAAGCCTGGGAGATTTGTTAAAGGTTCCGGAATTGCGCCAATCAGGCCCGTGCTTTAGCACGGGGTTGGTTTTATTAATTTATTCAAAAGAACTCATTTTACAATGCAAATAACACTACGAAGAGCCGAAAAAAAAGATTGCCAAAGACTTCTGGAACTCGTTAAGGAACTGGCAGAATATGAAAAAGCACCTCAGGAAGTGACGGTTACCCTGGACCATTTTGAAGAAAGCGGCTTTGGGCCAACCCCTGTATGGTGGGCCTTCGTAGCCGAATTCGACGGCAAGGTGGAAGGATTTGCCTTATACTATATACGGTATAGCACCTGGAAAGGACAGTGTCTTTACCTCGAAGATTTTTTGGTAACTGAAAAACTCCGCGGCAATGGCGCGGGCAAAATGCTGTTCGACCGTGTTATACAGGAAGCAAAAGATAAAGGGTATAAAAGAATGGTATGGCAGGTATTGGATTGGAATGAGCCAGCCATTCATTTTTACAAAAAATACAACGCTACATTGGATGCGGGATGGATCAATGGTATACTTGACTTCTAGCCATTCATGAGGCGTGAGCCGTGAGTAAGAGAAAACCCTCACGCTTCACGATTACTGTAAGCCCTCCACAACTGCTTCCTTATAGATCTTCTGGACCAGGCCCTGCAGAACTTTTCCCGGTCCGCATTCAGTAAATCGACTGGCTCCATCGGCTACCATGGATTGCACACTTTGCGTCCAGCGGACAGCACCTGTGAGCTGATCTATCAGATTCTTTTTAATATCTGCCGGATCTGTTACCGCTTTGGCCACAACATTCTGGTATACCGGGCAGATGGCCGTTGCAAAAACTGTAGCGTTAATAGCTTCGGCCAATTCTTCCCTGGCAGGTGCCATTAAAGGGGAATGAAAAGCCCCACCTACCGGCAATACGAGGGCGCGTTTTGCGCCAGCGGCTTTCATTCTCTCGCAGGCGATTTCAATTCCTTTTATCGACCCACTGATCACCAGTTGCCCGGGGCAATTATAATTGGCTGGCACTACCACTTCCCCGGTTTCGGCCGATACAGTGGCGCAAATCTCTTCCACCTTTTCATCCGCCAATGCCAGCACCGCCGCCATTGTAGACGGCTGTATTTCGCAGGCCTTCTGCATGGCTTTTGCACGGATGCTTACCAGGCGCAAGGCATCCTCAAACTGTAAAACACCATTGGCAACCAGGGCAGAAAACTCGCCCAGTGAATGACCGGCCACCATATCAGGCTTAACGCCATCCTGGGTTGTAAAAGCAACAATGGAGTGAATAAAAACCGCCGGCTGGGTGATATTGGTTTGTTTCAGTTCTTCATCCGAACCACTGAACATCGTATCGCTGATGCGAAAGCCTAAAATGGTGTTCGCCTGTTCAAAAAGATCTTTCGCAAGTGAATTGGTTTCATACAAACTCTTTCCCATTCCGCTGAACTGTGAACCCTGTCCTGGAAATATATATGCTTGCTTCATTGGTTTACTTGTTTAGTGGTTTACCGGTCTACAAATAAACGAATAAACCAATAAACAAATAAACCAAATTAATCCTGCTTCTTACTGATGAGCTTTAAAAATTCACTCCTTGTTGTATTCTTGAGGAACTCACCGTCAAAAGCCGATGTGGTTGTTACCGAATTTTGCTTTTGTACACCACGCATCATCATACAAAGGTGCTTGGCTTCAATCACCACCGCGATACCTATCGGGTTCAGAGATTCCTTGATAGCATCCAATATTTGTGTGGTCAGTCTTTCCTGAACCTGCAGGCGTCGCGAATATACATCCACCACACGGGCAAGTTTACTTAACCCGGTAATATAACCATTGGGAATATAGGCGATATGGGCTTTCCCGAAGAACGGAAGCATATGATGCTCACACATTGAAAACAACTCAATATCCTTCACAATAACCATTTCACTCACCTCTTCCTTAAACTTGGCAGAATCAATGATCGCGCGGGCATCCTGTGAATATCCCTGGGTAAGGAATTGCATGGCTTTGGCCACCCGCTCCGGTGTTTTCACCAAACCTTCCCGGTCGGGATCTTCTCCCAATGAAGTAAGCACTTCATGATAATTTTTTATCAGTGATGAAGTAGCTTCTTCATCATATTTCTCAATCTTGGAATAAGCCATAACGCAGTGTTTATTGTTGAACCGGGTATTCTACAAAGTTTCTTTCTGTTTCGTACAGTCGTATATGCAGGTCGAGTTCAGCATCCAGCCTGGCCCGCAACAACTCATAAATCACCACAGCTATATTTTCCGCTGTGGGGTTCAGGGAAGCGAACTCAGCCGTATCGAGGTTCAGATTTTTATGGTCAAACCTGTCTATCACCTCCGCTTTCACCAGGTCGCTCAGTATCTTCAGATCTATTACATACCCCGTTTCCGGGTCTATCTCACCCACTACCTTCACCACCAACTCGTAATTATGCCCATGAAAATTAGGGTTATTACAAAGTCCGAACACGCTGTCATTTTTCGCTTCACTCCATGCGGGGTTATGCAGACGGTGCGCCGCGTTAAAATGCTCTTTCCGGAATACAGCTACTTTCCTGCTCATTCGTTCTTTTAGTGGGGATACTTCCTATTAACGAAGCCGGCGTATTTTTGTTCAAACACACCAACAATTATCCAAAATACTCAACGTAGATCCTGGGTGTTTCATACAATTTAATGCAATGCAGGCTAACAGCAGGGGGCAAATAAGGCTTCAGTTGCTCCCAGATAGCAATGGCCAGGTTCTCGGTACTGCACATCTTATCCTTCATAAAATCCACATCGAGATTCAGGTTCTTATGATCCAGCCTGTCGATTACATGCTGTTTTATCAACGTACTCAGTTTCTTCACATCATACAAAAAACCCGTATCCGGATCGGGCTCGCCTTTTATGGTAACAAACAGGTCGTAGTTATGTCCATGCCAGTTTTCATTGGCACATACGCCAAATACCTCCACATTCTTCTCCCGGCTCCAGCCCGGATTGAATAATTTATGCGCCGCATTAAAATGCTCTTGTCTTGTCAGATACACCATCCCTTCCTTAAATTTTGGCAAAGGTAGGAAAACAGGATGACCTAAATTTTCCTCATCTTTACAGTATGCGTATCACTATTACCGCTGCAACTTTTGAAGAATGGATGCCAGCCTTCCTGGAAATCAACCCGTTATATACAGGCGGTAGTCAACGCATTACCCTGCAGTTTCATCAATCCGGGGTAGGTATGCTGGCCTCTTCCGTAGCCCTCACAAAACTGGTAATGGAAGAAAAACCCGATCTTATTATCCAGGCTGGCATAGCCGGCAGTTTTGACCCCACCCTTGCACTGGGCAGCCTGGTGGTAATCAAAGACGAAACCCTGGGCGATATGGGAGTGGAAGAAGAGGGGAAATGGAAAGACCTTTTTGACCTCAAACTCGAAAAAAGCAGCTATCCACCCTTTGAAAAAAGAAAACTACCCAATCCCTGGTTGCCCCAGTATAACCTGCTCAACCTGCCTGAAGTAAATGCCATTACCATCAATACCATTTCTACCGATAAGGAAAGAATGCTGCAACTGATGAAAAAATATGCCCCCGTTACCGAAAGCATGGAGGGAGCCGCTTTACACTATATCTGCCGTCAGAATAATGTTCGCTTTATCCAGATACGGGCCATTTCCAACTATGTTGGCGAAAGAAACAAGGCCCATTGGAAGATAAAAGAAAGTATCACGGCATTGAACCATGCACTGATTACATATGTTGATAAGTTATATAAAATAGCATGACCCTAACCCTTGGCTTCTCCCCCTGCCCGAATGATACATTTATCTTTGATGCGTTGGTCAATGGCAAGATCGATACGGAAGGGCTGTTCTTTACGGTAGCACTGGAAGATGTACAAACCCTGAATGAGTGGGCCAGGGCCGGAAAACTGGACCTTTCAAAAGTGAGCTATGGCGTATTGCCGGTATTGCTGGACCACTACATTGTGCTAAGCAGTGGAGGTGCACTGGGCAAAGGCGTGGGCCCGCTGCTGATTACAAGACCATTACAGAATGGCGAAAAACAAATGCCGGTAACCAACATGCGCATTGCTGTGCCAGGTATCAATACAACCGCCAATATGCTTTTCTCGCTTGCCTACCCGGAAGCGGGAAACAAAGAATACATGGTGTTTCATCAGATAGAAGACGCGATTATATCAGGTAAGGTGGATGCAGGAGTGATTATACATGAGAACCGGTTTACCTACCAAAAAAAAGGGCTGGTTAAAATAAAAGACCTCGGTTCTTACTGGGAAGAAACGATCAGGACACCGATCCCCCTGGGTGGAATTGTAGCCAGGCGAACACTGGATGAATCCATTGTTAAAAAAGTGGATCAACTGATCAGGAAAAGTGTAGAATACGCATTTTCCCATTACCCGGATCTCGCCCCTTATGTAAAAGAACATTCCCAGGAAATGGAAGAATCCGTAATGCGCCAGCACATCGACCTGTATGTAAATGACTATTCCGTTGACCTGAAGGCTGAAGGGAAAAAAGCCGTGATGAAACTGCTGGAAGTGTATGCGCAACAACATACAGAAATAAACAAGTACACTGGCAACATATTTCTCTCCTGAACCAACAATATTCCTACCGCGCCTAATTACTCTTCAAAGCATTGGAATATACCTGAAGAACCCGTTTTCTCGCTTCCTCGTGAACTACCATTGGTTGGGGATAATTGAATTCCTGGAATTCGGGAACCCATTTTTTAATGTAGGTAAGGTCTTTGTCAAATTTTTGGGTTTGAAGGGCGGGGTTAAATACACGGAAATAGGGCGCAGCATCGCAGCCGCTTCCGCTGGCCCACTGCCATCCACCGTTATTGGCAGCCAGGTCAAAATCAAGCAGCTTTTCTGCAAAATAAGCTTCTCCCCAGCGCCAGTCGATCAACAGATGCTTGGTGAGGAAAGACGCCACGATCATTCTAACACGGTTATGCATAAAGCCTGTTGTATTCAGTTCGCGCATACCGGCATCAACTATGGGGTAACCGGTGTTTCCATTACACCATCTTTCAAACTCCGCCTCATCATTACGCCATTGAATCAGGTCGTAAGCCGGCTTAAAGCTCGCCCCCCTTCCCACATGCGGAAAATGCCAGAGTATCATCTGGTAAAAATCCCGCCAGATTAATTCATTCAGGTAAGTAGTATTCAAAGAAACCGCGGTTTGTGCCAGCTTGCGGATACTCACCGTTCCAAAACGAAGATGAACCCCCATATGAGAAGTTCCATTTTCCAACCCCGGGAAATCCCTTTTTTCACTGTACTGTTTGATAACAGATGCAGGAGGATGCTTCGGCGGAAATAGGAACCCGGTAGATTGAAAACCAATTTCCTGCAGGGAGGGAAGGATTGCCGGTGCCTGGCGGTAAAAATTTTGCGCGTAATTTTCAGTTGGGTAGGATTTAAGATAAAACCCCGAAAGCTTCGCTTTCCATTTCCGGGAATAAGGCGTAAAAACAGTGTAGGGCTTTCCATCTTCTTTCAGTACTTCATCCTTCTCAAAAATTACCTGGTCCTTGATCATAAACAGAGCCGCATGGTTCATCTTCAGCAATTGCTGAACCGCAGTATCCCGTTCAAGTGCATAAGGTTCGTAGTCATTACTGGCAAATACCTTCTCAATGCTGTATTTTTCCAACAGCTTTTTATATACTTCTACAGGCTTGCCCGCATATACTTCAAGCGTACTACCCTGTTGCAGCAGCTCCTCCTGCATTTGCTGCAAGGCCAGCTGTATGAATTCAACACGTCGATCGGTTTTATTTTCCAGTTTGGATAAGATTTCCGTGTCGAAAATAAAAACGGGTACAACAGGCAGCCCTGCTTTGAGCGCATGATACAGTGCCGCATTATCATCCAGCCGCAGGTCGCGCCTGAACCACATAATGTTAATGTTGGGTTTCATGGTAGTAGTAACAGGGAGATGGGGGATTTGTTTGTTGGTTTATTGGTTTATTGGTTTTTGGCTTTTGGCTTTTGGCTTTTTGTTTTTGGTTGGGTTATTGGTTTAATGGGGGGGGGAGGAACTTTTTGTGGAGCAGGCTGGAGAGGGAATGGGTGTAGCCATTATGGCCCATTTCTTTTACCCAGCGGATACCCTGAATGGCATTGGTAAGAAAGATCTCGGATGCATTCTCCAGATCTTCAACCGTTATTTTTCTTTCTTCTACGGGCATATTTGCCGCACGGAGGCAACGCAGGAGGTATCTTCTCATGACTCCATTTACCGGGCCTTCTGTTATGGCCGGGGTTTGTATTAACCCGTCTTTTACAATAAATACATTGGCAATGGTGGCGTCAGCAATGCCATCATAGGGGTTTAGCAGCAGGGCATCATTCAGCTTCGCTTTCTTTGCCCATAAGGCTGCCATGGCATAAGAGAGGTAATTATTGCTTTTCAGGGATGAATACAGGTCGCAGGTTTTGCGGGCATCCCTGAAAATTCCTATCACCAGCCCGTTTTCATTATATAGATTGCTGGCCGGGTTCAGTTCCCAGGTTTGGATCAAATGATGGGGGTAATGATTGTCCACCTCATACAAGCCTCCTTCTCCTCTGAAAATGGTTAGCCGAACCCGGGCCAGTTTTTCATGCCCGTTTTTTTTGGCCAGTGCCACAATATGCTCTTTCAGGTAAGCCGGGGTAAAATAGGCGGGCGGTTCAAACTGGAGCAATGAAAGCGATGAAAAAAGCCTCTCCATATGCTCTTCGGCCAGTTGTAAGCGGCCGTTTACCAGCTTCAGGGTCTCAAAAAAGCCATCCCCATACCGGAACGACCGGTTATCGGGAGAAATCAATGCCCCGCCGGAACGAAGTATTTTACCATCATAAAAAAGAAAATTCTCCCGGGCCATAAGAACAAAGATAGAATGAAGGTACATTAGCTGTTATTAAACGGGAAATATGAAAATTAGTGAAGTGATACAGGTCCTGGAAGCATTGGCTCCGCCGGAATACCAGGAATCGTACGATAATGCGGGATTATTAACCGGGCAGGCCAGTTGGGAATGCAGCGGTATCCTTTGTACCCTTGATGCTACGGAAGCAGTGATCCTGGAGGCCAAAAGCCGGGGCTGTAACCTGGTCGTCGCCCATCATCCTATCGTATTCAGCGGGCTGAAGAAGATTAACGGAAAAAATTACGTGGAAAGAAGCGTGATTGCGGCCATAAAAAATGATATAGCCATTTTTGCTATACATACCAACCTGGATAATGTTTTCAAGGGGGTGAACGACAGGATAGCAAGCCAACTGGGCTTGGCTAACAGGCGGATACTAGCACCCAAAAATTTACAAGTAAATGATAATCAATCTGTTGGAAGTGGATTAATCGGCGAATTGCCGGAGCCGCTGTCTGAAACCGGATTTTTACAGATGTTGGTCACCTCATTCGGGCTTTCCGTAGTAAGGCATACGCCATTATTAGGCAAAACCATCAGAAAAGTGGCTGTTTGCGGAGGTTCGGGGAGTTTTTTAATAGGAAAAGCCATTGCTGAGGGTGTGGATATCTATATTTCTGCCGATATCAAATACCATGAGTTCTTTGATGCCGACGGCCGGATACTGGTGGCGGATATCGGTCATTGGGAGAGTGAACAATACACAACAGACCTCTTACTTGACGTTTTACAGGCTAAATTCCCTACCTTTGCCGTCCTCAAATCAGGAATAAAAACCAACCCGGTTAACTATTTCATGGGCTGAGACTACAAACAACAAACCACAAACAACAAACCGCAGTTCCTATGGCCAGCGTTAAAGATTTCTCTGTTGAAGAAAAATTAGTGAACCTGTTAAGGTTACAGAAGATTGACAGCAAACTGGACGAAATCCAGATCCTGAAAGGTGAGCTTCCGATGGAAGTAAGCGACCTCGAAGATGAGATCCAGGGATTAACCAGCCGTCAGACCCGTATTGAGGAAGAGATCAATGGTATTACCGAGTTTATCGAAGGCAAGAAGAACGCGATCAAGGAAAGTGAGGCCCTGAATGCCAAATATGAGAAGCAAAGCGAGAACGTAAAAAATAACCGTGAGTTTGAAGCGATCAACAAAGAGATCGAGATGCAGCAGCTGGAAATTAAGCTGGCCGAAAAACATATCCGCGACGCGAACGAAGAACTGACTGAAAAGATCAAGGCCCTGGAAATAGCCAAAAAGCAGGTAGCTGTAAAGGAAGGCGTTCTTACCCACAAGAAAGGTGAATTACAAAAGATCATCGCGGATACCGAAAAAGAAGAAACCCATTTTAATAAGCAAAGCGCCGAGGCGCGCAGCCATATTGATGAAAGGTTATTGTACAGCTATGACCGTATCCGTAAAAGCTACCGCAATGGATTATCCGTTGTGCCTGTAGAAAGGGATGCCTGTGGAGGTTGCTTCAATTCTATTCCACCTCAGCGTCAAAGCGAGATCCGCCTGCACAAAAAAATCATCGTATGTGAAAACTGCGGCCGTATCCTGGTGGATGCTGATCTGAATGATACCGTAGAGGTTAAATAGGATCGCGGATGGCGCGGATTTTGTTTATGATTTTGATGAAAAGGGGCTGTGAAGAGAATTAGATACATATGATTAGCATAATAAGGGCTGCCCATGGGTGGCCCTTTCCTTTTGATCACAGATGTCGCGGGCTTTTTTGATCGCGGATGGCGCGGATTTTGTTTATGATTTTGATGATGGTGAAGGCTTTTCTTAGTACACTTTACCGGATTGGGCAGACACATTACAAACCTGAGTGGAAGGCCATCCTCATATTTCCTTCGCTTTTAATATAAGTTGCCTTTGCCAAAAAATCTCTACATTCATCACTCCCAATCATAAAAGAATCTGTGCCATCTGCGATCAAAATCATAAATAAATCTGCGCAATCCGCGATCATTGCAGGCGTTTTCATATGCCATTTTGCGGTGGCAAATGCGCAAAAAGTCTACGATTTTAACGGCACCTGCCTGCAGGCCTACCAGGAGATCACTAAACTTAAGATCGCAAGTGGTACAGCACTGATAGAAAAAGCCAGGCAGCAAAACCCGGATAACCTGGTTCCCTTATTGTTGGAAAGCTATGTAGACTTCTATGTTCTTTTTCTGAATGAAGATCCGGCTGACTTTAAAACCCGTTATCCCCGGTTTTCAGAAAGGCTGGATCAGCTGGAAGAAGGCCCGAAAACATCTCCGTTTTATAACTATTGCCTCAGTACCGTTCGTATTCACCGCGCTGCGGCAGCTATCAAATTCGGCAAGCTATGGGATGCGGGCTGGGATTTTAAGAAAGGTTATTCGCTGATCAAAGAAAATAAAAAGCAGTTCCCATCCTTCACACCCAACGACCTGCCCTATGGTGCTTTGCAGGCTGTTGTGGGTACCATACCCAAAGGATATAAATGGATAGCCAGCCTGTTCGGTATGCGGGGTTCTGTTACCGAGGGTATGAAAACAGTGCGTGGGTTTATCAACAGCAACGATCCCTGGGCACGGGCAATGTTTAATGAAGCGGCATTCGTGTATCCTTACCTGATGTTTTATATAGAAAACAAAAAAGAAGAAGCACTGGCTTTTACACAGCAACGGAAACTAGACCTGGTGAACAACCATCTGCACGCCTATATGGCCGCCAATCTTGGCATTAATAATAAACAGGCTGAATATTCAAAAAATATCATACTCAACCGCAACCGTTCTGACGAATACCTCAAAACGGGGGTATGGGATTTTGAACTCGGCTTTACCAAACTTTTTCACCTGGAAGCGCAGGAAGCGGCTAAATACCTGGAAAGTTTTGTGGCCAACTTTAAAGGAAGGTTTTATCTGAAAGACGCCTACCAAAAACTTAGCTGGTGCTATTATTTGCAGGGAAATATCGCCCTGGCCGAGCAGGCCCGTAAAAATGTAATTACAAAGGGGGCTACCGACTCAGACGCGGATAAAAAAGCCCTGAAAGATGCAAAAGCGGGCACCTGGCCCAATTTAATGCTCCTGAGGGCCCGCCTTTTGAATGATGGAGGGTATCATACCGATGCGGCAAAAATACTGCAGGGTAAAACCGAGAATGATTTCGCAAAAGAGGAGGATAAACTCGAATTCGCTTATCGCATGGCAAGGATCTACGATGATCTCGGCCGCAGCGATGATGCCATACAGGCCTACCTGGTAGCCATGCGCCTGGGAAAGAACCGGAAAGAATACTATGCCGCCCGCGCCGCCGTACAAATAGGCCAGATCTACGAAAGCCGCGGCCAGAAAGCCCTGGCCATCGCCTATTATCAGAAATGCCTCGACATGGATGATCATGACTACAAAGACTCGCTCGACCAAAGAGCCAAATCAGGCATCGCCCGCTGCAAAGGCGAATAAAACAATCCACCCTGTATAGAACATCCAGGTACCCAACACAGGGTTCCTGCCGCCCATTATTTATACACGATATTTGTACAACCAACCCCACTTACATAACTTGCACCACAAGCGTATTCCATTTTCAAATTTTCAAATTTTCAAATTTTCAAATTTTCAAATTTTCAAATTGCTCAAACGCTTACACATACAGAACTACGCCATCATTGATGAGATAAGCATCGACTTCTCTTCGCAGATGAATATCATTACCGGCGAAACGGGTGCGGGTAAAAGTATTCTGATGGGGGCACTGGGGTTGATACTGGGTGAACGTGCCGACAGTTCTGTATTGATGAACACCGAAAAGAAATGTTTTATTGAAGGTTTTTTTGCTGTCAAAGGGAAAAAAGAGGTAGCGGAACTGATGCTTCGGAATGACTGGGACCTGGATGAGGATTTGGTTTTACGAAGGGAAATTGCTGCCAATGGAAAATCCAGGGCATTTGTAAATGATACACCGGCAACGCTGCAGCAAATGAAATCTTTGGCTTCTTTACTGGTTGACCTGCATCAACAGTTTGATACGCTGGAGCTGGGCGACACTGATTTTCAGCGGGAGGTATTGGATGCTCTGGCCAATCATGAACCTACACTGGTATCTTATCAAAAGGCTTACCGGCAATGGCAGGTGGCAACCCGGGAACTTTCACGATTGGAAAGTGAAAAAGCCGCTTTTAATAAAGAACTCGACTACCACCAGTTTTTGTTTGATGAACTGGCCGATGCTGAATTGAAAGAGAATGAGCTGGAAGAACTGGATGCAGAATTAAAGCTCCAGAGCAATGCGGAAGGAATTAAAACTACGCTTGCCCGGGTGTATTTTGACCTGAAGGAAACTGAACATCCGATGGTTCAGGGGCTGAAGCAACTGGCTAATCAGTTGCAAGGCTACGCTTCCTACCATGCTTCACTACCCGCATTGATAGCGCGGTTACAGAGTACGCAGATTGAACTGGAAGATATTGCCGGTGAGATTGATAGTATTAACAATACCGTACACTTCGATGAAAAACGAATTGAGTGGATCAATCAGCGGTTGATGGAGGGCTATAAACTGCTGAAAAAACATGGAGTAAAAACTACGAACGAGTTAAGAGGTATACAGGAAGGGCTGTCTGATAAACTGAAAGCGGTGCTGGATATGGATGAGGCTATTTACGCCTGCCAGGAACAGGTTGCCAACTATTATGCTGAAGCTGAAACTTTAGCAGGAAAGCTTTCCAAAGCAAGGCACAAGGAAGTAAAACCTCTTGAACAGCAGGTGAATACTTTGCTGGCGCAGGTTGGTATGCCCAATGCCCGCTTACAGGTTTCGGTAACCGAAACGGTATTAAGCCCCGTGGGAAAAGATCATATTGAATTCCTGTTTGACGCCAACAAAAGCAACCGCTTTGAACCGGTGCGGAAAGTGGCAAGCGGTGGTGAATTAAGCCGGCTGATGTTATGTATTAAATCGCTGGTGGCCGCATCTGTAGACCTGCCCACCATGATTTTCGACGAAATAGATACCGGTATTTCCGGGGAAGCTGCCCGCCAGGTAGGTTTTATCATGAAGGAACTGGCGGCAAGCAGGCAGATCATCTGCATTACACACCAGCCGCAGATTGCAGGAAAAGCCAACGCGCATTTCTTTGTTTATAAGGAAAACAAAAAAGATACGGTAAAAACCAATATCCGTCTGTTGAATGAAGACGAGCGCATAACAGCCATTGCCCGTATGCTCAGCGGTGAAAAACCAACCGCCGCCGCGCTGGAAAATGCCCGTGAAATGATCATGAACTAAATCGAACATAATCTTTATGTTTGCTGCACCATTCCAACCTAAACTGAAAACCTTAAACGATAAACTAACTTGCTATGTCATATAACTTACTAAAAGGAAAACGCGGAATTATCACAGGAGCACTTGATGAAAACTCTATCGCCTGGAAAGTAGCAGAGAAAGCACACGAAGAGGGAGCCACATTTGTTTTAACCAACGCCCCTATCGCCATGCGGATGGGCGAGATTAAAAAACTGGCCGAGAAAACAGGTTCGCAGATCATACCGGCAGATGCTACCAGTACAGAAGAACTAACTACCCTGTTCACCCAGTCGCAGGAAGTGCTGGGTGGTAAAATTGATTTTGTTCTCCATTCAATAGGTATGAGCGTTAACATCCGTAAAAAAATCCCTTACACGGAACTGAATTACGACTTTTATCAGAAAGGTATTGATGTTTCAGCCCTTTCCTTACACCGGATGCTGGCGGTAGCCATGAAGCTGGACGCTATCAATGAGTGGGGAAGCGTGGTAGCCCTTACTTACATGGCCGCGCAGCGGGTATATCCTTTTTACACCGATATGGCAGATATCAAAGCCATGCTGGAATCCATCGCGAGGAGTTTTGGATATCATTACGGCCTGAACAAAAAGGTTCGTATTAATACCGTTTCGCAGTCACCCACACGTACAACTGCCGGTAGCGGTATAAAAGGATTTGGCGAGTTCTTTGACTATGCGCAGGCAATTGCTCCGTTGGGCAATGCAACGGCAGAAGATTGCGCTAATTATTGTGTAACCCTTTTCTCAGACCTGACCCGGATGGTAACCATGCAAAACCTGTTTCATGATGGCGGCTACTCAACAACCGGGGTAAGTGATGCGATCATGAATAACCTTGGGATCACGGAATAATATAACCGGTTATCAAACTGATTGGTATGATACAAACTCATCTGCTGCAGATTCCCCCCGATATGATTGAGTACGTCGGGTATTTCGGTTCGTTTTTAACCTCCATCACTTTTATTCCACAGGTATATAAGTCCTGGCAATCCAAAAGCGTGGGCGACCTCAGTATCTGGATGATCCTAATCGTCCTCACCAGCAGTATCGTTTGGCTGTTATATGCATTCTCCATTCACAGCGGCCCTGTGATTTCGGCCAACCTGGTTGTATTTACATTAACGCTGGTTTTATTGTATTTCAAACTCAGGTTCAAAAGCTGACAGAAATCGGATAATAAAAAGAGCCACTCAATACTTGAATGGCTCTCTCAATCAGATATCCCGAATTAACGGGCAACTCAATACTCATCTTCATTAAACATAAAGTCTTCCTGGCTTGGGTAGTCGGGCCATATATCTTCGATGCTCTCGTACACTTCTCCCTCGTCTTCCAGTTCCTGCAGGTTCTCAACCACCTCGAGCGGGGCGCCACTGCGGATAGAATAATCGATCAGTTCATCCTTTGTTGCAGGCCAGGGAGCCTCTTCCAGGTAACTCGCTAATTCTAATGTCCAGAACATATTTTACCTTTTAATTTTTTGCAAATGTAACCGTATAAACGAAACCACCAAATGCCAGTTTATCCCGGTGTGCAAAGAAATAGGCAAAAATGGCCCTTTATGGCCCGCAGGTTGTAGGTTTGTGACCAGAATTTAACCCTTCCGGATGCTGAAAGCAGAACATATTAGCAAAAAATACGGTACACTTGAGGTCCTGAAAGATGTGGCCCTACAGGTAAATAAAGGCGAGATTGTAAGCATTGTTGGCTCTTCAGGAGCCGGTAAAAGTACATTGCTCCATATCCTTGGAACCCTCGACACGGCTGATTCCGGGAGTATTTGGCTCAATCATCAGCGGATAGACACCCTCGACGGTAAGAAGCTCGCCGCCTTTAGAAATAACCATATCGGTTTTGTATTTCAGTTCCACCACCTGTTGCCGGAATTCACCGCCATGGAAAATGTATGCATACCGGGCTGGATCGCCGGGCGAAAAAAGAAAGAAGTTAACCAGCGGGCCATAGAATTGTTGACAACTTTACGGCTGGGAAACAGGCTTAACAATAAACCCCAGCAACTTTCCGGCGGTGAGCAGCAGCGCGTAGCCGTAGCCCGGGCCCTTATCAACAACCCCCAGATCATATTCGCCGATGAACCCACGGGCAACCTCGACAGTACCCATGCAAAAGAGCTTCACGAATTATTCGTGCAACTACGCAATGATTTTCAGCAAACCTTCCTCATTGTAACCCATAACGAAGAACTGGCAGCCATGAGCGACAGGACTTTACAGATGAAAGACGGAAAGATACTTTAGGTAATTTTTTTTAGGGTATTTTACAATACACCAAACTTTTGCCAAATGAAAAATCCAGGCCTCAGATATGCGTTGTACGCACTGATTATATCCATACTCTGGACCGTTTTCGAACATTTCATGGGATATAATACAACCCACCACGAAACCGGGCAGTATACCCGGATGGTGGGTGGATTCTTTTACTTTATAGTCATCATCCTGGCCATTGCCGCGCTAAGGAAACAGCAGGGCGGAAACCTGAGCTTTGCCCAGGGATGTAAAACCGGAGCTATCACTTCCGTAGTATACAGCATTTGTCTTGCCATTTGGTACGCCATTTACGGGGAAATTATAAATACCTCCTACAAACCAACATTGATTGCCTTCGAGAAAAGCAAACTCGAAGCCGCTAACGCATCCCCGGAACTGGTTGCCGAAAAAATTAAAGCGGTGGATATGCAAACCGGCGGCTCCATTGCTTCCTACCTGTTCCTGGTGGTATTTATGAGCATTGGCGGGATCTTAGTGGGAACGGTGGCTTCGCTGATTTTAAAAAGAACACGGGGAAAAAATAACTGATAACGGTAGTTGGGCCTCTGTTATCCGGCATCACCCCAAACGTGGTTTCCACGGAATCTCGGCAATATGTAAGTTGTGGCCTGTATACCGGGCCAGCACAAACAGGTAATCGCTTAGCCTGTTCAGGTACTTGATTACCAGTGGCTCCACAAAAAGGTCCTGCTGCTGCATATGAACACAACATCTCTCCGCCCGGCGGCAGATACAGCGTGCAATATGCGCGGTTGAGATACTTAAATGCCCACCCGGCAGGATAAACGATTTCATTACCGGCAGCGTTTCATTCATTTTGTCAATCTCCTTTTCCAATACAACAACATCATCTTCCTTCAGATCAGGAATCTTCATCCGGGGTTCCTTATCCGGATCACAGGCAAGCGAAGAGCCGATGGTAAAAAGTCGGTCCTGGATGGTGTTGAGTACTTGTTTGGAATGGCTATGCTGCAAATGATCTATGAGCAGCCCTATATAAGAGTTAAGTTCATCTACCGTACCATACGCTTCAATACGGATATGGCTCTTGGGTACCTTGGTTCCCCCGATCAACGAGGTTCTGCCCTGGTCGCCGGTCTTCGTATATATCTTCATCAGTGGTGTATAGCTGAAAGTTCTTTTGTTTTATCGCTTTCTATCAACCCATCGCGCAATCTTACCACGCGGTGCGCATAGCTGGCAATATCTTCTTCATGGGTTACCAGTACCACTGTATTTCCGGCTTCCCTGATCTTTCCGAATATTTCCATTACCTCAACAGAGGTTTTTGAATCCAGGTTTCCGGTTGGCTCATCCGCCAGCAAAAGCGATGGGTTATTTACCAGGGCACGCGCAATAGCTACCCGCTGGATCTGCCCCCCGCTAAGCTCATTCGATTTATGGTGGCTCCGCTCCTCCAATCCAACTTTTTTAAGTGCTTCCATCGCACGTTCCATCCTTTCCTTTTTGCCCACACCCGCATAAATAAGTGGCAGGGCCACATTTTCGGCCGCACTCAAACGGGGAAGAAGATTAAACTGCTGGAAAACGAAGCCAATCTCAGTATTACGCACTTCGGCCAGGTCATCATCGGGCATTTTACTAACATCCTTACCATTCAATATATACCGGCCACCCGTAGGGGAATCAAGGCAACCCAGGATATTCATTAAGGTACTCTTTCCGCTACCGGAAGGACCCATCAGGGCCACATATTCATTTTTAAAAATATCCAGTGAAATGCCCTTCAGAACAGGTATGGCCTGGTTACCCATAAAATAGCTTTTCTGAATGTCTTCTAACCGGATAATAACCTCGCTCATAAGAGTTGTTTTTAAGCTGATAAACCTGGTCTACTTTTTAATCACTTTGGGAACCTTAAAGAATTGTGTATCGTCTACCGGAGAATTCAGCAACGCTTCTTCCCGGCTGATGCTGCCGCTAACCTTGTCTTCCCTCAATACATTACTGGCATCCCCCATATACAATAGCGGTTCAATACCCTCTGTATTCAATTGACCCAGCTTTTCAACAAAAGCTACCATTTTCTCCAGGTCTGCCCTTACAGATTCTTTAGCCCCGTCGTCAAACCGAAGCCGCGAAAGATGGGCCAGCTGGTCAATTAAAGCCGTATTGATTTCCATTCCAACAAAAATAGAGGAAACATGCGCAAAACAAAACGGTAATTTTTGAAAGGCAATTATGCCCAAGCAGCGGCAAATAAAAGCGATGCAGGAAACCAGCACCCCCTTCCAGGCTGCATTTCACTGCCCACCGAACCGGCAAATAATCGTTAAAAACAGCCTTTTTATCGCTAAACAGCCGGTTTGGGAGCTTTTTTTACAATAAATATTATACCACCTATTGTTTTTTTAAATAAATTGTGTGTAAGCAAAATCCCCCCGATTATGTTAGTTTATGTACTATTGATTGTTTACCTGGTATGCCTGTATCTGGCATACAAAGGCGCAGCTACCTCCGAAGAATAATTTCTTTCGGGCCAGTTGATATATCATCTTATTCTCCTCGCGGCTGAGTAAGGTGATATTTTTTTGTCAAAAAAAGACCCCATTCTGCGCAATTAGTTGCATAACTAACTAATTTTACGGAAAGCTTAGTTATATGAAACGTTCTATCAGGAGAATTGCTGTACTGGGAAGTGGTGTAATGGGATCAAGAATCGCCTGTCATTTTGCAGGGATTGGCTTGCCGGTTTTATTGCTGGATATGGTACCCAAAGATGCCGAAGAAAGTACCAAACCCGCTGAACGGAATAAGCTGGTAAATGACGCGCTGCAGGCAGCCCTGAAAAGCAACCCCTCCCCGGTGTTTACCAAGGAGGCGGTAAAAAGAATTACCACCGGCAATTTTGATGACCAGATGAAAGATATCGCCGGCTGCGATTGGATCATTGAAGTAGTGGTAGAAAGACTTGACATAAAACAGATCATTTATGAAAAAGTAGAAAAATTCCGCAAACCCGGAACCCTGATCACGTCCAATACCTCCGGCATTCCGATTCATATGCTTTCTGAAGGAAGGTCTGAAGACTTTAAAAAGCATTTTTGTGGTACGCACTTTTTCAACCCTCCCCGTTACCTGCGTTTACTGGAGATCATCCCTACTCCTTCAACCGATCCCGCAGTTGTTGACTTTTTAATGGAGTATGGCGATCTGTACCTCGGAAAGACCACTGTATTATGTAAAGACACGCCTGCTTTTATCGCCAACCGGATCGGTGTATTCAGCATCATGAGCATTTTTCACATCATGAATAAACTGGGGCTGGGCATTGATGACATAGATGCACTTACCGGGCCGCTGATCGGTCGCCCGAAATCAGCCACTTTCAGAACCGCTGATGTAGTGGGTGTTGATACGCTGGTAAAGGTAGCCAAAGGCGTTGCGGATAACTGCCCGGCTGATGAAGCCAGGGATATTTTTGCCATTCCCGCCTGGCTGGAGAAAGTGGTGGCGAATAATTGGCTGGGAGACAAAACAGGACAAGGCTTTTTTAAGAAAACAAAATCAGCTGCCGGGAAAGAAATACTTACGCTGAACCTGGATACCATGGAATATGGGGCCCGGGTAAAACCAAAGTTCGCGGCACTGGAAGCGGCTAAGCCTGTTGAAGACCTGAAACAGCGGATAAAAATGCTGAACAGTGCCTCCGATAAAGCGGGTGAGTTTTACCGTATGTTCCATTTTTCGCTTTTCTCCTATATATCACACCGGATACCTGAAATCAGTGATGAAATATATCGTGTAGATGATGCTATGATGGCCGGCTTTGGCTGGGAGATCGGCGCGTTTGAAACCTGGGATACCCTGGGTGTTGCCAAAACAACAGAGGCGTTAAAAGCGGCGGGACATACTGTTGCCCCCTGGGTAGATGAGATGCTGGCGTCGGGCGCAACCTCTTTTTATAAAGTGGAAAACGGTAAACGCCTGTACTATGATATCCCTTCCCAATCGTATAAAGCCGTGCCGGGTGGCGATTCTTTTATCATACTGGGCAATCATTCGGATAACATTGTATGGAAGAACAGTGCCTGCCGCTTGTATGATATCGGTGACGGCGTAGCCGGTTTTGAATGGAGTACCAAAATGAATAGCATTGGCGGGGAAGTAGTGGAAGGATTGAATAAAGCAATTGCAACAGCCGAAGAGAAATTCAGTGGTCTTGTAATAGCCAATACCGGTGCCAATTTCAGTGCCGGTGCCAATGTGGGAATGATCTTTATGCTCGCCATCGAGCAGGAATACGATGAACTGGATATGGCTATCCGCATGTTCCAGAACAGCATGATGCGGGTAAGGTACTCATCGGTTCCGGTAGTAACCGCGCCACATGGCTTAACACTGGGCGGGGGATGTGAACTGAACCTGCATGCCGACAAAATATGCGCATCCGCTGAAACCTACATAGGTCTGGTAGAACTGGGTGTTGGATTGATACCCGGCGGAGGCGGTACCAAAGAGTTTACCCTGCGCGCAGGTGATGAACTTCATACGGAAGAACCTGAAACAGTTACATTAAAAGACCGCTTCCTGTCCATCGCAACCGCAAAAGTGGCTACCTCAGCGCAGGAATCCTTTGCTATGGGCATCATGCGTAAGGGCCATGACGAAGTGGTAATGAATACAGGCCGCCGTATTGCGGAAGCCAAAAAAAGCGTGATAGAAATGGTCAGTGAAGGATATGAAATCCCGGTGCCCCGAAAAGATGTAAAAGTAATGGGGCGCCTGGGCCTTGGGGCACTCTATGCCGGCATCAACGGGATGTGGCGCGCCGGATATGCTACTGACCACGATGCCCTGGTAGCGCGTAAACTGGCTTATGTTATGTGCGGCGGCGACCTGAGTGAACAAAGCCTCGTAAGCGAACAATACCTGCTCGACCTCGAAAGGGAAGCATTCCTCAGCCTCTGCGGCGAAAAGAAAACACTTGAAAGGATACAAAGCGTCCTGAAAAGCGGAAAGCCGGTGAGGAATTAGTTGTGAGTCGTGAGTCGTGAGTCGTAAGTCGTGAGTCGTAAGTCGTAAGTCAGGTCGTAGGTCAAAAGGCGTTAGTTAGTAGTTTTAGGTCAGCCCCTTTTATTTTGACATACGACTTACGACTTACGACTTACGACTCACGACTCACGACTTATCCCTATCTTCGGAACAGCTAAACCTAAGCTTATGCAACCTGTGCTTTCCATTAATGGGATTTCAAAAGCCTATGGCCGTATCCAGGCACTAAAGAATGTTTCGTATGAAGTTCCGGAAGGTAGTGTATTTGGAATACTGGGTCCTAACGGAAGCGGTAAAACTACTATGCTGAGTATACTGTTAGATATTCTGAAAGCAGATAGTGGAACCTTCGCATGGTTTGGCGAGCCTGGTTCTCCCGGCACCCGTAAACGGATTGGCTCGCTGCTGGAAACTCCTAATTTCTATCATTATTTATCTGCAGTGGATAATTTAAATATTACCCAGGCCATCAGTGGCAGGGGAACACCTGCCGATATAGACCGTGTGCTTGAAATCGTAAAACTCAGTGAACGCAAGAAAAGCAGGTTCAGTGCTTACAGCCTGGGAATGAAGCAACGGCTTGCTATCGCGGCAGCTTTGCTGGGCGACCCGGAAGTACTGGTATTTGATGAGCCTACCAATGGCCTCGACCCCGTAGGAATTGTTGAGATAAGGGAACTGATAAAAGAACTGGCCCAGCGCGGAAAAACGATTATTATAGCCAGCCATTTGCTGGATGAAGTGGAAAAAATATGTACCCATCTTTCTATTATGAAAAAAGGAGTGCTGCTTACATCCGGCCCTGTTGATGAAGTGTTGTCTAACGAAGACATTATAGAGGTATCGTCCAGTGATCCTGACCGCCTGAAAACAGTATTGGCTGAATTTCCCGGCTATAGCAGCATAAAACAGGATGGAAAAATAATACGGTTGTTTTTCCCGGTTGGAACCGCCCAATTAGAGGAAATCAACAGGTTTGCCTTTGACAAACAGATTATTCTAAATATGTTGACGGTGAAAAGAAAGAGCCTGGAGACCAAATTCTTCGAATTAACCAACGACTAAACAACTGCAGATGCTTACGCTAATTAAAATCGAATGGCTTAAAATAAAAAAGTACCCTGCTTTTTGGTGGATGTTGCTGATTGTGGCTCTCACGTACCCGGGTATTAATCTTCTTTTTTATTCTGGCTACCGGGATGCGATGAGCCGAAAAGGCATTGGGGATATCGCGCGGGCACTCATGGGCAATCCTTTTGAGTTTCCGGAAACATGGCATACGGTTGCCTATTTTTCATCCTTTTTTATCCTTCTTCCTGCAATCCTGGTGATCATGCTGGTAACCAATGAATATAATTTCCGCACGCACCGCCAGAATATCATTGATGGATGGAGCAGGCCTCAATTTATCACCAGTAAATTATTTGATGTACTAATTGTTTCCACTATAGTAACACTTGTATATGTTGCGGTAACTATTTTCCTGGGCATTTATATTGACAGTGGGATGATTTACGCCTGGAAACAACAGCTTCAATATATTCCTCTGTTTCTTTTACAAACATTTGCCCAGCTTTCTATCGCGTTCCTCCTGGGCTACCTGATCAAAAAAGCTTTTATAGCACTGGGCGTTTTCCTGTTTTATTACCTGATTGTAGAGAATATCGCGGCCACCTATGCCAAATTCAAGCTGAACGATATAGGCAGGTTCCTGCCTTTTGAAATCTCAGACCGCCTGATCCCTTCTCCTGCATTTTTCTCCAGGGCCAGCAAAGACCTCAAAGAATCATATGATCATTCCCTTGCGCAAATTCCGTACCATGTAGGATATACACTCCTGCTTACCGCGGCTATATGGCTCATATGCTATGCCGTTCATAAACGGCGGGATCTGTGAGTAGATTTTGGTTGTTGGTTTTTAGTAGTTAGCTTAGCCATCTCATCTAACTACTAAAAACTAAAAGCCAAAAACTAACAACCCTTAAGTGCTTCCATAATATCAGGGTACCTGAAAGAAAAGCCGGCTGTTTCAATCTTAGCTGAACTAACAGTAGCACTCTTCAACACTTCTATACTCATTTCCCCCAATGCCAGTTTCAACACAAACGCAGGCACTTGTATTGTAATATAAAAGTTACCCCGCATCTGCTTTGCCAGTGTGAGGGTTAGTTCCCGGTTGGTTACAGGATGGGGAGCCACGGCGTTATATGCGCCGTGCAGGTTTTCATTTTCCATTGCGTATATATACATCCGGCAAAGGTCATCCACATGTATCCAGCTTACCACCTGGTTGCCGTTGCCCAAAACGGCGGCAACACAAGCCGATAGCGGCTTTTTAAACTCAGCCAAGGCACCACCCGTTTTGCTGAGTACAATACCGGTTCTTAATTTTACCAGGCGCTTGCCCAATGCTGTTACCGGTTGAATGCTCTCTTCCCATAAGCGGCAGGTTTCTCCCAGGAATGCACTATCTGCGGGCGCGTCTTCCGTAAATCCGTTTCGCCTGCTTTCCTCTGTATCAGGACCGTACCAGCCGATCGCAGAGGCAGTTATCACAGACTGTACTTTATTAGGAATTTCCGTCAACGCCTTAACAAGGGTAGCACATCCGAGTACACGGCTGTCTACGATCTCTTTTTTTCGCTTTTCGTTCCACCTTTCGTCCGCCACTCCTGCCCCTGCCAGGTGAATAATATGATCGGCCCGCCTGATCGCACCGGTTTCGATGCTTTTACGGTTAATATCCCATGTAGCATAGCGGAGACCTGCCGGCGGCTTGCTGCCTGCCGGAATTTTCCGTCCCACTACAATTACCTCATGACCTTGCGCCAACAATAAACCGGTCAGTTGCCTGCCTATCATTCCCGTTCCGCCTGTTATAAGAATGGTTGCCATGTCAGGGATAACAAAAATCAGTTCAAAAAGTTGATTTGCATTCGAGTGCCGCTACTGCTCAAAAAAAACCCCGGCCTTGGGCACCGGGGCTAACAACTAAAATCACCAAATTGTTACGAATCGAATTTATAAGCAAGCAAGGGTTAGTCTGGCTTCTTACCATCCAAAAAAGTATTGATGGTTGAGATCTGTGTCTGGTTATTCTCATCCTTCCCCACCGTTACCTTACTGTAAAAATTCTCTACAGAAGTAAGCGTATTACCAAACAGGTCCATATTTCTTCTTACATAGGCGGGCACCGCATCAAACTCATTGTTGGCATCGGCGTTGCTGTTCATGTTGTACGACAGGTTGCGCAGCTTCTGAATCCTTTCTGCCGCCCTCCTTTTCTGGTCTTCTATGTCATCAAAATCATCTTCGCCCACAGCTTTAGCTTCAGTCTTGGCGGCTACAGGAGTTGCTGATTCTTCTTTCATCACCAGTTGCATCTGTGGCTCCGGTACTCCTACCGGGGTGGCAGCTATGGTTACTACTTCGGGCATGGGGGCAGGCTGTGCCGGTAATTCAGCGGGATTATTACTAATAACCGTCAACTGGCTAAGTATACCCGCTTCCGGTTCCGCATAAATATTGGAAGGTTTGCTCAGAAATCCGGTAGAAGGCGCTTTAACGGTGGGCTGTTCGTTTATTTTAAAATCCAGCATTTCATCAATCACCGCTTTAGCCACGTGCGCTTCTTCCAGGGGCACTTCAACCATTACATCCTGTGTAATCTCTGTGCTTAACTCAAACTGCAATACCATATTCTCCGGTGCTGACTCTTCTTGTGTTACTTCGGCTATAACCGGGGCCGGCTTTTCTGTTTGTGAGAAGATCTTGATCTTTTCCACCTCTGCTGCTGTTTCCATGATACTGGGCGCAAAGGGATCCTTTTCTGCAATGGGTTCTTCTGCCTTAGGTACCAATACCGGAATTACCGGTGGTTCGATATCCATCCCTAGTGTCATCACTATTTTCTCAGGTTCGGCTGCTACCGGTTGCCTGGCAACCGCCGGCTTTGCAAACGGATCCTTATGCTCAAACCCGGTTGCAATCAACGTGATGCCAATTTTTTTGTCGAGACCGGCATCATAGCCCATCCCCACAATCACATCGGTATCTTCGCCCGCCTGCATACGCAGATGGTTGTTGATAATCTCCAGCTCATCCATGGTACACTCATGTTCACCTTCGGCGCTATTGATATTAATCAATATCCATTTGGCTCCACGGATATCATTGTCGTTCAGCAGTGGGGAAGTAAGTGCTTCTTCAATAGCACGTTGAGCCCTTTCCTCACCCTCTATTTCCGCTTTACCCAGTATGGCCACGCCACCATTCTTCATCACCGTACATACATCCGCAAAGTCAACTATAATGTGGCCGCGGCTATTGATAATATCGGTAATACATTTTGCGGCAGTAGCCAATACATTATCAGCTTTACCAAATGCTTCCTTCATTTTGAGGTTGCCATACTGCATACGCAGTTTATCGTTGCTGATTACCAGCAGGGTATCTACATAAGGCTTTAGGGCCATAATACCTTCTTCGGCCTGGATCTGCCTGCGGGGACCTTCGAAACCAAATGGAGTAGTTACAATACCTACGGTTAAAATACCCAGCTCTTTACAGATCTGCGCGATAATAGGTGCCCCTCCCGTGCCGGTACCACCACCCATACCAACGGTGATGAATGCCATTTTGGTGTTCACTTCTAAAATGCGCTTGATCTCTTCCAGGGACTCCTCTGTTGCTTTCTTGCCTACTTCCGGGTTGGCACCCGCTCCCAATCCTTGTGTAAGGTGTGGTCCCAGTTGAATCTTATTAGGAATATTGCTTTGTTCTATGGCTTTGGCATCTGTATTACAGATGATAAAATCAACGCCTTCGATATTCTGTTCAAACATGAAGTTAACTGCATTACTTCCTCCACCTCCCACACCCAGTACCTTGATGATGGAAGATTTTTGTTTGGGAAGATCGAAATGGATCATAATCTAATATTTAAAGGATGAATTCTTTGTTTTTCACAATCCGGATATCACTTAACGTTCATACCCTCGTATTTATTTTATTACCTGGTCCTCTTCTTCTTTAAAAAGATCAATCAGGTTATTCTTGAATTTGTCCCAGAACTTGCCTTTTCTTTCCGAAACATCAACGGCCGTAGCCACCGGCACTACCGCTTCTTTGGGCTGCTCCGCGGCAACTGTAAGGGTTCTCGGCACTTCCACTTTCTTGAACCGCTCGGTAAACTCCTTGTACTTATGATCGTAATCACTATATCCTTTCAGGATCAGCCCGATACAGGTTGCGTACATGGGCTTCTTCAGCTCATCTATATGATTAGGTGCCAGGTGCTCATTCGGTAAACCAATGCGCGCGTTCAGACCCGTGGTATATTCGGTTAACTGGATCAGATGCTTTAACTGAGATCCACCGCCTGTTAATATAATACCGCCATTCAGTGCCCTGCTGTCGAGCCCCACCTGCTTAAGATGATAGGTAACAAAGTCCAGTATCTCACTCATCCTCGCCTGGATAATACCCGCCAGGTTTTTTACACTGATCTCCTTGGCAGGCATGCCTTTTAGTCCGGGTATGGTGATATAAGCATTTGATTTCGCTTCATCCGCCAAGGCACTTCCAAACTGAACTTTCATTGCCTCCGCCTGGCTTTTTAATACACCAAGACCCATGCGTATATCATTCGTGATATTCTCGCCCCCAAATGGTATCACGGCAGTATGTTTCAATATTCCTTCATAAAACACAGCCAGGTCGCTCGTACCACCTCCTATATCAAGAATTGCAACACCCGCTTCCATGTCTATATCGCTCATAACGGCACTGGCCGATGCCAATGGCTGCAATACCAGGTCTTTGGTTACCAGCCCGCTTCTCTCAACAGAACGGTTAATATTACGTATCGCATTCCTGTCGCCTGTGATAATGTGGAAATTGGCACCCACTTTCACCCCGTTATATCCAACCGGGTCTTTGATGTTCTGTATATTATCCACATGAAAATCCTGTGGTATCACATCTATGATCTGATCACCGGCCGGGATAAATGTTTTACGCTGGTTATTTAAAAGCTGGTCTATTTCAGGCCGCTTGATCTCGGTATCCGGATCCTGGCGCACGATATCCCCACGGGTCTGAAGACTTTTAATATGGTGGCCCGCAATACCCACATATACTTCGCTGATCTCCAGGTCGGGATTACTCTCATAACAATTCTGCAAAGCCTGCTGAATGGCTTTGATGGTCTGGTCGATATTCAGTACCTGGCCATGCTGCACGCCATTGCTATTGGCGCGACCAAAACCCAATATCTCCAGTTTGCCATATTCATTCTTCCTGCCGGCAATCGCTGCGATTTTAGTGGTTCCGATGTCTAGACCAACAATGATGGGTGATTCATTGTGATTCATAAGTTTTTGATTTTAGTTGTTTGTGATTCGTTCGTCGCTTTATGTTAGTTGTTTTTCTGATCTTTTTGCTTTTTTTCCTTTATCATTACCGCTTTGGGCTTTCCTTTTGGCGTTGAAGCCATTGCTTTTTTGGCCTTCTGGTTTGTGATCTTTGTTTTAACTCCTTTCGATAACGGTTTTACACTTGTTTTATTGCTCTTATCTACAGGCAAATTTGTTTTAGCTGCCGGTTTCACAACCGGGGCGGTTATGATTGGTTTGGTATTGCTTTTTGCCGATGAGTCCCTGGCTGGCGTTACCCCTACAATCTTCCTGTCTGAAGCAACCGCGCTATCTTTCATACCCATCTCGGTGGCTGCTATCATCGCATTCATCAGTTGCATGGCTTTTGCTGAGTCTACCATCGCCTTAGCAGTGCCTCTCTTCACAGCTACTACCTGGTTATTGTATTGCACATCCAGTTTCTCATAAGTATTGATACCATTCTGCAACCATGCTTTCTGATAAAATGTATACAGTCGCTTAAACTTTGCTTTTATATCCTCTGCGTTGCCAAATGCAATAACATGGTCACCAATCACCGGAATGATTTCAAACCCGGCCTGCGGCGTTATATCTACCTGAGCCACCTGAGCCATCCAGAATGAATCGGCTGAAATAAACTGCCCCAGTTTTACAATCCCCGACAGCAGTATACTATCCGGCCGGGCCAGTGATGGCTTATCAGACGGAAATCCGGTAAACACCGGAACCCGGGCTGATAGTTTTTCACTCAAAGGAAGCCGGTTAGAAGCACTATCCAGGTAGAACGAGTTTCCCTGCAATGTAAAAACGCGTGCCACCGGCTGCCGTTCATCTATTCGTACCTGTAACTGCTGGTTGTTATCAATAAACATTTCCGCATGATGAACCCATGGATTCTTCTCCACCAGCAATTCCAGCCCGCGAAGATTGATGGAGGCGATACCGCTTCCCTTCACGGGGTAATTTTTATTGATAATATCCAGCACATCTTTTTCATCAATAAACATATGCTTGTTCGCACCTGTGATCTCAACTTTAATATCGGCGCAGGCTTTGCGGTCCTTACGCTGCATGGCAGCTCCCAGCAGAACGATCATCCCGATCCCTGCAAGCAGCCAAACGGCCCTGATCGCTATTTTCTTCCAGTTCAGCTTACGCATTCGCTTGGGCTAGTATATTTTTTACAGGCTGTACCAGTGCATCAATATCACCCGCCCCTGCCATAATTACCAGCCGGGGTTTATTTTGCTGTATCCAGGCCTGCATCTCTTCTTTGCTCAGTACCCGTTTATTCGCCAGCTTCATCTTGTTCAGGATCAGTTCGCTGCTTACCCCTTCCATCGGCAGTTCCCTTGCGGGGTAAATGGGCAGCAGTATCACCTCGTCGGCCATATCCAGGCTTCTGGCAAATTCCAAGGCCAGGTCGTTTGTCCGGCTAAAAAGATGTGGCTGAAAGATAACAGTGGCCTTTTCCTGATCAAAAATGCTTCGGATACCCGTGATCAACGCTTTTAGTTCTTCCGGGTGATGGGCATAATCATCTATCAGTATATGCCGTTCATTTTTTAACGCGTATTCAAACCTTCTTCGTACGCCTTTGAAGTCGGCTACGGCAGCTTTTATCCTGCTGTCGTCTATCTGCAGGTACCTGGCCACCGTTATGGCGGCTAAACAGTTTTCGATATTATGAAGCCCGCCCATATGCAATACCACATCCTTCAGCACCCAATCCCTGCCTGTAACTGAAAAATAATAGCTGCCATCTTTTACCTCCAGCCCGGAAACATAAACATCTGCATCGGTCTTATCTACGCTATAGGTATACTGATGCGCTGCTGTTAATTCGCTTTGCCGTTTTAGTCCATGCTTTGTTACCAGGCATCCACCGGGCTTTATTTTGCGGGAAAATTCTACAAAAGCTTCTTCCACCGCCTCAGGAGTTCCATAAATATCCAGGTGGTCCGGATCCATTGCAGTGATAACAGCCACATCAGGAACCAGTTTCAGAAAGCTGCGGTCATACTCATCCGCTTCCACCACTACCACATTCCGCTCATTGCTCCAGAAATTAGTCAGGTAATTAGCGGCAATGCCTCCCAGGAAGGCGTTACATCCATACCCGGAATGACGAAGGATATGGGCCGTCATGGATGTAACCGTGGTTTTACCATGTGTACCCCCTACACAAATATTAAACGAACCTTCCGTGATCCATTGCAGTACATCACTTCGCTTTACCACGGTATAATTGTGATTTCGGTAATAAACCAGCTCGGCATGCCGGGCAGGAATAGCAGGCGTGTATACAACAGCATCTACCTCTTTGGGTGCCAGCTCAATATTTTCTTCATAATGTATGGTAATTCCCTCTGCCTCCAGCTCCCGGGTAAGGGGAGTGGGGGTTTTATCATAGCCACTTACCGCAGCACCTCTCGAACGGAAGTACCGGGCCAGCGCACTCATGCCAATCCCGCCGATGCCGATAAAATATATTCTCTGTATGGTGCTTAGTTTACTCACGCGATTATCTTCAGTATTTCTGTTGCAATTTTTTCATCGGCATCCGTTACCGCCAGTGCCTTTATATGTTCAGCCATTGAATTTTGTAGCCCTGTATCTTTGGATAGTTCAATCACTGTGCTTACCAGTTTTTCTTTTGCTTCACTGTCTTTTACCATCAATGCCGCTTGCTTTCTCACCAGGTACATGGCATTAGATGTCTGATGATCCTCCGCCGCATAAGGAAAGGGAACAAAGACAACCGGCTTTCCCGCCACACATATTTCTGTAACCGACATTGCGCCGGCGCGACTGATGATAATATCCGCCGCGGCATAAGCCATTTCCATTTCTTTGATAAACTCATGGATACGGATTCCGTTTCTGCCAGTCGCTGTTGAAGTGTAGTCGGCTGCCGTGCTTTTACCGGTTTGCCAGATCAGTTGCAGGTCGTTGGCTTCAAAAGCGTCAAGCTGACCGGCAAGTGCTTCGTTAATACTCCGGGCTCCCAGGCTACCCCCAATGGCAAGCACGGTTGGTTGGGTATCGAGATTAAAAAAAGCAAGTGCATCCTCCCTGTTGATCCTAGCCTGCGTAATAGTTTTTCTTACCGGGTTACCCGTAAGAACCATTCTGCTGGCGGGAAAAAATTTCTCCATTCCTTCAGCCGCTACAAAGATGCGGGTAGCTTTTTTTCCCAGGAAGATATTGGCTTTCCCGGCAAAGGAGTTACTCTCGTGGATGAAACTGGGAATATTTGCCGACTGCGCATAGCGTAAAACGGGAAACGATGAGTACCCCCCGACACCAATAACGGCATCGGGACGAAATGATTTGAATATGCTTCTTACGCGTAAAAGGCTTCTCAGCAATTTATAAGGCAGCCCCAGGTTTTTGATAAGCGATTGACGGTTAAAGCCGGCGATCGGAAGACCCTCAATGGCATAGCCTGCCTGCGGTACTTTCTCCATTTCCATTTTACCCGTTGCACCGATAAACAGAATTTCTGTTGCCGGATGCTGTTGCCTGATAGCATTGGCAATGGCAATAGCGGGAAATATATGTCCCCCGGTGCCGCCGCCAGCTATGATCAACCTGATATGTTTTTCATTATTGCTCATTACTATTTAATCGGTGCTGTTTGTGGAACCAGTCCTTCTGTACCTGAGGGGATGGTATCCTCCGGCTCTGGTGGTATTTTTCCTTCCATCTGTTCTACATTCCTGGCTACGCTGAGAACAATGCCAATGGCACCGCAGGTGAAAAGGAATGAACTTCCTCCCATACTTACCAGGGGCAGGGTAACGCCGGTTACCGGCACCAGGTTTACATTTACCGCCATATTGGCGATAGCTTGTACTACCAGGGTAAAACTCAGTCCCAGGGCCAGGAAAGCACCAAAAGCATAGGGGCATTTTCTGAAAATCCTGATACAGCGGAATAAAAATATCAGGTAAATAAAAATCATAAATGCTCCGCCCAGCAAACCGTACTCCTCGATAATAATGGAATAAATAAAATCATTGTATGCCTGCGGAAGAAAGTTCCGCTGGCGGCTGTTGCCGGGTCCTAATCCCACCAGTACACCTCCATTGGCAATGGCAATTTTAGCCTGCTGAACCTGGTAGGGTGTTTCATTATCTTTGGCGTACATAAAATCCTGCACACGTTTTACCCAGGTTCCAAAACGGCCAAACGATTTTACCTTTTCCGCCATTGCCGGTTTGGCATTCTCCTCCCGGGGCTTACCGGTATAGGTAGCAACGGCCACCAGCACAATGATCGCCACGGGTATCAACGCAACACCAATCGTTAAAAAAATATGTTTCAGGCTAACCCTGCCGATAAACATCAGCAACAATGCCGTTGCCCCGGTAAGCAGGGCATTGGATAGATTGGCCGGCATGATCAAAGCGCAGATGATCAGTACCGGTGTAACCACGGGAATAAACCCCTTTTTAAAATCCTTTATTACGGCTTGCTTTTTACTAAGCAGCCGCGATATATACATAAACAGAGCCAGCTTGGCAAGATCACTGGTTTGAACCGTCATGTTAATAATCGGAAGCCTGATCCAGCGGCTTCCATCATTAATTTTGGCACCAAATAATAGTGTATATAACAATAGCGGAATGGAAAACAAGAAAAGAATGGTAGCAACCTTAGAAAACAAGGTATAGTTGATCCTATGAAGAAAATAGATCAGTATCAGGCCCACCAGCGAAAATGAAACCTGTTTAAAGAGGTAAATGCTGGTATTACCCTTGTTCATCTTATACGCCAAAGAGCCCGTAGCACTATATACTACCAAAATGGAAATAAGTGATAATAACACCACGATACCCCAGATGTATTTATCACCCCTTGTTCTGTTAACAAGCTGACCCCGCATGCCCCTGATAGAGGGCATCTCAGAAAAAAGATTATCCGTTATTTCACTCATGGGTTGGGTTTATAGGAACTAGGGGGTAGGAGTTAGGGATTAGGAACTAGGAACTAGTAGTTAGGAACTAGATTCTAACTACTAGTTCCTAGTTCCTAATCCCTAATCCCTACAACTCTTTCACCGCATATTTGAACTGCGTTCCCCGGTCTTCATAATTTTTAAACAGGTCGAAGCTGGCGCAGGCCGGGCTTAGCAATACCACATCCCCTTTAGCCGACAATTTAAATGACGCATTTACCGCTTTCTTTGCCGAATCCGTTTCCACTATTACCGGTACAATATCCTTAAAAGCCTCTATGATCTTTTTATTATCAACGCCCATACATACGATTGCCTTCACCTTCTCTTTCACCAGTTCGGTAATCAGTGAATAGTCGTTGCCCTTGTCGGTACCGCCCAATACCAATACCACGGGCTTATTCATACTCTCCAGTGCATACCAGGTGCTGTTAACATTAGTGGCTTTGCTATCGTTAATAAACTCAACACCACGTACCATAGCTACAAACTCCATCCTGTGCTCAAGGCTATGGAAATTCTTCACTGCCTCACGTATCTTCTCTTTGCGGATGCCGAGTGTAGCGGCTGCGATCCCTGCTGCCATAGTATTATAGTTATTGTGTTTTCCTTTCAGGGCGAAATCGTAAATACTCATACTTACGCGTTCTTCCTGTATCCTGAGCATCATCTGATCGCCCTTAATGTAGCCGCCTTTTTTTACTTCGTGTTTCATAGAGAATGGTAATGGGTTAGTATGAATGGTTAGTAATGGGAGTTTTTGTGTGATCACTTCATCATCGTCACAATAGATGAAATAATCCTGTTCTGTCTGGTTTTCTATAATCCTGAACTTGCTGTTGATATAATTCTCAAACTTGTAATCATACCTGTCCAGGTGATCTTCCGTAATATTGAGCAACACACTGATATCCGCCCGGAAATCCCTGATATCATCCAGTTGAAAAGAGCTTACCTCAACAACATATACTTCTTTCGGATCTACCGCGACCTGTTTGGCAAAGGAGATCCCTATATTGCCTACCATAGCGGAATTCAGCCCGGCTGTTTTACAGATATGGTAGATCAGTGCGGTGGTGGTACTTTTTCCATTGCTGCCGGTGATGGCCACGATCCTGCTTCTTCCTTTGAACCGGTAAGCGAGCTCTATTTCACTAATCACCGGTATACCTTTCGCCCGGATCTGCTTTACCATTTCATTCTTTTCGGGAATACCCGGACTTTTCATCACTTCATCGGCCGACAATATTCTTTCAGTTGTATGCTGACTTTCTTCAAATTCAATCCCATTATCAAAGAGCTCCTGCTTATAGGCAGGTTTGATGGACCCTCCATCGCTTACAAATACCTCGTATCCTTCTTTCTTTCCCAGCAGGGCCGCACCAACTCCGCTTTCACCGGCTCCGAGTATAACTAGTTTCTTTTTCATCCTGCAATCCCTTTACTACCTGATTTTTAATGTTGCAATCGACAGTACAACACATATAATCGTTAAAATCCAGAACCGTATTACAATCTTATTTTCATGAAATCCTTTCTTCTGGTAATGATGATGTAAAGGGCTCATCAGGAAAATTCGTCTCCCTTCACCATATTTTTTCCGGGTGTACTTGAAATAGCCTACCTGCAGCACAACGCTCATGCTCTCAACCAGGAACACGCAGCAGAAAATAGGAATGAGTAATTCTTTTCTCACGATAATAGCCAGAGACGCAATAATACCACCCAGCGCAAGGCTGCCCGTATCTCCCATGAACACCTGTGCCGGGAATGCATTGTACCAAAGAAAACCGATACAGGCTCCAACAAACGCACCCACGAAAATGGAAAGCTCTCCCAGGTTGGGTATATACATCACATCAAAATAGTCCGCGAAAATGTAGTTACCACTGATGTATACAAAAACGCCGATGCCTGCTCCTATTATAGCACTTACACCACCCGCCAGCCCATCTATTCCATCAGTGAGGTTGGCTCCATTGGAAACCGCTATAATAATGAATGTAACAATGAGGATATAAATGATCCATGTGTACTTTTCCGCACCCGGCCCGATCCAGCTGATTAGCTTGCTGTAATTAAACTGGTGATTCTTTACAAATGGAATAGTGGTAATCGGCGTCTTAACCTTTACAAACCTCTTTTCAATGCCATTCAGTTTCCTGGTAACAATATTTGTATCCTTAGCCAGCTTCTCGCCTTTTTGCAGTTGCGCAATGGGTGTGGTTAGTACTTCTCTTTCTACAGTAACAGCATTACTAAAATACAGTGTCACCCCTATAATAATGCCCAATCCCAGCTGTCCGATAATTTTCGTTATGCCTGCCAGTCCATCACTATCTTTCTTCTTGTAAGCCTCTCCCTTATCAAGCGCAGCTTTACGCGCCCTTATCTTGAAAAGATCATCCAGGAAACCGATTACGCCCAGCCACACCGTGCAAAGGACCATCAGGCGTATATATACTTTATCAAGATTGGCAAACAACAAGGTAGGTATCAGGATACTGAGCAGAATAATGATACCACCCATGGTAGGTGTGCCTTTTTTTTGTGATTGTCCTTCCAGTCCCAGGTCTCTCACACTCTCACCAATCTGCTTTTTCTTCAAAAAGAGAATAATCCTCTTACCATATACTGTGGCGATCAATAGCGACAGTATAACAGACATCGCAATACGGAACGTAAGGAACTGGAACAAACCCGCACCAGGAATGTGGAACTCTTTGTTTAGCCAGTTGAATAAGTAGTATAGCATGCTTTTTATTTTAAATGACGGGTGATCTTTGACTGATGACAGAGCAACAGCTTACCGACTGTTATTCCTCGTTCTATTTTTTAAGTACTTCAAGCATTTCTTTCAACACCTCTTTATCATCAAACGGATGTTTCACACCTTTGATTTCCTGGTATTTCTCATGGCCTTTGCCCGCCACCAATATGATATCATCCCGCCTGGCCAAATCCACCGCCGCTTTTATGGCTTCTTTCCTGTCGGGCAGGGCGATGTACTTCCTTTTCGCTGAACTGCTCAATCCCTGCTCCATATCCTTCAGTATTGCCAGCGGATCTTCTGAGCGGGGATTATCGCTGGTAAGTATTACCCGGTCGCTGAGGTCACAGGCGGCCTGCGCCATTACCGGGCGCTTGGTTTTATCCCTGTCGCCTCCACATCCTACGACTGTTATAATTTGTTCGTACCCTTTTCTCAGCTTTCGGATCGTTGCCAGCACATTCTCCAATGCATCGGGCGTATGTGCATAGTCAACAATGCCTATAATAAACCCTTGGCTAATGATGTAGTCAAACCTCCCTTCTGCACCGGTAAGCGAACTGAGTACCGTTAGCACACGCTCGCTGTCTTCCCCCAGGCAAACCGCCGCTCCATACACAGCCAGAAGATTATACGCGTTAAACTCGCCTATCAGCCGAAAATGAACTTCCTTGTCATTAACGGTCATCACTAATCCCGTAAGCACGTTCTCGAGTATCTTACCTTTAAATGCAACGGGTGTTTTAAGGCTGTACAAATATTTTTTTGCGGGTGTATTCTGCAGCATGATCTCGCCACGTTTATCATCTGCATTGGAAATGGCAAAGGAGCCAGCTGATAAATGATCAAAAAATCTCTTTTTTACCCGGATATATTCATCAAATGTTTTGTGATAGTCCAGGTGATCATGTGTGATATTGCTGAAAATACCACCGGCAAAATGCAATCCTGTTATCCTGTGCTGGTGTATAGCGTGGCTGCTGCATTCCATGAACACATGCGTACAACCTTCGTCCGCCATTCTTTTGATCAATGCGTTGAGGCTAACCGCATCGGGTGTGGTGTGTGTAGCCGGTATCACTTCTTCCCCGATCTGGTTCTGTACGGTACTGATCAACCCGCATTTGTATCCCAGTGATATAAACAGTTTAAACAGAACCGTTGCAATAGTCGTTTTTCCATTGGTTCCGGTAACGCCAACCAGTTTAACCCTTCCGGACGGCTCGCCATAAAACTGATGCGCGATATAGGCCGCCGCCTCTTGGCTATCTTTTACCTGCAGGTAAGTTACCCCACTGACTAAGGTTGCTGGCATATCTTCGCAAACCACGGCAATGGCACCCAACGTAATAGCTTTGTCAATAAAAGCATGACCGTCTGACAATACTCCTTTGATAGCAATAAATATATCTCCCTCCTTCACCTTCCGCGAGTCGATCTCTACCCCGGTAACCATGATATCAGTACTGCCATTCACTTCCCGCAAATGCACTTTATACAATATGTCCTGCAGTGTTACCATATAATGTTATCAGTTCAATTCAATATTGATTAATTGTCCTTTCGCGATCGCTTGTCCCGGCAGTATCGACTGTGCCGCTACCTTTCCTTTTCCTTTTGCCATCACTTTCAATCCCATACTTTCACACAGGTACACCACATCTTTTAAAATCATTCCCTTTAAAAGCGGCATTGTATTTTTATCAACGGGCTTTTTGCTCATCACCGCGGAAGCATTTACCCCGCTGATACTGGCCCATTCATCTGTTCGCGCTGTTGAATCGGAATACCGCAGTTTTAACTTACCTGAAATCAGGGCGATATCCTGTTTGTTTCCGGTATAAGCAAATGAGCTGCTGTCTGCTTTCCTGGTTTCCGCACTCAAATTGGGCTGGCGGATATAAGAGCTGTATAGCCTATCGGCAATCTCTTTGAATACCGGACCAGAAACGCTCGCGCCAAAATGATTAATCGCGTGAGGCTTATTTACGATAATGACAGCGATTGTGTACTGCGGCATTTCGGCTGGGAAATAACCAACAAATGATGACTGGAATATCTGGTCTGAATAACCCCTGTTACCATTGGCCACTAACGCGGTACCGGTTTTGCCTGCTACCTTATAAGGGTTATTTACAAATAATTTACGCGCTGTACCTTCCGTACACACACCTTCCAGGCATTCCCTGATCTGTCGCAACGTTTCATCACTAAAAACCTTTTCATCTACAACATGCGGCTCAATGGTTCTGATCACCTGGCCTTCATCTTTTATGGCACTTACCAGGTAAGGCCGCATCATTTTTCCTCCGTTCGCAACCGTATTGTACAATGTGATGGTTTGTAAAGGACTTACCTGAACATTATAACCAAAAGCCATCCATGGCAGCGTAGTGGGTCCCCAGAGTTTGCTTCCGGGTCGTATGATCACAGGCTTTTTCTCACCGGTAAGATCAATACCCGTTAACGTATCCATACGGAATTTTTTAAGATGTGCCAGGTACTGCTGGGGGTTGGCTGAATAACCCATCGTGGCAATTTTAGCCATACCAACATTCGAACTCACCTCAAACGCCTGCTTAACCGTAATAGTTGTTTTATCACGGGTGTCATCATCATCCCGAACCGTTTGTCCAGCTGTCTGCCAGGTTCCGTGCTGTACATCCACGATATGATTGAGTGAAATCTTTTTATCTTCCAGCAACGACAACATCGTTACCAGCTTAAAGGTAGACCCGGGCTCTGTGGGAGATATTGCATAGTTATAGATTTCGCGATAGTTACCACTCTCCGTTTTACCCAGATTAGCAATGGCTTTGATCTTACCCGTTTTTGTTTCCATCACTAAAACACAACCGGTCTGCGCCTCATTCTTCACCATCATTCTCATCAGTGCGGTCTCAGCAATATCCTGGATAAAAACATCAAGGGTACTAACAATATCTTTTCCTGTTTCGGGTTCTATCACATAGGTATCGTCTTCCACCGGTACTTTAACCCCGCCCGCAATGGTTCGCACCAGTTGTTTACCTGTTCTGCCACGAAGTATGGTATCATACGTCATCTCCAATCCTACCTTATTCGAATCCCGGGCAAGCCCGATGGTCCGGAAAGCCAGCATTTGATAGGGATTCAAGCGTATGGTTTTCTCATTGGCTATCATGCCGCTCTTATACCTTCCCAGCTTGAACAAAGGGAATTTGCGCAACTGCTCATATTCGCGGTAAGAAATCTTTTTACGCAATAGAAAGTATCCGTCATTATTGTTATAACCTTGCTGCAATAAACTTCTGAACTCACCTGCCGACTGGTCTTTAAAGAGGCCCGCCAGGCTTTCACTCAAAGAATCCAGGTTTTCACGGAACAGTTTGCCACTTTTTTCGCGAAGCGAAGCCACCCTGAAATCCATATAGATATCAAACTGTGGGATACTTGTACTCAGCATCTGCCCATCCTCACTATAAATGGTTCCACGCTCTGCTTCAATATCATCAATCTTTTGGTGAAGGCTGTCACTCAGGCTCCGCCAATGGCTTCCCTGGACCTGCTGGATATAAACAGCTTTCCCGAAAATCGCAACGCATACCATCACCACCAGTATATAACTGAGGTAAACTCTCCAGAGTATGTCGCGTTTTACATCCATTTGTTTTTAACAGCTGTTAGCTATTGACTATTGGCTGTTAGCTTTTTTTGATTAATATTTTATCTTAGTCACCTGAATTCGCTCAATGGCTAACCGCTAACCGCTAATAGCCAATAGCCAATAGCCAATAGCCAATAGCTAATAGCTAATAGCTACGTTACTGTGCCTGCAGCCGCTTCGGCATCTCTTTCACCACTTTCAATCCTAAAGGTTCTGTTGCTTTTACTATCTGTACCTCCTGGCTTTTATACATCACTTCACTTTTTAATGTCTTATAGGTGAATTGCAATTCTTTCAGCTCGTTGTTCGTGCTATTGATCTTCCGGATGGTTGTATCAGCGCGATGGCCGTTGGCTATATATAGAACCGTTAGCACGGAAAGAAAAAGGAAGAAAGGAATATTCTTAACTATCCATTGGTAGTTAAACAATCCCTTCAGCGGATTCTTTGTTGTTATCGGTTGTTTGTTTTCGATGCCCTGAATATTTTTTGGTGATCAGTTCGTTTATATTTTTTCCGCTACCCTTAATTTTGCGCTCCGGCTTCTTTTATTTTCTTTCAGCTCTGTGTCTGTTGCCGTTACAGGCTTTTTTGTGATTATTGTAAACACATCTTCCTTCGCAAAAGACATGAGGGGGTTGTCGGGAGTTTCGTCGAAACTGCCCTGGCGGAAGAAATTCTTCACGATCCTGTCTTCTATAGAATGAAAGGTGATGATGGCAACCCGGCCACCCGGTTTCAGCACAGCAGGAACCTGCTGCAGCATGTCTTTCAAAGCTCCCATTTCGTCGTTCACCTCAATTCTCAAAGCCTGGAATACCTGTGCTAAGTACTTATTCGGATTTCCTTTCACCACGGGACTTATCAGTGCCTTAAACTGTTCGATGGTAGCTGACGGCAAATGCTTTCGGTTCTCCACAATTTGCCGGGCCAGTGTAATGGAGTTGGTTACCTCCCCATACTGCTCAAACAATTTATGCAACTGCTCCCCGGAATAATTGCGAACAATATCAGCAGCGGTGGGCCCCTGCCTCCTGTCCATACGCATGTCCATCGGACCCGAAAACCGCGTTGAAAAACCACGGTCGGCCTCATCAAACTGGTGACTGCTTACACCCAGATCGGCCAGTATTCCGTCTACGGCTGATACTTTATACAACCGGAGCATACGTTGCAGGTGCCGGAAATTCTGTGGCACAAAAACGATCCGCTCATCCTCCGGCAGGTTGTTTTGCGCGTCAGCATCCTGGTCAAATGCAAAGAGCTTTCCCTCCCCATTCAACTGTTCCAATATTCCCTGGCTATGGCCGCCCCCTCCAAATGTGCAATCCACATACACACCATCAGGTTTAATGGCCAATCCCTGGAGCGTTTCATTATAAAGGACAGGAATGTGATACATTAATTTGAAAATTTGTGAATTTGAAAATTTGAAAATGATAGTGTCCGTATTTTCGAGATCATCTTCTTTTGTAAAAAATTTTCAACTTTTCAAATTGATTAATTTTCAAATTTCACCATCACTTCCTCGGCCAGTTTACTGAAATCCTCTGGTGAGAAATCCTCAAAGAGCTGTTTGTACTTACCTGCATCCCAGATTTCGAAACGGTCCATGGCGGCGGCCAGAACAATGTCCTTACCTAACCCGGCATACTCCTTCAGTGTTTGTGGCAAAAGCAGGCGGCCGGCGGAATCCAGTTCCACTTCCGTTGCCCCACCTAAAAACTGGCGGCGAAATTGACGTACCTTGGGGTCGAAATCATTCAATTGGTTAACCCTGGAAATAATGATTTCCCAACTTTTTAACGGATATAACGTGAGACATTTTTCAAAGCCACGGCTGAGTATGAAACGACCCTCCCCTTCCGGCAACTGTTTTTTCAGTCCGCCCGGAAGCAGGAAGCGACCTTTCGCGTCCACTGTAGCTTCATATTCTCCGTGAAATCCGTGCATAAGTGAATAAATATTTCCAAGATTACCACTTGTTGACACAAAATAACACTTTTTCCTACTTTTAATTCAAATTTGGGGGAACTGTATTTATCCACAGAAAACCTTGAGCTATAATGCAATGCAGGAAAGGATTTCAGCTTGTTTTATGCATATTTTTGCGACTGTAAATGTGAATTAGTGTGGATAAGCCGCCTGAAAACCTGCATTTAATGTGATTTTGCTGTTATTTTGTTTTGCAAGCCTTGAAAATCAACCCTTTTATGGCAAATTCCGGCTATTCGGGAACACCCTTGCATAAAAAACTGGGTATAACCCGGGAGATGAAAATCCGGTTGATAGGGATGCCTGAGGATTATTTTACGCTGCTTAACACTGATATCAGCGGTCAGGTGGTAAAAAATGGGAGTGCTGATTTCATTCACCTTTTTGTGAAGACAAGGCAGGAACTGGAGACAGCCTTCCCTAAGCTGATTGGAGAACTGCCCCCATCGGCTATTATCTGGATATCGTGGTATAAAAAGGCCGCGCGCATCCCCACCGATATAACGGAAGACGGTATCCGGGAGATCGTGCTTCCTACCGGCTGGGTAGATGTGAAAGTTTGTGCCGTTAGCGATATCTGGAGCGGGCTTAAAATTGTTAAGAGAAAAGTAAACAGATGATCCAACCGCTTCACCCCAGGAATCTTTCTATCAAGGATTTTGTATATGATTTACCGGCAGACCGGATTGCGCGCTACCCGCTGGAGAAAAGAGATGCCAGTAAACTACTGGTTTATGACAAGGGGCAGATTGCAGAAGATAAGTATGGTCAACTCACCCGCTACCTGCCATCCGGCAGCTTCCTGGTATTCAACAACACAAAAGTTGTGGAAGCCAGGCTATTGTTTCAGAAAGATAACGGCTCACAAATAGAGATTTTCTGCCTCGAACCCGATGAAATGTACCCGGATATCACTACAGCCATGCTGCAGAAAAATAAAGTGCGGTGGAAATGCCTGGTGGGTGGTTCGAAAAAATGGAAGGAAGGATTGCTGTTGGCAAGGTATACAAGGGAGGGACAAAACATAACACTTACCGCTGAAAGAAAAGAAAGAGCAGGCGACAGTTATATGGTAGAGCTGGCATGGGATGCCGTTGATCTAAGTTTTGCGGAGATACTCCATACGGCAGGTCTTGTGCCCCTTCCGCCTTACCTGGAAAGGATGCCTGATGAAGCCGACAAAGAGCGCTACCAAACCATTTATGCCAGGTTCGAAGGCTCTGTTGCCGCGCCCACTGCAGGATTGCATTTTACGGAGGATGTATTTGCCAGCCTGTTGGCCAACAAGATCCGGCACGGGTTTGTTTCGTTACACGTTGGAGCGGGAACATTTAAACCGGTAAAGGCCGAACGCATGCAGGATCATGAGATGCATGCGGAGTTTATTGATGTTGAAAAAAGTTTGATAGAAGCTTTGCTGAAAGAATCAACCGGTACAGTAGTGGCGGTAGGAACCACTTCTCTCAGAACCATCGAAAGCCTGTACTGGCTGGGACTGAAAACCTTTCTCCATCCTTCCCTTCAACCCTCAGATTTACACCTTACCCAATGGGAGCCCTACGATAATAAAACAGATGTAAGCACCACTGAAGCCCTTACCCATTTATTGCACTGGATGGAAAGGTTTCAGCTGGATCGGCTGCTGACAAAAACGCAAATCATTATCGCGCCGGGCTATACATTCAGGATAATAAAGGGGCTGATTACAAATTTTCACCAACCCCAATCCACCTTATTATTATTGGTAGCCGCGCTGATTGGGGATGACTGGAAAAAAGTATACCGGTATGCGCTGGACAACCAATTCAGGTTTCTTAGTTATGGTGATGGCAGCCTGCTATGGAAAAACCCCAATAATTATTAATTACTAATTATTAATTGCTAGTTAATCATCTGCCCCCCTCTCTCCTGCATCAACGGTACGTCTACCGTAAAAATACTTCCTTTCCCGATGGTACTTTCTACTTTGATCTTGCCACGATGCGCATCGATAACCGTTTTTACATAACTCATTCCCAGGCCGAAGCCCTTTACATTGTGGAGATTACCGGTATGGGCGCGGTAAAATTTTTCGAATATGCGCTTTACAGACTCCTTGCTCATTCCTATACCATTGTCTTCAACGCGTATTACAAGGTTATTCTTGGTACTATGTGTGGAAATTTTAATCTGCGGTGCTTTGTCGGAATACTTAATTGCGTTATCCACGAGGTTAGATATCAAATTGGCAAAATGAACCTCATCACCGCTGATCAGGTCGTTCTTCGCGTTTAATAATAACTGGATATTCCCGCTTTGATTCTGTAGTTGCAGCCTGTAATTATCAATAATAGCCTGAATGATCTCATGTACATGAAGAGGACTCAGGTTTAACTGGAGTTCCTGCTTCTCCATCAAAGCGGCCTGTAAAATAGTTTCCACATGCTTATTCATGCGGATATTTTCTTCTTTGATGATACCTGTAAAATAGCTTGCCTTCTCTTTATCAGACTGCACTTTTTCATTCTTTAAAGCGTCCACTGCCAGGGAAATAGTTGCCAACGGTGTTTTAAATTCGTGCGTCATGTTATTGATAAAATCGCTCTTGATCTCGCTCAGCTTTTTCTGGTTCAGCAACGATTTTACCGTTACATAGAATGCCGCGATGATCACAAGCATAAAAATAACCGCTCCTATAATGATCCATTTTAAGGATGCCCACACCTGTTTATTAAAATCCGGCACCACCAGGTAGAGATGTTCAAATGAGGTTACACCTTCAATATCTGCCTCGGGCAAGATGGCAATAACCTTGGTTTTATTATTGAGCGTATCTGGATAAGCTTTCTCGAAGCCTTTTGAATACATTTCAAGATCATCATTCGTATTGGCGATGGCGAACTCAAAGTTCACGTTTTTCAGATTTACCTTTTGAAGGGCATCACTGATCTTGCGTTGCACTTCCTGTAAAGTAAACTTCTCATCTACCGTAGGAGGCTTAATGGCATGAAGATGAAACTCTGAACTAAAACTGCCTCTTCGCTTCGGTAAACGTAATACCAGGCCAGTATATACATTCTTGCCCAGGTCAACCGCCACATTCGCTCCCGCTTCATCCAGCTTATTATACAACTGTGTTTCCGTAACCTCCAGCAGGTTATTCAGCCACGAAACCTGCAGAACGATCAGGCCGAACAGCGAAAGCGAGATGAGTATGATGATAGCGGGGAAAGTTCTCTTCATTGTCACAAATATAACGGGAACGGGAAAATACCAGGCTACAGCCCGCAGGTTTATCAGCATTTTAACGGCAGAAAATGGGCTTTCTGCTTTTCTACATACAATCTTTGGCTTAACTTTTCCTTATGGATGATATTATTCCCGGCATACTTCTCATTTCCGACCCCTTTCTGAAAGACCCGAATTTCAGACGGACCGTTATTTTCTTGTGCGAACATAACGGGGAAGGTAGTTTCGGATTCGTACTGAATAAGAAAATGGCCCTTGGACTTGGCGACCTGATAACGGATGCCGAGGGATTGCAGTTGCCTGTATATGAAGGAGGGCCAGTTCAAAAAGATACCATCCATTTTCTTCATCGCCGACCGGAAAGATTAGGTGGCGTGGAAGTAGACAAGGGAATTTATTGGGGCGGCGACTTTGTTTCCGTTCTGAGCCTGCTGAAAGAAGGGGAATTGCCCCCCGATGATATTCGTTTTTTTCTGGGCTATAGCGGATGGGGTGAAGGCCAGCTGGATGCGGAACTGGCAGAAAAGAGTTGGATCGTGAGACAAGCGACCCTGCCATTGGTATTCAGCAACAATACCCAACAGGTATGGAAAAATGCCTTGCACGAGTTAGGAGGTGAGTATTCACAAATGACAAATTACCCTATTGATCCTCAGTTGAATTAAGCCCCAGGAAAAATATCTTCTGCCGTTTACTACGACAGAAGATATTAGGTATTGTTTGTGGGCATTGAATCTGCAACCAATATCAGCCCGGTTTTTCCTTGCCATACGCAGCATAGATCACCAGTGCCGCCACAAAGAAAATCACTATCCATAGGTAGTCAGTCAGGCTGATGAATTCGAAATGGGTAAGGTGCCCGGCTATTCTCACCACGGGTGCCACCACAAGGAATAAAGAATAGTATACAAGGAGAGATCGGATAATCTTCATACATCAATTTATTTAATCTATTGATTCATGATACAGGCAGGATGAGAAATCAATCACCATAATCGCGGCACCAATCCAGCCGGCTCTTTTTGCGAGCCACTTGGAAAGAGTTACCACTGCAGCCTGTATGCCTTCACTGGCCAGCTTTTGTAAACCCGCGATTCCAAGAATAGAAGCAGAGCCCACACCAACTGCTTCCTTCACACAATCCCATATCTCATTGCCATCCAGTTTGTTTACCTGCTGCACTGCGCCGGTCGCATTTGTCTTAAGGATATGGGGCCCTTGTAACAAATCCTGTCGTACATCCTGCCAGGCCGGCAACGAAGATTTCCATCCCAGGTCTATTGCCGACCGGATAACGGTCCAGACTTCCGTCTCACTATATCGCAACAGTATCTTTTCCCGGTTGAATAGTTCGAGTAGATCGTTGTCAACGCGGTTTTTCCGGTTTGCCAGCTCATCTATGGACAGGGAGTAGGCAGTAAATGCTGCCGCCAGTTTTACCTCATCATCTCCCGCATCTCTCAGGCTGCTCAGGAATGCGCCACGGTTTTTTTGAACACCTGACTGCCGGTAATAATCTGCCATACTTTTAAAATCTGCCAGGAAATGCTTTGTAAAACTGATAAAGCCTTCCGTATTGTACAGCTTTACTGACAGTTCCTGAACAGTTGGCCTGGCTGTTTCCAGCTTTTTATCACAGGCTGCGCATACAAGTACCAGGACAATGGTCACTAAAAAAAAGGATCTGCGTTTCATGTTATTCATTTTTGCATCCCCGAACCTGAATATCCGACATCGGGGTTCTTCGACTTATTGCAATAAGATTTTTGGTTCGAACAGGACAAAGTAAATCTTATCAATGGCCGTGTGCAATAGGTTCTTATACTTTTTGGCGAGGGGTTTTTAACTGTACCCAAAAAGAAAAAGCCCCTAATAGGGGCTTCTCTAAAACAATAAGCAGTTAGTGTATTATACAGCAACAGCACCTTCTACGAGTACAGTTACTTTGTTATTCAGCACTTCTACAAAACCACTCTGAATAGAATAATTTTCAACGTTATTCTTCTCTTTCAGGATCTTGAGATTGCCGTTTTTTAATGCACTCACCAGGGGTGCGTGCTTATCCAGTATTTCAAACAACCCCGTTATACCCGGCAGCAAAACGCCGTATACTTCGCCGCTGTAGAGCTTTTTTTCGGGAGTCAGTATTTCAAGTTTCATGATAAACCAGTTTGTGGTTTGTGGTTTGTTGTTTGTGGTTTTTAGCCTTTGGCTGCATCCATCATCTTCTTACCTTTTTCAATCGCATCTTCCAGCGTACCTACCAGGTTGAAAGCAGCTTCCGGGTATTCATCCACTTCTCCATCCATGATAGCGTTGAAGGCGCGGATAGTATCGTTGATATCTACAAATACCCCTTTAAGACCTGTGAACTGTTCTGCCACAAAGAATGGCTGAGACAGGAAACGCTGAACTTTACGGGCACGTTGTACGGTCATTTTATCTTCTTCGCTCAGCTCATCCATACCCAGGATGGCAATGATATCCTGAAGTTCCTTGTATCGCTGCAATATCAGTTTAACACGGTTGGCGCAATCGTAGTGCAGATCACCCACAATAGCCGGCGTAAGGATCCTCGAGGTTGAATCCAATGGATCCACGGCAGGATAGATACCCAGATCGGCGATCTTACGGCTCAATACGGTTGTTGCATCAAGGTGGGCAAATGTTGTGGCAGGGGCCGGATCGGTTAAGTCATCCGCAGGTACATATACCGCCTGTACCGATGTGATCGACCCATTTTTCGTTGAAGTAATACGCTCCTGCATCAATCCCATTTCTGTTGCCAGCGTTGGCTGGTAACCCACCGCTGATGGCATACGTCCCAAAAGGGCCGAAACCTCAGATCCCGCCTGGGTGAAACGGAAGATATTGTCTACAAAGAACAGGATATCCTTTCCTTTACCGGTGCCGTCTCCATCACGGAAATATTCCGCAATTGTAAGACCGCTCAAAGCCACACGGGCACGAGCTCCGGGGGGCTCATTCATCTGTCCGAATACGAATGTAGCTTTTGAATCTTTCAGCAGGTTCAGGTCCACTTTGCTCAGGTCCCATCCGCCTTCTTCCATGCTGTGTTTAAAATTATCACCATACTGCATGATACCCGCTTCAATCATCTCACGAAGTAGGTCATTTCCTTCACGCGTACGCTCACCAACACCGGCAAATACCGACAAACCTCCGTGGCCCTTGGCAATGTTATTGATCAGTTCCTGGATCAATACGGTTTTACCTACTCCCGCACCACCAAACAAACCAATTTTTCCTCCTTTTGCATAGGGTTCAATCAGGTCAATTACTTTGATACCCGTAAACAGTATTTCTGAAGCGGTACTCAGGTTCTCGAATAACGGTGGTTTATTGTGGATCGGGCGACCGCCTTCCTTGCTTAATTGTGGCAAACCATCAATGGCGTCACCGGTTACATTAAAGAGGCGTCCGTTGATGCCATCACCTACCGGCATGGTAATAGCCCTTCCGGTATCAATTACGGTCATTCCGCGAACCAGCCCTTCCGTACCGTCCATCGCGATCGTACGCACACTATCCTCACCCAGGTGCTGTTGCACTTCCAATACCAGTTTTTCGCCATTTTCCCTGGTGATTTCCAGGGCGTTATAGATTTCAGGCAGCGTATTATCGTCGGGGAAATGAACGTCCACCACCGCACCAATGATCTGTTTGATCTTACCTTTTGTAGCCATCTCAGGAGATATATTAAGGTTTAAAAATGTACTTTTTCTGATACCGGAAACACTATTTTCCGACTTGGCGGCAAAGGTAAGGGGATGGGGATTAAAAATGAGAAAAAGGGGGGATTAAATTGAGAAATGTGCCGAAAAAGAGGATTGCGGATGACGGATGGCGAATTCGTATCTTCAACCCTGTTATAAACCAGTGCCCTATGAACCAGCCGCAGGATCTCAAGATCAATCGTTATTTTTTTCTGGCCGTTATTATCATTTTCGCCCTTTTTCTGCTTTTCAGCCTTATTGAGTTCTTTACCGCCTTCCTGGCCGCGGTGATGTTTTATGTACTTAGCAAGCCCTTTGTGGAGTGGCTGATAAAAAGAAAGGGCTGGCGAAAACCAATGGCCGCCCTGCTTGTAATCGTCATTTCCTTCTTTATCATCCTGTTGCCAACCTCATTTATGGCATCCATGCTGTTTAAGAAAGTGCAACTGGTAGCTTCCAATATGCAATCCATTGTGATTCAACCATTAAAGCATATAGATGCCCTGCTGCAGGAGAAATTTCATTTTACACTGATCTCCGAAAAGAATATTGCCCAGGCCCAGTCTTACCTCACCTCCTTTATTTCATCATTGCTTAACCAGGGATTGAACCTGCTGGGCGCGATCACGATGATGTATTTCTTTTTGTATTTCCTGATTGTAAATATCAATCGGATGGAAGCCGCTATTATTTTTTTCCTGCCGTTTAAAAGGCAGAAAATTGAACTTTTCGGGGAAGAATTGAAGGCGCAAACCTTCAGCAATGCGGTGGGCGTTCCCCTGATTGCGGTGGTGCAGGGATTGATTGCCTATATATCCTACGTGATTGCCGGGGTTAATGAACCAGGGTTCTGGGCGGTACTTACCGGCTTCGCTTCTATACTCCCGCTGATCGGTACAGGGCTGGTATGGCTGCCCATGGTGGCTTACCTGTTTGCCAATGACCAGACCTGGCAGGCCCTGTTCGTATTGGGATGGGGGATTGTGGTATTAAGCAGCATGGATAACGTAGTTCGGTTCCTGCTCGCAAAAAAAATGGCTGATGTGCATCCGGTGGTTACAGTCCTGGGAGTAATTATCGGCATCCAGTATTTTGGAATTACCGGTCTTGTTTTTGGCCCGTTAATGATCTCTTATTTTATCATTCTCCTTAAAATCTACTATCTCGAGTACCAAAAGGCAAAGCCTTCTTCATCGCCCAGGAAGAAACCCCTGGCTCCTTTCAATTATTTTAATGTTCCTTTCATCGGAAAATCCAAAAAGCCGGCCCCCCCCCAAAAAAAACCTGAACCCAAAACCCTAAACCCAAACCCTGAACCCCAAACCCTGAACCCAAACCCTAAAACCCAAACCCTAAACCCAACCACAAACCCCAAACCACAAACCTAAACTATTGCCCTATACACCAAAGCCCCCAAAGCTCCTCCAAGCAGGGGTCCCGCCACCGGTATCCAGCTATATGCCCAGTCGCTTCCTCCCTTATTCTTAATAGGTAGAATGGCGTGCATGATACGGGGTCCCAGATCACGGGCGGGATTAATAGCATAGCCGGTGGGTCCGCCTAAGCTTAAACCGATGCCGAGTACCACCAAAGCAACCGGCAGGGCATCCAGTGAGCCCAGTGAGCTGCCTGATTTGGTAATGAAAAGAATGGCAATGATGAATACAAATGTTCCCACTACTTCTGACAGAATATTATCCGCGGGCTTATGGATAGACGGTGAAGTACAGAATACCCCCAACTTGGTGGCGGCGTCATCCGTTACATCAAAGTGCTGGCGATATGTGATCCAAACCATTAACGCGCCCAGCATGGCACCCAGCAATTGGGCCGCGAGATAACCGGGTACAAGTGCCCAGTCGAACTTATCAATCACCGCCAGCGCAATGGTAACGGCTGGGTTCAGGTGCGCCCCACTTACCGATGCGGTCGCGTAAACGCCAACAAACACAGCAATAGCCCATCCGAATGTGATGGCAAGCAATCCGCCGTTATATCCTTTGGTACGGTGTAAAATAACATTGGCAACTACGCCGTCGCCCAGCACCACCAGCAAGGCAGTACCGGTCAGCTCGGCCACAAAAGGAGACATAAGCAATCGTTTTAAAGTAGTAAGATAGGTATTTTTGGGAGGTTGGCATTTGGCTTTTAGCGGTTGGCGATTAGATAAAGATCACAGAATGTATTGTTGGGCGAGAGAGGTAAAAGAATCAACCTGCTGCTGTTGCCATATCGCATCCTTTCCAAGCTCCTGCGCCATAATGGATGCCACCAGGGGCGCGGCTTCAATGGCGGCCGCAGCACCGATAAACAGTATACGGGTTCTCCGGGCCAGCACATCTTCAACGGTTTGTGCCATTTCATTCCGAACAGCGTATATCACTTCCGCTTTTGTATAGGGGTAGGCCGGGTGAATCGGTGAGGCAAGTGACGCATCTGTGTTAATTAACCGTTCGATATTGCCGTTCCGGTTGCGGGGATTACCGATAGGAAGGTCTTTGGTAAGGCACGCTTTTGGCGCAAGCCTGGCTGTAAATACCGCATTATCTACCGCATCCTGCGCCATTTTACGGTAAGTGGTCCATTTACCACCGGTTATAGTTACCAATCCCCCCGGCGATATTACCAACGTATGATCCCTCGATATCAACGCGGTTGTTTTTTGCCCCCGAGCTTTCACCAATGGGCGCAGACCCGCAAAAACACTCAATACATCTTTGCGGCCGATACTTGTTTGGGCATAGCGGTTGATATGCTTGAGGATAAACTCAATTTCTTCTTCCAGAGGCCGGGGTTCCATTAAAGCTGTTTCAACGGGCGTATCGGTGGTTCCCAGTACAATTTTACCATGCCAGGGTACAGCAAATAATACCCTCCCATCATCCGTTTTCGGTATCATCATCGCGTCTGTACCCGGAAAAAATGAGGAATCTACCACCAGGTGCACTCCCTGCGAAGGCGATACCATATCATGCTTTTCCGCATCCTCCATCTGCATCACCGCATCTGTAAACACTCCGGTTGCATTAATTACCGCCCGGGTAGTAACGGTATAGCTTTTGCCCGAAAGGTTGTCTGTAAGCAGCACGCCGGTTATTTTCTTCCCGTTTTTTATAAACCCATCGGCACTGCAATAATTTACCAGGACGCACCCATGTATACTGGCCGTTGCCGCCAGGTCAATACTAAGACGGCTATCATCAAACTGCCCATCATAGTAAAGTACACCTCCCGAAAGTCCTTTGGGATGTATGGCGGGCAGCCTCGCTATGGTCTCCTGCTTTGACAGGATTTCGGTTTTGCCAAGTGTAAGTTTGCCGGATAATATATCATACACTTTTAGTCCTGCCGCATAATACATTTTCTCCCACCAACTGAATACGGGTACGATAAAAGGCTGAACGGAAGTGAGATGCGGCGCGTTTGTAAGCAATCGGCCCCGCTCACGCAGGGCTTCCCTTACCAGCTTTATATTTCCCTGCGCCAGGTAACGAACGCCACCATGCACCAGTTTGGTAGACCGGCTCGACGTTCCTTTTGAGAAATCATACTTTTCAACCAGTAATGTTTTATACCCACGCGAGGCCGCATCAACAGCCGATCCAAGGCCAGTGGCCCCTCCCCCGATAATAACAATATCCCATTCGCCGGTGCCGCCCAGCTGCTGTAGCATGGTAGTTCTGTTCATTTGAATTGATTTGGGATGAGGAATTACGGATTGCGGATTGCGGATTAAGGATTACGGATTCGAAAAGTCTCATAACTGACAATCCGCAATCCGTAATCCGTAATCCGCTACCCACTCCAACTGACTGCTGCGCCGATGGCGCGTTTCCAGCCGGCGGCAAGTTCATTTCTTTTTTGCTCGCTCATAGATGGGTTAAATGTTCTTTCCATTTGCCACTGCCGGCCGATCTCCTCCGCACTACTCCAATAACCAATCGCCAGCCCGGCAAGATAAGCAGCTCCGAGAGCTGTTGTTTCTATTACATGAGGGCGAACGACCCTTGTATTCAGGAGATCGCTCTGAAACTGCATCAATAAATTGTTGGCCGTAGCACCGCCATCAACCCTAAGTTCTTTAATGGCAATGCCGGCATCGGCCTCCATCGCCTTTAATACATCCATTGTCTGGTAAGCAATACTATCCAATGCCGCCCTTGCGAAATGCGCGCCGGTAGTACCCCGGGTAATGCCTACGATCGTTCCCCGCGCATGCTGGTTCCAGTAGGGTGCGCCCAGCCCGGCAAACGCGGGCACCACATACACCCCGCCACTTGTTTCCACTTCAGCCGCCAGCGCTTCCACTTCTGCCGAGTTACGTATTATTCTCAGTCCATCCCTAAGCCATTGCACAACCGCTCCGGCAATGAACACACTACCTTCCAAAGCATAGTGGGTTACTCCATTTATTTTCCAGGCAACGGTGGTTAACAGGTTATTGGAAGAAGGCACGGCTTTTTCGCCTGTATTCATCAGCATAAAACAACCGGTACCGTATGTATTTTTTACCATCCCCGGTTGGGTACACATTTGGCCGAACAATGCCGCCTGCTGGTCGCCCGCGATTCCCGCAATGGGTATATTATGAGAGGTAAGGATATTTTGCGTATGCCCGTATACTTCACTGCTGCTCCTTACTTCCGGAAGCATGGCTAACGGTACCCCAAACAGGTCCAGCAATTCAGGATCCCATTGAAGCGTATGAATATTAAACAATAAAGTTCTGCTGGCATTGGATACATCCGTGGCATGCACCATGCCATTGGTAAGTTTAAAAAGAAGCCAGCTATCAATCGTTCCGAAACAAATATCGCCCTTCTCGGCTTTTTCCCTTACACCCGGAACATTATCCAGTATCCACTTCACCTTGGTTGCGGAAAAATAGGCATCCAGTACCAGGCCGGTTTTATCCTGCAACAGCCTGGCCACCCCCCTTTCCCTTAGCTCATCACAAAAAGAAGCTGTTCGCCTGTCCTGCCAAACGATTGCATGGTAAACAGGCTGACCCGTGGCACGGTTCCACAATACCGTTGTTTCCCGCTGGTTGGTAATACCTATGGCGGCCATGTCTTTTACGGTAAGCCCCGCTTTGGAAATAGCTTCTGCCGCCACACCCAGCTGTGTGCTCCATATTTCATTGGCATCATGCTCCACCCAACCGGGTTGCGGGAAGATTTGTGTAAACTCTTTCTGGGCAACAGAAACAATGGTTCCCGAGTGATCAAATACAATAGCTCGGCTACTGGTAGTGCCCTGGTCGAAGGATAAGATATACTGTTTCATCCGGCAAGCAAATTTTGGCGGTTAGCTTGGCTCAAGATACAGTAAATTTCTGAAGGCGTGAGACGTGAGGCGTGAGACGTGAATCTTTAATCGTGAATCGTCAATCGTGAATCGATGTGTAAGGACTAAGGGCTCATGGTTCACGCCTCGCGATTCACGGTTCACGGTTCACGATTCACCTGCGATTTTTCAGCCAAATTTCGGGGTCAATGGGGGTACTTTTCTCGTTCATGATCATAAAGATCAGTGAACCCTCCCCGTCGATGGAGGCACCTGATTTGCCGAGTGGGGTACCGGCTTTTACTTCCTGGTTCTTCGATACGGATACAGAAGAAAGATTGGTATAGCCGGTGAAATACTTGCCATGCTGTATTACGATCATCTGTTCTCCCTCCACCTCACTGATATACGATACTTTTCCATCAGCCACGCACTTGATACTGGAACCGATGGGGAGTGCTATTTCAATGCCATCCGTTTTTCTTTTCAATTTGGTTCCGGGTATGGTTTCAATGCCGAAATGTGCAGTTACTACACCTGAAGAGGCAGGCCAGGGCAACTGCCCCCTGCTTTTTTCAAAGTTAATAGACATTTCCCTACCCTCCGGGGTGGTTTCAAGGGGTGAATAAGCCCGGTCGCTCTTGGGCGGGCTAGCCATCGGAGTGACCGTTTCGCCGGCCGTATTGCTTTTGGAAGGTGTGGCGTTCTTTGCCGTCGGATTGTCTGAAGGTTTTGAACCGGTCGCACCGGAAGCCTGCAATTTCTTTTGCTCCTCCAAGGCTTTCTGCCGGGCTATTTCCCGTTTTTTGGCCTCTTCAATTTCACGGCGGATAATAGCCTGGAAAGCCTGCTGGTTCTTCTGACGCTGCTTCTCCTTATCCCGTATCTGGGCGGTCAGTTCCTTTTCTTTTCCCTTCAATTGTTCCACCACCTGGTCCTGTTCTTTTTTATCTACCTGCAGCACTTTTAATTGCTCACTTTGCGATTGCAGGGTGGTAAGCCTTTCCTTTTTATCATTACTCAGTATTCCTATTTTCTGTTGAAGTAACTGATCTGATTTGATGATGGTATTGGCCTGTGTTTCGCGGTTCTGGCGGTAGCTCTTCAGGTAAGTGATCCTTTTAACGGCATCATTAAAACTACTGGCAGAGAACAGAAAGTTGAGGTATTCATAACTGCTGCGGTTCTTATAGGCGAAAACAAGGCTTTTCGCGTATTTCTGTTTTAACGTATCCAGTTCTTTACGCAGGCGATAGATATCCCTTTCATTCAAAAAGATCGTTTCATCCAGTTGATGTACCTGCTTATTGATACTGTTTACCAGTTCTTCCCGCTTGTTGATCTTTTTTTTGATAATGGCCAGCTGTTTCAGCGACAGCTTTTTGTTATTCTGCGTTTCATTATAAAGTTTGTTCAACTCAAGTAACTCTTTCTGGAGGTCCTGTTCCTTTTTCTGCAGCTCTTCACGGGTAGGCTGCTGCGCTATTGCGGTAAAGCAAAGCACACATACAAGAAAAACGGCTGTAAGGATCCTTTTTTGCATATTTATACCTGGTTTACAGAGCCAGCGGCCCTAACTAAACGTCTAAGATGAGGGTAAATTACTTACGCTTTAATTTTTTCGGTATCTCAAATGAATATTTTAACGGATCATTTAGGCTAAACTCTTTGAAATCAAGGGTAATGTCCAGTTTTGACTTCTCAGCCACGGATATTTTACGATAGGCGGCAAACTGGTAGTTTCCCATGCCCTGGTAGTTACTGAGGGTAATATCGCAGGTTCGGTTACGCTGCAGGTCCACATCATCCAGTTTACTGTGCAGCACTTTATAGTCGCTATTGTCCAGTGTAAGCAGGTGCTTAAAAGGGTCGCCCACCATTAATACCAGCAACTGGGTAGCACTGGCTTTATAGGAAACTACATTACTGTCTACAAAAACCGGGTTCCCGATAATTACATCCTGTAAGGTTGAAAAATCAAACGGTACGCCGGTTTGTTCTTTGATGTAGTCGATGGACCGGTACATTACGTTCTTGTCTTTTACCAGTTGAACCAGTACAACGCTGTCCCTGGTAATTTTAGCTTCCAGTCCTAACCCGGGAATGCCCAGGAAATGCCCGATTACCTTGATCAGAATTACGCTGTCTTTTTTCATGCTGAGGTATACCGTATAATTATCCCCGCTTTCGGCCGCCTCGTAATCTACTTTGATCTTGGCATTAAATGTATTAAAATTGATTTTGCTTCTTACCACCTTGCTCATGATATCCCGTACAATAGCCCCGGAATCTATGGAGGGTGTTTCCTTGATGATAACGGTTTGTGCGGTATCCTTTTTGGAGATAGCCTGTTGAAATCCCTGCACTTTTTTAGCGGTCTTGCAGGAAAAAGCCAGCAAAGACACTATCAATAGAAAAGCAACTGAATACTTCATCATGGTTTATTGTTTACCGGTATGCCCAAATCCGCCGCTACCTCTTTCCGTTGTATTGATTTCCTCAACCGGGTGCCAAACAATCGTTTCTATCTTCTGAAAAACGATTTGCGCAATCCTGTCGCCAGGCTGTATGGTTTGCGGCTCAGCGGAAAGATTGATCAAAATTACTTTTATTTCTCCCCTATAGTCCGCATCGATAGTGCCCGGGGTATTCAGGCAGGTTAATCCCTGTTTTACGGCCAGCCCGCTTCGGGGGCGTACCTGGATTTCGTAGCCCTGGGGCAACTCCACAAAAATACCTGTGGGTATAAGGGTCCTTTCCAGGGATTGTAAAGTTACCGGGGCGGTCAGGTCGGCCCGGATATCCATTCCGGAAGAGCCACTGGTTGCGTATGAAGGCAATGGATTGGCCGACCGGTTGATGATATGGATGGGGAAAGCTGATGAATGCATGGGTGCAAAGGTAGGAAAAACAGAGAACCCTAAAATAAACTACCTTTATGTACGGTTTACATCACCGGAATCTCAATCTATGAAAAGGATCAGTACGGGCCGTACAGGCATTTTTTGTTTTTTACTGGCAGTAACGGTTCTTTCGAATGGTTGCTTTAAGAACATTACTAAAAAGTACCTGTTATATGAAAATGATTTTGAGAACAGTGAACTCCGCGGCCTGGAAGCTTATACTTTAACCGGCCCTGTAGAACCCCGGCCTGTTTTTGATTTCAATGGTTCCAAGGTTTTGGGCCCCTTTAATAATAATACCATTCTTCTTAACTTCTTTAACCTCCCGGGCCACAATGCTATCAGTGTTGAAATGGAATTGAATATCCATGACCAATGGGATGGAAATTACATAGGACCGACAGGAAAACCGGATATATGGCAAATGAAAGCCGACCAGGGTGGCTTGCTGATAACCACATTTTCGAATAACACTAATGTACAGGCTTATCCCAACTATTACCTTTCAACTACGCCTGTGCCCGCCAAAACGAGTGCTATGCTTGTAGATGTTCCCGGTTTATGCAGCCTGAAGGGTTTACCCGGTGGCAGCACTACTTATAAAATCGTAAAAATATTTGCACACTCAGGTCCCAACCTTACCTGGTCATGCAATGACGCACTTCAACCCTTTAACAGCGGCTGCTTAAAAAGCTGGTCGATAGATAACCTGAGTATTACGGCTATCAGGTATTGATGCTTATTACAACTGAACTGATACACAGACACATGATCAAAAAGTTCATCCAAAATAATAAGCAGCTTTCCACTGGTATTTTCCTCAATTTTTTCCATCTCAGCAGCATACAGGTGTCCAATATGCTGCTTCAATTATTGCTTTTCCCTGTTATTATCCGGGTTACAGGATTAGCTGCATTTGGCCATGTAATGGTTGCCAATGCTTATGCCTCCCTTATGACAATCGGCATCAACTATGGCACCAATCAATCGGGTATAAAAGATATAGCCCTTAATAAAAATATTCCCGGTGTTCTATCAGAAAAATTTTACAGGATTTTCCACGCCCGTTTTGTTTTTTTCATCGTATCACTCTTAGTTCTGCCCTTCCTGCAGGTCTTCGGAATACATGATTTGCGTTATTATGTTTTTGCTACAACGCTTCTTTTTGCAGAAGCTCTCAATCCTATATTCTTTTTTATTGGTGTAGAAAAATTGTTCGCATTCAACCTGGCTAACCTGGTTTCAAAGGTGATATCTATCCTGCTGATTATTCTCCTGGTAAAGGGCAGCTCCGATGCTTATATGGTTAATTTTTACCTGGGCCTTTCGAATATTGCTATTTACCTGCCGCTAACGATATATGCTGTGCAACGGTATAAAATCGGCTTTTGCCGGCCACGGGTCTATCTGGTGTGGGACTTTATTAAGGAAAATTTTTCTTTGTTTATCAACAGCACATCCGGCTACCTTCAGCAGTCAGTCTTCCTGTTTACGCTATCGTATGCAGGTGACCCCTTGGTTTTGGGTGCCTACGCTCTCTGCGATAAAATGGTATCTTCTTTCCGACTACTGATTATTTCCTTTTCCAGTGCCATCTATCCCGGTGCTACACGTCTCTATCATGAATACCCCGGCAAATGGAAAGCATACAAAAACAGGATCAACCGGGTACTGACATATGTATTCCTGGCTGCCGCCGCTGTTTTACTAATCATGCCGGGGTTTATCGTTACAATTTTCATTGGAGAGAAAAACGCACTGGGCGAAAGCTATATTCGGGCGATCGCATTTGTTCCATTAATCATCGCGCTCAATTCACTCAACCTGCTCGAACTCTTAATGGGGAACGCTTATAAAGCCATTTCAAGGGTTTCGCTTGTTATCCTGACAATAGCAGGGGCAATATCGTTTATCCTGGCATGGCTGAATAACCCCAATTATTTCGCGTACTTCCCGTTACTGATAGAAACGGCTTGCCTTCTGCTGTACCTGGCCTATCTTAAAAGGAATCCGGCGTCTTTTAATTTATGATGCCTGATCTTCCTTAACAGCAATATACGATTTGGGCAGGCCCATCCAGGTTTCAACTATGATGCTGGCATCAGGAAATAGTTGCTGAAAACGCCGTTTACCAAACATAATAGTCGTTTTTGAAACAGCTACCGCCTCGGCATACTTCCTGGCCCGTGGAAAATAATTGATAGTAAACCCCATAATAAGTAGTGCCCGGATAGCGTGCGGAATAAATTGAAAAAAGGGTATACGTGCATGTGGTTCCAGCGGAAACCAAAATGAAGGGGTTTGAATGATAAAGCATGAGGCAATTCTCCTCACCTGATGGGCGAACTTTTCCTGCGCTTCTTTGCTGCCCATATGTTCAATCACCGAGTTTGAAAATACGATATCAAAATCACCTGGCTGATAGGGTAGTTCCAGCGCATTGCCGGTTACCGCATGAAAATTCATAAATCCGGGAGGAACGGGTGGCTGGTCAAGGTTCAATAAAAAAAACTCGCATCTTTCGTCCGTCCATCCGACATTATGCCAATATGCAAAGTCACCACCAATATCCAGTACTTTGATCTTCCCCTTTTTCCGTATCATTTCTTCGAAAATACCCCGCACGAGGTTGAATCGCTGCTTACGGATATTATTCACTACTGAACCCTCCGTTTTATAGTCAAAAATCTTTTTAAGAAATCCCATACTACCTGTCAGATTATGTTAATGGTTCAGTTGATAAAACCTGCCAAAGTATAAAAATAAGCAGATGATACCATCAATTGCCGTTTAGTAACGGTTTTGCACTGTATTTCTCATATTTAATTGATATTTGCAGGTATACACCTGAATAAAAAAGCAGCAGATGCCGGGTAACCAGCCTATTTAAAAACCAGTCAAGCTCAATAATCAAAGATGCTGTTTATTTTCTTTCCATTGATCTATATCGGTTCCTTTATTATCTCAATGGTAAGACTGGCCAGGCACAGGATACAGGGCTTTCTCTCTTTCATGGTATTCGGCCTGCCTATATATACCACTTCCCTTTCACTAAGCTTTTTGTACGGATTTGCGCCGTTGATCCCTTTAATGCAATCATTCAAAGAAATCATGGTGCTGGCAGGAACAGGCTATGTTCTTTACCACTGGAAGGGGAAGATCAGGCTGCACCTGATAGACAAGCTGCTTCTTTTTTTCCTGGTATACACTTTCCTGTACGTAATTCTTCCACTCGGTCAATACGGTCTATTTCAAAAATTGCTGGCTTTTAAAAGCTTATCTTTCTTTATACTGGTATACATACTGGGCAGATTTTTTGATCTTACCAGGATTCAGATCAATCAGTATTTCCATTACATCTGCCTGGTAGCTATTGCATCGGCCCTGCTGCTCTGTTATGAAGTATATCACTATACTCATTTTCAGAGTATGATTGGTTATGCCAGTTACAATTACCATTTTTTTGATCAGGAAGCCAGCGGTAACTACGGCCTTTCCTGGACCTTCGAAATCGAAAACGGTGCCAAACGGTTTGCCAGCTTCTTTGCCAACCCGCTCGAATACTCAGCGTCAACGGTAATGGCCGTTTGTGTATTGGCGGCTTTGTATACCCGCAATGACTCAAAGGTAAAAGTAGATGGTTTTGGCATAATCGCATTTGTAAGCACCCTGATTGCGATATTCTTTTCGCTGTCGAGAGCTTCTTTTGCCAGCTATTTTCTGATTATTTACACCTACGCATTTCTCACCCGTAAAAGAACAGTTATCCGAATTATACATATAGGTTTCCTGGCTGCAGTGGCCTATGTGATTTTCCTGATGAGCAAAGATTACCAGGATTTTGTTATGAATACCCTTAAGTTCAGCAATGAATCAAGTATTGGGCATATTGTAGAATGGTTGGATGGTATTGATTCAATGGTACGACATCCATTAGGGATCGGCCTGGGTGAATCGGGTAGAATTGGTGCTTTTCTCGGGCAGAACACAGGAGGGGAAAACCAGTTTATTATCATTGGCGTGCAAACGGGTATTATTACTTTCCTGCTTTACCTAAGCATTTATGTACTGTTAATCACCAACAGTTATAAATGGTTCAACAAATTGGAAGGAAAGGAAAAAAAAATCTGTCTCGCCATCTTGCTAATGAAAGTTGGATTTATCATTCCGACAATGACTGCAAATTTTGAAGCTTATATATATATCAGTTACATAAGTTGGTTTCTGAGTGGTTTATTTGTAAATATCATTTCCGGAAAGCAGCATCAGCTGATTGATAAGCGGGATCCTGTTTTGCTGAAGAGTTAGAAAATAAAATGAGTAAACAGATAAAAGTAGGTATAGATGTGCGTGATCTGAGGATCGCAAAAACCGGTGCGCGCACCTATCTGGAAGAATTGTGTTTTGAGTTCAGGAAAAAAGACAGTTCCTTCAGTTTTGTTTTCCTGGATACCTCTCTACCCGTTTATACGGGTGGCAATAAAATGCTGAAGTTATTGGAACACCTCAGGTTCCTGTTATGGAAGCAGTTGGTGCTTCCGGTAAAAGCGTGGATGCAGGGCTGCGATATTGTTTTCTGTACCGATTTTTTTGTTCCGCTCTGGAAGCCTGGTTTCAGTACCATTCCTGTTTTTCATGACGCCTTTATCTGGGAGTATCCTGCCCATTATAATAAATACTGGCTGCTGGAGTTTAAACTTCTCGGCGTATCAGCCGCAAAGCGGTCTCCCTTTATTGTTACTGCTTCCTTTTATGCAAAAGAACGTATCGCGGCCCTTTCAGGAATTCCGGCTCATAAGATCATCCCAATCTATGAGGCCCCCAAAAAGATGGATAACAACCCGGGGGCAACAGTATCAACCCAAAAATCAGAAATGCTTCCCCAGGGAGATTATATTCTGCACGTGGGCACTTTTGAAAAAAGAAAGAACCTTTCTGTACTGATAGAGGCATATGAAAAGCTCTTCCATAGCGGTTACCGGCAACTGACACTGGTATTAATTGGCCAGCCGAGTTCGAAAAAATACCTGGATGACAGTGAACATATCCGCAGCCTGATCAGCCAAAAAGGACTTGCTGAACATGTGTTACTGCCTGGCTATGTAAGCAACGAAACCCTTCACCAGTTTTATCAGCATGCTAAATTGTATGTTTTCCCTTCCAATAACGAGGGTTTCGGTATACCGGTCCTGGAAGCATTTTCTCATAACCTTCCTGTCATTATCGCTAATAACTCCTGTTTGCCTGAAATTGCCGGCGATGCTGCCATTTCGTTTCATCCTAATGATGCAAACGAACTATACCATACCATCAAACTGTTACTCGAAGATGAAGTCCTGAGAAACGAACTGATGAATAGAATGCGCCTGCGCCTGGCTGATTTTTCCTGGCAGAAAACCGCCACCCAGTTAAAAACTCTTTTTAAAAAGGCAGTTTCCTGATTCACATGGCTAGTTGCGGCTTCAACTATTTTATCTTTCTCAACCAGAAAGAGGCGGGCTCTGACTCGGGTGTGATATGGGATAGCGTTTTCTGTGTGGCTTCAAAGGCCTCATTCTTCAGGTGATTCAATGAATACAGGATCTCAAACGAGTCGTTATAATATAGAAAAGCTTCCAGCAAGTATTGCTCATTCCATAAACGTAATTCATCTTTCAGCCACTCTATCCTGTAATGACGCGGCGTAAAAATATCGTGTATATGGATGATAACTCCTTTCGGTAAGGAAGGTAACAGTTCAAGATACTCAAAGAGAACATCATTCTCAGGACGAATGATATGTGAAGAGTCGATAAAAAGTATATCGTTTTCCTGCAGTGAAGCAAAAACAGATGGGTCCACTTTTTCCACGCTCTCGCGGATCAGGCTAATATTCTTGATCCCTTCCAGCCATTTCATCTCAAAAGGTTCTATACAGGTAACATGGGTTTCGGCACCTTCCTGGTGGTTCTTTTCAACAGCATTTACACATAGAAGCGTAGTAAATCCTGATCCTATCTCAATTATCCGCCTGGGTTTAAGGTTACGCACCAGCAGGTAGTACAGATCACTGTCACCCGGGCCGAATGATGGGTTGTTGAGGTAATATATTCCTTTAAAAGGGTCTCCCTCTATCCGGAAAGCTTTCAGTTCCTCCGTATATTTAAGGTTAGCGAGGGTTGCCAATTGCTTGTCCAGCTGAAAGTCAATACGCAGCTTCCTTACTTTTTTTGCGTCGAACTGGTCTGAGTAGGTTAGCTGGGGTTCATAATAATGATCCCTGATCGGGAATACGCCGAGGTGAAGAAAAGCTTTGCGGTTGAGGGGGAAGTTTTCAACCCCGTACTTACGAATGGTTCTAAGCACAGGCAAAAACATGAAATTAAACGGAACGGAAATCAGATCAAACAGTCGGAAAATGGGTTTTTTGATTGAATTTCTCATTGCTTGTTAATTACAAAATTGAATATTTGCAAATATTATAAAGTTTCTGAATAATAACTGCTGCAAGATAGATTGAAACACCCGTAAAAAATCACCACTAAAAGCACGCGTATCAAAGCCATTAAACATATCTACTCAAGGTTCCAGGGAAGCTGGTCAGGTGCAGATAAGATAAATACCCTTGTAAGGCTGTTTGTTTTTTTTGCCCGGGGATCCTGGCACAGGATATTCTTTGCCAACTCATCAGGGCTGGTACTAGTTGGCAAAGGTGCTTCCATCCGGTACGCGAAGTATCTCTCAGCCGGTACGGACCTCATAGTGGAAGACTATGCTGAAGTCAATTGCCTGTCCAGTAAAAAAATTGTCTTCGGCGACCGTGTGACGATTGGCAAATTCGCCATTATCCGCCCATCAAATATCTATGGGGGGGAGATCGGGGTAGGATTAAAGGTTGGTAACAATTCAAATATTGGGCCCTATTCATATATAGGTTGTTCGGGATATATTGAAATAGGCAACAATGTGATGATATCCCCGCGGGTAAGTATATATGCTGAAAACCATGTGTACGATAATCCCAACCTGTTATTGAAGGAACAGGGGGTTAAAGTGGAATTTGTGATCATTGAAGATGATTGCTGGATAGCCGCCAATTCTATTATTCTTGCTGGTGTTACAATAGGAACGGGTTCAGTTATTGCCGCGGGAAGTGTGGTAACCAAAAGCGTTCCTGCCTATAGCATTGTTGCCGGTGTGCCGGCAAAAGTAATTGGATCGAGGAAGAAACTTGAAAATAAGGAAATTTGAAACTGCCTTTGAACCTGCTTTTTTTACATAGTTCTTCCGACCTCTATGGTGCCAGCAAAATATTGGTGGCCGTAACCAGCCTTTGCCAGCAAAAGGGCCATACCGTAGTGGTGGTCGTTTCCCATGAGGGACCGCTTGTTACCCGGCTCAGGGAAAATGGTATTGAAGTTATTCTCATTCCCCTCGGTATTCTAAGGAGAAAGTATATCAATATCTCAGGTATTCTTAACCGTCTGTCTGTAAACGGCCAGGCATATGGAAAGCTCAAACAGCTCTGCCTCGAAAGAAGGATTGACCTTATTTATTCCAATACAACGGGCGTAATTATCGGCAGCTTTGTTGCCCGCTCCCTTCGGATCAGGCATATCTGGCATGTTCATGAAATTATCCAGCGCCCCTTCATACTCTTCCGCGCCATCAGCTGGATGCTGAACCGGAAAGGAAATGAAACACTGGTTGTGTCGGAAGCGGTAAAAAAACACTGGTCACGTTATGTTGACCCGACCCGGATTACGGTGTTGTACAATGGGGTGGACTATGACTTGTTTGCGGATAAAAAAAGTACTTTCCGGCAGGAGCTGGGTATAAGCCCGGATAGGGTTGTGCTAGGTATGGTAGGACGGGTGCATTTCTGGAAGGGGCAGGATTATTTTTTAAAAATTGCCGGTGTGTTGACAAAACAGTTCCCCCAACTGGCTTTTGTACTGGTGGGCGATCCATTCCCCGGCTATGAGTACCTGTATGGTGAGATGGATAAAATTATGGATGAAAACGGTATCAGGGAAAATGTATACCTGTGTGGATACCGTGAAGACATTGGCAATATTTTTAATGCCTTTGATATTTTTATTCTCCCTTCTATCCTCCCCGATCCCGCCCCCGCTGTAGTAACCGAGGCTATGGCCGCATCGAAAGCGGTTGTGGTGACGGAACAGGGTGGCGCGGTTGAAATGATCGTGAACAACGAAAGCGGCATCCTTATTCCATTGAATAACCCGCAACTGGCGGCAGAAAAGATCGCTCCGCTTATCCAGAATTCAGAACTACGTAAAGAAATAGGTGCAAATGCCCATGAACGCATTATTCAGTATTTTTCACGGGAAGTTTTTAACGAAGCGATAGTCGCATACATAGAAACCAGTCGTAGGTAACCAATTACCCATACTTTAAGACAGCTTTCGTATTTTCACGCCGAATGAGCAGGCCTCCACATAGAATGACAGTAGCGATCATCGGTTCACGGGGTTATCCATTCGTTTATAGCGGTTATGAAACCTTTGTAAAGGAATTGTCCGAACGCCTGGTAGTAAAGGGAGTGAGGGTTCGGGTATATTGCCATAAAAATCTTTTCCGCGAGCGGCCACCAGCCTTAAATGGTATCGAACTGGTATATGTACCTACAATCGAAACCAAGAGCCTTAGCCAATTGATTCATTCATTTTTCTCCATGATCCATGCTTGTTTTTTCCGGCGGGCAGATGTAATACTGGCGGTAAATGCAGCCAATGGTCCCTGGGGCCTGATTTCGAGGATCGCCGGCGTTCCTACCGCCATCAATGTTGACGGGCTGGAATGGCTGCGCCCCAAGTGGAAGGGATTGGGTGCCCGTTATTTCCGTTTTTCCGCCTGGCTGGCCACGAGGCTGTACAACATAATTATTACTGACGCCGAAGAAATGCGGCAGGTTTATCTGAGGGAGTTCAATACCGGGTCAGCAGTGATAGCATACGGTGCGAATATCAGGTACTCGCAAGACGAATCGCTGATTACCCGGCTTGGCCTGGCTTCTCATGAATATTACCTGATCGTGGGCCGGTTAATACCCGATAACAATGCAGACCTGTTAGTGGATGGATTTATCGCGGCAGGTTCGTCAAAAAAACTCGTTATTGTGGGTGATGTTCCTTACACGGACGCCTATGCGTCATCCGTCAAATCGAAAGCAGCGAGTAATATTATATTTTTAGGTTATATTACAGACCCGGCTACCCTTGCAGAGCTGTACCATCACTGTTTTGCTTACCTGCATGGGCACGAGTTTGGCGGAACCAACCCTACTATGCTTAAAGCAATGGCTTATGGCTGCGCCATACTGGCACTGAATACCCCTTTTAACCAGGAAATGCTGGACAATGGCCGGTTCGGCCTGTTTTTCGAAAAAAATCCTGACTCCATAGCCACATTAATGGGTGAAGTGGAGCAACATCAGGAAGTACCTGTGCGTCTTAGAAACAATGCCAGGCATGGCCTTACGGCTAAATACAATTGGGATCATATTACAGATGCTTATATTGCGCTTCTAAACGGATTGAATACCGGGAAATAAGCAGTCCAGATACTATGGCTAAAACCTATAACCGTTATACAACCATCAGGTATATCATTGATGCCCCCATCGTGGGAATCTCATACCTGCTGGCCATCAATATCAGCACAGGACAAAGTATCGCCCGTTCTACCGGGTATAATTACCTGTTTACGCTGATTGCACTGGCGGTATGGTATACAGCGGCGGCTTTTTCAAGGCTGTATTCAGACAGGCGTTCTAACAAATATTCTGAAGAGATTATTTTTATCATTTATACCATCATCCTTTTTACGATACTACTGAGTTCCGTTTCATTTTTTTTACGTGACTACTATCAATTTAATTCCAATTTCTTTTCTTTATTCCTGGTATTTCTTTTTGTACTTCTTACCCTCACAAAATATATTATCCGGAAATACCTGCACTCTGCTATTTACCAGGGTAAGCTATTTGATAACATTTTGATCGTAGGGTCCACTCCCGCTGCGCTGGACTTTTATGAAACCATTAATAAATATTACTATTATGGGTATAAATGCGTTGGATTTATTGATAATGGTGATTCAAAACTCAATGGATGTCCTAAATGGGGCGATATCAATCAGTTGGGTAGTATTTTAAAGCAGACACGGATTGATGAAGTAGTAATAGCACTTCCGAATAGCCAGAACAAGGAAATTCAGGATTGTATTGAAGTATGTGATTTTTACAAGACTAAGACCCGGATCATTCCCGACTTTTACCAATATGCCTCCTCTACAGTTCAGGTAAATAATATCGGAGTATTACCTGTTATCAGTATTCGGTCTCTCCCGCTGGATAAACCCGAAAATAAGCTGCTCAAGCGCATATTTGATATCCTTTTCTCCATTGCCTTCTTTCTGATATTGGGTTGGTGGGTATTGCCGCTGATCGCCCTCATTATTAAAATCACCTCAAAGGGTCCCAGCATTTTTAAGCAGGAACGATGGGGACTGAATAACGAAAAGATCGCCTGCTACAAATTCAGGTCAATGGTTTCGAGCAGTTCGGATATCGACCAAAATGGGTTTTACCGCCAGGCGAGTAAGGATGACCCCCGTGTTACCGCATTTGGTGCTTTTTTGCGAAGAACCAATATGGATGAACTTCCCCAGTTCTGGAATGTATTATTAGGTAATATGTCGGTTGTTGGCCCAAGGCCCCATCCCACTCCCCTCAACCTGGAATCCATGCATACGGTGGAAAATTATATGCTGCGTCATATGGTAAAGCCCGGGATTACCGGCTGGGCGCAGGTAAATGGCTGCAGGGGTGAAACACGTATCCCCGGTTCTATGCAAAGAAGAGTTAATTTTGACCTGTACTATATCCATCGCTGGACATTCTGGCTGGATGGCCAGATTATTCTGCAAACAGCGATTAATGTAATAAGAGGCGATCAAAATGCTTACTAAAAAAAGATTCCCGTTTAAATACCTGCTTTTATTACTGTTGGGTGCAGTTTACTTCTGCCAGCCCACTTCCGCGCAGGTTGTATGGGAGGAGCATAATAAGGAAGTGTATACTTTTCTCTCGCGGATGGCGCAAAAAGGACTTGTTGTATTTGATGATAATATCAGGCCACTCAGCCGCAAATACATTGCGGATTGCCTTGATTCTGTTTCCCGCAAAACTGAGATACTTACCAGCGTTGAAAAAGAAGAGCTTGCTTTCTACTTTCGTGAATACGGTAATGAATTATCCGGCATTATTCCCGCTACGGAAAAAATTGCTTTCTTCAAAACAGACGCTTATAAAAGATGGCGGAGCTTTTCAGCCACCGGGAAAGGGTTCCTGATCAAGGCCGACCCGGTTTTTACAGCAGCTACTATACAAGGCTCGGGTAAAAATGTTACACAAAGCAGCTCCGGGGTTACTATCTGGGGATATGCGGGAAAACATTGGGGATTTCATTTTTTCTATGATGATATCACCGAATCTGGCAAAGGTTTTGACTCAACCCGGCAGAATACTCCTTTAACCGGCATTGTACGCAAAGACACCTCCCTGCATAACAGTCAGAATTTTTCCCGCTTCAGGGGCAGCATTTCTTATAGCTGGAATAATGGCTCTATTAGTTTTGGGCAGGATAATATGCTATGGGGATATGGAGAAAATGGAAGGATCGTACAATCAGACAAAGCTCCGGCTTCGCCTTTTTTACGGTTGGATTACCAGCCCTTATCATGGCTCAGGTTTAACTACTCAAATACCTGGCTCAACTCTGCCATTGTTGACTCTACACGTACCTATCGTACCGGCAATGGCGTATATGGCGGATTTAGGGAAGTTTTTGTTCCAAAATACATGGCCAGTCATAGTATTCAGATCACACCTGTAAAAGGGCTGGCGCTATCCTTTGGCGAATCCATCATTTACAGCGACCGGTTTGATGCGGGTTATCTCCTGCCGGTTATGTTCTTTAAGATTTACGATAATATCGTTAACAACAGCAATATTCATACAGGTTCCAATGGACAGCTGTTTTTCCAGGTAAGCTCGCGCAACCAGCTTCGGAATACGCATTTATATGGAACCCTTTTTATTGATGAAATAAGGGTTGGCGCACTTTTCGACAAGGCCAAAAGCCGCAACCAGCTTGGATTTACAATTGGCGGATCTGTTACAGATGTGGTAGTCCCCTACCTGACCCTGGGATTAGAATACACGCGGGTAAATCCTTTCGTATATAAGAATTTACTGCCGGCACAGGATTACACCAGTTTTAATTACTCATTGGGAGACTGGATGGGTAATAACTTTGACAGGCTCATCTATTCGCTTCGCTATACGCCGCTGCCGAAATTAAAATGCCTGCTCCGTTATCAGTTCAGCCGTAAAGGATCTGCTGGCACCTTGAACCAGCAATACTTTCAGCAACCACAGCCGGGTTTTTTATTCGGCTTACAGAATACGCAACAGGAATTTTTTGCCCGTTTCTCGTATGAATGGCTGAACAATCTTACCCTTACAGGCATTTACAGCGGCCTTACTTACCATGATAAAATAAGCGGATCAAAAACCAATACCTCTACCGTTAGCCTGGGTTTCACTTACGGCCTCTAGCGCGTTTCAGGAAACAAACAGTGCTGGCTACTTTATTTTAACGTTTAACTGCTGAAAACCCGCTAAAACACTGATTTTATATCGTATTAGATGTCATATTTTTTCGATATTTGCCTGAATTACCATCATCTAATGAAGCTGAACATTTTTAAATATATCATTGCCTGCTGTATTGCATTAGCCGCGATTTTGCCCACCGTAGGTACGAATGCCCAAACGGTTCCACCGGGATCTGTAAAAGCCTCCCAGATGTCGGATGAGCAAATTATGCAGATGTGGCAGCAGGCCCAGCGGGCAGGCCTTTCTGAAAGTGATGCGATAAGCTTATTAATGAAACAGGGAATGGGAGCCTCCGAGATCGACAGCTTTAAAAAAAGGCTGGCCCAGGTGCAAAGCTCAAAAAGTAAACCTATCCCTAAGCGCGGCGATACGGCCATTTATATCCGCGACAGCAGCTGGATTAAAGAATTACCGGCTCCAAGGAAAAAGCTGGACCTGTATGGTTACGATTTTTTCAGCAATGCCAATGCCTCGTTTCAGCCCAATATAAGGGTTACCACCCCCCGCAACTATATACTGGGCATGGATGATGATCTTCAGATCAGCATAACCGGCCTGAACCAGGCCGATTTCCAGGCAACCATTAACCCGAATGGAAGCGTTCAGTTACCCAATATCGGCTTTGTAAGCCTGATCGGGTTAACCATCGACCAGGCCACCGAACGCTTACGCAGCAGGCTGGGTGAAAGGGTGTACCCCGGTTTAAAAACAGGTGCTACCAAGCTGTTCCTGAGCCTGAACAAAGTAAGGAATATAAGGATAACCATTGTGGGAGAAGCCAAATCACCGGGTACCGTGATTGTTTCTTCATTGGCCAGCTTTTTCAATGTGCTTAATGCGGCAGGTGGGCCCTCCACCATGGGATCACTGAGAAAAATAGAGCTGATACGGAATGGTAAAATAATCGAGACTATCGACTTCTATACCTTTCTCCAGAATGGTGTGCTGGATAAAAACATACGACTCGAGGATCAGGATGTAATCCGTTTCCCGCTTTACATCAAACGGGTTCACCTCAGCGGTGAAGTAAAACGGCCAGCAACTTATGAGCTCCTGGAGAAGGAAACGCTCACAGACCTGCTGAAGTACAGTGGTGGATTAACAGAATATGCGTTGAAAGATGCTGCCAAAGTAGAGCAGGCCAACGAAAAGGAAATGAATGTAAGGGATGTTGCCGGAGCTGATTTCGGGAGATTTATTCCAGGGAATGCCGATTCCGTTTACTTTGAAAGAATCGCTACCCGGTATTCCAACAGGGTAGTTGTAAGCGGCGGGGTAAACCGTCCGGGCAACTATGAACTCACCGAAGGACTCACCCTTTCTCAACTGATCCGGAAAGCCGATGGGTTAAAGGAATACTCTTATTCAAGTAAGGGATACATCAAGCGCATTGGCAGGGAAGCCACCGGTAGCCTTATTTCTTTTAATACCTCGGATATTGTTACCGGCAAAGAAGCGGATATTAAACTGTCGCGTGAAGACTCGGTGATCATCCTGGAAAGAAGCAGTCTGCAGGATGTACCTACCATCCGTGTGGGAGGTGATGTCAGGAATCCGACATTAATACAATTCAGGGAAGGCCTTACAGTAGAAGACGCCATCGCAATGGCCGGTGGTTTTACCTTAAATGCCGCCAATCATAAAGTTGAGATCACCCGGCTGGAAAAAAATATAGCGGATACCCTCGCTAACAAACTAATGGACGTACTGGTAGTGGATGTTGATTATGACCTCCGTAACAAGCCCGTAAAAACCTTGCTGAAGCCACTGGACTATGTATTTGTTCCGGAACTGCTCAATTACCGCACCTTAGGAAATATAAAAATCCGGGGAGAGGTATTATATGCCGGCGACTACCCGCTTGAAAAAAGAAATGAAAGTGTACAGGAAGTGATAAAAAGAGCAGGTGGCATTTCGCCATTCGCCTCTATGAACGATGTGCAGGTATACCGGAATAATTTACGGGTAGCTACTACCCTGCTTTCGGATGATTCCCGTTCAAACGAACGTTTTCTCCTGTTGCCAGACGATAGCATCTACGTACCCAAACTTGAACAATTTGTGGAGGTAAAGGGTGAAGTATTCAACCCGCAGATACTGAGTTTTGAGTCGTCCAGTTTCATCTCCTATATTAATAGCGCGGGAGGCACCACCGACCGCGGTAATCTTCGAAAAGCCTATATTCAGTATAGTAATGGTATCAGTGATAAGATCCGGCATTTCCTTTTCTTCAGGAGATATCCAAAAGTTAAACCGGGCAGTAAGATCATTGTTCCTGAGAAAACCGATACATTCAAAAAAGGATTTTCCATATTTGAACTGGCTTCACTAACCGGTTCGCTGTCCGCGTTGGTAGGACTGATCAGTATTTTAAAGAACTAATTCTATATGCAAGGCCCACAAGAACCCGTTCAACCCCTTTACCCGGAAGAAGCTGAATTTACTTTCAGAAACCTGCTCAGTAACTGGCAAAGAACGGCTCTGTACCTGCTACGCGGCTGGAAAATATTCTTATTAGCGGGATGTATTGGCGCACTCGCAGGTATCGGCTATGCCTGGTATAAACCAGTTACCTATACAGCCAGGTTGTCGTTTGTAGTGGAGGAATCCAAGCAGGGAGGTGGTGGATCTATTGTATCGGCACTGGCTGGTCAGTTTGGCTTCGATGTAGGTAGCATGACCGGATCCAGCGGGATGCTTGCCGGTGATAATGTACTTGAATTGGTAAAGAGCAGGTCCCTCATCAAAAAAACACTGCTAACCCCATTCAAAGATTCTTCAACTATATCACTCGCGGATCGGTATGCTGAAGTATATGAACTGAAAAAGAAATGGCAGAATAGTTCAAAAGTGGGAAAATGGATCGATTTCCCCGTTAATAAAGCCAGTTTCTCAAGACTGGAAGACAGCCTGCTTCAACGGATAATTAAAGTCGTTTATGAAGATGAGTTGTCTATTGCAAAGCCTGATAAAAAACTGAATTTCTTTGAATTGTCTTATACCAGTCGGGATGAAAAACTGAGCCAGTTGTTTTGTGAAAGGCTACTGAAGATCACAACAGATTTTTATGTGGAGACGAAGACACGGAGACTGAGAAATAATATTGACAGGTTACAAAGTCGTGCCGACAGCCTGGGAAACCTGCTCGATAGAAAAACTTATTCCGCAGCACAGGCTGCAACCGGTTTGATTGATATCAATCCTACTTATTCGTCCCCTACTGTATCTGCGGAGATATCATCACGCAACAAGATGATACAGGGAACTATATATGGAGAGATTGTAAAGAACCTGGAGGTAAGTAAAACTTCACTGATACAGGAAACGCCTACTGTCCAGATAGTGGATAACCCCGAACTGCCTTTGAAACGAAACAGGCTGCATTGGATTATTGCCGCTTTTGCAGGGTCCCTGCTCCTGGTCATATTCGCCGCTTTATACCTGTTATCCCGAAGAAAGCCAGTTTCTATCCATTAGAGTCGGTAGGAAAAAGAAAAATGAGCATTAAAGTTCAATACATCATAGCCGTTCCTAAAATAGTTCGTCGGGGATGTTAACGGCACAACATCAATATACCACCATTGGTAGTTCAGTGAACGTATAAGCGATAAACGAGCAGAAAATAAAAATCGCTGATAGCTCCAGTCTGCAGAAACCGTTGTTGATAAATCTATCCAGTGCCTGCGGAAGTCTTGCGAATCTTCAAACGCATTATAGTAGAAATCGTTATTATGCACTATCCTTTCAAATACCACCCCTACCTTCTTAATACCTTTGATCCAGGCAAGTCCTATCATCTGGCTGTTACTCCCCGGTCCAATGCCTGCGCCAATAACCTGTCCCTGATTGGTATACCCCTGACGAACGAAACCATGTGTGTACCAGCTTTCAGCCTTATATATCAGATCTGGAACAGTAGGCAACTGCATTTGTGTTACCTCACCAGTAACCTCAATAAAGCTTTCTTTTCGTGTTGCCAATAATTTACGCATACCGGCCACATAAGCCCGGGGATATTTTGAGTCACTAAAAATGTTCACAAGGTTGGGCGATCGGTCGTTACGGCCATACTCAATATAAACTTCCGCCATTTCTTCCGGCATTACATAGCGTGCAAATAATGAACCCAAAGAAGCTTTCTTCCCTTCTTTTTCAGTTTTGGACTTAAAAAGTCCCTCCAAAGGAAGTATATCCGCAATTCCGGAAATATCTGATTTATACTGATAAGATGTTTTCGCGAAGCCTACGAATAATCCTTTCACCCAATGGGGTTGCCAGCTCAGCATCATTCCGGTCAGATAGCGTTGTTCATTATTCTTGGGTACGTATAGAAATGAAGTTCCTGTGGTGTAGCGCCTGTAAATATCAGGTGGGAGTACACCTGAATTTTCCAACAGTCCTCCAATTATCTGCCATTCGAAACTGCCGATTTTTGTTTGAATGGGTTTCAGGGTATTAAAAGTGAGATGTAAAAAACCTGGGGCGTTATTACTCATCACTAATGCGTTTCTTATACCTGGCCCCCACCACATATTTTCAGTTGAGATGCCTGCGGATACAGCATTCCAATTGTACCGTATGCTCGACTGGCCTCCCAATATCTTCTTGTATGAATGTTCCCCAAATCTATCAGGAATATCAACCCTGTTCAGCCATTGATAATACCTTGTCCATGTTGTATCAGGCATGGTTTCAAAAAAAGTCTCAAACTTTCTGTTTTCTGAAATGACAATTTCCGGCTGCAGGTTAACTGAAAAATGACCCGAAGTAAAATAAACGCCGCCTGACAATTTTACTGAAGCTCCATTGGCAGGTATCAATGCGCCATCGTTCCATCCGTAAGGGTGGTGTGTATTATAAACGGTTTCTAAAGACAAAGGAAGGTATCCTGAGGATAAAGATGCGCTGGACTTAACGGAAACTATGGAAGTAAGAGGAAATAGAGTGTCAACGGCTAACAAATTCCTGGTAAATGAACGCAGGGTAAAACTGTTTTGCTGAGATGAACTTAACTTGTTTAATTGATTGCGCCTAAAATATTCATCTATTCCACCACTGAGAAAAGAACTGGTCTGAGTATACGCATGGGAGGAAAGCAATAATAGAATATATGCTAACCCCTTGTACCAGTATATTTTCTTCATCGTCATTTTCATCTTGTACGTTAAAACAGGTATTGCATTACTAACCGACTATGCAGGTTAAACCGGTTGATATCCTTTTCCCATATATAATTACTACTGTTTATAAACTGGAATTTACCACTCAGCACGAGGTTATGGTATTTATACTGGGGCATGATGCCGACACTTATATCTATCCAGTTGTTCACATGGTTGAGGGGATCGCGTTCTACTCTTTCCAACAAGATGCCTAGCTTTTTCCATCCCTTACTATAAGTTGCCGTAAGGCTTTGTACATTGGCTCCCAGGCCCGCACCCGCGCCTATTATCTGGTTGTTATTGGTATAACCTTGTAGAACCTGTCCATGCTGGTACCAATTCCCCGCTTGACGGACAAGATAATCCGGCGACTGCGACATCTGCGTTAATTCAAACCCAAGTTCCAGGTTTGCTGCTTTTTCGGGCAACATAAATATTTTTTTGAAGCCTGCTAAATAAGCAGCAGAATGAGTAGGGGCCATTATGTAGTCACGGAAATTAACACCGTAATCATTAAATCCATATTCCACGTAGAACTCAGCATGGGATCTGTTGAACAGCCAACGCATAAAAAAAGAAGCCAGTTGATCGGTCTTCTTACCGTCATCTCCGCTCGCGTTCTTTTTTTCCAGAGGTTGGGTTAATATCGGTAGGTATTTACTAAGCAAACCATTGGGCGGAATATTAAGGTCCTCACTATACCTTTGCAAACTGCGGGCAAATCCAAGAAAGAGCCCATTCACCCATTTGGGATGATAGGTGATTACGAGGCTATTCAGGTAGCGCCAGTCGTTAGGTAAGCTTGACTGCTTCATATTAAATATATCATAAACCAACCCATAGTCAGACGTTAGCTTACCCCCTATCAATTGAAATTCAAATGAGCCTACGCCGGTTGTAATTGGACGCCTTGTGCGAAGGAAAGCATGTAAAAACCCGGGGGCATTGTTGCTCATCAAAAGCGAGCTTTTGATACCTGGTCCCCACCATAGGTTTTCAGTAGATACACCGACAGACAAAGGACCCTTAGAAAGAGATATAAAAGATTGTCCGCCAAATATCTTTTTATAGGAAGGCAGTACCGCAACTGGGCCATAATCAGCGTTTTTCTCATACGCATTATTTGCTGCAAATACAAATTCCGGCTGCAATTGAATTTCCAGCATACCCAAAGAAGCGTACACTCCAGTACTGACAAGTGTTTGATACCCTTTCGCAGGAATCATGGACCCGTCGTTCCAACCATATGGATGGTGTGTATTGAATTGCTGGGTAAATGTAACCGGCAATAGGGTAGCATGGCCCGAACCGTTAAAAAGTGAAAAGCCTTTTTGGTAACCTGTATCGGCATTATGTATCAGCGTATAGGTACTGTTAAGTGATATTGTTTTACTACCCGAGGGACGTACTGTAAATGAAAGAGAGGAATCCACCTTGCCCATTAGTTGAAGGGAACGTAGGGTCTCTTCAACGGACGAGCCTACCTGGATATTTTGGGCGGACGTATAAAGACACAAAAAGAAAGGGCAGAATAAAACAGCAGACAGCCTGAAAAAGAAAGATTTTGAATTCGGATATTTCAATTCAGTGACATTTTATTTGACCGCCGCCACGATCTGTAGAGAGGTAACGATTTTAAAGGCTATCCAGTGTAAGGATAACTTTTATTGTCCTGTAAAGGATACGCATATCAAGGTTAAAAGACATGTTCTTTACATAGTAAAGATCATACTCAAGTTTTTGCAAATTCTCTTCCGGTGTAGCTGTTGGATGATTGACCTGGGCCCAACCAGAGATCCCGGGCTTAATAGTGTGCCGGAGATCGTAATAGGGATTGATCTTTTTATACGCTTCCACAATATCACTTCTCTCAGGGCGCGGCCCTATCAAGCTCATATCACCGACAAAAATATTATAAAGCTGTGGCAGTTCATCTATTTTAGTAATACGCAAGAATTTACCCAATGGTGTAATACGTTCGTCATTTTTTACTGTAAAACCCGTGTGGCCACCCACTTTATGAAGCATGGTACGAATCTTATACAATTGAAATATTTTGCCATTCTTACCCACTCTTTTCTGCTTAAATAACACTGGTCCACGTGATGTTAGCGCCGTGATAACAAGACCCAGGGTTAAAAAAGGAAGAGAAATTGGCAATGTTACTAACGCTACCAGCAGGTCAAAGACCCGTTTGAATCCCAAAAATTCATCTTTCCCACCACTCACCAGGAACAGCGTATCATTAACAATCCACTCAGAAGAAAGGTGAACCAGGGGAACCCGTTTGGTAAGATGCTCATAAAACGATAATAAGCTGTATACCGGTTCAGCACGCATTCGCATACTGTTCAACGTTTGCAGCACATCATCACTCATCTGAAAGTTACCGGTGTGATCTATTAAAACGATATTGTAATTCATTCGCAGCTCCTGCTCCAAATGAAGCCCATCCTTAGCATCACTCCAGGTTTTGTGCTCGTAAAATTCTTTAAAATCACTTTCTTTCAGTAATTCACCAGTAAGTATACCGGGATTAATAATGAGGCACGATTTCTTCCTTGGGAGATTATTGATCTTTGATAAAAACTTGGTTTTGGCAACTTCCGTTTTACTATTATGAAAATTTTGTTTGAATATTTCTAGGTTCGCACTCATCTATTCTTATTAGCTTTATATCAAATAAATTAATACCCCAACCCTCTCCAGCAATGCAACCATCGACCAGGGCCGAACGAAATTACAAAAAAAAGACTCCATTCAACCATTTTCGAATTAGCTGGATATACTAACCTTACGTAATTTGATTAAATAAGCCCAGCTTTTCAGGTATTTCCCATAAACCGCTGAATTTACTACATAGAATAACCATATTTAAATAAGAGCTAAAAAAAACATATTCAATTTTACAAAAATATGACTGGTATATCCTGTATAGAATTACTACCTGAAAACTCATTGAGGAAGATCATAGATCACCCTCAATAGGATCTAACTGAATTTATAGGCAGCAAAGTCGATGTTTGCTTTATAAAAATCGTCAGGCACACCTATATCAATAAAATATCCGTCTGACTCAAAACCACACACTTTTATCTCGGCGAGCTTTTCCTGTAAAAAATCTTTCTCAAAAGAAAAAGCAGCGATCTCTTTGAAGAAATGGGTGAATGTACTCTTCTTAAGAAAAATAAAACCGGCATTGATCAGTCCTTTTTCAAGATAGACTTTCTCATTAAAATCGGTAATCCTTCCTTGTTCTAGTTTAACAGAGCCGTACCGATCAAACTTTTCCAGGTATTTTAATGCGATCGTGCAATCTGAATTACTTGCCTTGTGGAATGCATAAAATGCGAGTAGGTTCACATCAAAGTAAGTATCCGCGTTCACGATTACCACATCCTCTTCTTTAGATTTTGATAAAGCATTAAGAATAGCGCCGCCGGTTCCCAACGGATACGGATCGAATACTTTTTCCACTTGCAGGTCCGGGAACTTTTCGCTTAGGAACTCCTCTATCTGCTCGTGTAGGTGTCCGAGGGAGAATATAAATTTGTCTACGCCATTCTTTTGGAGGAAGTGAATAAGGTATTCTAAAAAAGGTCTGTTATTGATAATGGCAAGTGCCTTGGGAGCGTTATTCAATAAATGCCTCAGCCTTGTTCCATGACCACCTGCCAATATAAGTGCTTCCATAAACTAACTTGACTGTCTTAAAAAAGAAGAATAAATCCTTTTAACTGCTTTGAAAGGAAGGTTTCTAATGACTAATTTACCAATAAGATGAACATAATACTGATACGTTGAAAGAATGCCTATCTCCCGCAGGTATTTGAGGGCCATCACTTCGCCCTTTTGGTACCTTCTGGATGATCTCCGCACAACGATCTGGTCACCACCGCGCATTTTAACCAGGTATTCATCCTGGTTGGCCATTATGCGCTTTGCTTTCACAAATAGCCCCCAAAAACAATAATCCTCATTACTGGCCACAATAGGAAACCCCCCCAATTCTATTGCTACCGATTTCTTAAAAACAACGGTCGGACCGTTAAAAGGATTTTTCCAGGTAGCCATTTTTACTATACTCGCATGCGTTAATGGCACTTTTCTTTCGCCGGTCTTTGTTGAAAAAGTCTCATCAAACTCTTCTATATGACATCCGAACAGATCAACTTGGGGGTGTTCCTGCGCAAATTTTTTCTGACTATCCACTCTATTTGCCGTACAGATATCATCCGTATCCATCCGCATTATATATTCATACTTTGCCAGGCCTATGCCTATGTTCAAAGATGCCGGTAACCCAAAATTCAATGGCCCTTTTTGAGGTGGTACTTTTATAAGGCTGAATTTTGTACCAAATGCTGCAATCCATTTATCCAGCACAGCTTCCACAGCTTCACTAACAGGACCTTCCTGTACTACCAGTACTTCTTCCGGTTGTATGGTCTGATCATAAATGCTTCCCAAACATTCGTCTAATGCTACAGGCTGATCATTCTTATAAACAGACAAAAGCATTGTTACGGCTGGTAACGAACTCATGCTAGTCGTTTAACAATTTATACAATATGTGCATGATAATTACATGTCCGTCTTCAGTGATCTGCATATCATTGATCGGGATATGGATCGAAATATCAACCATACTCTTCAACTTACCGCCACCAAAACCTGTAAAACCAATGGTAATTGCCTTATTCTGTTTAGCATAGTCCATCGCCTTCAGCACATTGATGGAATTTCCACTTCCTGAGATTCCCAACACCACGTCGCCCTCATTCAGAAAATTCTTCAGTTGTTCGACAAATACCTCATCGTATGAAACATCATTGCTATAAGCCAATATGGTAGGTATGTTATCATTCAGGCAGATCATTTTAAAACGTTTTTCCTTTCCGTATGAACAACCTTTCACAATGTCACAAACCATATGTGAAGCGGTTGACCCACTGCCGCCATTACCGAAAACAATGATTTGCTTTTTGTTGTCACGTGCATTGATAAATGCATCTTTCAGTTTCACGAGCGAATCGATATCCAGTTTGGACAATGTTGCCGTCAATTCACTTATGTAATTCGTGATCTGTTCCATTTTTTCTTGTTTTAAAAAAAGATATAGGGATGCGCTGACTATTAAATTATTGAAGCCGTTTTTTATTATTGATAAAAAGTACATTATACTGCATCGACTCCAGGGTGTCGGTATTAAGAAACTCACGGAAGATGGAAAATACTTCAAAGTCGAATTTCTTCATATAATCGTACAATTCTAAAAAGGTCTTCTGCCCTGCGTATAACGAATGAAAGCTCATTTCCAACTGAACAAAAGTACAGGCAGGAAGAGTGTTTTCCGCACCTTTCAGCACTTCGTATTCAAAACCCTGCGTGTCGATCTTTAAAAAAATTCTCTTTCCGGCTTTATCATAGCCGTTCAATACGGTGTCCAGTTTTTGTACGGGTACTGCTTCTGAACGAATATATCCTGAGGAGGGCTCTGCATTCACATGCTTGTCCTCCATAGGCAATATGGAACTGCTTACCGAGTTACCGGCTACATTAATACTGGTTTCGCCATCATAACTTCCCAGGGCAGCGCGCTGGTGTATGATCCATTTGCTGTCTCCCCTGTTCTTTTTCTTCAGTACGTTATAGGCTTCCACGGTAGGCTCGAACGACATGACTTCACCCGTATACCTGAGGAAACGCAACTCTGAATAATACTGGCCGATATTAGCGCCGACATCAAGCACCAGTGAAATATCATAGTGCTGTAAAACGCCACTGATCTGCGCGGAATTTGAGGTATGGGGTTTATATAAACTGAATTCTAGACCCCAAAAGCGAAAAAAAACCAGGATTGCTTTCTTTAAAAACTCCTTACTGATCACATGATTAAATTCATATTAATAAATAATGTACTGTATAACGCCAAATATACAATAATTTCATCCGGCATCGTGGGAGACAGCTTTGTAAATTCTTACCGGCAACGATACATGTATATACGCCTAATCGTCTCGCGTGGTACGGATGATCCGATTTATGTTTTCGAGCAATATTCCGTTGAGGACCAATAAAATAGAGGTAAAAAAGATGAAAGAGGACCCGGTGGTAAGGCCTACACCCCGGAGTATAAAAGGGATGGACCATATTAGGCCTGATAGAAACAGTAAACATCCGATTATCGCGAAGAACTTGAGCGGGAAAAAGTTGATGATCAGATAAATGATCTCTACCAATGTTTCAATCGCCGTCCGGAATGAAATAGTGCTTTTACCGCCCTGCCGTTCATGTACCGTTATGGGATGCTCCACTATTTTGAAACGCTTTTTTTCAAAGTTCAGTACAATGATGTCGCTGAACGACATTCCATCTGGGCAGTAACTTAGCACTTTTTTTGCGCTTTCCGTTAAGTACATTTTCATGCCGCTGTTAAGGTCGTTGATCCTCAGCGCGATGAACAATTTTACAAAAAAGAGAATAAAGCGCTTTGCAAGGTTTCTCAGTGATGTTGATCCTTTTCTCGATCTGTCGCCTATGCACATCTCTGCATCGTTCAACAGTATATAGCCGTACAGGGTCTCGATATTTGCAAGATCGTGTTGCCCGTCTGCATCGAAGGTGATGCAATATTTTGTTCTGCAACTCGTGATACCCGTTTTGATAGCTGCACCATATCCCCGGTTCCTTGAATGATGTTTTAAGATGAGATTGGGTTTGTTGGCCCAGGCATTCATGTGCTTCCAGGTATCGTCAGAACTGCCATCGTCCACGCAGATCACTTGAACAGCTTTTTTCTCGGCCCATTCAATTACCGTCGGCAGTATATTGGGAATATTATACTCCTCGTTATAGCACGGTATTACAATGGATAGATCCATGGTATTGTATATGCTCTTATCTTTTGTGCTATTTGCCATAGGTTATACGCCGGGATGGTCCTCTTTGATATTAATATAGGCGTTTAAATGAAATAACATGGGATGTGTCCTTTATGATCCTGTAAACCCCATGCACACTTCCAATAGATGAAGGCTCAAAAAGATCCTTGTTGTCATTCCAGAATTGTCTGTCTGAGTTATAAACCGCAAGATAATCGGCTTTTTTTACAGCATCCCTCATCCTTTGATTAACAGTCCATACATCTCCGGGAAAATACGCGTTCCCGAAAGACCAGTTTGCACCTGGTAATCCTGTTTTAAAAGGCGTCATTTCATAATTGAAAAGGTAGGTTTCCAGGCCGGTTGAGTGCTGATTGATAAAGAACACCTCTTCGCCCGGCCTTATGTATTTTTTTACAATAGCGGCTAAAAGTTGCACCCTTTTCCTGCTTTGCATGATAACCGGAGACGGCCTGATTCCTGTACTGTCTTCCTTGAAATTCTCGCGTTTCCGTACAATATAGAACGTTCCGGCCAACATCAGAAAGGAAGCAATGATCGCCAATGTAGAATTCTTTGCTTCGAGTGTTCTAACCGCATAGACGGCAAGAACGATCATCCATGTAAGCAAGTATGTTTTCGAGTACCGCTCAAAAGATGCAAGTCTTACACCTTCATATGGCGAAAAATATACGAGATACGCAAACAGCAGGAATAGAAGGTATAAAAAGAATCCGGTTCCTATTACAGAGAGCTCGAGCCCTGTGCGCATTATATTCCCTCTTTTCCTAAACAGGGCAACAATAAAGCCGGCTGCCATCAACAAGATACTCGCATGCCATATTGATATTCCTTCAAAAGGGTTTACACTTATTCGTTTGAGAAACTCAGTAACCGTAAGGCCGAATCGTTGTAGTTGCTCCCCCTGAAAAAGAGATACCAGATACACAGCATGGTTCTGTTCAGCGCCAATATGCCTGCAATAGTACCCCCAGGATTTGTACCCGATAACAACCGACAGCAAAAGTAAAAAAACAGGCCAAAGGTCGTTTAGGAACCAGGTTACTTTTTTATTCTCCGGCTTTATCCTGTGCCATTCGCTGATAATAAATGCTCCAATAACAACCATCGAAAAGATCAGACCAACCTCCTTGGTGAGTACCAGGGCCACAGTTGTGATATAAACAGCGTAATAGTCAATCCTTCCTTTATCCCGTTTTACAGCGAGTAAAAAACAGGCGGCAAATGACACAGCCAGCAACGCGTCTACATAAACATGCGCAAAGTCAAAAGACAAAATGTATATCAGAAATATACAGGTGCCAAACACGAAGGCTGCAGTGATCACTTTTTGAATATGCGAAACAACACTCAGTAATGCCGAGATTACAAAAGCTCCCTGCGCTGCCAGAACCATCCTTTCCGACCAGAACATGCTCTTTACGATAAAGTACTGTGATAGTTGCTGAACTGGCGGGTAATGCGCGAACATGATCGGGCTGCCAGCACGCCATAAAGCATTTTTATTGTAAATATATTTTATGCTTATTGCCCAGTGAGAGAACTCATCCCATCCTGTAAATGCAAATTTTTTCGAGATTATAAAATAATAGCCGGCGTATGCAAGTAAACAGAGAAGGTAGGCCAGATCGCTTTTCTTAAAGTAATTCAAGCGTTCACGCTGAAACAGAACGATATAGATACCCGTTAAGATGCCCATCCATTGCAATATAACAAAGCCGGCATAAAGGGCGTTGAAGAGGCTAAAAAGATAAAGGAAAAGAGCGGCGCTGCAGAAAAATTGAAATGGCACCGCCAATATACACATACGCTGATATGTGGTCAGATAAAGAAAAAATCCGAAAAAGCAAAGAATGAAAAGCATAAGGCTAAAAGTATTATTGAGTTCAGGGCTTGCTGTATCACTTTTTTTCCAGAACCAATTGTTATTTCTGCATGCTATCCCCCAATCCATTCACATTCCGTGATCTGAATAAGCCAGCGTTCTTCCTGAAAAAGTCGATATCCCTGTTCCACCACTCCGACCTGCGGAGTGTATCGATCTCATCCTGTGAAAACCGGAAACGGATATTCCGTGCCGGCACGCCACCCACTATTTCGTATGGCCTTACGTCTTTTGTAACAACGCAGCCGGCAGCCAGGATTGCGCCGTCACCAACGGAAACGCCGTCGAGTATCATTGACCCTTCGCCAATCCAAACATCGTTTCCGATCGTAACTGGCAGGTATTCTTCGAAATAGTTCTTATCGGAAAAGAAAAGACTTACCTGGCCGCGTATGCTGAAAAAAGAAGGGTGTGTACTGATCCATTCTGTAGAATGCCTGCCAAACCCACCTATCCTAACATTAGGACCAACAGAGGTGAAAGAACCGATCGTACAGTTTTCGACCACACTTGACGAATTAATATAGCTGAACCTGCCAAGACTTGTATTGGCCAGTCTTGTGAAAGGATACAGATAATTATAATCGGAAAAGCTACAATCCTTGGCAGCGTACGAAAAAACAGATGCTTTAAAACCATTGAGTTTCAGCTTCAACAGCAATCGTCTGAAAAACATCCAGTGAAGTCTTTTGTAAATAGCGTATAACATATCAGATAGCTGCCATTTTTTTTTGAGTACTGTTGAACATCGCAAGGCGTAGAAAAAGAGCTGTGGCTATCCACGGAACCGGATTACCTGTATCGCCAAAGAAACAAAGATAGATCGCAAAGAAAACCAGCCCTTTTCTATGGGCTTTTGAAATAACCCAGTATTTGTTTAATACTCCTATAAAGATAAACACAATTATGAGCAACCCGACCGCTCCGAAATCGAGCGAGAACGAAGAAAGATAAGAAGTGGGCCTTACACCAACAAACGAAGATCCTTCCTTATTAAAGAAGGTAAAAAACTCCATTGTTTTCGGGCTGATGCCCAATGACTCCATCGCTTCAATTGACGCATCGTTCCAGTTACCGATACCTCCGCCGAATATATATCTAAATCCGTATGAGAACCCGGCTACTATGGAAACCAACCTAAACCCTGAAGAATTGAGTAAAAAGAAAAATGCGTCGGATATATTAACAGACGACAACAATACCCTTGCTATTTCAAATGCCCGGCTTTTTAATGTAAAATAAGACAGGCCCACAATCGCAGGGAAAAACGCGATCAACAGCTTATAGCCATAAGAAACAAGAAAATAGATCCCTGTCAAAAACAGCCCGGTTCCCGACCTGATTACAAGCACCTGGAAAAGCAAAAGGCCAAAGTCGAGCAGCAGCGCTTTCTTCTTTGTCATCTCTTCGGAGTTCTTGTAGAACAAAAAGAAAAAAATGAACTCATAAGCAGCTCGCGATGGTTCGGTAGACATCAATGTAACCCCCCGTCCACCTGCGCCAAATGTTGTGGCGCTTCCGCGAGGCACTATAAAGCCGATGACTGGGTTTAGAATCGAAAACAGATTGGTGACCTGAATCAGACCCAATATGACCAGGAAAAAGAATGCTTTGTTCGAATTATTTTTTAGTTTCAGAAGCAATTGCTCGTCATCTACCCTTAAGATCAGAAGAAAGATGAGTAATGGATTAAGGTATGCCGCAAAAGATCTGACTATTTCAACAAAGGGGGCTGCTGTAAAAAACAGGCTGTAAACAGATGAAAATATCATCATCAACATAACAAGCAAAGCTTCCCTGCTCAATAGTGGCCTGAACAAAAGGAAAAATATTGTAGCCCATGGAAATATCTCTGCGCTGATAACCGAAAAAGTCACCGAAGGAAAGAATATAAGATATGCAACAATATCGCGGATATTAATCTTCATTCTTGCCTAGTAATGATTGTATTTTTAATAAAAATTTATTTGCGATTTTTCGGGGAAGCAAAATTGACATCAGGTATTTAGCCGAAAGTGCCAAAACAATCCGCGGAACCGAAATCAATCGATATGCATCATACCGCCAACTAACAATAACCGATTCACGCAATAACCTGGTAAACGAAAGAAAATTACGGGGTGCGCTCGAAACTCCACCGAGAAAGAAAATAACAAAATCGATATCAATAAACACGGGAGTAGTAATTCGGAAAAGTTTTCCTAGATAGTCGGTATCCCCTGATATTTTAAAAGACGTATCATACCGCAGATCAAAAAATTTCCTAGGTATAAGCAAAGACTGGTGTATAGGGTATTTCCTGATAAACCGGATGTCAAGCGCCTCGTGGCCTGGTTTAAAAAAAAAGCCATTCATTGCCTGCACTTTTGCACGGCCATAATAAATCGAATCGGGGTTACTGATATTCCCAACCATTTTTTCCAGGCTCAGCTCGTTAAAAAAAAGATCGCCTGAATTAAGCATCATACAAAAATCACCGGTAGCATAACCCATTCCTTTATTGAGGGCATCATATATGCCCTTATCTTTTTCTGATATCAATAACAGGTTCGTTTGGATACTTGTGAACCTGTTTCTCAAGCCATCAAATCCTCTTTCACTGCCATCATTTGACCCGCCGTCGACAACAATCAACTCGTAGTTTAAGTATGACTGTCCGATAATAGAATCGCAGGTGGTAAATAACGCTTCACCAGAGTTATAGTTAACAGTGATAATGGAAATTTTAGGAGAAAAGTTTTTCAAAAAAGTATAGATATTGATTAGCCGCGGGAACTATCAAACAAATTCGTGATCCGGCGGATGATAGCACGAGGTAACCGCACAAAAGAGGGGATTATATTAAACCGAACGCGCGATGACGCCTGGTCCTGTCTGGTATCAGCAATTACAAATTCGCCTGTAATAAGGGGGAAATCTATTTCCCGTGCTTCCATATTGTCATATAAACGCGAATGTAGCTTCGTATGCGTAGCATCTTTACCGAAACCTATATTCCTGATCAGGTTCACAGATGGCCGGATGCTAAGGCCATTATTCTTCCACATTGCATAAAACCATTGAAAATCCCATGTATCGATTTTGCCGGCATATACTTCGTCAAGCCTTTCGATCCAGTATTTTCTTTCGGGTTCTGTTGGCCACACCGATCTGATCAATTGCTGCTGCCTGAATTCTTCGTATCCTTTCATGTTAACATCATACTGTTCCCATGCCCGTTTCCAAGTGGCCCAACCCCAGATCATGCAGTACTTTGAAAAAAAATAATAACCGGGTTCTGCCTTTTCTTCAATGAAATTAGTACCATCGATATGCCAGATCCTTGTATCATTCTCATACCGGATCAACAGTTCACGGCAGAATAGGAAAAAGCTGGAAGAAGGCAGGCAGTCATCCTCAAGAATAATGCATTTTCCTTCCTTTGAAAAGACCCAATCGATCGCTCCGCTGACGGCTTTCTTACATCCAAGGTTATTTTCACGGAAAAGTGTTTCAACCTGGCAATCCCAGTTAATACGATTGAGGACTTCGACCCGAAGTTGCTCGACCGTCTCGTTTTCACCGTCCCTGTCCTTACGTGCGCCATCAGAAGCTATATAGAGTTTTTGCGGTTTTGCCTTGGCGATCTCGTCAAGCACACGCAATGTGTTTTCCGGGCGATTAAATATCAGGAGTAATATAGGTACATCAAAAGCCATTAATTAGCTATTATTTTTTTATATGTACTGATCAGTTTCTCTTCAAAAACTTCAGGAGTAAATAACTGCTGTGTCTTTTCTTTTCCTTTCGCGCCCATTTGGGCGGCCTTTGAAGGATTACTGATCAATTGTCCGATCCTGGAGGCAAAACCTTCCACATCATCTTTATCACAGCAGTAACCGGTAATTCCGTCGTCAACTATTTCCGGCATTCCACCCACCCTGGCAACAATACAGGGAATTCCGCTTGCGGAAGCTTCTACCAGCGCCATACCAAAACTTTCCAGTCTGCTGGGTTGCACATATACCAGTGCTTTGTCGTAATACGATGCCGTATCGTCACTAAACCCCGCGAAATGGATACGGGCTTCATTTTCTGTTTCCTGTTGGTAACGTAGAAGCTCATCACCATCGCCCAGCCATACAAATTCAATGTCAGGAAATTTAGCTGTGATCTTCCTTGCCACTGTCAGCCATAATGCCGGCTGTTTGTACTCAACAACATGACCAACTGTGAGGATTATTTTCCGAATAGGTGAATAGGGAAGACGACCAATCCGTGAAGGCAGGTAAAAATTATAGATTACGTCTATGTTCTTTTGCGGTATATTCCAAATCTGATGCACTGCATTCTTTGAATACTCCGATACCGTGCAAAACAATTTCTTCCTGCCCGATAACAATGCCGGCATCCACTGCAAGGGCTTGTGCCACAATTTCGAATACGTTGGATAGGTGTGCAAATAAAACAACAGGGGAGTAGGATACAGGAAGAGCGAAAAGAAAAGAAAAGGTGAAAATGTATTCACGATCACCAGGTCTGGCTTTTCTTTTTTTACCCGGCCGTAGATATTGCGAAATTCGTATGGGAGCGAAAAGTAAGGCGAACGCTGTAGCCTCGAAGGAGGTTCGGATAAATAATAAGAAAACCCGCAATCCTCCAGTATTTCGAGAGTATCCGCGGGTATCCGATCTTTAAGAAAAATAACCGATGTCTGGTAATGCTTTGCTTTATGCAGTACAAGTATATTGTTCAGAAATGTATTTACTCCTCCATTTGAATGTATATCGGATATGATCAGAATCTTCATTCACTAATTTTGAAATCCGAGATATTTAGGCCCCGGCAACTTTTCTCCTCATCCAGAAACTACCGCTGATTGGTATATGCTTTGATGGATCGTAATGAGGGCCTGTTTGAAATTCGAAAGATGGTCGCTTATGATCGCGAGACATGATACTAAGGCATTTGTAAAATAATTTATTGACCAGCGGGAGATCCGTGAACATCCAAACAATAAGTTTCTCGACAGTTTTGGTCATGCCGTGGTTTTAGTGTGATAGATCGACGCTTTTTTTCTTCCTCGTAAAAAGACCGGCAACTTTCATAAATATCTTTCTGACTATATGAAGTATGAGGTATGTTGGCACCAGCAATGCCGACCTGAATTTACCAAGTCCTCTTGCACACATTACAGCAGCCGAAACATATTCACGTTTTATCAGGCTCTTTACAACATGTACCAGTTGTTCGCTCCCAAGGCCGCGAAGCTGCTTATCAGCTACGATGTAGCTGCCAATATTTGTATAGAGTGCATCACATTCGATAAAATGACCTGCCAGTTTTTTTGAATCCTGATTTGGGTGTACCCTCGAAAGCATTACCTCTTCTTTCAGCAGGTGAAAATCAAAATACCTGGTGCAACGGAACCAGAAGTCGTAGTCCTGTGTTGTTGGCAGGTCAGTTCTGAAAAATCCTACTTTTTTGAAAACATCTTTATGAATAAGCGTTGTACATCCGTTTACGGGATATCCAATCAATAACTGGTAAAAAATATTTCCTTTCTCCGCCAGGGCTGTTACAAATGTATCGTCGGGCAGCGGTGTTTTGTTTTCGTTTACGAATTTATAATCGGCATAAACGATCTTTGCGTTGTTTGCCAATGCGTAGGCTACCTCAAGTTCTGTTTTACGTGGCATGAAAATATCGTCATGGCTTAACCATGAGAAATATTCTCCGCGCATTTCCGCAATAGCCAGATTGAGTGCAGTTGAAACGCCTCCATTCTCTTTTTCAATATAACGAATACGCGAGCCAAATGATTCCACCACCCCGCGGGTTGCCCCATTGTCGCGCGATCCATCATTAACAACAAGGATCTCGATATTCTGATAAGTCTGGTCAAGTGCACTTTGTATCGCGTCGCCAACAAAATTGGCACCGTTATACACCGGGATGGCAATCGTAACTAAAGGCGTATCCATTACTCTCCCCCAAGTTGTTGTTTTACATACGGAAGATCCAGCAACATCTTTTTCAGTTCATCTTTGTTCAAACGGTATGTATTATGGGAATTATATTCCTGTGCTTTTGATATTTTTTTGTCGCCATCCTCAAAATACTTCGCGTAGTTAAGATCAAGAGTGTCTGCCGGTATGCGATAATAGTTGCCAAGGTCTTCTGCTTTTGCGGCTTCTTCTCTTGAAAGAAGGCTTTCATAGAGCTTCTCCCCATGGCGCGTACCGATGATATTCACTTTGCTTTTCGAATTGAAAATATCTATCATCACTTCAGCAAGATCGCCGATGGTTGCCGCCGGAGATTTCTGTACAAAAATATCACCCTGCTGGCTGTTGGCAAAGGCAAACAGAACAAGATCAACCGCGTTTTCAAGGGTCATCATGAACCTTGTCATTTCGGGGTCGGTTACTGTAATATTCCGGTTGTTCTTGATCTGATCGATAAACAACGGTATTACCGAGCCGCGTGATGCCATCACATTTCCGTACCTGGTTCCTGAAAGCATACAATCTTTCGGGGAAAGGTTCAGCGATTTTGCCACCATAACTTTTTCCATGAGCGCTTTTGACATACCCATTGCATTGATCGGGTATACAGCCTTGTCGGTCGACAACACCACCACCTTCTCTACTTTATTATTAAGTGAAGCTTCGATGGTATTGCTGGTTCCATTGATATTGGTGTTAACCGCTTCCATCGGATAAAACTCGCAAGATGGGACCTGTTTCAGTGCGGCTGAGGAAAAAACGAAATTCACGCCGCGGAGTGCGGAGTTCAGCGAATCTATATTCCTGACGTCACCGATATAATATTTGATCTTATCATTTTTATAGTGATGACGCATGTCATCCTGTTTTTTTTCATCCCGGCTGAAGATCCGTATTTCCTTTATATCGGAATTCAGGAACCTCTCCAGCACCGCGTTTCCAAATGAGCCGGTACCTCCGGTTATCAAAAGTGTTTTACCTGTAAAAAGATTTTCCATTTTATTTACTTATGGTTGATTTTTCTTGACCTGGCGAATTCGGATACTTCCTTATAAGATCCGATCGTCATTTTTTTCAAATTATTATACTCAGCTTTTTCAGCAATTGTGTTCCAGTTTTTTGTCGCGGCCTTGTCCACCATGTCATCATTCGCGAGTGCTTTCCGTAACGCCTGTTCGATTATTTCCGGATCTTCGGGCGGTACAATAAACCCTGTTTCATTATCCACGATCCACTCATTTGCAGATGAGGTATCAGACTGAACAGGAAACGAACCCATAGCCATCGATTCGAGCAGCGAAATACTGATGGAGTCACTGATGCTAAGCCCTATCGATATTCTTGCCTCACTATGCTTCTTGAGGATTTCGATATTGCCTGAATTTTCGGGCATCAGTTCTACCGGCACCCCGGTAGAAACCGAGAACAATTCGGCGGCTATCTGTATATCCGCCGCAGCCGTATTACTGTAGATCACCAGTCTATACCCTTTCAAAACGTCTGCGCAGCGTTCCAACGCACGTAACCCTGCCAACGCTCTTCCGGCCCAGCCCTGGTAGCCCTTCAACATGATCGTTTTACGCATTGAAGTAGGTGTTGCATTTCGCCTAATGTTTTGAAGCGCCTCAAGATCAAAACCACCGGTATTGGGATATACAGGAAACGTTTGCCCGGCAAACCCAAATTCCCGGGCGAGCCTTATATCGCGGTTACATTCACAGGAATAAAAATCACATTGCCTAAGAACAGCCTGTATGCGTTGTTTGTGCTGCTGTAACCGGCCAAAAAGAAAAATATCGCTTCCCCAGTTTGTGTGCCACCATACGGGGAATTGCTCCCTCTTAAATAAAGGTTTCACTTCCGATACAAGATACCCCGCTCCCTGTGTTTCCATGGAATGGATCAGAAGCGGATCTGTTTTTTTTATATAGCGCTGTAACCGTTTGGGATAATACCCAGGGTTGATCTTTCTTGTAATCGCACCCCGCAGTACTGTAAAGATCTTTGCCACCCAATTCAACTTCATGCGATACAGCACTGCTGAAAATCTGCTCCAGGGAGCATGCACCGTAACACTGCCGTTTGCCCTGATAAGCGGATGGACCGGAAAATTATCGTAGGAAGGAAACAGGTAAATTTCCCATCCCTGGTCAGCTACCTGGTTCAACCACCTTGCGGTGTGAATCGAGTTAGCCATGGCAACAACTAATATTCTCAAAAGTGGAATTTATGTAAGCTCACTAGCGGTTCTTGAGCCATTTCAATGTATATATCGGCTCCTTCTGTAAACAAAGCAAAACGATAGGCCACAGCCTTAATTTCCCGAACCCGAACCATCGATCGATCAGCTCTATTGCTTTTTGAACAAAAAGTTTCCGAAGTTCTTTTCGTGTATCTGCATCCAGTGATCTGTCGGCCATCATGTTCCTGTGAACTTTGTATAGCGCTTCGAATACCGTCAACATTTCGTCAATATTATCGAACCGCTGCCCATCAACATGTTTGAGTGCGATTTCTTCCGGTATCAATATACCCGACATTTTCTGTGTTGTTCGGGCGCTTACGAAAGCAACCGCCCGGGGATGGTCCAAGGCCAAAGAAGCGTTTGTATCATGCTTACGCAACCCGATATACGGCTCAGTAAGATTTGATAATTTTGTAACTTCCGACAGCCTGCTCCATAGTTCGTAGTCCTCTGCATGTCTCATTTTTACATCGTAACCGCCCGCAGCCATTACAATATCCCTCCGCATCATTACTGCTGGGTGAGCGATGGGGCATGAATAACAAAGTGTCCATTTTATCGAAGCAGGGTTACTTACGAAACTAACCGACACGGATGGAATATGTTCCGAATCGATGAGTGTAAATCCCGTTCCCAACACTCCTATCGAAGGGTTTGCTTCAAGAAACTTTACTTGCGCTGCAATCCTTCCGGGCAAACAAATATCGTCGGCATCAATACGCGCAACATATTTTCCGGTGCATTGATCCAAGCCTTTATTCAGCGATGCCGGAAGGCGGATATTTGCTTCGTTGCGAATATATCTGATCCGCTTATCGCTATAAGAAAGAATGATTTCTTCCGAGCCGTCTTTGCTCCCATCGTTCACGATAACAAATTCGAGATCGGGATATTCCTGCGAAAGAATGCTGTCAATCGCTTCTCTCAGATATTTTTCGCCATTATAAACAGCCATCAGCACCGATACCAATGGCATAGTTGAATTCTCCGTCATCGGTCAGGGTTAGCTGCTGTTTGTTTCCTTTCCTGGTAGGCTCTTGCTTTCGCGAGGTTTTCAGGCGTACCTATATCCATAAAAAAGTCGCTGATCTTCCAGCCTTTCATTTTTCCTATCATCTTTGGCAGCACGTGAAAACCGATATCGAAAGGGTTTTGTGCGGTGCCGGCTCTTTCAAAAAAATGATACACATTCTTTTTGAAAATATATAAACCTGAATTCGCAAGATTTGAAACAGGCGCTACAGGCTTCTCAACAAAATCTATCATTACCGATGCCTTATCCAGCTCAACGATCCCGCAGGCGGAAGGGTTGGGCGCTTCGAACAACGCGATAGAACTAAGCTCTTTATCGGTCTTGTCGAAATTGATGAAACTGCGAAGATCGAGGTCGGTAAAGTTATCCCCGTATATTACCAATACCGAATCATCATTTCTGAAATAATCAAGATTATCCCTTATCGTTCCGGCGCTTCCCAGCAGATTGGGCTCATGGAAAAAGCTAAATGTAAATCCTTGTTTTCCTTTCAGATAATTTTCAACGATATCCGGCAGGTAATGAAGGTTCACAAGAATTTCCGTGATCCCTTCCGAAGCCAATGCCTCCAGCCAGTAGTCGATCAATGGTTTGCCTCCTATGTCTATAAGACACTTTGGCGTCGTATTTGTAAGCGGTCTTAACCTTGTTCCTAAACCGGCGACGAGCAAAAAAGCTTTCATGTTTTACATTAAGTTGAAAACGATCCGCGAACCATACGGGTCAAAGTCAAAATTCACGAGGTTATACTGTTCCATCGCTTTCAGGAACTGCCTGTGATTTTCCGAAGGCACGTAACAGATCAGATATCCGCCGCCACCGGCTCCTGCTATCTTGCAACCGGTACAACCATTGCTCAATGCATTTTCTACCATCGTATCAATCTCACCATTGCTGATTCCGCCTGCCAGATTTTTTTTCAACTCCCAGTTTTCAAACAACATGCGGCCGAGTGAATCTACATCACCTTGCGCAAATGCCTTTTCAAGCCTGTCTACCATATTTGCAATGGTAGTAAGGCTGTCTTCGTTCTTATCGGCGCTTTTGCCCTGTTGGCTCAGAATGGCATCTGCTTTTCTTGTAATATTGGTATTGTAGATATATACATTATTACGCAGCAGATCCATATTAGCTTCATTTAGGTTCAGCTTTTCCGCCACCACTGTTTCGTCGGGGTTAAAAGTGAATTTGTTCACACCGCCGAATGCGGCAATATACTGGTCCTGTTTGCCAATAGGTTTCTGTAAAATATCGATCTCTATCTCACATGCCTTCTCAGCGAGCTGATGGTTGCTCAGGCTGATGCCTTTGTAGAAATACAAAGCATTAAGCAACCCGACTGTAAGTACAGAAGAAGAACCCAAACCGGACCCCTGCGTTGTAATATCGGAAAGCGTGATGATTTCGATGCCCCCGGTAATACCTACCATCTTCAGACATTCGCGTATGATCTCGTGCTGGATCTCACCGACCGTTTCAACGATCTCGTTTTTTGTATAATGTAACACGATCAGATCGTCGATCCTCTTTTTAACGATCACATAGATATATTTATTGATCGCTGTGGAAATGACTTTACCCGGATTCTTGCCATAATAGGAAACGATATCTGTTCCCCCGCCAACGAAACTGATCCTGAGCGGCGTTTTCGAAATGATCATGCTAGTATAATTTATTTTTTTGCCAGTTACAGGCAGAGGTTAACACCTGCTCTATTGTCATCTCCGGCTTCCAGCCGAGCACGCTGAATACATTTTCGTTACCGGCAACCAGTATCCCGGGATCACCCGGACGCCTGTCGGAAATTTCGTAGTTCAGCTTCTTTGCAAATAAGGATTCGGCATAATTGAGGATTTCCAATACCGAATAACCCTGGTTGCTCCCCAGATTGAAAATATTGTTCTTCGCCTTATCAAAATGCTGAATAGAAAGAACATGAGCCTGCGCGATATCCAATACATGTACAAAATCCCTTACACCCGTTCCATCTTTTGTATCGAAATCGTTTCCAAACACCTTAAATCCCTGCCTGTGTCCCAACACCTGGTCAATTACCAGCGGAATGATATGTGTTTCTTTTTCCCTCGATTCACCTGCTTGCGGTGTTGCCCCGGCTGCGCAGAAATAACGGAAGATAACGTACGAGATACCGTATGCTTTCGCATAATCTTTAATGATCTGCTCACACATCAGTTTCGACCATCCGTATGGGTTTACAGGAATTGTCTGGTGTTTTTCGTCGATAGGCGTATACAACGGATCACCATAAACGGCTGCAGTTGATGAGAATAATATTTTCTTGATACCCGCTTCTACTGCAAAATTCAGTAGGTTGAGTGTACTCACAACGTTATTCTGATAGTAACCCATTGGGTTGATCACCGAGTCGGGAACATTGGCTTTGGCCGCCAGGTGTACGATCGTATCGATCTTGTATTCCTCCTGTATTTTTCGCAGCACATCGATGTTGCCAAAATCGGATGTAAAGAATGGACAGTTTTCAGGCACTGCTTTTCGTTTGCCTTCGCTCAGGTCATCGATCACGACGATCTTGTGTCCCAGCTTTAACAACTCTCCGATCACCACACTACCGATATACCCGGCCCCTCCTGTAACTAAAATTGTATCAGCCATGAAATGATTGGTTTATATAGAAACTAAACGTTGTAGGGTACTATAATTTCAACCAGCTTCCCGGGATCAAATCCCTGGTCATCTTGTTTTTTTCCTCGTCGGCGAACCATTGCTTTGGCGCGACCACAACTTTCCCCGGCTTATTGTTTAACCAGGCACCCCACCAGCTGAATGTGCTGTTGGCCATGATATGATGCTGGCAGGACGACATCAGCCGCAGATCTTCGTAATCCGTTTTGTCGTCGTTGATATCAACAAAAAAACAAGGCTGTCCAATCGATAGATTTTCTTTCGCCCATGGAATGTCATCCGAAAACACGTAGAAAACAGGATTGCTGCAAACGGAAAGTATCTTTTCCACCGCAGCGGCATAATATTCCATCGAGCAGGTCCCGTGCGTTTTGCTTACCGCGTCAACGGAAACAAAGTTGCCTCGCCTGATATGCAGTGAAACCGCCTGTGTGGTGTTGATTTTTTCCAGTAGTGCTGCGTTGGCGGGAGATGGTGCCGGCTTTATCCTGAATTCATTACGAAGTATTGCTTCGTTATCCTTGAAATATTTCTCGCACTGCCAGTAACCGAAAAGATAAGCGGGATCCTTTATCCCGAGATACGCAGGATTGAACAGCATATCCCTTTCATGGATCATAACTGGTTCAGATCCGAACACCTTTCGCTTTATTTTGTTTATCACTGTATTATTAACAGCGTTTATCTGCCTGAAATCCTCCTCTGAAGCTATGACCTCATTAATACAGAAAGGACCGATACTATAGTCGTGCCATTCGTAGGTTTTAAAGAAATTGATATCCAGTTTGAGGGTCGTATTATTACGGCTTGCAATACTACGCCCCATTGCGTATTGAAATAACTGGTTGCCCAACCCGCCGGTAAGCTGTACAATGATCATATTTAATACTTATATAAACAGCCGCTGATAGTTTCGAGGTCTGTTTCTGTGAGCTCAGGATAATTACCGCAGTAAAATCCGTTTGTATGCAGGAAGTCTGTTCCCGGAAGATCATAATTCGATTCCACATACTTTTTATAAAATGGCTGTCGCTGCATATTGCCTGCGATCATCGGGCGGATCTCAATACCAGCGCCGGAAAAGCGTGAAAGATAGTGTTCGCGCAGTTCAGGCGTTTTACAAACAACAGGAAATGCAAAAGTCGACAGCGTGGTGATATGGTCATGTTTGAGCAAAACGAGATCATTGTTTTCTTTCATGATCTTTTCGAGGCGCAGATAATTGTTCTCGCGGGTCTTGATATTGCTGTCGAGAAAACGCATCTGGTATTGGCCAAGAAAACCTGTGATCTCTGTTGGGCGCATATTGAAACCAAGGTCGTAAAATGTGTATTTAGCATCAAACTCAGAACTGATATTGAATTTTTTCCTCCATTTGATCTGCTGGTGTGAATTCAGATTCCTGTCCCAGCCGTTCGCACGAACAATACGAAGCATTTCGCCAAGATCATCGTCATCCGTGCAAATCATTCCCCCTTCGATCGTGCTCATATGATGCGCTACGAAAAATGAGAAAGTAGATCCCAGGCTGAAATTGCCCGTTTTGCCGGATGGCAGTTCAGTGCCCAATGATTCGCAATTGTCTTCCAGCAGAATCACATTGCGTTCTGTGCAAAGCGTTTTTACTGCATTGATATCGCCGGTAAAGCCCAGCACATTTGTAAGAAAGAACGCCTTTATATCCGTATCGTCGAGCCGATCTTTTAGATGGTGCGACATCACGTTTAAGGTAGCCGGATCGCAATCTATTGCAACCGGCACAAGTCCCATTTGTATGATCGGCATAGTATTGGTGCTCCATGTTAGCGCGGAAAACGCAACTTTATCTCCCGTTTTCAGCTGACCCAGGTTTTTCAACGCCTGAAGCAAGGCCAGGTTGGCGCTGCCCCCGCTGTTGAATAATATTGCATCCTTGCGTCCCTGGTATTTCGCAAATGCCTGTTCAAACTTAACGCATTCGATATCCATGCTTAATCGGCCCGCCTGCATTATAAATTCAGAAAGCGCTTTTTTGGTTTCGTACTCGTTCAAAAAAGCATTCTTCATCAAAGGGATCATACTGATTCGTATTAATATTTAATTATTTTCCGGAAGCTTTAAGACCTGCATAGATCCCGATCATCTGATCGATACCTTCGGAAAGGTCTATTTCAGGTGTAAAACCCATTTCAGTGATCCGGGTTATGTCCATACATTTTCTTAGCATTCCGTCAGGTTTGCTTGCATCCCAGCATATCTCGCCTTTATAACCAACTTTCGATGCGATCGTTTCCGCCAGTTCTTTTATCGATACTGCCTCGCCCCAACCCACATTGATAAACTCATGGTGATTGAATCTTTCCATCATAAACAAAACAGAACGGGCAAGATCATCTACGTGCATGAATTCGCGCTCTGCAATTCCTGTTCCCCATACTGTGAGTGTTGGATCGTTATTATCTCTCGCGTCGGTAAATCTTTTTACCAGCGCCGACAGCACATGGGAATGTTTCAGATCGAAAGAATCGTTGGGGCCGTAAAGATTACATGGCATCAGGCTTACACTATTAAAGCCATATTGTTTCTTATAGCCTTCAAGCAATTTGATACCTGCAATTTTCGCCAGTGCATATCCTTCATTCGTAGGCTCCAGTTTCCCATCGAGAAGATACTCTTCCTTCATAGGTTGCGGGCATTCCTTTGGATAAATGCACGAGCTTCCGAGAAATATTAAACTGTCAACGCCATTCCTGTACGATGCCTCAACAACATTGTTCTGTATGACAAGATTGTCGTACAGAAAAGTGGCAGGATTGTCTATGTTTGCCTGGATGCCGCCAACTTTCGCGGCAGCAAGTATCACAATGGCAGGCTTCTCTGTTTGGAAAAATTCATTTACGAGAACAGTGTTTTTCAGATCGAGCTCACTACTGCTTTTTTTCAGAAGGTTTGTATATCCTTCCTTCTCCAACAAACGAACAATGGCAGATCCCGCCATTCCCCGGTGTCCTGCGACATATATCTTTGATTGTTTATCCAGGCTCATAAAACGCTACTTAATTATTTTTTTCGCTACAACCTGGTAACCATGGCAAAGCAGTTCAGAGGAACCTTTATCATTATCAGAAAACCGCTGCAACATCTGAAGAGTTTGCTGTATGCCAAATCTTTCCAATCGTTTGATACCAGGGCTATCGCAATAACTAATTGCTACCTCGGCTATTCGTCTTATCTCTTGTCCGAGATATTCAAAGTAATTTCCATTAGGCGTCATTTCAATCACTTCAAATCCGTTTGCCTCAAGCTCCTGTTTGTAGAAAAACGTGCTGAAGCCGGTATAAAAATGATAGGGTGCGAAATGGGTTAAGCTGCAAAACGGCGCAGTAATGATCAAAGTTCCGTCATGTCTGAGCAATCTTGAAAACTCGGCGATGGCTTCCCTTGGATTAACGATATGTTCGAATACTTCAACGCACATGATGGCGTCGAAAGATGCATCCTTTTCCGGGATAGATGCGATATCGGATACAATATCGAGCTGTCCGTAGTCCCATGCATGCATCTGTAAACCTGAATCCAGTTTCGACGGATCGTATTGAGCGAAATCCTGGCTCACATAATTGAGATGTGTGCAAAATTTCTTGTATTGTTGTTCACCGGCGCCTGCATCCAGAATACGGTTACCGGCGGGAATTTTTTTCAGGGTTTTTTCTAACCAGCTTCTCCTGAATGCATCGTTGGTAGTACCAACAGTCGTTTGCTTCATATCTTATGCTAATGTTTTAACTACTACATTCTTTGATGTTGCGTATATAAGGCTGTAACCCTTATTCCTTTGTGAACCAGAAACAGCCGCATCCATAATTCTGCTGATCCGACATTTCCTCGGTTGCATTGGTGATCATACCGCGATTCAGTGCATCGTCGGGTATCAGGCTAAATTCTATCAGTTTCAACTCGTTGAAATACTCAAGTGTTTGCCTGTAACCAAAGATCCTGCTCGCATTGAATTTGATCTTAGGCTTACCAACAGGCACTACATACAGGAAGTTTCCGCCTTTGGCCAGTACCCGCTGAAGTTCTTTGATCGCCTTGAGATCTCCATCATAATCGAGCGGATCGCCATACCGCCCCAGTCCCGGGTGGTCGAGTACGTGCATACATGAAAGGGAGTGCACCGAATTATCTTCGAAATGAAGATTCAGCAGGTCCCCGCGCAAACACTTCAAATTATCCAGTTTTACATTTGCAGGCCGGTAATCGTAAAACTCTATCGGGTAATGGGCCGATAACATACACGGGAAATCGAGATGTGATCCGATGTCTATATGAAGAGCCGGGTTTGTTTTTTTCAGTATACGGGCAGCCCAGGCAAGGTGATAAACATAATGCGTGTCGAAACCGGTGAATTCAGTTTTGTCGTTCCACAGCCATCTGTCCTGCCATTCGAATTCAAAACGTTCTTTACCTGCAGCCTGTTTTTTAAGGAAGTCGAATTCCTTCCTTGATTCTTTCTCGAACCGCTCAGATTCTTTTAGCTTTTGATAGGCATCATAGATATTTTTTAACTTAAAATATACTTTATTATGCTTTAAAGACTCAGGTACCATACTATTATATTGTTTGTTGTTTTTTATCTTTTGAGAAGATGTCCGACGACTTATCTTTTCAGTTTTCTTCTAATAAACCGCAGGTAGGTAAGAGGGTTTACAGTTCTGCCTATCCAGCTGAATACCGTTTGTTTCGCCTTGGCGAATGCTGCATTAACCAGCAAAGTCTTATCGAAATTGATATTCAGCGTTTCGCCCTTGGCATTGATGAATCTGTGCGTAGAACGGCCAAAAAGAAGATCTTTTTTATAGGCACTAACTTTGGCCCGATAGTTTCTTACTGCGATACCCAGCCAACCGTCTTTTTCAAGCTGGCTACCCATCTGATCATCGTGTAAACGACCGTAATTGGCCAATACCGGAAGATGGCGTGATACGTATCCCAACCTGTTAAACCGGTAACTGAACTCAAGCCAGTCGATCATGTCTTTTTTTGCACAATCTTCTGCTGTAGGATAACATTTAAGCAGTACCTCCCGTCTCACACATAAATTCCCTTCGGGATAATGCATCGAAGTGTTGAGCCAGTGTAAAAACATCGCTTCACCCTGTGGTGCTTCCCGGTAGTGGAATTCCGGAAAAGAGATATCACCGGGTTTACTGTTTTGCGTAAGATAGGCCGGGAAGCCCCATACCAGCGAAATGTCTTTATCGGCATCCAGGGCGGCAACACATCTACTGATCCATTGTTCTGATGCGTATGCATCGGTAACTGTGCATTGAAGAACATATTCACCTTTTGCCAGGCGTAAGCCTTTCCAGAATGCATCAGGATACCCTTTGTCTTTTTCAGACACCAATATGATGCCCGGATATTTTTTCAGGATATCAACGGAGCCATCCGTAGAAGCGCCGTCGATCACGATATGCTCAAAGGAGTTATAATCCTGGTTTGATACGGAACGTAAAGTTTCCTCTACAAACGCCGCCAGGTTGTAGGAGGCAGTAATAACAGTAACCCGGGGATGGGGGGCAGTTGGCCCATTTCCCATAGTTTTGTGGATGCCGGTCAGGATCCCGGGGACCTCATTCAAGCCGCTTTCAATCCGCTGTAGCCGTTCCTCGATATATTCCTTTTCAGCTTTAATCCAGCGCGCTGTTTCGTTTGTGCTTGTCTGCCCGGGTAGGGCCTGAACAAGAAACGCTTCCAACGCTGTTAACAATTGAAGGACTTTGTTATACAGCTTTTTGTTCAGCACCGGTTCAAAAATAATCTCCGGATTATATGTTGCCGAAACCTGGATCTGACCCGGGCAAACAGACAACAGGGCAGCGGTTTTTTCATCAAACAACTTCAGAAAACTACCAGGAGAACCGAGTTCGGCAATTCCATTCCTTAACTGTTCAAAAAAATCCAGGGCCGCAAAACACCTGAACGTATCTCTTTGATCAGTGTTGTAGCCGACATTTGTATCCGATGCTGCATTTTTCTGGTGCCAGTCATTGATCCCGTTGTCAATAAGCTGAAGAATTGGATTCTTGCTCTGCAATCCGCCGACTAAACTATTTCCTTCCAAGATACCTGTTCCTATTTTTTTACCGGAGACCAAACAATAATTGAATATCCTTCAATAAACATACTCCCGATATAACTTCTCTTTGCCGTATGGATCTTTACTTTTCCTTCTTTCTGCAATTTTTTCAAATGATCAAGGAAACCGTTCAGGTAGTTTCTCTTGCGGAAATATTTAATCGAAAGATTGTCGATCAACACTTTTTCATCAAGCAACTCTCCGATAGGCTCAACGTGAACACAAATCGAGGGTTGATTTTTGATGAGATAAGAAACAAACTTCTTATAGTTATCCCCGGTTTGCTCCAATGCTGCAACGGTGTACACTGCAGAGTTTTTAGCTATCTTGATTTTGGTATCAGGTTTGAAGAAGTCGAAGTTGTGTCCCTGGATGCTGTTCACAATTCCTGATTCAGCGATCTTTTTGATAATTCCCTGTGAAGCCTTGGTCCAATCCAGGCCAAAAAGGTTGGCTTCCGGATTTACGCTGTTCGCGCGAAGCAGGTTGTGTGCCGCGCCACAGCCAAACTCATATATATTATCAACTTTTCTGAGGTATTTGTCGAAAACATAGTCCAGGATAACATACAGCATGTTCCTTTCATAGTTGGGCGATACCCCTTTAACGAACTTCTGGTTAAGCCTGTTGATTTCATATTTACCAAAATAACGTGGCTTGATCGCTTCCTGAACCGAGCTTTTCGACATCTCTTGCAAGTTCTGTCCCCAGCCTTTTTCCCACTGCTTAAGTCTGTGCGGGCCTGAATATACCAGATAAGGATCGAGAAGCGTATTAACAATGTTGATATACACCTGGTCTTCCTCTTCCTTGGTAACGTCGGCATATACCAGTTTATATTCAGCGATCTTCTTTTTCACATAATCGCTCAGTTTTTCACCAAAAAGTTTTTCGATTTCTTTGTAGCCTAATGTTTGCTTTTTCATTTTTGTTTGTTTAGGTCGTGCTGCAAATTTGACGCCATTTATCCAGTGGCATGTTTAGTAATTCGTTGAAGTTGTTTCCTTCCAGTTTATCAAGATTATCTGTGATCCATGCTGCTACTTTTTGAATACTTTGCTCATAAGTAACCGCAGGATGAAAATCGAATTCGTTGTCAAACAAAGAACAGTCGATCTGGAGGTTCCTGAGATCGCCAATATCCGGTGCCTCAAGGATCCTGCATGATACCACATTTTTGATCCCGTCGGCAAACTGCATCTTGTTTATATTATGATGACCGATGTTGTAAATCAGGTGATTCCATGATCCTTTCTCGATCACTTTAAAATAGCCTTCAACCAACTCGTCAATATCAATGGCAGCCCTGTAAGCGTTGAGTCCTGATACAGGAATATTTTTCCTCGAAACCGCCATATAAGTGAAGTGATTCGGCAGCAATTCGATACGGAATCTCGGCGACAGCCCGAATACGGTAGCGGGACGGAAAACAATGATCTTAAAATCAGGGCTCTTTGCTACTTTCTCTTTGATAAAATCTTCCATCTTCAACTTGAAGCGGCAGTAGTAATCCGTAGGCTGTGAAAGGGCATCGGTTTCTGTCATCAAACGCGATTCCTTTTGTGTTCCATACACACTGGATGTTGAGTTGTAAAAAACCTTCAACCCGAGTTCTTCGCACAAATTGAGAACGCCTTGCGATGCGATATAATTAATGTCTTCTGTGAAAGCAGGATGGTGATTACACGCGTACACACTGCTCAATTCAGCCCAGTGCATTACGTAAGTTGGTTTGAAGTCTTCCAGTGAACGGCGAAGCAGGTCAAGGTTTCTTGTGTCGCCGATAATCAGCTTCAGTTCCGAACCTTTTGTGTTGAATGCTTCAACCTCACCCATTATCCTCGTACGACTTTGCTCATACATGAGGTTATCGTATAAACAGATATCATGCCCTTTCTTCAGCGCTTCCTGGGCAAATACGGTTCCGATATATCCCAGTCCACCGGTGATAAAAACCTTTCTTTCATTTTCGATTGTTTAATTTTTAGTATAGATGTTTCTGCCAGTTGATGGTCCTTTTCAAACCATCTTCCAATGAAATATAATCTGTTTTGGAAAATTCTGTTTCCGGTCTGGTCATGTCAACAAAAACGTCATCTGGCGCGCCAACCATTCCCGCACCGGCACCTTCAGGAAGCGTCACAGGAACATTCAATATTTTTCCTACCTGCTGTGCCAGTTCTTTGATCGTCGTCCTCGATTTACCGCCGATATTGTAGATATCACATTTACCGTCGAACAGCATCCTGAACATAAACTCAACAGAATCGGTTACGTAGATATATGTTCTGAAAGCTTCTCCATGATCCATCATCTTTATACCGTTTTCGGTGTATGCTTTTCGAATAAAACTATTCAACACCCGGTTATCATCTGTTCTTGTTCCCGGACCATAAGCCAGAGAAAGCCTGGCCGATTTTGCGTTGATATTCTTAGAACGTGCCACATTAACGATCGCTTCTCCACAACGCTTTCCTTCAATGTAACACGCGCGCGGGTGATTGGTGTTTGTTGTGCCGATCTGTTGTTCGTTAAACGGCGGGTTTGGCAGACCGCTGTATACCTCACTTGTGCTCAGGAAAAGGAATTTTCCATCCCGTTTAAGCTTGTTTAATATTTTTATTGTTGCCACCGTATTCAGCTCGATCGTTTTCATCATATCGATCATGAATTTGCCCGGCTGTCCATAACCCGCGCCATGAATAATATAATCGGCTTCAGGAAGCGTATTCAGGAATTCATCGTTTGTAAGGTCGCCACTGATTATTTTAACCGGCAGATCACCCAGTAAATCTGTAAAATAATCGGGTAGCGCATTTTTTACAACAAGAAATATGTCGGAAGGCCTGTTTCCTTCAATGGCTGCCTGGTGAAGTGCTGCGAGGATGTAATGACCTACAAGACCGGATGCACCGGTAATAAGAATTGACTTATTTCTTACCTCATCGAACGATACTTTACTGGTGATTGCTTTCGCGTCGTCCAATATAAATGTTGCTAGAACGTTTTTCATTTTATTATTATCTGATAAAGTTTGATATCTTTTCGCGTATAGCGGGAACACTTAGTCCGAACCGTTCATTATGATCATTTACCGATCCGTATTCGCTCAGAAATCCATGCGGCACACCGATGTGCTCTATCGTTACCGGATGGGGCTTCAATGCTTCCATTACATTCCATGTAATGCCACCCGTAAAGTAAGGCTCGCAAATAACGATCCTGGAATTGTTTGCGTTTGCTGCGCGTAGTGTTTCAGCATCGAAAGGGTGAATAGTTGTATAGTACAATACGGTCACATCCATATCAGCTACCGCATTTGTTACTACATCGAGCAATGGCCCTACTGCTATTACCGTTCCCTGCGTACCGGTTTTGATCACATTTGCTTTTCCAAACTGTACATCCTGGTCAGTTTCATTACAGATCTCACTCAACCTGTAGTAGTTCGGATTATTATGCGCGTAGGCCTGTTTAAACAGGGAGTCAAACTCTTTTGATGAGCCTGGTACAAACACCGACATACCCGGGATATTTTTGAGTATCGCTACATCTGCCGGACAGTGGTGTGTTCCACCGAGGCTGGCGTAATCGTACGAAGCGCCAACACTGATAAAATTTCCAGCCTGTTTCTGATAACCAAAATCCACTTTGAGCTGCTCGTAAGCACGCTCAACAAGAAAAGGTGCGATGGTATGCACAACGGGAATAAAACCGGTCATCGACAAGCCCGAAGCCATACTTACCGTTGCCTGTTCAAGTATCCCGATATTATAGGCCCGGTCGGGAAATTTTGCAAACACATCACGAAAACCAAACACACCGATATCACCCAATAACAAAACCATGCGTTCATCATTTGCGATCGCTTCTGAGACTGTTGTGACGAACTGCTGTCGCATTTTAACCATACTAATATATTTCTTGAATTAAAAGATTGAGTTCCTCTTCGTTCTTAGGTGAACGGTGGTGCCATGCCCAATCGTTCTCAATAGATTTTATGCCATATCCCTTGATCGTTTCTGCAACGATCGCCAATGGCTTTCCTGAATTCGACGCTGATTTCAGATGTTCCAGCAAGGCGTCCTGATCATGCCCATTAACCACAACCGCCTCCCAGTCAAACGATTTGAATTTAGCCGCCACATCTCCAACGCTTAATGCGCGATCAGTGGAATGGTTATAATCAACAATACAAACAAGGTTATCCAGTTTGTGATGCGCAGCCAGTAATGCAGACTCCCAGATCGTTCCTTCATTGCACTCACCATCACCAACGATCGAAAATACGCGGGCAGTTGACTTTCTTATCTTAAATCCGAATGCCATACCCACGGCGATCGGTAAACCATGTCCGAGTGAACCTGTTGAAGCTTCTACCCATTGGATCTTGTTACGATCAGGGTGACCACCAAGTATGGATCCGAAACTGCAGAATTTATCAATGCTTCCATCGGGTATCAGGCCCTTGGTTTCCAGTATCGCGTACAAACCGAGTGACGCATGACCTTTACTAAGAACAAACCTGTCGCGATCGATATCATCCGGATTGGCCGCATCGTACTTCATTACTTTGTCGTATAGTACCCAGAGTATATCCAGGATAGATAAAGCGCTTGGTATGTGTCCTTCCTTTGAATGATAGGCTGCTTTAATGATTTTTTCACGTATCGTTTTCATCATGACTTGTTCTGTTATAGATCAAAAAAATATTATTTGCTGTTGAACGGATTTATAAAGATCCGCCTTGCAATACCGGCCAAAATTCTTGAAATCTGGTACTTGATCATTGCCCACTTCTGTTTACGCTTATCAGGAAATGAAACGATGAATATATACAGCCAAAAACCCGGTTTCCGCGAACAAAGAAAATCGAGGAATTTGAGTCGCAGCGCTCTCCATAAAGGAAGATGTGAAAGATCAGACATCTTTAAAACAAACGTATCGGGTATTATGGCGTTATTCCTGTTGTTTACATCCGTGATGATCTTATTCCAGAATGTTTTTGCCGTATACAGATTCGATGTTTTGACGTAAACCGTTGCGGGCTATCGTTTCTCTTTCTTCGTTGTGTTCAAGATAGTAATTGCATTTCTCCAGCAGATCCCTGTTACTGCTGTAGGGCACATAGTCAACGTACGGGATATACAGCTTTGGAGTTTCGAAATTTTCCTGTTCCAGCACCATGGTTCCGCAAAGCATCGCTTCGAAGGGTCTGGCATTGATTACATGCGAGTAGGCCCCACGTGAAAAACTCAATGTAATTTTTGAGCGTTGAAAAACATCTGCATACTGGATCGTAGATAAATGTTGCTCCCTCTCCCCGCCTCCGCGATAAACATCAATTCCGTTATCCTTCAGATATCCGATACGGCTGATCCTGTCCTTTTTCATTGATCCGAGATAGCTGAGATCAACATTCCTGTTTTTTCCCGGATCATTAAAGATCGTTGGGTTCTTAGGTACCCAGATATAAAAAAATTTCTCCGGCATGTTGATCCGTTTGAGAGCTGCCGTAGAAGCTGTTGCATAGTTGAGCGTAACATAAGGCTGCAGTGCCTTCGCGATCTGTATCTGCTCCGGAATTTCGAGGTCACCCCAGATGTTGACCACTGGTGTTTCGTATTTATCCCTGATGCTTTTGAGTGTTTCCCAATCAGGAACACTCGGATCCGAACCCGGCATCCGGTATATGATCATACAGATGATATCCGGTGCATAGGTTTCTATCTTATCTAAAAGTGCCTTATCTCCTTTTTCTTTATGAGTGTGATAATACTCATCCATGTGAAATTTCTCGTAGCTGCCAAGACCTGTTGTCTCGAATGATTGCCACATATTCGTTTCCCATTCGGATATACCGAATTTAAGATCGGCGGCACACCATTTATCAAGAACAAAAAGGATCTTAACCGCCATCTTATCGACCTTCTTTATCCAGTCTCCACTTGGAGTTACTCAAAACACTCGACCATCCATAACTTCTGTTTACAATGCCCGGAAGTATTTTGATATTGGCAACATCCTCCCTGGTGTCTATGTCTTCAAGACCTGTGATGTGCGCGCTGATCCTTACCTTATAAATGCCTGGTATCAGGAAGTTTCCGGGTATCTCTACCATTGTGCTGTATTTACCGGGCTCAAAATTGTGCTGCACAAAATTGTTGCTGTCTGAAAGATTGGTAAACATCACATGTGCGCCCATGGCATTGGTAAGGCCGAGGCTTATTTCAAGATTATTGATGCTGTTCTTAACTTCAAAATCCAGTTTCAGCAGGATATTCTCGTGCATTTCAAACTGGTTATTAGTTTTACCAGTGTCGTTGGAAAAAGAAAATCTTGTAAATGTTACCGCTGTATTTTTTTTGGCCTCAAGCTCCCTTTCCGCTATCGACAACTCATTTTCGCTGGTCAGGTATGTTGTGACCACATCTTTCGTTAATCCGTTTTCCGAAACACGGCCGTTTTTCAGCAGTATTGTTTTGCTGCAAAGTCGCTCAACGGCGGTCATGTTATGGCTTACAAATAGTATCGTACGCCCCTGTTCGTTGCTTACTTCGTTCATTTTTCCCAAACATTGTTTCTGGAACTCTGCATCGCCTACCGCAAGTACTTCATCAACCACTAATATTTCTGATTCAAGGTGTGCAGCAACAGAAAACGCCAGTCGTACATACATACCCGATGAATAGCGTTTAACAGGTGTATCTATATACCTGCTTACACCGGAAAAGTCAATGATATCATCGAGCTTGCGTTTGATCTCCTGCTTACGCATACCCAGTATTGCACCATTCAGAAAAATATTCTCTTTCCCGGTGAGCTCAGGATGAAATCCTGTTCCTACTTCCAGTAGTGAGGCGATCCGTCCGCGTACTTTAACGGAACCTGTTGTTGGAGATGTGATCTGTGACAGAATTTTCAGCAGGGTACTTTTACCGGCTCCGTTTTTTCCTATGATAGCCACGGCTGTACCTTGTTCGACTGAGAAATTAATATCTTTCAGGCTCCATGCGAACTCACTATTTCCCTTTATACTTCGATCATTCTCTTCACCGATCTTCAGGAAAGGATCTTCTTTACCACGCTTTAGCGCCCACCAACGTTTAATGTCCTGCGCAAGCGTGCCGGTACTGAACTGACCCAGCTGGTACATTTTTGATAGATCCTCAACTTCAATAGCTGTCATTGCAAATAACTCCCTGTTTATAAATTACGATCATCCGTAGTTGATTAAACTGTGTCGATAAAGCTCTTTTCCACTTTGTTGAATACAACAGTTCCCACAAAAAGAGTGATCACTGTAAACAGTATCGTATAAGTAAAATTGAACCATGTAAAATAACCCTGTCCAAGCATTCCCAATCTCGCCGTTTCAACAATCGTTGCCATTGGGTTCAGTGATATTAACCAGCGATATGATTCAGGAACAGATGAAAGTGGATAGATGATAGGCGTTGCGTACATCAGCAGTTGAATACCGAAAGTAACCAGGAAGGTGAGGTCGCGGTATTTGTTTGTCATTGCCGTAATGATCATCCCAAACCCGAGCCCGAGGGCAGCCATAAGAATGATAAGCACCGGGAACAGCAAGATATATGGCGATGGCGTGAACTTTGTACCATTCACCAGGTAAAAGATCATAACAACGATCACCAGCAATAATTGTATCCCTAACTTAATAAGGCTCGACATAACTATGCTGATAGGCATTATCAGGCGCGGAAAATATACCTTCCCGAAGATGGCCGCATTATCGCGGAAAACGGTAGATGTTTTTGTGAGCGAATCAGCAAAATAGTTCCATGCTGTGATGCCCACCATATAAAAAAGTATCTGGGGAAGACCGTCAGTAGAGAGACCGGCCAGCCGGCCGAAAATAACGGTAAATGTAATGGTAGTAAATAAAGGCTGGATGAAAAACCACAAAGGCCCCAATATGGTTTGCTTATAAAAAGAAACAAAATCTCTTCGAACCAAAAGAAGTAATAGATCCCTGTACCGCCAAACCTGCTTTATTTTCAAGTCAAAGAGCGAGTTCTGCGGTTCTATAACCAGATCCCACTGCTGTTTTTTTTCCAATTTTATTCAGTATGATAATTTGATAAAAAAGTATGAGCCGCCGGTTAAAGCGCTGATTGTTTTGAACGGCGTAAAAACGGAATTATCAATGCCAGTACGATCAGCAAAATGCCGAGGCCTATACCAAGGCTCAGGTAAGAAAGAAAAACCTTTATTTTAGCTGACTCTGACGGTCCGTATGGTATATACACAGGTTCCAGAACTGCAAATAGGGGTGTGTCTTTTTTCAACTGGATCTTTGCCTGTTCAAGTTGTGTTACGAGCTGATTGTAAATAGCAAATGAAAGTGTGAATTCATTTTGCAGTAATTGTTCTTTTGATTGTATACTTTGAAATATCAGTCCGTAGTTGGCGTCTTTGAAACCGGCAACTCTTTGCTGACTCGTTTTATAGTTTATTTCTGCTTCAGCGGTTCTTGCTTCGAGGAAATCAACGGTCTCCTGTTGTTTCTGAATTTTATATTTGGTCACATAGCGAATCAGTTTGTTAAGTACCAATTTTGTCGCTTCTGCGCTCAATCTTGCTTCCGGCATTTTCACTGAAAGCACTATGGTTTTACCCGTTTGTGAAAGCTTGATGCGTGGACGAAGGATGCTTGCGATCTGCATGTCTGATCCTACCGGCTGCACAACAGTTACCGCATTGGAGAATATCCCGTTTCCTGTATCTACTCGATTAGCAGCAGAGGCAGGCAGTCCCGGTGTTACACGTTTTTGAGAGAACCAGCGTGAAACATGGAACTTGTTCATCTTGATGCGTGTTATCAGATCCGTTTCTTCACCTTCCTTGAAATACTCACCGAGCGTTGTTTTGTTAATACCGTCCGTTGTTATCGTATCCCTGCCCAGTTCCATCAGGAATGGCTGGTTATTCAAAATGATCGGATACAGATCGGCGCCACCTTCGGATGAACCGCCGCCGCCTGGAAGATTAACACCTGCAAGACTGGCAAGACCCTGCATTGCGGTATTGCTTGATGCGCTACCGGTGCTCTGATCGGACAGCAACACACATTTTGCTTCAAATTCTTTTGGTGTGGTAGCCGCTGCGATGATCCCTATTATCGAAAAGATAACAACGGGTATGAACAGCAAACGCCGCTTCGACCAGAATAACTGCCCTAATTCCTTAACCGAAACTTCACCGGTTTTGAATATCGAGGATATGGTTCCTTTAACGTTCGACATATTTTAAAGTGTCTTAAGAAGCACGATGATGGTAAGCGCTGTTGTAATTACCGACAATGCAGCGGCGATATTAAATGGTGGTTTTTCAGCAGTGGTGATCGGAACGATGATCTCCGCACCCGGTTCAGGCTTAGGATAGTGTTTAAAGAACAGGAAACTTTTTACCCGCTGCACGCGGCCGTTCGCCTGTAAAACATAGGCTTGTTTACGGATCGCCTTTGAACTATATCCTCCGGCGCGGTTGATATACTCACGGAAACCGAGGCCTTGCTCATATCGTATTGAAACAGGGTACAGTACACCGCCACGAACACTGATCGTTTCCAGGATCTCCGGAACACTTAATACATCACCGTCTTTGATAATCAGGTCATATTCCGAGCCGGGATTTGCCGCAATACGATCAAGATCGATCGCAACAAGATCAACTGTCTTCTCCTGGTTCAAAACGGTAGAGTTATTGGTAGCAAGCACGGAAGTGTTGTCTTTAAACAGGTTCTCCTGGATCTTCTGCCTATTCTTTGCGTCCTTCTCAATGTCGATAGACTGCATATTCTCCCGGATCTTATTATCGATACGTTTCGTAAGCAGCCTGTTACTTTCTGAATTCGCAGCGAGGGTATCCTTGCTCAGTATGTCCTTCAACACATTCAGTTTCGCATTTTCCAGTTCCGAAGGCGTAGGCGCGTCATAATTTTTTGTTCTGCGTATCAGCGTGGCTCCTCTTGCGTATGCATACTTTGTAAAGCCGCTTGCCCGGTTTAAGAGATCGGAGATCCGCATTTCTTTTTTATCGATAACATAATTACCCGGATACAGTACTTCACCCTGTATGGTCACTGTTTTTGGAGGTTGATAGCCCGCCAGGGTTCGCACGTAAACGTGATCGAATGGATCCAATACGATTTTTTTATTCTCCTCACTGATCGTAAGATCCTTGTTAATCGAAACACGCAGGATCTCTGCGGCTTTCCCCTGGTTGTCGGTTGTTCTTCTTACAATCTCGATATAGGAACCCGACGCTGAATATTTAAACCCGCCTGCTTTCAATATCAGGTCACCGACCGTCATATTATCGGCGTAGGGAAATACGCCCACAGCATTTACTTCTCCGGATATCTGAACATAATATTCTTCTTTGAGATCAAACACGTTGGCAACACTAAGTATATCCTCGCGTTGCAGCGTAACCGTGTCACCCGGAGTTTGAGAATTTGATGATAGATCAAGACTGATGACTGATTGCGTAAAATCGGGATTGGTACGGTACAGAAGCGCCCTTTTCATAAAAGCGTCACCTTTAACGCCGCCGGCCTTTTGAATAAGATCACGCACTGTCATTCCCTTCACCAACTCATAAGCGCCGGGTCTTGAAATTGCCCCCGTAGCCATTACCCTGTTACTAAACCTGTCGAGTATTGCCTCAATGGAGATCACGTCACCATCATTAAGTGATGCCGTTGCATACTGGCTTTGCGACAAAGAGAGTATCTGTTTTTCAACAAGCCCTTTACGGCTCACAGAAACCATCTGTTTATATGCGTTGTCGGTAAAGCCACCGGCGAAACCTACGATATCGGTGAACGACTCTTTTCCCTTAAACTCAAAGATGCCTGGTATCCGGACCTCACCAACCAGTTCCACACGGTTGGTTGCCGGCCGAACGAGCACAACATCGTTGTCTTCAAGACGAATCGCATTTGCCGATTTTCCCTTGACAAGGAAATCATAAAGATCAACGGTACCCACCAGTCGGCCGGCACGAAAAACCTGGATATCGCGGAAGGTACCTCTGACCGTCGGGCCACCGGCTGCATAAATCGCATCAAATACATCGATATAGGAAGGCAGGGTGAAGGTTCCCGGTTTGGATACTTCTCCTACCATATTGATCTTGATCGTGCGGATATTGCTGATGGTAACTTCGATAAAAGTATTGGGATTAGAACCGCCCATCCCTGAATAGCGGATCGCCATCCTGTCGCGCAGCAGGTTCTTTACAGCATCAAGCGAGAAGCCGGCAACATGCACCAGGCCGATGTCCTGTATGTATACATTCCCGTCGCGGTTAACGGGGAGTGAATAGGTGGATTGCGCAACACCATACACCTGTATAGCAAGTACATCCGAAGGACCAACGATATAGCTTTTTGGAGTGGCCATATTGAGGTTCGGAGAAAATGAAGTGCTGGAATTATGAAAAAGTGTGTATCCGAATATTTTGCGCTCGTATTCGCTTAGCGAGTCAGCGCGTCTGAATCCCTGGGAGGAAGTATCACTTTGGGCAAAATTGTTATTGGACTGATTACCGCCATTATTTTGTGGCGCTGTACTGCCTCCACCGGCAGCAAGCTTGTTCATTCTTGCCTTCAGTTTCTCAATTTCCTGGGCGGGCATTTTTCGCTGTGCGAGCGAAGCTGAAAACTGCTGCTCGGTCATACCCGAAGTCCGGAATTTTGTATAAATATCCATCACCTGCGCATCCGTCATCTGATCAACCCTGGCCGACGACAGATCTGACGATGATACCTGCGCATGCATCACCGACACGAATGCGAAAATCATAACGAATACTGCCGCAATCCTGGAAACAGTGGAAAGTAAACGCCGGGAACCTTGGCTCGGTAAACTATACATAGAAATCATATAAAAAGGGTTACGCTTAGTTGGGGTATCAGAATACTGAACCAGCCTTTAGCCGGTTCCTGCGTAAAAACAAGAAACAAAGAGGGGGGGGTAACGCGATCAAAACCAACCGTTATCTGCTGTCTGTCCGATCACAAAGGACAAGCGCTGGTGCTGGAAAAATTACTTACAGTACTTACAGCTATTTGAAAACCATTCACTTATACACAAACAGACATGACTACGTCTACCTCACTCCCATCGAATGATAAATATTTACAATACGACTCTAAAATTAGAGTCGCAAATATATACACCTATAAGCATCGCGACAAGTTTAATTTGTCGGGATTTCAAAGTGTTTCAGGCGTTATAATAATAGCCGGGATACAGGTTTTTATGCGTATCGATCCATGTTTTCATTTCCGCCAGCATTTCGCTATAAGAGCCGATGCTTAGCGGAAAATGCTGCCCCTTCAACAGCGATTTGTTCACCGCATAATTATCATCTGGATGCAATACGATGTCTGTTTTACCGAATATGTCTTTCGCAAGCACCAGCAGATCATATTTGGCGATTGGGATACCATTCACAATGTGATGCAAACCGGTGAGATTATCCGAAAGAATTTTCTCAATGCTTTGAGCGAGTTCAATGGTGGTGATGCCTGTCCAGATGGCTTTGGTATATCCTTTCACATCGCCTGTTTGTTGCATGAACCAGTTGAAAAGTCCGATGCCTTCTTTCTTCAATTCAGGCCCGATAATAGATGTTCGCAAAGTAAGATGCCCGCCATAATCCACTTCCCCAAGTGCTTTTGACTGGGCGTAGAACCCTTCTCCATCTTTCGGAGAGCTTTCGGAATAACCGCCTTTTTTGCCGTTGAAAACGCAGTCGGTACTGATATGGATCAGCCTGCCGCCCGTTTCGCTGCTCTTCCTTGCCAGATGATGCGGCAGAAAACTGTTTCCGAGGATCGCTTTGTCCGGATTGGTTTCAGCGTCCCTGTTAAGTATGCCTACGCAATTGATAGTGATATCTGGTTTCACTTCGTGGAAAACAGCATCCAGCCGGGGGATATCGGTGACGTCGAGTTTGTGGGTTGAGCTAAAGAAATCGTCATTCCTGGATATGTCGGCGATCTCGTATTTATCCAGGCGTTTCAGGTAATAATAAATGATATGCCCCGCCATTCCTTTTGAACCAACGATCAGGATTTTTTTTCTCATTTATCCCAGATTACTTTGTTCACGATAGAGGTGTAGCTTTGTATGATCCTGATGACCCTGTCGGAAGTATTTTCAACATTATACTCTGCGTTGAGTTGTGTGTCGGTATTGATAGGGGTTCCTTTCACGACCTTGATCGCCTCCAGCATACCGTTCTTCTCGATGCCTCCGAGTACAATAGTGCCTGCGTCAACAGCCTCAGGTCTTTCTGTGCTGGTACGTATACTCACTGCGTCAAAACGCAGCATGGCGCATTCTTCGCTGATGGTTCCGCTATCGGATAGTACGATATAAGAGTTTTTCTGTAACGCGAGATAATCAAAGAATCCAAGCGGCGCGATATTATTGATCAGCTTATGGAATACGATCTTTTCTGTTTCGATCCTTTTCTGTGTGCGGGGATGGGTTGAAAAGATAACCGGCATCTGGTAAGTTTCTGCAATAGTATTCAACGACTCTGCCAGTATGCTAAAATGGTCGGCCAGATCGATGTTCTCTTCCCGGTGGGCGCTTACAACGATGTATTTCCCTTTTTCAAGGTTTAACCGTTCGAGGATCTTGCTTTGTTCGGCCTGTTTACCATATTTCGTCAACACTTCACGTAAAGGCGATCCCGTCACAAATACATGGTCCTTTCTGAAACCTTCGCTCAACAGGTAACGCCTGCTGTGTTCTGTATAGGTAAGGTTGATATCGCTAATATGATCGGATATCTTACGGTTGATCTCTTCCGGTACATTCTGATCGAAGCAACGATTACCCGCTTCCATGTGGAAGATCGGTATCTTGAGTCGTTTAGCAGGAATTGTAGACAGGACGCTGTTGGTATCTCCCAGCACCAGCAATGCATCTGGCTTTTCGCTTACAAAAACATCATAGGATCTGGATATGATATTGCCGATAGTAGCACCCAGATTTGCGCCCGCAACATCGAGAAAATGATCCGGTTTCCTGATCTCGAGATCCTTAAAGAAAACTTCATTGAGGTTATAATCGTAGTTCTGTCCTGTATGAATCAAAACCAGCTCATATAGTTCGTCACACTTTTTAATACATTCGGCCAGGCGGATTATCTCGGGCCGGGTACCAATCACAATGGCGACTTTCAGCTTTTTCATCGGCTTATACTTTCGTGTAACTTTCTAACCAGGGCGATAAAAATGAACAGGATTGTACTAATCCCAGTTATTATCCTTAACCAGTTCGTAAACGCGTTTGATCCCTTCTTCAAGTCCGATCGACGCCGTCCAGCCCAGGGATTTCAGCTTTGACACATCCATCAGTTTGCGCGGCGTTCCATCCGGTTTGCTGGTATTGAACGTGATCTTTCCATCGTATCCAACGATCTTCCCAACAAGAACTGCAAGCTCATTGATGGTTACATCCGTTCCCACACCGATATTGGCCAATCCGGATTCATTGAAATTATCCATCAGGAACAGGCATGCGTCAGCCAGGTCATCTACGTGCAAAAATTCCCTTCGAGGTGTTCCGGTTCCCCAGATTTCTACTGACGGCACCTGGTTTCGTTTTGCCACAATAAATTTTCTCAGCAAGGCCGGCAATACATGTGATTTTTCAAGATCGTAATTATCATTCGGACCATATAAATTGGTTGGCATTGCCGAAATGAAATTGCAACCATATTGGGCCCGGTACGAATTACAAAGTTCAATACCTGCGATCTTTGCAATGGCATAGGGCTGGTTGGTTTCTTCGAGATAGCCCGACAGGATATATTCTTCTTTTAATGGCTGGGGAGCCAGTTTTGGATAGATGCACGAAGATCCCAGAAAGAGTAATTTCTTTACTTTATTTACATAAGCTGCATGGATCACATTCGCCTCGATCATGAGGTTTTCGTAAATGAAATCCGCCCTGTATACGTTATTGGCAACAATGCCCCCCACTTTTGCAGCCGCAAGAACTACGTAGTCAGGATTTTCCTGCCTGAAGAATCCGTCAACCGCCTGCTGGCTACGTAAATCCAGTTCAGTGGAGGTCCGTGTTATGAGATTCTGATATCCTTCAAGCTGCAGCTTTCGTAAAATGGCGCTGCCCACCATTCCGCGATGACCGGCAATATATATTTTACTGTCCTTTTCCATTACTCGAATTCATTATTGATATCATACCCGCTTTCTTTCAAAAACTTATTCCTTTCAAACAGCTTAACGTCACTGGCAACCATTTCGGCAACCATTTCAGCAAGTGTATAGGTTGGCGTCCAGCCTAGTTTCTCTTTCGCTTTAGTGGCATCACCGATCAACAGGTCGACTTCGGTAGGGCGGTAATATCTTGGGTCCACCCTTACAACCACCTGTCCTACCGGAACCTGGTATTTGCTATTTTTACATGCAGCCACTTTTGCTGTTTCCGCTTCATCTTTTCCTTCAAATTCCAGTTCGATCCCGACTTCTCCGAAAGCCATTTTCACAAATTCCCGGATCTCTGTAGTAATGCCTGTTGCCAGTACAAAGTCTTCAGGTGTTTCCTGCTGCAGTATCCGCCACATACCCTCAACGTAATCTTTTGCGTGTCCCCAATCGCGTTTCGCATCCAGGTTTCCAAGGAATAATGTGTCGTTCAGCCCCAGTGCGATCTTGGCAACGGCTCTTGTGATCTTACGTGTAACAAAGGTTTCACCGCGTAAAGGAGATTCATGGTTGAAGAGAATCCCGTTACAGGCGAATATTCCATAAGCTTCTCTGTAATTCACGGTGATCCAGTATGCATACATCTTTGCTACGGCATAGGGAGACCTCGGATAAAAAGGTGTGGTTTCTTTTTGTGGAACCGCCTGTACAAGACCGTATAATTCCGAAGTGGAAGCCTGGTAAACCTTGGTTTTTTGGGTTAATCCCAGCAAACGGACTGCTTCCAGGATCCGCAGGGTGCCGATCCCGTCGGCATTTGCAGTATATTCCGGCGTTTCAAAACTTACATGTACATGGCTCATGGCAGCCAGGTTATAGATCTCATCCGGTTGTATTTCCTGGATAATCCTGATCAGGTTTGTGGAATCAGTAAGATCACCATAGTGAAGGGTCAGGTGTTTATGCTGCACATGAGGGTCTTCATAGAGATGCTCGATACGTCCGGTATTGAACAGGGAGCTTCTTCGTTTGATCCCATGTACTTCGTATCCTTTTTTTAATAAAAGTTCTGCCAGGTACGCGCCATCCTGCCCGGTAATACCGGTGATTAATGCTTTCTTCATATAAATCTGATCAGATTTGAGCTTTTATGGGATTTTCCCCTTTAGCGGGTGCGAAAATAAGGAAACCGGGCCAATTTCACCGGTAAGGCCTAAAATCTCATCAGCCACCATAGGCCGGATTACTGCTGGCAAATTCCGGGACCAATACAGCTATCAATTTTACCAGTTCCGTTGGATGCCTTCTTTCCCTGGCAAGCCGGATAATATTCTCAAAACTGTCTTTAACCTCTTCCCATTGTGGATCGCGGATCTTCGCGATCATTATCTTTTCATGATAGGTAGGCAAAGTATTCTCGCTGTCGTTCAGCACTTCTTCATAGAGTTTTTCGCCCGGGCGGAGGCCAGTATATACAATAGGTATGTCAACTTCTGGAACCAGTCCGTATAATCTGATCATTTTACGGGCCATTTCGGCGATCGATACCGGTTTACCCATGTCAAAAGCGAAGATCTCGCCCCCCTGCCCCATTGAACCTGCTTCGAGCACAAGCTGACAGGCTTCGGGGATAGTCATAAAAAAACGGATGATCTGGGGATGTGTAACCGTAACCGGCCCCCCTTTCTCGATCTGTTCCTTGAATGTATTGATAACCGAGCCATTTGAACCCAGCACATTTCCGAACCTTGTGGTAATGAATTTGGTTGAGGGAGCGCCATCTTCCTTACTGCCGGAGAGATGATGAAGTGACTGTACGTAGATCTCTGCCATTCTCTTCGAAGCCCCCATCACATTTGTCGGATTAACCGCTTTATCCGTAGAAACCATTACAAATTTTTCAACACGATATCTCACAGACAAATCTGCCATGATCTTGGTGCCCATCGCATTGGTGAGTATCGCTTCCGATGGGCTTAGTTCCATCATCGGCACATGCTTGTAGGCTGCGGCGTGGTATACGTATTGCGGTTTGTACAGATTAAATACCTCGTCCATCCGTCCTGTATCGGTTATATCGCCAAGAAAGAACACACAGGGCGTTTGGGCCATCGTATCACGCAATTCAAGCTCCAATTGGTACAGCGGTGTTTCAGCCTGATCACATAGGATGAGCATACCTGGATGGAATTTGATCAGTTGTCTTACTATTTCGCTGCCGATAGAACCGGCTGCTCCGGTAACGATGATCTTTTTTCCGCGGATTTGTTCTGCGATATTATCGTTACTGATACTGATGGGTTCTCGCTCAAGCAGGTTTTCGATCCTGATGGTTTGAAGCTGAATAGCGGAGAACCGTCCATTGATCCACCGGTCAAGCGGTGGCACATTCAATACCTTGATATCATGATCCAGACAAAAATCCACTACTGCATTTTTTTTCTCCGGTGTTATTGCAAACGCAGCGAAAATAACCTCTTCAATATTCTCTGTTTCCACGATCCTTTGCAGATCATTTGTATGTGCGATGCGTACCCCATCTACGGCTTTATTCACTTTACGCAGATCATCATCCAGAAAACAAACAATATGAACATTGCTGGTCCTGTCGCGCTCCAATACCCGCTTAGTTGCAAAACCTGCTTCCCCAGCTCCATAGATCACCACGTTTTTCCTCTGAATAGTTTGATTCTTCTGCTGGTAATTAACAGCAAATTTTACCAGTACCCGGTAAGATGTCAGAAAAAGAAAACTTGTTAAAAAATGTATGATAAGGACAACAGTAGGGAATGTAAATGTACTGCCCAGATATGACGCAATCCGGGTATAAAAAAACAGGATGGTTGTGGTTGACAGCACTGCGTAAAATATTTGTAAAGAATCCTGCAACCCGGTATAATGAAGTATAGCGACGTCTGTTCTGAAAAATAAAAATGCCGCGAGACTAACCAGCATCAACACCACTACCTTTCCGCTGAGCGTATTAAGATTCTGACCGGCAAATGACAGATTATCTTTAAGAAAGTAAGCAAATACCAAGGTAAGTCCGCATATGATCAGGTCAACTGTGATTACAACCCATCGAGGCACTATTCTAGCGGTATTTAACATATAAATATGGTGTTAGATTAATATACTTTAAAAAGCCGGTTTGCGCCTTCAAGAGTTAATCGCAATAATATATAAATTATGATCAGCATCAGAAACACGACTACTATTGCAGGAACGGACTGTGTAATCAATATAACATTCAACAGCAATTGTATTAGGGCGTAAAAGATTGACACGAATAGTGATGACACTTTTTTTTCGTTCACAAGAAACTGATAAAAGTGAGACCTGTGTGCTTTAGTGATATTTTCGTTTCTAATCAGTCGCAAAAAAATGGTACCTGCAGAATCAATGCCATAAACACCAACGAGTAATATCCATTTTGCGTTGTCGTCCTGCAAAGACAACTGGATAATAAGATAGGCAAGTACAAATGATAGCGAGATGCTGCCTACATCACCTGAAAAGCATACTGCTTTTTTTCGCACATTAAAAAAAGAGAAAACAATTACGGCGGCGATCACGCTGATGAAAATAGTTGCGGACGGAAGTAGTAGAAACGCAGTGCGACTTAGGTAAAAAACAGTACTAACGGCAACAAGCGAGTACATCGCCGTCATTCCATTAATTCCATCCATAAAATTGTAGCTGTTGATGATCCCAACAGCCAGTATAAAACCGGGTATCAATATCCACAATTTAAGCATAAATAAGCTACTCTGTACAAGCAACAGGCCCACCGAAATAAAATGCACCACTATCCTGCTCCTGTTATCAAGTATCTTTATATCGTCGATAAAACTTATTGTGGAAATTAGGAAAATCCCCGTCATCAACGGCCAATAATATATGTACTCCCCGCTTAACGTAAGTGAAATGAGGATCGTCATTGGAAACACCAGCCCCGCACCGGTAATTGTAGCGATCTTATGCGAACTGCGGTTATTCGGGTTGTCTACGATGTTATACCTTGTAGCAAGTAAAAAATAAGCAAGTTCGATTACCAGGGCCATCAACAAGGCCTTTAAGAATAAAATGATCAAATAAAATAGTTTTAGTTTTCGTGTGTACCCGACAATATACTATCTAGCCTGTCGATCAGAGTGCGGCGGTTGAATTCACGGTTAAAATAATTCTCGCCGTTGATGCCCATGGCGCGGCGCTGCATATCTGTCATGCTTTTAAATCGGCGTAAAATATTCAGCAACCCATGAACATCTCCCGCCGGTGCTGTAAGCCCGCATTTTGCCTCTTCTATAATCTTTCTTCCTTCGCCATCTAGTAAACCAACAACAGGTTTACCGCATGCCATATAAGATTGCAGCTTTGATGGAACTGTAAGTGAAAGCACCGGGTCGTTTACAAGCGATATCAGCAAAGCGTCTGCTGCTTCGAAAAAACCGGGCATTTCTTCTGACGGAAAAGACCCGATGAATTTAAATACTTGTGAAATACCATAAGCATTTGCGCGCTGCTCCAGTTCGTCTTTTTTCCGTCCGTTGCCAATCATGATCCAGCAAATATCCGGATCGGTTTGGTGGATGATCTTTGCAGCCTCAAGGAAAGTATGAAGACCTTGTACCTCACCTATATTTCCAGCAAAAACAAGATTGATGGTTCCAGTGAAGTACTGTTTGATATTTTCAGGGGCATTTGTCCTACGATAGAAAGGCTCGGTTGAGTTCGGAACGTATATGATCTTATCGTTGCTCTGTTTATTATCCACCAGGTAATCTCTGAATGCACGCGACTGGATGAGTAGCTTGTCCGTTTGATTGTAGATATAAGAAGTAACCGATCTGAGCAGCCACAGAACAAGCCTGTTGGTAACATTTCCTGCAGCTACGACAGATTGCGGCCAAAGATCCTGGATATAGAGACACATCTCTACCTTATTCTTTTTCTTAAAAATGATACCTGGAAGTGCCATAGTTACCGGTGATAACTGGTAAACAAACACCACATCTGTTTTCAGTGAAAGAAACAAAGCTTTCCAGCACCCGAAAAAAACAAATGACAGGTAATTCAGCATCAACCTCACTCCGCCTGTGCCGCGCGGTAACAGCGGAACCCGATATATGGAGATGCCATTCCATTTTTCGAAAGCGGGTCGAAGAAAAGAGTATCGGGGAAAAAACTTGCCGGCAGGATAGTTGGGTTTACCGGTAAATACAGTTACCTCGTGCCCCTTTTCCTGCAAACCGATTGCTATATCATTGATACGAAAGTTTTCCGGCCAGAAATACTGGCACACTATCAGTATACGCATTAATTCACCCGGTAACCTGTATACAGGTCATTTTTGCTCTTCATCCACTCCTTCATATCCGCAACCATCTTCCAATAAGAACCGATTGTAAAATCGCTTTCTGTTCTCGGGTGCGTTGAAAAGATGATCGGCATCTGATATTTTTCTGCAACTACATTTAGCGATCCTGCGAGTATCTCAAAGTTATCTTTAAGATCGATATTCTCTTCGCGGTGTGCGCTTACCACAATGTATTTGTTCTTTTTAAGTTTCAACCGTTCCACTACATCGCTTCCATCGATCTGACCCGCATATTTGGTAAGCATTTCTTTCAGCGGGGAACCTGTTACAAATACATGGTCTTTTCTAAATCCTTCGCTTAACAGGTAACGCCTGCTATGCTCGGTATATGTCATATTAATATCGCTGATATGATCGGATATTTTACGATTAATCTCTTCCGGAACATTCTGATCAAAACAACGGTTACCCGCTTCCATATGGAAGATCGGGATCTTCAACCGTTTGGCGGCGATCGTACAAAGCACACTGTTCGTATCTCCCAATACCAGTATTGCATCGGGCATCTCTTTCACAAAAACCTCGTATGATTTGGCAATTACATTGCCTATCGTTTCTCCCAGGTGGGCACCGGCCACATCCAGAAAATAATCGGGCTTACGGAGTTCCAGCTCCTTGAAAAAGATCTCATTGAGATTGTAGTCGTAGTTCTGTCCTGTGTGGATCAGGATGTGTTCAAAAAACTGATCACATTTTTTTATGCATTCCGCAAGACGTATGATCTCAGGACGGGTGCCGACAATGGTTGCTACTTTCAATTTATGCATGGGTTCGATTATTAGGAAACAACCATATTTAATACTTCCTTGATATGGTTTTGAACGATCAGTCCGGCCGCCTTAATGGGCTTATTCAGAACTTCCAGGACAGACGAGGCAATGCTTTCTTTGTCTAAAGGATCAAAAATAAAACTAGGCTCTATCAGTTCGTAAACATAAGGACGATCTGCAGCTAGTATGCCACAACCAAAAGACGCGGCTTCCACTAGTGGCAAACCAAAGCTCTCTGCAAGCGAGGGAAATACAAGATAGTGGCAACTTGTATACAAAGATTGCAACACCGGCTTGGCCATCCTACCATGGTTTATAATTGTGAGACCTTTCTTGTTGAGATAGTCTATTCGTTCCACCAACGCCACAAATTCAGCTGGAATGGTCAGATGCAATACAGGCCGGAGTTTGTAGCTGTCGAATATATATTCCCAGGCACTCAATAAGGTTAGATGGTTTTTTTGTGCCACTCCATCAGCAACATATAAGAAACTGATAGGCGACTGAGGTTTTGTTAAACTGATTCCGGTTTCACGAAAAAAAGGTAGTATGTGTACGCAGCTTTTGTCAACGCCTATTCTTTTTTCCAATTTTGTTTGCATAACCCTACTTTGCACTAGCCAATGGTAGTTGGGTCTATTTTGATATTTTATATAAAGTCCCTTTATTAAATAGCTGATTCTCTGTTTTAGACTGTAGTTAGGGAACTCAGGAAAACTTGAAAGCAATAATACATTCTGCATAAATATCACCACCCGACTGTTCGTTAGCGGAACAGGTGGCGGCACGTTAGCAAAACAGAAAATATTACCGAACTCATTACCCTTTTTCTTATAAAATGAAGCCCTGGTTTTCTCGGATCCGCTAAGACACAGATAAGACGCACTTGGCAGATGCTCTAGAACTTCTTTGGGAAGACGCTTATCCAACAAAAAAAAACATTTGCTCTTGGTCTTTTCCAGCTCTTCAATTAAGTAAAGTAATAGTTCTTTACCGCCGCTTTCATGAATATAAATCGCGTCAACCAATAGCATTAGTTAACTTTTAAATCTAGAATCTATAAACGACTGCCAGTTCCAATTGCGCTTCGCCATATACTGTTCAAATTCTGCCTTTGCAATTTCAATGTTACCGATGCCTCCTATATATCGTCTGCCCCCTGCCGCAGTCGGAGGCCGCATGGCTCTTCTCAGAATATGCATCCATCTTTTTCGCCGGAACAGACGCATCTCCTTTTGTATAGATTCACCAACAACCTGTTCATTGCCAGGTAAACTGGCTAATTCATCTGTAGCAAGTTCTATTTCTTTTGCAAACGAAGGATGCAAAACTCTACAGATAGCAAATAACCGTGCAAAATTAAACAGTTTAACCTTCGATGGAATGATACGGGTTACTGTTTCGATTGCCGCATGGGCCCAAACGGTTTCAACAGAAAAAAATCTGGGTACTCCTAAACTCCATCCCTGCCTTTCAAATGCGCTGGTTTGTCTCTCATCCGAAAGTTTACCGATATGTTTATTCTCTGCGCTTCGGCCCGTGTTACTACCACCTGATGCACCAGGTATGGTGATTGGATATTGAATGATCAGAAACTTTCCGCTAACTGCCGAGAGCCCTAGCGCGCCTGATACATCGGGGCTTGATCCATGGAAACATGCACCTGACTTTGCAATTATTGTTTGGATTAAGCTTCGTTGCACTATGCCGTGATAAATTTTCGGCAGTCCCTCTGTTCCCTGCGCTGCTGTTTTTAATGCGGTGTCAAGCGCAATCAATGAACTTTCTGTTCGTATGCCACCTAACTTTTTTGGCAGGTATAATCTCGCAGCATGGCCTTTACCAAAATGGATGGAAAAGAAATCAGGCCACGTGTAATTAGCCATGACATCGGGAGAGATTACCTCGATGTCATTCTTCATAGCCCATTCCGCTACCAAAATTGTTTCGTTCGTGATTGTATCATCATCTCCGATAAGACATACAAATGCACCGCTTGCATTGGCGATAGCATAGTTGTGATTACCCGTCATATCGAGTTGCTGCGTCGGCCGCAAATACTTTAGCCTAACGTCATTCAGTATCGAAGGTATTTCGGCCGACAACATGTCGTTCAGTTCTGTTCCTGGGCTCGTATCGCTCACGATCAGCTCCAACCGTTCGTCCTTGATAGCTAATACAGAACGGATGGCATAAAATGCATACTTCGACCTGTTATGTGTAGGTATGACTACTGAAAGAAGTGGCGTTGCCATATAATTAATCATTTTTCATCGCTAGTAATACCAGTTCTTCGCCTGTGCGGGCGAAGAAAAAGTTGGTAATAAGCGAAAGAGGCAATAAAATAAATAATAGCATTCGGCGTAGTATTTTGCCTGCTAACGAGTGAACAAAAAAATCCGTATGAAACGAACCATAGAATACCCCGGGGAAAATAAGATTTGACGTAGACAATTCTTTAATTGTCAATCCACCTGTTCTTTCGCACAGCAAACGAAGGCTTGAACTGTTAAAAATTTGCAGATGTCTCGGGGTTTCCCAGCCTCTCCAGCCGACGCCAAAAATATACGATAGAAATGAGCCAGAGTTGGGAGTTCGAACGATCAGCATTCCTCCAGGTGCCAATAATTTATGCAGGATTGCCAAGTCTTCCAGGGTGTACAGATGTTCAACAACATGGTTGAGAAAGATATAATCGAACGGTCCCTTACAAGCAACCTCTCCCATATCGTCATAAGCCTCCAATCCGATACTTGTTGCATAGCTGCAAGCAACGGGATCAAAATCATAGCCGATACCGCCGGTTATGCCGAGGCTTTTAATTTTTAACAACAGGTTTCCATTACCACACCCATAATCCAGGATTTTCGTTCTGCCATCCTCTGCTCTTCTCAGTATGTCTTTTAGTTTTTTATCAGCGAGTGCTATGTTAATGCGGGAAACAAGATTGAGCTTGGAAAGGTTTACATTGGATATATGTGTTGTATACTTTTTATAGAACGATCCGATTATCTCCAGCGGGGGTAGCGGGTCGGCGAATACAAGCCCACATCTTTTATTTCGACATTTCCAGTATTGCAAGGTGGTTGTAGTTCCGTATTCGTAATCCGGCCTTTGCTCAAGGAATGACTGTTTTGTTAAATGTGAACAAACAGGACAGACTTTATCCATTTCCACTTACCTTTTTAATAAGTTGCTCAACACTATCCACCAATTTATGCTTCCCGCTTATTACCTTCTGATAACCAGCCAGGGCCATTTTTTGGCGTATCATATCATTTCTCAAATAAAATTCACACTTATCTTTGAGCTCCTCAGAAGTAGAAAAACAGGCAATTTCAACACCTTCTTTAAAGACCTCTAATATTTCATCCGAACGTTCTGCCAATTGAAAACCTCCGGCAGCAGGAATATCAAAAGCTCTGGGGTTTATCAAATCCCGATTTTCGATAGTCATAATATTTACATTTATCTTAGTAGTAGAAAAAAAATTGCTCATCTCTTGCATACCAATGGGGCTTTTGATTTTCCAAAATGGGAAATTCTTTGTCGCTGTTTTTTTGCTCCACCCCCATCCAATCATTTCACAGGGAAGATGACTGATACTTTTTAGCAAAGAAATTCTTCGCTCGCTCCAGGAACCTATAAATCGTATTTCTGCATCATAACGGATCCTGTCGGGAAAAGACGGCGCAGCCATCTCGGGACGATAGTACCAGTCGACCACCTCAAATGTATTTGCACCCTTCGCTAAGTATTCTTCACGCAAGTGCTTTCTAGGCGAAAAATGAATATGATATTTTTGAAACCCGTTTAGTATATGCCGGGTGTTATTCAATTTATTAAATAAATCATCAGTGTTCCAGTTAACAACTTTTGCTACTTTTTGTTTTGCGTAGTCAATCGTTTCAGGGTAAAGATGGTCGCCCCGGACTACGAGGAACAAGTCATAGCTTCCTTTTTCAAGCATTTTCTTTACGTCCTGGTTAATTCTCTTCGCTACACTATCAAAGAAAAAACGGTCTTTGACACGATTCAATAAGGTAGAATCATTGTAGCTGAAAAGATATTTACGCCAATCAAACATATCGGCAGTATGCCTTAACTCTTCCAATGCAGTTTTTATGGGATAGATGTTACCGCTCGAAGCAAAATCGACATCATAAACCAATATTCTCATAGGTAAATTCGTTTGAAAAACGCTTTAATACAAGTGGGTAAATACATTAAATATCGTATCCTGGATAAAAAAATCAGACGCTCATCGTTATTTTGTTAATAACACTATCAAGATACATAAATCTCGACTTCCATGTTGCCATCCGGAGTGCCTGTTGGTAACCGCTTTGCCTAACTTTGAAAGCTGCATCGCGATTATCTCTGATAGCAGCAATCTGCCTGATACAGTCGTTGACATCCATATAGGTATACACATCCCGTCCTGGTTGGTAATAAATGGAAAGTCCCTTGGAATACTGGGTTAGAAATAATCCGCCGTGCAACGGAACCTCGAAATCTCTCCCTTTAATTGTTGTTATTGATTTCGTATACCCAACATTTGCAAATCCTAATGTTACTGGCGCCCGTTGGATCATGGTCCACATTTCGTCTTCAGGCAGGGGACGGTTTTCCCAACCATTTCCATAGCATCTCACACTTATACAAGCATTTCGCAGTGTATTTACAAATTGTTCACGCCACCCATACTTAGAACCAATAAAAAGCACATAGAACTCTTCGTCTTCAACCGAGCACAATTCCGGAGTGTTTATTGGGATCGGCAAGCTTTTCCAAAAAAAACAAGGTGAATCATTATAATGATATCTTACAATTGCCTCTGGAGACAATGTAAGATTGACATCGGCATATTTCGACAATGTAGCAATCCCAATTTGCTGTCCTTTCAAATACCCTTTAAAATACAGCAGGTCGTCCCAACAGAAATTAATAATCAAGGTATTTCCCTTCTTCAATGTCTGCATTGTAGATTCGCTAATGACAAAATCAGAAGAGTACATAAACACTATCATGTTCGCTTCTGCATCGTAAAAACGGTCAAAGGCGGTCAAAAGACTTGAATTTGTACCATCCTGAAACTCTTTCCATTCAGACTTTGTACTAAAAAACTCCTGTCCATCCGGCCATCCAAAATGGTAGGTCTCACCTATTTCGCACAATGGGTCTAGTAATATTTCCTCCCAGTTAGTTATTGCGAAAACTGCAAATACTTTTACAGGAGCACCGGGTTTCCATTTGTAATTGCGGGCCGACAGCTTTTTAACGGCCAGTTCAAACGGATCTTTTTTCCTTCCAAAGAATCTGTAGAAAGCAAGAGCGAACCGTATCTGTACCGTTTGATAGAGACATTTAAGCCGAAGAATCATTTCTTTGCAGAATTACCTTCCGTTTTGGATGATGTATTGTCGATAAGTTCCAACATCTTCTGGACAGCAAAATCCGGCGTATAATTGCTGATCTTTATCGAACCTGTGTATGCAGATATGCCTGCCGTTATCTTTTTAATCGCGTTTTTTATGCCGGGAACATCGTCTGCCTGACATACCAGGTGGCCGTGCTCAAGCATCATTTTCTCAATCTCATCGTTTCTATAGACAAGTGCCAAAACCAGCTTTCCGCTATGCAGGTAGTCATAGGTCTTGAAGGGAATAGTGGCAACACTCCGCTGATCTGTATTTTGCACCAGCAACAATATGTCTGCTTCCATCGCCTTATGCATGGCTTCTTCACGGCTGATCAGTCCATGCAGCCAAATAATACCCGGGTGTTGAAACGCGATAATCCTTTCCCGAATATCTTGGTTCATGCCTCCGTATACGTTAATCGCAATGTCTTTTATTCTTTCGTCACCTTCTTTTATTAATTCATCAATTGCCTGCATCAGGGTGTCAAAATTTCTTGTCTGGTAAAGCGATCCCAGATACCCGATATTTATTTTTTTATTATGTTTCCTGTTCGAAAGATAATCATTTGACTGGCCAACAAATTTCTCAACAGCATTTGATCCCGGATACACGTAAAATATCTTGTGGCTATCCGTTTTATATCTTTTTCTTGCATTGATCATTGCATTGCGTGTGCAATAGATCGTACAATCTGCAAAACGAATGATCTGCTTCTCAAAAAAACTCAAACCTATTTTTGACAAACTATTCCGTCCGATATCGTCGCCGCTCAAAGGATCCTGGAACTCACAGATCACTTTTTTTCTGAATAATTTAGCGATCAGTATACCAGCGATATGAGCACTCGGTGGACCTCCTGTTGTGTAAACAAAATCCGAACTCCGAATAGCCCCCATACCCAACGCCGTAAATAAAGCAGGTAAAGACCAGGTCCAGCGTCCCTCACCTGAACTTAATGAAAGAGCTTTAAGTACTTTATTGACACGATGCATTACATAGAGATAAATGTATGTGAAAGACCTTTTTTTAATAGGTATGTTTCCACGTCTTATAGCTTCGTATTCGTAGGAGGCTGAATGTGGGCTTAACGCAAAAATTTTTCGATGACTGATATGCGGATCCGTATGCGTAAAACAACAAGTGCCGCTTAGAAGTGATATATTATATCCTCTCCCAATAAATCCCAATATTCTGTCGTCTACCCATTCAGCTTGGCAGGCTCCCGGTATATTAGTATAATAAGAAAAAACAAGGATTGATCTTGACATATTAAAGAATTATTTGAATCTGTATCACCAGACAGCCATCTCTTCGTCTTAATGATCCGCTTTCAGATCTGTGGCATTCTGTTCAGTATCGCAGCTTAATAGATACTACCAATAGATTGATGCAGACGGCATCCGCACGATTACAGGAGAGTTAGCGGCTTGTTGATTTCGCCTCCTCTAGAAAAAAAGAAATGATCCTGTCACTGGCTTTTCCATCTCCATAAGGATTGCTTACCGATGTAGTCGCTTTGTAAAAAGCGGCATCATCCAATAAACGGTTGCAATATGTTTTGATCTTTTCTGCATCCGTTCCTGTTAGGATCACCGTTCCCGCGTCAACCGCTTCCGGCCGTTCGGTAACTTCCCGCAATACTAATACCGGTTTGCCGAGCGAAGGCGCTTCCTCCTGTATTCCACCGCTATCGGTGAGTATCAAGTAAGACTGTTTCATCAACCATACAAACACATCATAACCCAATGGTTCAACCAAATGCACTTTTGTATTGTCTAAAAAATATTTCTCCGCCAGCATCTTTACATTCGGATTGGGATGAACGGGATATACAACGATCACATCTTCCCTTTTTCCAAGGATGTCCCGCAGGGCCGAAAATATTTCTTCAAAACCATCGCCAAAATTTTCGCGGCGATGACCGGTAAACAGAATGATTTTTTTCGTGGTATCGATTCTTTCTTTCAGCTGGAGTATACCTTGCGTTTGGTCATCGATCAGCTTCACGGCATCCAGCAGAGAATCTATTACCGTATTACCTGTAAGTATTACATCTTTTACAATGCCCTCTTTTCTAAGATTCTCAATAGCTGCTTTTGTTGGCGCAAAATGCACATCAGCGATTCTCCCTGTAAGACTTCTGTTGATCTCCTCGGGAAAAGGTGCATATTTATTGAATGTGCGCAGGCCGGCCTCCACATGGGCCACTTTGATGCCCGAATAAAAAGCCGACAGAGCAGCGGCAAAAGAAGTTGTTGTATCCCCATGCACCAGCACATACGCGGGCCTGAATTCATCAAACACAGGTTTGGTACGCTGCACGATGGCCGCTGTTAGTCCATGAAGCCCCTGGTCTTGCTGCATAACCGAAAGATTGTAATCTGCTGTTATCCCGAAAAAATCAAGAACAGGTTCGAGCAGGTCTTTATGCTGGCCGGTATTGCAAACCCTAACCTCAAAACCATGCGTATTGCGGAAACGCTTGATCAATGGTGCCATTTTAATGGCTTCGGGTCTTGTTCCGATTACTACAAGCAGTTTCATCTACCAGGCTTTCTTTTCATAGAACCATTCTATCGTTTGAGCAATGCCGGTTTTCAATGGCGTAAGGCTTGCCCGGTAACCCGGCAGCAGCCCGCTGATCTTTTCAACAGAAAGGCATTTCGATTCTGCGCCCACATATCTAGAGGTATCAAAGCCGATCCTTGCAGGATCGTAACCAACGATATCACAGATGATACCCGCAAATTCGCGGATGGTATATTCCTCCCCGGCACCGATATTATAAATATCATTCGTTACCCGTGAATCCAGACCGAGCATAGCCGATATAAAGTCGTTCACGTGTATGATCTCCCGCTTCTGGTAGCCGTTGCCCCATAACATAACCCTTTCATCAAACTCCTTAGCCCTGATGATCTTGCGCATAAGGTCGAAAATAAAATGCATTTGCCTGCCATCGGTATGGTAGCCGGGACCGTAAAGTGTTGACGGTACAAAACATAACCATTCAAGCCCATACTGCTTTTGCAATGCCCTTGCACCCTGGAACAACATCCTTTTGGTCATTGCATAGGTGTATAAGCTATCGATCGGTTCGCCATCCATGTAGTTGCTCTCCGTTAAAGCTTTGCCGGGTGCATAAGCGCAACTGGTACCCATGAATATAAGTTTGGCACCGGGTTGTTTTTTTTGCCACCAGTTGAGCAGGTTTGTGTTGATCTGCTGGTTTATGATCCACTGTTCCCCAGGGTGATAGAGGCAGAAATCGCCTGCCTGTGTCCATGCTGCGAGATGATAAATCCTGTCGTATGTTGTTCCGGAAAACTCTTCAAAACTTCCTTCGCTGGTAAGATCACACTCTTTGGATCGCGGGGCCGTAACCGTATGCCCCTGTGAGCGCAACTCTTTGCACAGCGGGGTTCCAAGAAATCCGTTTCCGCCTGTTACAAAAATATTCATAATGACTCCTTTGGATTTACCGGAAAATAAAACTCAACCCCTTGATCTATCAGGTGCTGGTTGTTTTTCAGTATTTCCTTTTTAAAGTTCCAGGCCAGTACGTAGTAGATATCCGGCGTTTCATCCACTTCATCTTCCATAAGAATGGGGATATGCATACCAGGCGAATACAGGCCCTTCCTGAGTTTGTTCTTTTCGAGCAGGCATGAAATCAGTTCGGGACCCACCTTGAAATAATTGAGCATAGTATTCCCTTTTACGGGCGCCCCCATACCAAACACTTTCTTCCCCTCCCGTTTCGCTTTTTCAAGGTAGGCAACATTGTCTTTTTTCATCTGTACAATGCGTTCCGAGAAGTCGTGGTAGGCTTTGATATCATTGCAGCCGGATGCCTGTTCTTCTTTCAACAGTTCCCGAAAACGAGGTGTAATATCATGGTGCCCGGGATGCCCTACAAAGGCCACCATCTGCCCGCCATGCATCGGGGAAAGATAGGCGTCGAACATTTCCAGGTCGTATCTCGCCAGCAAGGTGTTTATCGTTTGCAGCGTGTAGTATAAAAGATGTTCGTGGTAGATCTGATCGAAAGCATCATTCTCCATAATGCTTTTCATATAAAGAAACTGGACAACGAAAATACCATTCTCATTCAGACCGTACTTGATACCTTCTGTCACGGAATGCAATTCTTCAAGGTGAAAGAATACGCCCGCTGCATTGATGATATCGAACTTCTTACCAATGCCCTGCATGGTTTCGAGGTTGAAGAAGCAGTTAAGGGTTGGAATGCCTGATCTTTCTGCTATCGCCGCAGTGGTGGTAGAGGATTCAACGCCCAATACGTCCCAGCCAAGATCCATATAATGTTTAAGCTGTGTTCCGTCATTTGATCCGATATCGAGAACGGCCCGGCGTTCATTAGCGGGATTGAACCGCTGGTTCACTTCTTCGGCGATCTTCCTGAAATTATCGGAAAGGGATTTGGTCACCCCTGATAAATAGGTATGATCGCCAAACATGATCTCCTTCTTAACTGTATAGTTGAGCTGTGCAGTACTGCAGTTATTGCAGTACATAACCTGTAGGGGATAAAAGGGCTCCTTCCCCAGTTCTTCCTCTTTCAGGAAATGATTGCACCAGGGTTGCTGACCGAGGTCTATTACCAGCGTAAGATCGATTGAATCACAAATTCTGCAGTTCACTGATTGTTTGTTTTATACGTTCCCGTAAACAGAATTCTTAAGAATGGTGTATCCTTTTACCAGTTCCCTGATCCCTTTATCTATATCCCAGTCGGGAACAAAGCCGGTTTTGCCCAGTCTCGCATTCGATACTATATAATTGCGTTTATCCGGGTCCTCACCGATCGGCGCTTCCAGGAAAACGAATTTCGGTACATGTTGCCTGATTGCTTCCGCTAGTTCGAGTTTGGAAAGGTTGGCTTCCTCCAATCCTACATTGTAGGGCAATCCTTTCATGGAATCGAAATTATCGATACCGTGTATAAAGACCTTTGCTACATCTTGTATATGTATGTAGTTTCTTTTGAAATTTCCTTCAAAAATAACAACGGCCGAGTCGTTTATCGCGCGGTACGTAAAATCATTCACAAGGAGGTCCATACGCATGCGTGGCGACATACCGAATACCGTAGCTAGCCGGAAGGTTATGCTGTTCTCTCTTGCGAGCACCGCCTCTTCTGCACGAACCTTGGTGATACCGTATAACGACAGAGGACGTAACGGAGACTCTTCGGTACAGAATTTTCCTTCTTCCCCTATGCCATACCCTGAATTGCTTACCGGCATCAATATCCGCTGATCTTTCGACACCAGTTCGCATAACATTTCGATCGCGCCCTGGTTAATGGTTTCTGCTCCCACAGGGTCGCTTTTACACATGGGTGCTCCCACCAGGGCAGCAAGCGGTATGATGGTATCCGCATCCGCCACGAGGCGCTTTACTATACTCCTGTCCCTGACATCGCCACGTACAACCTGGAAATTATCAAACGAACAGGCATCGGTTAACGAGTTTTGCCTGAACATAAAATTATCAAGCACAGTTACCGAATGTCCAAGCCTCAGCAGTTTCGGAACCAATACCGAACCGATATAACCAGCGCCACCTGTTACTAAAATTTTCATATAATTTATTTACTAGGAATGAATAATTGTTGATCCGGGTGCATTCATTGAAAATTTAATCTCACTCAGATGTGACAATGAATTTATTAATTTCTCGCGCCTTTCGGGCGGTACGAAAAACAAGAGGAACCCACCGCCGCCCGCGCCTAGTAGTTTCCCCCCCAATGCGCCATTGGCCATTGCGGTTGTGTAGATATCGTCGATCACGCTGTTTGAGACAGCTTCGGATAACTGTTTTTTCTCCTGCCATGTTTTATCGAGCAGGTATCCGAATTTTTCCAGTTCACGACCCGATGTAAGCAGGTTATAGGCTTCGTCCACAACGTTAAGCATGGAGGAAAGGTTCTTCCCGAGCTGGGAGATCCTTTTGATCTTGTCGGCTTCGATATTCACGGCTTTCCTGGTAATACCGGTAAAGAACAGGATCAATGAAGCGGACAACTCTTCAATGGTTGCTTGCGAAACGGAGAGCCGTTCAACATTGATAGAATTATTCGGTTGAAAACTTACGATGTTCATACCGCCGAAAGCGGCAAAAGCCTGGTCCTGGCAGCCCACCGCCTCGTTTAGCACCTCCCGTTCGATGCGGATGGCCTCCTTCATCAGTTCCTGCTGACCGATGTGTTCATTCCTGAATCCCCTGAGGGCCTTGATCAGCCCTACGGTAAAAGATGACGAGGAGCCGAGACCTGAAAATGAGGGAAGATCAGACGCCACATGTATTTCCACGTCCTTGTGTACACCGCTATGCCGTAAAATCTCACGGAACGGCTTGTGTTCAATGTCTTCGATGCTTTTGACACACTCAACCTTGCTGTACGAAATGCGGGTACTGTAATCGAATAATTCAGATGGGAATCTCGAAACCGTATGATATACATATTTGTCGATCGCAGTGCCGATCACGGCCCCCCGGTGACTTTCAAAGTATTCGGGAAGATCGGTTCCCCCGCCAAAAAAACTTACCCGTAAAGGTGTTCTGCTGATCAACATAATGACTGCTGTATTTTATTGTAACATTTCAATAAGGTTATCTGCAAACGCCAACGAATCATGAAAGGCCCTCCATTGTACGGATATTACCTCCATTTTTTCCGCAAGTTCTTCGCGTTGCGATAGCGTCGATGTAAGCGTTGCCCGCATTTGCTTTATATCTCCCAGGTCGATCACAAGCCGCTGCATGCTCAGTTTTTCCAGTTCGGCGGCCATCCAGGTGTTGCGGGGCACAAGGGGTATCAGGCCTGCTGCAACGGCCTCGGTGAAAACATTGGATGTGCCTTCGGCGAACTGTGGTGACGAATAGGGAATAATAATGATATCCATCTTTAAAAACAAAGACAGATATTCCGTTTCATCGAGATGAGCGTATGTGCAGATTCGTTCTCTTTTTTCTTCCAGTGTCTTATAAACGTCCTGCGAAACATATGGCGCGGCAAAAGCAAACAATGCATCGGTTCCTTTTATGCCATGTACGATATAGTCCGCATCTCCGATTCCGGGCGAAGCGATAAGATCGAGATAAACGGAAAGACCCTTGTATGCTGCGGTTCCACCCACAAAACCAATTACAGGACGAGGGTGCGGATTTGCTTTTCTCTGCGCTGGAAATGAAGCGTACAAAGGTGTTTGCAGAGGTATGGGCACAACGGCAACTGGCGCAGTGATTGTTCTTTCATACATATCCTTCAGCAGTGCGCTGTCGGTAACCAGCAGGCAATGCTTGCTGTTGATCTGTTTCTTTAAAATCAAAACAAAAAGCCGGTGCAGGGAGCGTTGCAATGCCGTGAGTATTTTTGAATTGGAGCGATAGGTAAACCTGAACACCACTATCATCCTTACGAAAGGATAGTTCCCTGATATTTTTCTAAACGCACCGGCTAGTGCAATAACACGGTTGTTAAGCACCGTATCAACAAAAAAAACAGACCTGTCGTCGCGGCTGGCGAAATGAGAAAAAATATTCCTCAATTCGCCTGATGCGGTGATATTCACTTTTGCTATGCGTAGCAACACAGACAAGGCATCTGCTTTTTTCGAAACGCGGTTCTTAAAAGAAGGGTGGCCGTTCTTCGCTTCATCCAATATTTCGTTACCAACCACTGCCGTTTGGTGCCCCATCTTTTTCAGCGCATTGGATACGGCATGGATATACTGGTAAAAATGCGAACTGGTTTTCGACCTGAGCTCGGGTTGAAGAAAAATAAAATTCATGGATCGTTATATGGGTTCCTGCTTTCCCTTGCCTGCCAGCACATAAACAAGCACGCCGCCGATGTATAGCCCGCTCAGCGCCAGCGCTGAAAAAGAAAGCATATAGCCGGGGTCGGGTGAAAAATAAGATACCAGTTGCAGCGCTGCCAGTGCGGGTACTGCCATCAGCAGCCCCAGCAGAATTCTTTTAACAGGCCAGGATATCGGAAGCACCCTGTAACTCACAATAACGTTGATGGCCAGTACGATCAGACCGGCTATAAACAATCCGGCGATCGTTCCGTACAAGGGATGTATCCTGCCGAAATAATAAACGCCAACCGGGGCCAGTGCGGCACCCGCCACGGCGGGTAATATGGTCATCCTGTTATCGACTTTCGCCATTCCCAATTGAAATACCATAGCTCCCGCTGCACGCATGGTTTCGATCAGGGCCGCCCAAACCGTTACCTTGACGGCAATCAAGCGGAACGCCTCACCAAGAAATATTTTAGCAAGGAAAGGCGTTGACGCTGCGATGAAGGCGCCGGTTACCGCCATTCCGGGGAGGTATAACGCTGCCAGTTTGTTCCAGGCCCGCACCTGTCCCTCTTTTCCCTGGTTCTTCAATTCGCCGAAGAATGTGGGTTCGAGATACTGCCCAATCACGCTTTCATATAACATGATGGGCATGGACGCGAGCGCATATGCAACGGAAAAATACCCCACATCCGCCAACCCCTGTATCTTATCGAGTATGAAGCGGTAACTCTGCGTTTGTACCCACCACAAACCCGAAGTAAAAATGAACGGCCAGGAAAAAGCAAAGATCTTTCCCGCCGAAAAAACGATAGCGTGCTCATGAATCGGCAGGGCTTCGGTCTGCCTGCGGCCGGTGATCCTTTTCCATAATATGAATACGGAAAAACTTCCGGCTATAAATCCGGCCGCTTGTCCAAGGCTCCAGGCAACATTTGTTTTGTAGATATAAAAAAGCCCGATCGAGAACAGCAGCGAGGCCCAGGCCACAAGATTGGTAAAGAAAACATTCACCCCTCTTTTTCCCAGGAGGTTAAATCCTGTTGACCCGAAGGAGTTCAGCGGCATAAACACCATGTTCAGCCCCACAAGGAACAAAATGGCCGGAATGCTGAAATTGCTGACCAGTTGGCATTGCCATTGCAGGACTCCTGCGATCAGTGTCGCTGCCAATGCAGTAATGGCAACATAGCAAAAGTATTTGCCGCTATTATCCGCCAGGTGATCCGTTTCGTACCAGTCCAGGAAGCCGCGTGTGATAAAATGCGCTACCGGTATGACCAATACGAGGTTAAACAGGTTCACCATACTATTCAGCTGGGAGATACTTCCGAGTTGTTCGGGGCTCAGCAGCATGGTCGACACTTTCACCGAAACGATTCCCGCGAAAGCGATTCCCAGCCTGCCGACGATAATGGTGATCAGCGGCACCCTCGACCTGAGCATCGCCGCGGATTTTGCCGTCAGTTGATTGAACAGGGAAGAAAAATGCCGTTCAGATGGGTTCACAGGAATTGATTGCGATTTTACATGACTCCGTCTTTCTCACTCACAGCATAAGCGAACCTTTCCCGTAAAATCGGTGAAAACGATACAAATATACGCCTTTAGCCCCCCTTTTTGCAAGGTTTTCGAAATGAATCACCTCAGCCCGCTAAAGGTATTATCAAAAACCATTAATCATAAGCGTCCATCAACAGCACGGTTCCTAACGCCTCCTTTCACATCGAAGAGGACATGGCTTTCTTTCAACCTGTTGTCGTAGTCAAAGTCGGCGAATATGTCATGATTTACCGCCACAATAATGGCGTCGAATTTTTTTTCCTCCGACAGGTCTGTCAATAAAACGAAGCCATATTCCTTTTGTATTGCCGGGGTTGAAACCAAGGGATCATAAATACTGATTTCCATTTGGTACTCACCCAGCACTTTGATAATATCAACGACCCGACTATTGCGTACATCCGAAAAATTTTCCTTAAAAGCAATGCCCATGATAAGTACTTCGGCCCCTTTTGTTGCGATTCCTTTTTTGGCCATCAATTGCAGCAGGCGGGTAGCCACATATTCCCCCATGCCGTCGTTGATACTTCTTGCGGCCAGTATGATGTCCGGGGTATAGCCCGCCGCTTCCGACCGGTATGCCAGGTAATAGGGGTCGATCCCTATGCAATGTCCTCCCACGAGCCCGGGTTGAAACGGTAAAAAGTTCCATTTCGTAGCCGCAGCCTTCAGCACCTCACCGGTATCGATGGAAAGCAGGTGAAATATCCTGGCTAATTCGTTTACGAATGCAATATTGATATCGCGCTGTGTGTTCTCAATCACTTTTGCTGCTTCCGCCACTTTGATGCTTGGTGCGGGGTAAGTGCCTGCGCTAATGATGGATTTATACAACACGTCAACCTTTTCCGCTGTTTCTGCAGTTGATCCGGATGTAATCTTCTGTATATCCGCCAGCCTCCGTTTTTTATCCCCCGGGTTTATTCTTTCCGGTGAATAACCGCAGAAAAAGTCGGTATTAAATACAAGACCTGAAATCCGCTCCAGTATCGGTACCGCTATTTCCTCGGTGCAACCCGGGAACACGGTTGATTCATAAATAACAATATCTCCTTTCCGAATACACGCGGCCACCGTTTCCGTTGCTGCTTGAAGTAGTGTAAGATCGGGCCTGTTGTGGCTATCAACCGGGGTGGGTACCGTAACGATATAGACGTTACAGTCTGAGAGTTCTGCCGGATTGCTGGTAAGATAAAGACCATCTATTCCTCCATCGCTTTTTCCAACAAAAAGGTCCAGTATCTCTGTCTTTGTGGCTTCGCCTGTGTGGTCTATTCCCTGCTGCAATTCCGATATCCGAAGGGGGTCTATATCAAAGCCCGTTACCTGGTATTTTCCGGCAAACGCAATGGCCAGCGGCAAACCCACATAACCCAGTCCTATTACCCCTATTGTATGATTCTGCAAAATGTTATGGTCTTTAAGTAGTGAATTATGAAGTGAGAAGACAGGCTGCATACGCTATCAGACCTTCTTTCCGGCCCACAAAACCCATGGTTTCCGTAGTTGTTGCTTTGATCGAAATATCTTTTATGGTAATCTCCAGTATTTCCGCAATCACTTGCCGCATTTGTTCTACATAGGGTTTGATCTTCGGTGCTTCCAGGCAAACTGTTGAATCGATATTCACGATGGAATACCCTTCCGCTTTAATCAGCGCCAGGGTTTTTTTCAACAGTATCTTACTGTCAATATTCTTAAACTCCAACGAAGTATCCGGGAAATGCACTCCTATATCACCCAAACAGGCGGCACCCAGCAAAGCATCGCAGATAGCATGCAGCAAAACATCCGCATCACTATGACCCAGGGCTCCTTTATCATGCGGAATATGAACGCCGCCGATATACAATTCACGCCCGGTAACCAATTGGTGAAAGTCTACACCATAGCCGATTCTTATAGCCATGTTGCAAATATAGCTATTGGCGATTGGCTATCAGCAGTTGGCCTGGGGGAGATTGACAATTCTGTACCTAACAGCTACTAGCCAACCGCTAACCGCCCAAAAACCTACTGCCCCAGGTTAAATACCAATCCCAGCCGCAAAGTATTAGATAAAGGATTCCTGGTAAGCCCGCTTCCGGAGGGTACCAGGTAGGAGAAATTTACATTAAACACATCAATATTAAAACCCGCACCTACTGAAAAGAATTTACGGTTGCCGCGGTTCTGGTTCTCGTAAAAATAGCCGGCGCGAAAGAAGAACTGGTCGTTATAGGCGTATTCCGCACCCAGAGAGAACTGCAAAGCGTCTAACTGGTTGGTACCATCACTAAACGATTTTGCCCAACTGGCCAACAGGCCTGTACTCCTGTATTCTGCCAGGGCCGCCGAATCGGTGGAATATACCCCGGTTGCGGGTGGAACGGTAGGCACCAGTAATTTATTGATGTCAAGCCCCAGGCTTACCTTGTTATTATCATCCAGTACCCGGGTATACGACATTCCCAGCCCCAGGTTGGCGGGTATAAAATCCTTGTTCCTCGCATCATTGGTATAACTCACTTTGGTGCCCAGGTTAGATAATACCGCCCCGAAACAGAAGCCTTGGCCAGCTGTATTCTGAGCATTATAAAAGAGCGATATATCCCCCGCTACGGATGTTCCGGCCTTGTAAACTACCCCTGTTCCCACATCACCAATTACCAGCCGGGAATTGATATATCGCAGTGCCACCGCCAGGCTCAGCTTCTCAGTAATGATTCTTGAATACCCCGCATCAATGGAGAACTCGCTGGGTTTGATATTATTAAGAATATTACCTGAATAGTCGGTAAGCTGAATATTACCCAGGCTGAAAAAACGTAAGGAAGTAGAAATAGCGGATTGGTCATCCAGCTTATGATAAGCGGCCAGGCTGGCCAGGTAAACATCATTCAGCCCCAGGTCTTTCAGCCAGGGTGTATAATTAACGGCAATAGCAGTTTTTTTCCTGGTAAAAGGTACTTTGGCAAGGTTCCAGAAACCTGAATTGGCATCCGGGGTCGTGGCTATGGCCAGGTCGCCCATACCGCCGGCTCTTGCATCGGGAGAAATCCTTAAAAAAGGTACAGCTGTTGAAACAATATTGATAGAGCTGGTTTGCGCTTGCAGGGTGGCGGTACCCAACAGTACCCCAATCAAGCCCGCAGATATCTTTTTGGCCGTGGAAGTCATTAAATACGTTTTGGTCATACAATATTACTTGGTAAGAGCATCAAAGCCCCTCTACCGCTTTCCCGGCCGGAAAATGTTTTAGCCGTACAATCAGCAGGCTGGAACATTCCCGGGTACCCGATACGCCAGTACATGAGATTACAATAATGCTAATAAAAGATGTTACCCGTAAAAAAAATCAGCGTAGAGATCAAACCATTCGGACAATTTAGAAACAGATCAATTGCTGGCTACTTTCGCTTTTGCTAGTTCCTGCAGCAACAATCACCCGGTAAATATAAACACCTTTTGTGATTTTTGCGCCGGATTGTGTATCTCCCTGCCAATTTACCTGGCAGTTGCGGGTTCCCCCGGTATTTACCTTCTGCCGGATTTCTTTCACCAGTCGCCCGCCCAGGTCGTAAATGCTTATCGTAACATCCAAATCCTTACCGGGCTGGTTATGTTCAAACGCAAAACTGGTTTGGGTGGTAAATGGGTTGGGGAAATTACGCACATGGGTAACTTGCAGTGTTTCCCGTTTTTTTACAACATATTCCAGTGTTGCTTCCGACGAATTATTGGCAACATCCCAGGCTTTTATCCGGATGCTATGCTTCCCTTCCGTTTGTGAAGGCAGCTGAAAAAGCAGCTGGCCAGCCTGGTAACTATCCCGGTAGGCGGTATAAAAATCATTCAGCACAAATACTTCATTTTCATTCCCATCTATTACCGCCGTGATGTCATGCCCTATAGCATTGCCTGAAGTACTGATTCCCGATGAGTCCGACAGTTTTACCAGCAGCAAAGGATCTTCGTGGGTAAGCCCGCCATTTTTAAACTGGTCATCGTTTAAAAATGGCTGAATAAGCGGGCCGGATACATCCGCTGCCACCATTCCCTGCCCCCCTATGTAAAAGGATGTGTTTACCCCGTTCGCATCGGTTTTTCCATTGGCTGCATATAAACTGATTCGCGCCTGACCCGCCTGGTAATGTATGTCCTTCGGAACAATGAATGAAAAAGAGAAGCGGCCGTTGGTAACCGTTGCATTGCCTTTATACAAAACACCGGCCTGTTGGGCAAATGTGGTAACAGGGCTTGCCGCATCGTTTCCGAGTGTACGCACCTGCTGTGCTTTATCAAACACCGTTATTTCCAGTGTACCTGTAAAATCGCTAACCGGGTTACCGCTTGCCGTGGTTACCTGGCCATCGAAAGTATATTTTCCCAAAGCATGCAGGGTATCATTACCCATTATTGGTTTGCTATTAACGGTGGTCAGCACCAGCCTCAACAACGGAAAAGCCAGCCGCATGGCGGGATCGCCGAGCAGGGTAAACTTGCGGTTATTCAGCAGGTCACCCGAATTTTGCAAGGTCCGGTTCTTGGCCAATTTTACCGATTCGCCCAATGTAAGATACTCCCCGCGGCTATCGGGTGTAAAAGCAGTGGCAAGGTAATTTTCATTGATAATCCTGTTGCTATAGGCAAATACCAGCCGGGTTGTAGTGAGTAAAGCGATAGCCCCATTCCGGCTACCGGTTAAAATGCCTGCTCCCAACGAATTTTTGGAGGGATCATCATGTGGCGCAAAATCGCAGCTGGCGGTAATGAAAAGGGGTAATTTATCAGCGTTATTGAGCCGGTTAAGTTCCGTTTGGGTTACTACGGCTTCTTCTGCCAAACGCTGCGAACTTCCGTGCCCGCTGTAATTAAATACCAGGGCCCCTTTTAGTAACTGGTTAACGATGGCGTCATTCACGGCCGGATACCTGGCCCCTCCGCTCCCGCTTACCAGGGGAAAAGCATCCAGGTAGATCTTGTAGGGATCATATAGTGGGTTTGCGGCAGACGCTGCGGCTACAATGGTTTCCGCATCATTCAGATGCAGGTTAAAATCTTTATCATCCGCTACAAAAACGGTCCTGTTGCGCCAGGCACCCTGACCGGCACCCGACTGGTAACTGATGATCTTATCCACCATGATCCTTGCCTCGGTTGTGTCCCGGGCGGGAATACGCCCCACACCTATATCCAGCAGGGATGTGCCTGCGCTACTGTTGATATCATCCGAATCATCCAATAAAGCAAAAAAATCGTCTGATGTATAGGTGGCCAGTGGATCCAGTGAGTTGGCACTTTCGTATACCGGAACCAGTGATGCCGTGCCGCTGCCCTTTGCGCGGTAGTTATAAGAGCCACTGCCGAATAAAAGAAGGTATCGTGGCATGTCAGCCGTGTTGGTACCGGCCTTGTCAAAATACATTTTCACAAAATCCCTGATAGCCGTGGGATCGGGATTGCCGCCTGAAAATTCATGATACACCTGGTCGGTTGTTACCACCAGGCAGCGATAATTGTCTTGTTGTACATGATGCGCTGCCAGCCTTTTTGCCTCAGTTGCCAATGATGGATGTGTAACAATAATAAGATCTGCCGGGGAGGACTGGTGAAGGTCCTGGTTGTTTATTCTCCCCAGTGCAATGGGGGCAACCGGTGCCGCGTTGGTGAATGCAACATATTCCCTTAGCCTGCTGGCATCGTTCACAAAATGCAACTGCGAACCGGATACCACTGTATTCATTTTAACCGGCTGAAGCGGATCGGTCAGTTCCCATACACTGGCACCGTTACTATTGCTTACTACAAAATCTGCCATGCCACCCGCCGCTACCGATTGCCAGTCGCGAAAAAAAACAATTCCCCCGCTGCCTGTCGACAGGCTTTTCCTTGCGTGCAGCTCAAACCAGTTTAGCCAGCCCTGGGCATTATTTGCCGGGTCCAGGGTGTAAGAAACGGCGAGATTGGGCTGGGAAACCACAAATGTATTCTGCTGTATTTTTCCCATGGCGAAGGGGTCCAGGAAATTGCCTGATACAGCAGCCAGGGACACCGTTTGTATAACCTGGCCGTTCATTTTTACCGTAAATCCGGCTGTGCCAGCCGTACTTCGGGCAGCCAGGCTTGAGATCAGCGTGGCAGAATCTGTCGGCACCCACCCGTTCCCATCAACCGGGAAGGTTCTGGTACCCAGCCCTCCCGTTCCGTTACTGAATTCCTCCCCATACCATTCCTTACCGCTGTTGAGCAGGTTTACCAGGTTGTTCTCGTAAAAATATCTTTCATCATAGGTGGTTACAGTTCTACCCTGGGTAGATAATGCGGATCTGGCAGCAATCCTTTTTCCCTGCCCCCCAATGGTGATATAGTAAAAAGCGGTATCGGAATAGAGATTCTTCTGATGGATGAAACGCTTATTGGCACTGTCTTTCAGCCATTTATCCGGGCCGGGCGCATAGAAAAGGATATAATCGGAACCATTCAATATTCCATCACCCCCATCCACCACTTCTATCGCGTTCTCCACCAGGTCATCCGGCCGGGCCATGGCATTGTTCTCGGCCAGCATCGCCCCGCCATTTCCATACACCCGGATAGCGGAAGAAGACAGATTAGGGGTGCCAATGCCCAATCCGGCCAGGAAAACCAGGTCCATTTTGTACACCCCCTCCTGTTTTACGCCGACCCGGTACCAGTTACCGCTGGCCAGAACCGAATTTTTGGCGTATACACGCTGGGCATGCAGTTGTTCTATAAAGAGAAGACCAACACAAAACAGTGTAAAAATGGCTTTTTTACCCATGTATTTACTAAAATCCGTATATTTAATGAGGTTTGCTGTGTACGTAAAATTAGGCTTTTGCTAACACTGAAAGCGGGGTATCGCTTAGTTCGTTGGCGGAAATCTTCTATATTCGCAGTGACTTAATTCCAATTATTCCTATTCCAAATTCAATCTCGTGAAAATGCAGTTATTCACATCAACCCGGAATTTTGTATTGGTGCTGGCAACAGCGGGCTCTGTGGCTTCGTGTAGCGTTTTTTCCAAGAAAAAGGAGAAATCAACCGCTACGGGCTGGAACTACAATGATAAAGAGCAGGGTAATTTTTCCGTAGCCAAGCCGCAAGATATCAAAACGGCACCGGGTCTTGTATTTGTGCAGGGTGGTACCTTTACCCAGGGTGCAACCCAGGAAGACGTGATGGGCGATTGGAACAATATTCCGCGCCGTGTTACCGTAAACTCATTTTTTATTGATAAAACGGAAGTAGCCAACGTACACTACCGTGAATACCTGTACTGGCTGGAAAGCGTATTCGGACAGGCGGGTATGGATACCGTGGTGGAAGCGGCCAAACCGGATACCCTGGTTTGGAGAAGCGAACTGGCGTTTAATGAGCCTTATGTAGAGTATTATTTCCGTCACCCTTCCTATAATTACTATCCCGTTATCGGTGTTAACTGGAAGCAGGCAAATGAATTTTGTATCTGGCGTACAGACAGGGTGAATGAACTTACGTTGATCAACAAAGGCTACCTTGACAAAAAGACCCAGATAAAAAAAGAGCTGAGTGGCTCTGGCCAGGATAACTTCAACAGTAAGGCTTATATTATGGGTGAGTACCAGGCAACACCGGGTAAGCCCGCCACCTCGAAGAGCAATCCTTTGAAAGATGCGCAGGGTCGCCCGAGAACAACGGTACGTTTTGAGGATGGTATCCTGTTTGGCGAATACCGTTTACCAACAGAGGCGGAATGGGAATATGCCGCATATGGTTATATTGTTCAGAACCCGCAGCGTAAGCAACGCGGTTCATCTGCCCGCGGCGAAGAGGTGATCTCTAACAAGCAGATATATGCGTGGAAAAATGAAGGCTTTGATAACCTGCGTTATACCCGTAAAAGTGCTTTCCAGGGTGCTTTCCTGGCCAACTTTAAAAGAGGAGCCGGTGATAATATGGGAGTTGCAGGTGGTTTGAATGATAACTCCGCTATCCCCGCTGAAGTAACTTCTTTTATCCCTAACGGTTTTGGTATTTATAATATGAGTGGAAATGTGAGCGAATGGGTACAGGATGTTTACAGGCCTATTACCAATGATGGCAAGGATGATTTTAACCCTTTCCGTGGTAATGTTTTCAAACAGGTGGATATGTCGGGTGGGCCGGGTAACCTGAGGGATGACAAGGGCCGTATTAAAATGATCAATGAGTCTGATTCCGCGCTGCGCAACAGGAGAAACTATCAGAAATCCTATGCAACCAACTTTTTGGACGGTGATTCTACCAGTACGGCACTGTACAACTATGGTACTACCAGCTTGATCTCTGATAAATCAAGGGTTTATAAAGGAGGCAGCTGGAACGACAGGGCATACTGGCTAAGTCCGGGTACCCGCCGTTTCCTGGAAGAAGACCTTAGTACCAATACAATCGGGTTCCGTTGCGCCATGACGCATTATGGTTCTCCGGAAACAACTTCTAAAAAATCAAAGACGGGGCAGTTCTTCCCGCCAAGACGTAATAAAAGATAAGGAAAGGTAGATTTACAGCAAAAGAAGCCATCCCGATTTGGGGTGGTTTTTTTTATCGCAGATTGGATCGCAGATTTCGCTGATTTTTTTATGATTGAATATGATGATGGATGACGGGGATATTTTATGATTTTTAGAGATAGTCTTTGATTCCTACCTTTATCATATTGTATCATAAAAAAATCAGCAAAATCTGCGATCTGTGACAATTCCCGAACTGTATAGCATTTTCCGGCAATATCCTTCGGTAGTAACAGATACCCGGAAACTGAAAGCCGGTGATCTTTATTTTGCACTGAAGGGGCCGAACTTTAATGGTAATAGTTTTGCGCTCAAAGCATTGGAAGCGGGGGCCGCATACGCGGTGGTAGATGAAATGATAGCGGGCGCGAATGACAGGGTATTACTGTTTGATGATGTGTTGCAAACCCTGCAAAACCTGGCAAAACACCACCGCGAGCAATTTACCATACCTTTTATTGGCATCACCGGCAGCAATGGTAAAACTACCAGCAAAGAGCTTATTTATGCCGTTCTATCATCATATTTTAAGACCTGTACAACACAGGGGAACCTGAACAATCATATTGGCGTACCGCTTACCTTACTCAGCGTGCCGGTGGATGCTGAGATGGCGGTGATAGAAATGGGTGCCAACCACCAGCGCGAGATAGCGGGGTACTGTGTGTATGCCCAACCTACGCACGGCGTAATTACCAATGTTGGCAAAGCGCACCTGGAAGGATTTGGGGGTATTGAGGGTGTAAAAAAAGGAAAGGGTGAACTGTTTGATTTCCTGGCCGATCACAACGGCACCGCTTTTATTTACGATGGCTATGATTACCTGCAACCCATGAGCGCGGTGGTTAAGCATGTAATCAAGTACGGCAGGCAGGAAGGTATTGTTCAGGGAAATATTATCGCCAATGAGCCTTTCCTGGAAGTGGCTGTTACAGCGGGTTTGTCCATACAGTCTATCCATTCCCAACTGGTAGGCGATTATAACCTGCCGAATATTTTATGTGCCGCAGCTATCGGAAAGTATTTTAGGGTGCCGGATGAAAAGATAAAAGCAGCCATTGAGAATTACACTCCCTCCAACAGTCGTTCGCAGTTATTACAAAAAGGCAGTAACACCATCATATTGGATGCCTATAACGCAAATCCCTCCAGCATGAAGGTGGCGGTTGAAAATTTTGCGAATATCAAAGCGGATAAAAAAGTGCTGATGCTGGGCGGAATGGCGGAACTGGGTGATGAAAGCATGGCCGAGCACCAGGCACTGGTAGAACTGATTAAACAATATCCCTGGAACCAGGTAATACTGGTTGGTGGCGATTTTGGAAAGATACAACAGCCCTTTATTTATTTTCCTGATTCCACGAAAGCAAAACAGTGGTTTCTTCAACAGGAATTTACCCATACCCATTTTTTGCTAAAAGGATCAAGGAGTATGCAGATGGAGCGAATATTGGAGACGGGGGATTGATTACGGATTACGGATTGCGGATTGCGGATTACGGATTGGGGGATTTATTTTAGAGCCAACGGGAATGATTGAGTAACTTGCGCTCAAATAACCCCCTCATGGCTAAGAAAAGATCTTACCTCGTTGGTGTCCTTACCAACCGCTGCCCAAGGTGCAGGGAAGGAAAACTTTTTATTGAGGACAATGCCTATAAAATGAAAACCAATGTGCAGATGCACGAGCATTGCCCGGTTTGCGGTCAGCCTACCGAGATCGAAGTGGGTTTTTATTATGGCACGGGCTATGTTAGCTATGCCGTGAGCATTGCCTTCCTGGTGGCCACTTTTGTAGCCTGGAAAGTGCTGATTGGTGTTACCTTCTCAATTGACGATAACCGTATCTTTTACTGGATGGGCATTTCATTTACGCTTCTTTTCGCCATGCAACCCTTAATCATGCGCCTATCCAGAACTCTCTGGCTAAGCTGGTTTGTTAGCTATGACCCGAAATGGAAAGAAAACCCCATCAAGCAGCCGGAGAGAATCGTGCCCGAGCAGATGAACAACTGGTAGTACCTTACATGAATGGATACAGAGGAAGGAGTACTACTGCTTTCTTTTAAACCGGGTGGTATCAAATGCAAGCCTGGTTCCATGGCTGTAATCGTAAAAGCTCCTTACAAGAAATAGGCTGAGCGGCAGCATTTTCTTCATCACCACTTTTTTCTTATCCGGATAGGTGAGCGTTAAGTGATCATTGTCAGTGCGTATGAATTCATATTGCGCTGAATCCCTTCCCTTTTCATGTAATACTGCCCGCCCCTTGGTAGCAGAAACAACTTGAAGCTGTTTCCCGTTGAAATACCAGTTAATACCGGCTTTGTCGGCACTGAAAGAACTGTGAATTACCTGTGCCGAATCGCCTTTCACAATCTTATATTCGTAGGTATTCACGGTCAGATCACCCAGCCGGCTGAAATAAAAATAACTGGTGTCTTTCTTATCAATGATCTGCCAATTATCATTACTGAAAACTCCTTCCAGCGCATCCATATCATTCTTTAACGACAGATTGCTCCGTATGGATTCGCTGATCCTGGCTGTATCTTCTTTTGTATCTGCTGCTGTTGTTTTCTCTTGTGACTGATCACCGCAAGATGAAACAAAGATGACTAATGCTATTGCCAATACTTTCTTCATTACAAATACTCTTTATTGAAAAAAGCCGTAAGCCAGCAATACCGGCTTACGACTTGATTTATGATGTACGACTTATAACTTACGACTTAAGACTTACGACTTACGACTTACAACTTACGACTTACAACTTACGACTATTTAAAAGAGGTCCAGGTTTTCCACCATGTATCGCCAGGAGCACAAGCTCCTTTATAGGCAACTGTTGTAAAATCTGCTTTCCCGGTAGTACTGGTCGTCAATTTTGCACTGGTAAATGATGCACCGCTGGCTGCAGGTGAAGTAGCGGCAGGATTAAAATCCGGTGCTGAATATGCGAATGGTGCTCCTAAAGCAACATCTGTATTAGCGGGAAGGATCGTATTGCCGTAAGCCGCTGTTTTAACCCATGCTAAAATAGATGCTGAATTGGCACCTGTTGGAGATGAGGTACTTGCGGAATAGTTTACTGCGGTAGCATCGGTTGCACCGGCAATGATATTGTTTCTAAAGTTAAGTCCGCCGGCCGGATCAAGATTATTATCTACAGGTACACCGTTTCTTGCATCAATGAACAAAGTTGTATTGGCACCACCACTCCATCCAAGGAATACGGAGTTGAAGATGCTTATTTCACTGTTTCTACGGATCTGCGCCGCGGACAGGAACAAAGTATTTCCAACATTGGTTGCAGTAGCTTTGGGTCCGATGATCGTCATATTACTGAATACCGCACTGGTCTTTACAGGGCCTACCGCAACAGGGTTATTGGCACTAACCGGAATAGATTGAAGGAAAGTCATACGAGCAGACCCATTCGCGTCATTATCACTTTCAAAAGCTTCACTTCTGGAGATATCCGCTACCGCCGAATCACGAACAGAAATACCAAACTGAACTTTACCGCTGTAACCGTTATCTGTATCAAAATCATCATCCAGTGTACGGAAAGATATCAGGTGCTTACAATTAACAGAACCACCAAACCACTCAAATGAATCATCGTTGGCATATGACACCTGTACAAAATCAACTGTAGTCTGGTTACCTACGCCACCGAAAGTTAAACCATTCACCTCTTTATCAGGCAAAAACGCGTACCCCGCATATTCAATACGTACATAGCGTAATATACCGCTGTTATCTGCCAGGTTGGAAGTGGCACCCAAACCGTACAGTCCGAGCCCATCACTTGTATTGATACCGCCTTCGATCTCACCTATACCGTCCTGCCCATTGTAGGTAGAATTGTTAGGTGCCTGTCCCAGTATTACTAACCCGGCCCAGTCACCCCGTGTTGGAGTAGCTGCTTCTGAAGTGAACACGATTGGCTTATCAGCTGTTCCGTCAGCATTGATCTTGGCACCACGCGTGATAATGAGCGCACCGTTCTTACCATTCTCACCAACAATCTTTGTACCTGGCTCAATTGTAAGTATCGCTCCATTGGTTACATATACCAGCCCGCGCAATTTGTAAGTATACGCCGCTTTTAAAGTAAGGTTGGTAATGATCCGTCCTTCAAGAATTGTGTTCTCAGTTGTTGTAGGAGGCGTAACGGTGGTTGTACCGCCGTCTACCTCGATCTTACGGCAACTGGTTGCAATCATTCCTACCGATATAACCAGGATGAGTAACTTTTTCATATTCGCGTTTTTATGTAGTTTTTGTTTTTACTTTTATTTATTTGATAGCGTAAGAGAACGTAAGGCTTACATTGGTTCCATATTTACGTGATATGGCTGTTGCATCTGTTCCTTTGTCGAACTTCTTATTATCATTCAGATCATGATAGAAATAGGCTGTTGCATTCAGCAGATCGGCAACATTGAGCTTCAGCTCACCTTTATTCCTGATGATCTTCTTAGCCACCTGCAGGTCTAGTTGCGGACGTGGGTTTTCCCATACCGGTGGAATATCCGAACCGCCTACATAGAGGATCCGGCGCCCAACCTGGTTAAACAGGATGGTGGTATTCAAGCCAATTTTTTCAACATCGTATTGTAAGGTAGTGTTGATGATGTAAGGACTCTGCCCCTGCATGGGCCTGTCGAGATTGGCACCTGCACTTGTTACACGGTTATAGATATAAGAGAAATTAGCACCCAGGGTGAAATTACGCAGACCGTCTGCCCATGTATTGAGTTTTTTACGGAACTCTAACTCAGCACCATAACTGGTGGCTTTCTCGGCGTTGATATAGTTGAAAGTATTAGAGCTTCCCGCACCACTTTGGTTAAGGAACAATTCAATAGGGTTCTCGAAATGTTTAAAGAAGACACCCACCGTAAACAATTCGCCGGCACCGGGATACACTTCATACCGCAGATCTGCGTTGGTAACTTTTGTGCGGCTCAATGATCTGAGGCCCTGAACGGTGGCTCCAAGATCAAAATCGAAGAAGGCAAAATCGCTTATCTCACGGAATTCGGGACGAATTACAGTTTGTGAACCCGATAGTCTCCAGTTTGTTTTTTCATTCAATTTATAAGTAAGGTTCACACCCGGCAGGAAATCATCTACCTGTGTATGAATATGACGCGGATCTTTCTCCTTCATACTGCCCACAACCTGGTCAAAATTCTCCCAACGCAGTCCCCATGTGGCGCGAAGTTTGGATGTAAACTGGTTATCGAACTGCAGGAAAGCGGCATTCAGAATCGAATTAGCTACGTACCGGTACCGGTCACCGGAAAGCTGGTTAAAGGCAAACTTGTTATCCGCTCCTGTACCAAAATTGGCAGGGTTGAAAATCTGGTCTTCCGGTAATGCGCGAAGCGTTGTATTATCCTGTGGCAGGTATATGGCAAAGGGACGTGAATCGAAAAGTCTGTCCTTTACCTGCAACATATAACCCAGTTTTACAGATTGGTTCAGCCCGCTCATAGTAAAGCTCTTGGCAATATCTCCGCCACCTGTATAGTTATAATCGCTTAAAGAGCCGTAGTACCGGCTACCGCTACGCTGCGACTGATCCGATCCGCCGATAAGTGCCAGGTAGGGAGAGCCCGCTACAGCAAGACTCTGGTTGTATTGCAAACGGCGTTGGTCGGGGATATACTGATCCAGTATATTGAAGCTTCCATACCACCGTAGCTTCGTTTTGAGTGCCGGAAGATTATGATCTCCCGTGAGCTGTGTATTAAAGAAGGTATTCGATTTCAGTGCCAGCTCCGTTGCGCGAACATTATCGCCGCCGGAAGCCGAACCCGATTCATAATCTTTACCCGTACGTAAGGTGGTATAGTCGGAAGCATTCTCGTTAAGAATGGTTTTCCATGAAATTTTATGATTATTACCCAACTGGAGAGTTATGTTCGCCAGTGCCCCTGCCAGAATATCCTGTGAATATTTATCATTGTAGTAATAAAAACTAGGATCAGCAATTGGTCCGTTAATTACGTAAATGGCATTCTCAGAATACAGGTGCCTGAAGCTTTGGTTATAGGTAAGGGCAAGTACTACTCCCAGTTTGTTTTTCTCACTAAGTTTAGTATTAAAACCACCACTCAATTGGAAAGTTTTATTGGTAACCGGGAGAAAGTTTGAGCTGTTCTTGGTTGAGGACCAAACATTCTCAAATTCTTTTCCAATAGCTGTCTTCTGGGCTCTGTCGTAAACCGCAAATTCAGATTTGGTGGGCATACTTGCAGGCAATGACCGTTTACCATCATCAATACCCAGCCAGTCGAGTTTACCACCTTCATATTTGTAAAAATCCTTTCCCGCAGTTTGGGTATTGAAACCGGTTCCGAGCTGGATGTTAAAGAAACCCGTAGACGGAATGTCTTTGGTATTCACCTGGATAAGGCCCCCGGCCCATTCTCCGGGCAGTTCCGGAACAAAGGCCTTGTTAATGATGATATTATCGATCATGGGTGCCGGAAAGATATCAAAGGAGAATGTTTTGCGATCAGGCTCCGTGCTGCTCAACAGGATCCCGTTCAGCATCGCCTGGTTATACCGGTCTGCAAGACCGCGCACCACAAGATATTTACCTTCCTGTATGGAGGCCCCTGTAACACGTTTTAATACTTCTCCGGTATTTTTATCAGGAGACCTCTTAATAGCTTCCCCGGAAATTACCTGTGCAACGGTAGATGTGTTCTTCTGATAGGCAATCAGCGCATTGATGGTTTCCCCTCTCGCTCCCGTTCTGGCGGAGGATTTTACAGTAACCGCTTCCAGGGCTTTACTGTTTTCTTCAAGAATAACATTCACAGTTTCTTCCTCACCAGCCCGGGTGATAGTGATGTCATCAATAGTCTTTTCCTTGTACCCTACATAAGATATGGTGATGGTATATTTCTTGCCTAATTCAGCGTTAAAAGAAAAATGTCCGTCCACATCCGTTCTTACAAACCCGGTGGCCGCACCTGATAATTTAATGGTAACGCCTGCCAAACCCTCATTTTTACTGTTTGAAACCTTACCCGCTATTTTACCTTTTTGGGCAAAAACCGAGAGCGACAGGAAACCGAGCATGATCAATAGAACTATTTTCTTCACAGCTGTTATCTTTTAATGCTGCGAAAGTATACGGGCCATGTTAAGGAATTGTTACGGCAGTATTACCCCATTGTTAAGATCGCGGATTTCGAAGATTGGGCTATGATTACGCCTTCCTACCGCGCCTTTGTGCCTTCCGGTGCCTAAAAACCTCTATCCCCTGTAACATTTCCCCCTGTCATCCGTACTACCACCACCATCAAACACCGCTATGAAAAAAATACCCGCTTTTTTACTGGGCTGTTTCCTGCTTTTTACAGCCGCCGCACAATCTACTATCAAAGGCAAAGTACTAGACGAGAAGCAAAACCCCGTAAAAGGCGCAGTGATATTGTTATTACAACAGAAAGATTCATCCCTGGTACTGTCTGCGCTAAGTGCTGAGAACGGAGAATATTCGCTTGAAAAAGTAGGTAACGGCACCTACCAGCTTAGCGTAAGCCTCTTGGGCTATAAAAAAATAACACAGCCGGTTACGGTGGCAGGTACAGCTGTTACCCTGCCCGATACGAAACTGGTAACCGACGCGGTAACCTTAAAGGAAGTGGTAGTAACCTCCACCAAACCATTTCTAGAGCAACGTGCCGATAAGCTGGTAGTAAATGTAGAAGGAAGTGCCACCGCGGCGGGTTCTACGGCTATGGAAGTGCTGCAGAAAGTGCCGGGCGTAATCGTATCTAACGACCAGGTGAAACTGGCCGGCAAAAGCAGCGTGAACATCCTGATAGACGGAAGATCCTCCCAGTACACCGATATGTCGCAGGTGCTAACCCATCTCAGCGCGTCCAATATTGAAAAGATAGAGCTGATCACCAATCCCGGCGCCAAATACGATGCGGCCGGGGGTGCCATTATCAATATCATCCTGAAAAAGAACGCTAACCTGGGAACCAATGGAAGTATAAACCTCGGTACCAGCAAGGGCTTGTATGAAAAGGGGAAAGATGGTCTCGACCGGGATTATTACCGCTTTACGCCATCTGTTTCTTTAAATCACCGCAAAGGAAAACTCAATGTTTATGGGAGCCTGAGTGCATTAAACCGGAACGCTTTCAATAACAGCGAATTTGACCGGGTGATCGGCGGAAGCCGCTTTTTCCAAACCAATTATAGCCCGGGCGACCGCCATAGCAATAATTACCGGGTAGGCATTGATTTCTATGCTGATAAGAAAAACACTTTCGGAATACTGTTGCGGGGGTTCAATCGTATCAGCCTGTCTGAAACGGTGAATACAACGCAGCAAACCGCTGTAACCAGCGGAACCCTGCTGAGCACGTTTACCACCCTGATCCATTCCAAAGATGAAACGCACAATATTTCCGCCAACGCCAACTGGAAGCATGTTTTTGATTCATTGGGCAGGGAATTGAATATTGACTTTGACTATTCCGATTTCAGGATTAACAATACCAGTGACATTACCACAAAATTATCAGGCTCCTCTTACCTGAATAACCAGCGGGTAAATAACCCGGTAAATTTCGGGGTGTTCAAGCTGGATTATACCCATCCGTTTAATAAGAATACCAAACTGGAACTGGGTGCAAAAACCAGTATGGCAACTATTGATAATTACCTGGTATTCTCCAAAGCAAATATCCCCGATCCGGCGCGCAGTGCTGATTTTGAATACAAGGAGAACATTAACTCACTGTATAGCAGTTTCCAGGCAAAGTTGGAAGGATGGGAATTGATTGCGGGCTTACGGGCTGAACAAACCGTTGCAAAGGGAAAAACAGCAACGGCCAGCGTGTTAAACAGGAACTACTGGCAATTGTTTCCATCCGCATTCCTTACAAGAAAAATAACAAAGGATCTGTCAACAATATTGCAATACAGCCGCCGGGTAAACCGGCCCAGTTACCAGCAGCAGAATCCTTTTATTCAATACCTGGATTCATTAACGTACACGAGGGGAAACCCCCTGATCCGTCCTGAGCTTTCTGATTCGTATAAGTTCTCGGTAACCTATCAGAACCAGCCCTTCTTTTCGGTAAGTTATAACAGAACCAAGGATGTTATTTTTAATGATGCGCCCAAACAGGAAGGCAATCTTACCTATACAACACCCGAGAACCTGGCGGCGTACGAGAACATGGTTTTCGAGTTGAATTTCCCGATCGAGTTTGGCAAGAAGATCAGCGGTTATGGTGGCAACCAGTTTATTTATAACCACTATAAAGCCGATTACCTGGGTGGGATGTATAATCGCCATAAATGGAACTGGCAGGCGTACTGGCAGGTATCGTACAAACCAACACCGGTATGGAACTTTGAAGTGTCGGGCTTTTATACAACGGCTATGCTGGAAGAATTTATTGATATCGGCGAAATGAGCGGGGTGAATTTTGCGATACAAAGAAGCTTCCTGTCGAAGAAACTGAGGATCGGTCTGAACTTCAGTGATGTCTTTTATTCCACCATCACACGCGGTGCCATTGTTTACCAGGACATCAATGTAGCATTCCGCCAGTGGGGCGAATCCAGGAATGTTCGCCTCTCGGTAAGCTATTCATTCGGTAATCAGAAACTGGCCGCCGCCCGAAACCGCAGCACAGGATCAGACAGCGAAACCAACCGCGTAAAAGCAAATTAACCCAACCTGCCTTCGTAACAACAGGCGGTAGCCCTGATACAAAACGACATTTGGTTTATATTTGCCGGATGACCCTGATCGATACCCATTCGCATTTATATCTTGAAGAGTTCACACCGGATATTGCCGCCGTAATGGAGCGGGCGCGATTTGAGGGGGTAAAACAAATCTACCTGCCGGGTATCGATAGCAAGGAGATTAACAATATGCTGGCACTGGAAGAAAAGTATCCCGGCGAATGTATTGCGATGATGGGCCTGCACCCCTGTTATGTAAAAGAGAACTACACGGATGAGCTAAAGGTGGTAGAAGAATGGCTTAACAAGCGCACCTTTGTTGCCGTGGGAGAGATAGGGCTGGATTTTTACTGGTCAACTGAATTTGTAAAGCAGCAATACGATGCTTTTGCCACCCAGATGCAGTGGGCCCTGGAAAAAAATCGGCCGGTAGTAATACATACCCGGAATGCCATGGAGGAGACCCTGGAAGCGGTAAAACCATTTGCGGAAAAGGGATTGACCGGCATTTTTCACTGTTTCAGCGGGGATGCCCATGCCGCCCGGCGGGTGGTGGACATGGGGTTTTACCTGGGAATAGGCGGTGTAATTACCTACAAAAAAAGCGGTCTGGCCGAGGCCCTGGCCGATATCAGCGTTCAAAACCTGGTTTTAGAAACCGATTCGCCCTATTTAACCCCGGTGCCTTACCGGGGTAAAAGGAACGAATCGGCCTATGTATCCTACGTTCTGGCCCGGCTGGCCGAGGTAAAAAACCTGCCCCACGAGGAACTGGCCGCCATTACCACGGCCAATGCCCAAAAAATATTCGGTAGCTAAGGATGAAAAGCTATTTTTGCAGTCCTTTAAAATACAGAGAGGTTGTTCACGCTTGCAAGCAGGATGGTAGGAAAACCGATTGGGGATTTATAAAAGGGTAAATATAATATACAGAGAGGTGTCCGAGTGGTTGAAGGAGCACGCCTGGAAAGTGTGTATACGGCAACGTATCGAGGGTTCGAATCCCTTCCTCTCTGCGGGTTCAAATCCATTATTTTAAACGCTTGTAAATCAAACATTTACAAGCGTTTTGCTTTCCTGAATTATTCGAACGTGCCACCATATAAGATCGTCTTATTAGTTAAAAATTCCTTACCCTTACGATTTCCAGTTTTAGAATAATAATAACAAGTTCAGAATTTGAACATGTATTGTATTGGTTAATGATTGAATCTAATTTTCAATCTAAAATCTGAAAACACTACAGAAGTGTTCACACAATACTGCAATTAAATATGTGGCTAATTTTCGAAAGAATATCAGTTACACTCGTGCTCGCAATAAAAATTCTGCATTTTTTCCAGACAAAAAAACGCATTGTAAATAAATGATCCAGCAGTTTGTAGCTCTGTGCCTAACCTACAATTTTTGCAGAAGAAATGTGCTTTGTTTTCCATTCGTATCTTTTTATGCTTTACTAATTTCATGAAATATCATGCAGGATCAGCTTATTTATTTAATTAGAGTGATCTATTTCTATTCTATACCATCGCTAAGTATAATCCGATAGTTGCTATTTTACACTGCTCTGTTGTTAACTTAAATAGTACAACCCGCCTTTTCTCTTTCTTTCCAAAGAAAAAATAATGCGGTATTTCGGATCAAAGGGGCTGTACTGGAAATCTTGTCCTTTTAATCCTTGATCTAAAATTTCGGCTTCTATGGATTGTATGCCCGAGAGTTGACCCGATGGTGCCAAGTCTCTCCAGAGTTTTTCGTTAGTTATCTCCTCGAAGGTGTGTCGGGCAGGATCTATCGCGCGGTTGGTCTGCAGGATGTCGGGCCAGTTTTGCAAAGGTTGTTTCATCAAGCCACAGAAAAGTTCGGAAAAAGGAATAGCCGGGCTACGATGCAGATCTTCAAAGCGTGGAATTCTCCACGATGTTTTCCCCGCTTTTGTCTTTTGATATGTTTTTTTAATATAGTCGGCATGGATGAGCGAACATCCATATTCTTCAATACTTCTTTCACCCTCTTCCTCTTCATTGAATAATTCGTAACCGAGGGCATAATTGTACAATAAGTAAAAGGGAACGCCGTCTTTTTTTTCAGCATAATCTAACAAAGCATCCAACTGGTATCTACCTGATACCTGGTGCCTAATCTTGCTGTACCGTTCGTCTTTCCCGATCAGTTTTGCCTGGACAGGCAGGTGTATATATCCATCTTCTTTTTGAATAAAAATATCAAGGTCATTCCCATTAGTTGTTTCGTCCCACGCCTCAAAAACTTCAACTGACAGATCGCCAGTTTTTGCATGTAGATAAAACTGGAAAACAAGGTCCTGCGTGAGCGAAGTCTCAAAAATGCGTCCACGGTGCAATGATCTTGTAAAACCGATTTTGTTCCAGGTGAACATGGAATAAATGGAGGCCCAAGAACCCATATCAGATTCCGTAGACAGTTTTGTGATCAATTCTCGTAATCGTGCTGTATTCATGTTGTATTAGTTGCAGTAACAAATTACAATATCAGTCTGAAAGTTCAGAATAAAGGCCTGTTGACAAAATGCTAAATAAATTAGTATAAATTTAAAAATATAACTATCTTGCCGAAGATCGACTAGATAGGGCTATGTCGAGTTTTGAATTTGTTTATATACACAAATAATGAACTCCCCACAAACCAAATTAGAAGCTAGTGATATTAATATACTTCTTGCGGAAGCACTGTATCAGTGCCGGTTTATCTCAAGTTTTGGAGTTAATCCGGAAAAAGGCCATGTTAAAATAATTCAATTCAGAAAACGGTGAAAAAATTATGGAAGTAGATAAAGAAGTTGCACGGGTTCTGGCAGATATTTTCGATCCATTGCTGATGAAGGAAAATATCGGAGACAGTCCTGTGCCAAAATTTGAAGATGCAGTAGAATTTGCGAACCTTCTTTTGTCAAACCCACGGGAAGAAGATTTCCAACAATTTCTTGTTCGCAGGCATCAACTTGTTTTGCGTGCGACACAATCAGGAGATGATAATACGCAAGGGCTTCTTGCGAAACCTTCCATTGGAATATTTCATAAAGCTGATTTCGCAGTCTTCCGAACCGGGCAGGGTGGTTGCTCGGTTATATTTGTTGAAATTGAAAATGCTGCCGATCGAATATTTAACAAGGATCTTACTTTTTCCAAGAAGATGCGTATTGCGAGAAAACAGGTAGATGACTGGAAGCAATATCTCGCTTCGAATTATGGAACTGTTGTTCGCGATCTCATCACTGTTTTGAAAGAATCGCCCCTCTACCCTGAGAAATCTGCAACCGGTAGTTTTAGGTTGGACACACCGGAAAGAATTGAAAACGCGTGGCGTGGGTTTGGTGGCTACGAAAGTTGTTATTTCGGATGTTATATTATTATTGGTCGCTGGAGCCAGCTTACCAAAGAAGAGAAGGGCAGGATGATCTATATCAACAATGAATTGCGAGCCAATGGTGTGTACATTCGAACGTATGAGCAAATGATACGTAAAGCCTTTGACGGCCCGGAATTTGCCTGGTAACCTTCTCTATTGAATATTCGCTTGGTCGAAACGTCGTAGAAATTTTGTTGAATTTGGATAAAAAGTTGCTTCTGGAGGTGGGGTTGCTTACTCCGGATTTAAGTGGTAAATTTGCCTGAGATGCGCCTGAACAAGTCATACGATATCAACCGCTTGAGGGATTATTCCAGCCTGTTTTCGCGTAGCGAAGCCATCCAATGGTATGATCAAAACTGGTCGTCCCTCCGAGTGAAAATAGAACGACATGATAGGGGGTTGTTGCAGAAAAACTGCAGCTATCTTTCTTACCTCAAACATGTATATAAGATACTGGAGCGGTTTTATCCCAATGAATATGTCTACAAAAACGAATTTATCAGCCAATGGCTGCTGCATGAAATAGGCATTGATGGTTCAATCCTGTTCAACGAATTCCGGTTGGGTAAGGCCGTTGCTGACCTAGCGATGTTTAATGGGGTATCAAAGGTTTTCGAAATCAAGACAATGCTGGATAAGGAGGCGCGGCTTAGTCATCAACTTGCGCAATACAGCCGATTGTTCAACGAATTGTACGTTATTGTCCCAGAATCCAAAGTAGCAATTTATCTGAAGCGTGACGTGTCCATTGGGGTAATTACCTACCTATCCGATAACCGCAACTTTCAGCTGGTACGAAAAGCGACCCATCGCCTAGAAATGGACGTAAACGTGCTGATGCAGGTATTGCATACCCATGAATATATTAAGATTGTAGAACAATATTATGGCGAGTGTCCTGCTTTCAATGATTTCACTAAATTCCGCGTATGCGAGGCGCTTATCAGAGAGATTCCTGCTGAAGCGCTGAACCCATTGTTTATCACTGCTATGAAGGAACGAAAGATTTGCAATGTATTTTCCAGTGAAACAAGCCAGTTCAATCAACTGTTCCTTTCTCTGAATTATAGCGCCCGTGAACAGCAACAACTATTATATAACCTGCGTTCAACCATCTGCTGATGTATTATCCCTATTTAAGAGCCAGGCAGTTCGAGCTGATCGCTTTGAGAGAACTTTGTGCTGAGGATGCAATACAAGGTACTGTTACCGCGGTACTTGAACCTGTGAAGGAGTCGATCAATAACCTGAATCTTGCCAATAGGGTCTTGGTTGATCATAATGCCAATGCCTACCTCATTTTGAATCCGTTTGTCGGTGAAATGCATGGTGATACAGGTTATTTCTGTGATTACTTAAGAATGCTTGATCAGTGTGCCTACCTACCTGCCTTCCATTATGCCAATAACGCAGATTATATTGAGCAGATGGCTGCACAATTCGGTCTTAAGCAATGTATGCTGATTTGTTATTCGAATTACACAGATGATGCTAGGTTGCGAAACCTCTGTGCAAAGGATTTTGTCACGCATATCATGGTATTTGATCCGCAGAAAAATCGCAGCTTAGATCGTTATTTGCGAGGTCTTGGCAAGAATTATATAAGGCTGGATGATGTATTTGAAAAGCAGGAAAAAAATGCCGATTTTCTCAATATTGCAGCTCATAAATTTTCAGAAGAACACCTGTTCTATACCCAGGACGGCTACCAGGGCTTTTCGGATTTTACTGTTTTGCCAAGCGAATACAGCGAAGGCGGGAGTACGCCCAGGGCAGTAGCTATCCACCTCACCTACCTAAATAATCAGGAAGAAAACCAGATATGGATTCGACATTTTACTTCTGAGACTAATGATTCCATAGCCAACGTACAGGGTAAGTTTGAAGAGGCTGCTCAAAAAGCACTCGAATTCTGCGCGCAGAACGGCCTGAGTAATTCCGCTATACGGGAATTAAGAAATTACTATCAGGAAGGTCGGTATCCCGGATTAGGCACAGTGAAAAAATTTTCAATCAAAAACCACCTCTTAGTGGTTAGCAGCTTTTTAAGTTAACTCAATGGCCAGTGTTTGCAAGCATTGTTTCGCGGACAGAGAGCTGGTCGCTTTTATTGAAGGCCAGGCACGGATCGCTGATTGCGATTTTTGTGCTCAAAAGGAATTGCCTTGTATCGAAGTAGAAGAACTGTTCGATTTTTTTTCTGAATTGTTAACTAATTTTAAAGCAGATGCAGGCGGAAGCATGCTCAAATCAAAGATACAAGGCAACTGGAGCCTCTTCAGTAAGATAGAAGCGGCTTATGCGCTACTGAATTATTTTCTTGCAAATCACCCCTCCGCATTTACAACAGCTGATGATTTGGTTGATTTCAGCGATGCTGTAAATGAGAATATCAATTACTGGGATGAACTCAAGCAGCAATTGATCGGAAAGCATCGATATATCACCGACGTCAATCACTTAACCTATGACCTTGGATGGGATGGATTTTTCAGCAGTCAGATTGAAATACCTAAGGGTAAAGAGCTATTCAGGGCACGGCTGCATCATAACAGCGGCGAACCTGCTTATCCTCCCGCGGACATGTTTTGCCCTCCAAAAGTCATTTCCACTGCCGGACGGGCAAATCCATCTGGTATTCCATACCTGTATCTTAGCGACAACCCAGAAACCGTTCTATACGAAGTCCGGGCTGCTTACCTTGATGAAGTATCCATCGGAACTTTTATTGTGAAAAATACGATTGTTAACCCGGTACTGATTGCCGATTTCACAGAATCGGGCACGATCTTTCATCCGGGCAGAGTAAGTGAAAAAATCAAATCCTCTCTGCTGAAGCAAAAGATCAGCGCAGACCTGTCCAAGCCTATGCGTAGATATGATTCGGAACTGGATTACGTTCCCACACAATTCATTTGTGAATTTATTAGTGTTTACACAGGTGTACACGGTATTAAATTCCGCAGCTCGCTGCATGTTACAGGCAACAATTTTGTAATCTTTGACCAAGAGCTGTTTGAATGCATTAAATCCGAACAAGTGAAAATCAGGAAGGTTTCTATCGCTATATAAAACAAATACACGGCATTAGGCAATGACAGGGAGTATCGGTATGAAAAGGTAAAATTTATTACTTGCTTTTCCATAGTTGGGAAATGCCACAAGAATAAAGAATATTGATCCGGGATACCTTGTGACCAAACAAGAAGCGTCAGTAAGACGACCTGCGCTCTACGCTTTTGAGCCATTGATGAAGTTGGCAAGGATCTAAGAAACGGGAATTATGACCCGGTTAGGAATTCTAACCCGGCTTCAGTAATTTGGCTTCTGCTAATCGATTATAGTGGCTGCTAGTCAGCTATACTATCCCAATCAGGCCAGGGAGGTTACTGAATAGTTGCATCTGCATGAGTTTACCTGGTTAAAACAATGCCGGGTTGAAAATTGTTAGTCAGAAAACCATGACAAATACGCAGGTTTTGAACGATAACAACTTTCCTCTATTTTTAAGGTAGCGGGTAGTTAAACCACTTCTTATCAAAAAAAATGACAACAATGAATTATGCGCAACTAGTTCCGAATGTCTACTATACTGATATTAGCAAAGGTTTGAAAATGTTTGCGGACTGTTTGGGGTTTGTTATCGGTCATAATGAAATAAAATCTGCCCAACCTTTTTGCGTGCTGAACAAAGATGGATTAAGTATTTATCTTTTTGAACATGCCAAGCTTGCTAAAGAACATAATCCGGAGTTTAGATTAGTCACCAAAAACATTGAAGAAATCTTTGAAAAGGTTTCTACCTCTCACCCGGAATTTCTTCATCCCAACCTTAAAGAAATTACGCTTCGGCCATGGGGTGCCAAAGAATTCGCGTTAAGGGATGACCAGGTTTGCATAATAATTCAACAGTGGTAAAATCGTTTGGCACCTTACCACATTTCCCGGATCATAACAGGAAATGTTCACAGACAATGACTCCGGCAATAGGTTCGAATCCCTTCCTCTCTGCTAGTCCATCCTTATCCTTTATTTCTTCTGTAACCCCCAATGCTCCTGCCAGGTATTAAATGCTGAGGGTCTAATATAGTAACGCGCAAAATTTCCTTCGTGGAGGCCCAGCAAATCTTTTTCTACAGATTCGGTTAAACGGTCTCTGTCGTTTTCTGGTAATTCTTTTGCTTTCTGGCTAATCAGCTCTCCGGCTTGCTGCTGACTCATATTATTCGCGATAATATGGGTAATCAGAGAGCGGATCGTACCCGCATATTGCATCCGGAATAGATCGGGCTCTCCCAGGGTTTGTTGCACGGCGGCATAGTTTCTCACTGATCGTTGATAGGCCCAGAGAAAGACTTCTTTTAAGAGCACCACTGAATTGTGCTCGTATACGCCGAGCAGCCCATGAATATAAAGATCCTTGGGTACATCGATAAAGGAAAGTGGAATCAGGTTATGACGGTTCAACGGTATATTGGCGGCAAGCCTGGATACCCGTTTGTTCACATCTTCAAATGGCTGCAGGTAAGGGATATGAACCATCACAAAAAATGCCTGTTCAAACGGGTCGATGATAGCAGAAGCTTTATCAAGTATCATTCTAAACATTTCCTCTATCAGTGCTTCTGCCTGTAATGGCGTATAAACAGATTTGCCGATGCCCACCGCGAATTGCCTGATCCTGCCGGGTGCGGAAGGATCGGCCAGTAAGTTATAGGCCAACATAGCGTGCAGGTTACGAATGGTATAAGGGTTCAGACCGGTTTCCCCTGCATTTTCTACCAGGAACTCGATAGCGTCTTTATGGTTCAGGATCATCTGTGCTTCTGCAGGATCTTTCCCAGGTGCAGGCTCACCATCATTCAACAGTTGTCGGGTATCCAGCAGAGAATAGGTATTACCCTCCAACCGGCTTGAGTTCCAGGATAAATCGATCAATAATCGCTGCATCATCTGCTTCGCATAGGTTCCCGCAGGTTGACCGTTTGTGGGTGTTGCCCCCCATTCATGCAAACGCTTTCTCTCAGCGTTGCTTAAAAAGAAATCTACGTTGGGCCGGTACAATTCCAGCCATTTTCTGTTATAGTTTACATGGGTCCGTTCGGATAAAGTACGTGTAACCAACCTGTTAATGTTTTGCGCCTCCGGAGAAAGTACAATGCTAGTGGTATATACCGGCGCTTGTTCGCTAACAACGAATTGTGAAGCGGCATTTTCGATTGATGATATTCTGTACCGTGTGCCCCTTCCATGGCCACTTATTTCAATTTTTCCCCGTTTTTCCAGTTGCTGTAATCTTCTCTGAATATTGTATAACCCCGCCAGCTCTAATCCTGCTGCCTTTCGGATAGCAGCTGACCCTGACCAGTTACCCAGGTTTTGCATAGCAGCCAGTAGCCGTGCCATCTCCTGTTCGATTTGCTCAGACTTTGTTATTGTACTTTCTTTAGCCACAAAATATCCATTTAGATACAAAAATAGCTACAAAAATTTAAACTAACCACAATATTAGCTACAATTTTAAAATACAAATTTCAATTAGCTACAAAACCATACAAAACTGAACCTGCTATTCCCGGCACAGACTAAAAAAACCAAGTATAGCCCTACCCTTAAAGTCCTGGCATTGCCATGAATGTTGGGAATCCTGAACTACCCATTCTGACCAAAATACTTTATCTGACTCAGCCGCTGTACCAGTGTGGCTATATTATTTTCCTATCTGCGTAAATGAATCGCCGCCAGAAGGCGCAGGTTCACCGTAAAACGGAGACGGCATTGGATTTACTCAGGGTTCCATCGCCCTGATCGCTTGCCTGAACGCTTGTGCGGTGCTATGGATACGTTTCTTTTTAAAAATCAACCTGGCCTGCCCGGTCTTGGTTAATGTATTGATGCCGGCCAGGCATTCTATCATCCATTTGCGGTTGCGCTTATTGCGGGAATGCCATTTACCGGAATGAATATGTTTGGCCGGGAAGATATACCAGTGTGACTGCCGGAGGGAGTAGTAGGTATGGGGGAACTGGGTGATGGCCACCGCCCAGTCCTGCACGGGCAACAAGGCCGCGGCGGTAGCGGGGTCCAATACGAACTGAAATACTTCTCCGTTATTTTCCACGGGAACCACGGGTGCCACATGATAGTTCCAGTAGTTGGTTAGCTGGCCCGCATTTTTCTTTAGAAAAAAACCGCTGAAAACCCAGGCTTTGTAGTTGGGTATCTTCAGTTGATCCAGCAGCAGGCAAACCGCATCCGCTCTTGCTTCGCATCCGTTATTGGCGTTCTCCCAGTTAAAAAGAGGATGCTCCTGGAAGTATAGAAACAATACTTCCGCCTGCATTCGGGGAATTCCGCCAAGCGGGTACCCGGCATCGGTCAGCACAGGATTAAAAACGGCTGCATCATCAATACTCATCCGTTCAAAGATAGTTGAATTATCCGCCCCTATCTTCTTCTGCGCACCATCTCGTTCGCAATGATATCGTCCAGGTTATTTACCGGGCGTTCCACCTCAAACGGTATAGGCATTTTACTAAAGGTCTGAAAATACTGGAGTATGCCATCCTTCCATAAAACAGCGTTTGTAAACTGGCTTCGCATTTTTCGCTGTACCAATTTAAAACGGGTGCTGTCTACATAAGGCTCTACTTTATCCCAGGTAGTTTGAAACGCGCGAACCTGCTTTACTCCTTTATCATAGTGAAGGCATATTTCATCCCATAAAGTACGCCCGCTTTTCATTTTATAGTTCCAGGGTAAGTGATGAAACCACAATATGAGATTCTCAGGGCAGGTAGCGGGATTATTATAAATTGAGGCCAGGGGCTCATGATACTGGCTTACGGCGTTGCTACCCTTCGTGGTCCGATCAAAACCCAGGCCTCCGGGCTCTGCTTTGTGATAATAGGGCGGCGTCCAGTCAACACGGGTGCGTGCCGGTGCCCACCAGGCACCCGGTCCATAATGGTCGTTGGAGGAAAACAGGTGATGCAGTCCCAACGGCATCATATAATTCACCGCCGCTTCGCGGCTTTCCATCATCATCTTTTTTACCGGTGCCAGGAAATTCGTGTTCCAGTCGGCTTTTTTGGCCGCGGTAATTTTTTCCAATGGGGCAAAAGTTAATTTGATCCATTCATCCGCTATCTCTTCACTGGTTAATCGGTTATTCCAGGCCAGTCTCCCGAAAGCATACCAGTTGGATTGTGCAAAATCATGCCCGCACCAGTTAGCGTCAAGGCCGGTATTGGCTACCCCCGCAATAGCGGATAGCTTCTGCGGGTAAATGCTACCATCTGTGCAGCGTCCCACGGTGCTTCCCTTGCCCGCCTGGTAGGTATCGGTTTTCAGGCATTCTTCCCACATGGTAGACAGGTATACGAGGTGAATAGACTGGCCCAGGTATTCCTGTGTGATCTGGAATTCGGCCATCACCGGTGTTTTCTTCATCGCGCCAAATAGCGGGCTAATGGGTTCACGGGGTTGAAAATCAACCGGGCCGTTCTTTACCTGGATGATCACGTTATCGCGGAACTGTCCGTCCAATGGCACAAACTCATTATATGCCTGTTTGGCGCGGTCCATATCATTGGGGTCGTATACAAAAGCCCTCCACATAACAATACCCTGGTAAGGCTTGAGCACATCGGCCAGCATATTGGCACCATCCGCGTGGGTACGTCCAAAATCCTGTGGCCCTGGCTGACCTTCACTGTTTGCCTTTACCACAAATCCTCCCAGGTCGGGCACCAGCGTATACAATTGTTTTACTTGGGCCCGCCACCAGTTTACAACAGAATCTGCCAGCGGATCGGAGGTACTTAATTTGCCGATTATTTTAGGGGAAGAAAAATTAATCGCCAGGTAAGTTTTCACGCCATAAGGCCGAAGCTCATCAGCAATGGCTTTCACCCTAACCAGGTAGTCATCTGTGAGCAACTGGGGAGACGCGTTAACGTTATTGATTACCGATCCGTTGATACCAATAGATGCGTTGGCCCTCGCGTATTCGCGCCATATCACCCGGTTGCTATCGGTTATACGAGACGGGTTAGTGCGTGGCCAGAAAATAGAAGGCCCTCCAAACCCATGCTCCATGGATGAATTAAGATTATCCCAATGGTTCAGTGTTCTTACTTCATAAGAAGGATTGATTACTTCACCCGTAATAGCTTTCCCGGTTCGCTGCCTGCGCAGTAATTCAAACACCCCATACAATATCCCGGCATCTGTTTTAGCCTGTACACTGGCAGCACCCAGCCTGAAGCCATCGCCGGTGATGGCCTTATCAGCAACAATACTCAGCTCAACGGTAGCACCAGGCTTACCATGCCAGCCTTGCTTCAACTCCTGTTGGGCATTAGCGAGAATGGGGGAACTTTTAGCGCAGATAACTGTTACCGGTTCGGCACTGTTATTACGCAGCCATAGTTGATGGCCTTCCTGCGCAAACAGAGGGCTGATGGATAAACACAATGCGACAAGACAGAGAATTCTATTCATATATGACTTGTTAATCGGCCAATAAAATAAACCATTTTAATCCGGCAACTGCTGCCGTCCGGTGAAGGTATGCGTAAAGTCGGTGGAACCGGTTCCTGTATCAGATTTTAAAGAAAATTTTTCGCTGGTACAGCCAGTAGCAAAGATACCACATAGCGGCCCAGGTGCCGGTACTGGTTAATATGTCTGTCACATAAGTGCCCGACCATGAAAAGAAAAGTACAATAAAGGGATGAAGAATGTAACTGATGAGGTTATGGGCCCGTAAAGAAAAAAACAGGTAAATGAAAATACTGTTCGCTCCCATCACTGTAAAGAACCAGGTAATGCCCGGCCATGCTTTTTTATTATCTACAAAATAGTAGGAGAACAATAATACCAGCATACAGAACCCGCCACTCACCAACACAAAAGAACTGGTGGCTATCTTTTTTATAATGGGAGTGATGGAAAAAAGATCAAGCGCATAACCAATGACCAGGCAGGTAATGGATGCCGCCAACAATTTTTTCATTTTACTGGTATCAGTTGCATGGCTTATCAGCAGTTTTCCGCACAGTACGCCCCAGATGGTATGGGCTGTTGTAGATACAAAATTGATCGTGGCCCACTCGCTCGACTTGCTAACCCCTTCAATGGCATTGTTTGCCCAGGCACCCAGGTTCTCGAAATTTACCCAGGGATGATTAAACCCTTCTACCGGGAAAAAACGATAGGCAAGATCCATAGCGAGCAGCAAACCAACGGAAACGACTATTTGAAACCAGGCCGCTTTATCCCTTATCAGGAACGCCACTATATAGGTAACCGACAACTGTGCCAGTACATTCTGCAACCTGAATACCAGCACTCCATTGGCGGGAATAAAATACAAGGCCCATCCCAAAAACAAAAGCGTTCCCGCCCTTTTGAAAGCATGCCATACAATCAGATGCTGTGAGTCGCCCCTCCGTAACCTGTTGTCCACCGCGTAAGGAATGGAGACGCCTGCCAGGAACATAAAAAAAGGTTGTATCAGATCCCAAAAATGAAGGCCCTGCCAGTCATGGTGCTCAAGCTGATGCCCGATAGCTGCCCAAACAGGTTGATCGGAATGCCGTAACAGGCTGTACAGGTGCGTGGCTTCACCGGCTAATAAAAACATGGTTAGGCCACGAAAGAAGTCCACAGAACGGACCCTAACCGGCAAAGCAGCGTGGTTTTGTTTCATATCAAAGCCGTTCAAAATGATATCCCCGTTCTGAAAAATACTTCAATACTTTGGGTAAAGCAAATGACATCCGCTCCCAGGCCTTGGTACTGTCGTGAAAAACTATAATGGAACCGGGTTGGGTATGATACAGCACGTACGACAAACATCCTTCCGGGCTTAAGTTGGTATCAAAATCTCCACTCAGCACATTCCACATAACGGTTTGTAGTTTGGGGTTTGTGGTTTGGAGTTGTTTGTGCTGGCTGCGTTTTATTCTTCCGTAGGGTGGCCGGAAGAGCGGGGAGTGAATGATGTCAGCCGCCTGTTTCACCTCATCCGCGTATACCTCGTCACTCACTTTCCAGCCATTTACGTGGTTCATGGTATGATTACCGGTGGCATGCCCTTCCGCAATAATCCGCGCATATATATCCGGGTGGTCAAGTACATTCCTGCCGATACAGAAGAACGTGGCTTTGGCATTATACTGCTGTAAAAGATCAAGTACAAAGGGGGTAGCTGTCGGATGCGGCCCATCATCAAATGTTAGGTATATCTTTTTCTCCCTGGTCTTCACACGCCACGTAAATGCCGGATACAACATACGCAGCCACCAGGGAGTTTTAACGAGGTACATGGGGTAAAGGTAATAGGATTTAGGAACTAGCCCCTAATTCCTATCTTTGCCCTATGGCTAAAAAAGTACGTGTAAGATTTGCGCCCTCTCCTACCGGGGGGCTTCATTTGGGTGGGGTGAGAACCGTTTTGTTTAACTATTTATTTGCCCGCCAGCAGGGTGGCGATTTTATTGTAAGGATAGAAGATACCGACCAGGGCCGTTTTGTAGAAGGCGCTGAAGCCTACATATTTGATACACTCAAATGGTGCGGGCTGGAACCCGATGAAAGCCCGTTGCATGGGGGGCCTTATGCGCCTTACCGTCAAAGTGAAAGAAAAGAAAGCTATCGCGCCTACGCAGAGCAGCTGGTTAAAAACGGGTATGCCTATTACGCGTTCGACACGCCGGCTGAGCTGGAAGAGATGCGCATTACCTATAAAACAGCAGAAAACCCTTCCCCACAGTATAACCATGCCATAAGGGAAAAAATGAGGAATTCACTAACCCTGGGTGAGGATGAGGTAACACGTTTGTTGGGGGAATCTACCCCTTATGTGATTCGCATCAAAATGCCTTTGGATGAAACAATACATTTTACAGACATGATACGGGGTGAGGTATCTTTTCATACTTCGCAGGTGGATGACAAGGTTTTGCTGAAAGCGGATGGCATGCCCACCTATCATCTGGCCGTTGTGGTGGATGATTACCTGATGAAGATCTCGCATGCTTTCAGGGGCGAGGAATGGCTCCCATCGGCACCCGTTCATCTTCTTTTGTGGAAATACCTGGGCTGGGAACCGGATATGCCGCAATGGGCCCATCTGCCATTGATTCTAAAACCGGATGGAAACGGCAAGCTTAGCAAAAGAGATGGCGACAGGCTGGGATTCCCGGTATTTGCGATGGACTGGACAGACCCCAAAACCGGGGAAACAACCATCGGATTCAAAGAAAAAGGGTTCTTGCCCGAAGCGTTTGTGAACCTGCTGGCCATGCTGGGCTGGAATGACGGAACCGACAATGAAATTTTTGCGCTGCCCGAGCTGGTTGAGAAGTTTTCCATGGAACGGGTACACAAAGGCGGGGCCAAATTTGATTATGAGAAAGCAAAATGGTATAACCAGGAATGGATAAAAAGATCATCACCCGCCGACCTTAGGGAAAAAGTAAAATTTTCATTGGCGGAAAATGATGTAGCTATTAAAGATGATTTATTACTGGAAAAAGTGATAGCCCTTGTAAAAGAACGTTGCACATTGCTGGCTGATTTCGTGCCGCAATCCATTTTCTTTTTCCAGGCACCTGCCCATATCGATGCCGGTGCTATAAAGCCGAAATGGGATGATAAAAAGAATCTGTTCTTTACAGAATTGATCCGTGCCTGGGACCTGAGTACCCTTTGGGAAGCTTCTGATCTTGAAAAAGAGTTTAAGGAACTGGCGGCGGCCAATCAATTAAAAACCGGCGACCTGATGTTACCGCTGCGGATCATGTTGGTAGGCGGTAAGTTTGGTCCGGGCGTATTTGATATTGCAGCCATTGTGGGGAAAGAAGAAACAATCAGGAGGATTGTTCATACCCTTGAGATACTGCAATCATGAAAAAATACAACTACATTCTGTACCTGCTGGCACTTGTTAAACTGGTACTTCCCTTTTTTTTGCAAAACAGTGTTTACGAACCCCACAGGGATGAGATGTTATACCTGGCCGAAGGGAGCCACATGGCCTGGGGCTTTATGGAAGTGCCTCCCTTACTATCGGTCTTTGCATGGCTCATACACCTTTGCGGTGATGGATTATTCTGGGTAAAGTTCTGGCCTTCCCTACTAGGTGCTCTTACCTATATAGTAACAGGCAGGATTATTCTTTCACTGGGCGGACAGGCTTTTGCTTTGTTACTTGGCTTTCTCCCGTTTATTTTCGGTGGCTTTTTACGCGTTCATTTCCTGTTCCAGCCCAACGCGCTGGAATACCTGGGGTGGACCTGCATTGTTTATACACTCATACGTTTTGTACAAACAGAAAAAGTATACTGGTTATACCTCATGGGCGTTTGCTGCGGATTGGGTATGCTAAGCAAATATTCGGTCGCTTTTTTGATCGTGAGTTTACTGGTGGGACTTCTGGTTACACCACAGCGAAAAATATTTACCCGTAAGCATATCTATTTTGCCGCGCTTATTGCCTTTATTATTTTTCTTCCTAACCTGGTCTGGCAATTCAATCATGGTTTCCCGGTATTCTATCATATGGAAGTGTTGCAGCGGAGCCAGCTGCGACATATAACGGCAGGCAGCTTTTTATTTGATCAGCTCTTATTGCATTTTCCTTGTGTATTTATCTGGATAACCGGCCTGGTGGCTACATTGTTTGTGAAACGGTTTGCCCCTTATCGTTTTGTGGGTTAGCTTATCTTTCTGTCATTGGCTTATTCTTACTCGGTCATGGCAAAGCTTACTATGCCATGGGGGTATACCCTGTTCTCTTTGCATTCGGAGCCTGTGAGCTGGAGCAGGTAACTATCTTCCGGTTTACGCTGACAAAAATATTGATCGTGGCCATACCGGTTTTTCTCGGGTATGCCGCCATACCTATCCTGTTGCCGGTTAAAGAACCTCAGGCACTGGTGGATTATTATATCCATGAAAAATACCCGGAAAAATTAGGCGTACTTAAATGGGAAGATGGTAAGAGTCATCCGCTTCCGCAAGACTTTGCGGATATGCTGGGCTGGGAAGAAATGGCGAGGAAAGCGGGCAAGGCTTACCATAAGCTTGACGCAGCCGAAAAAGCTAAAACGCTTGTTTTTTGCGATAATTATGGCCAGGCCGGCGCGCTAAACTACTACCGGAAAAAATATGGACTACCGGTAGCCTACAGCGATAATGCCAGCTTTTTATACTGGATGCCCGAAAGCGACCCGTATGAAAACCTGCTGCTGGTAACAGATGACCCCAATGAAATGCAGTACGATTTCGTGAAAGACTTCAAATCGGTAACCCTGGAAGATAGTGTTACCAGCACATATGCCCGCGAAAGGGGTAGTCTTATCATTATGATGAAAGGCATGAATGAAAAGATGCGGAATATGTTCAAAGAAAAAATAGCCAAAAAGAAAGCCAGAACAGCACCGGGGATGTAGTTGGTTTATTGGTTTATTAGTTTATTAGGGTGTTAGTAAAATCGCGTATTTTTATACTTCCATTCGTTACCAATAAACCAATAAACCAATAAACCAATAAACCAATAAACCAATAAACCAATAAACCAATAAACCAATAAACCAATAAACCAATAAACCAATAAACCAATAAACCAATAAACCAAAATTGAAACGTCCGATCCGCATATTAGTTGCCAAAGTAGGTCTCGACGGTCATGACCGCGGTGCGAAAGTGATTGCTACTGCTTTGCGTGATGCGGGTATGGAAGTTATTTATACGGGCTTACGGCAAACGCCTGAGATGGTTGTGAACGCGGCATTGCAGGAAGATGTGGATGCGATCGGGATCAGTATATTAAGTGGTGCTCACATGACGGTTTTCCCCAAGGTAATCGCTTTGTTAAAAGAAAAGAACATGAATGATGTTTTGCTAACCGGGGGCGGCATTATTCCCGAAGACGACATGAAAGTGCTGAACGATATGGGGGTTGGCAAATTGTTTGCGCCTGGTACCTCCACTACAGATATAGCAGGTTATATAACAAATTGGGTGGCCGCCAACCGGAGCTTTTGAGGCCTCAGACTCCCGGCAAGCGTAACCGTTTTGTCTTAGATAATATCCTGATAGCTACTACAATAGTTACGCAAACAAAAAGTCCGGCGCTGCCTGTCAGGCCACCATTTTTCAGCAGTATATAAATTACCCCACCTATAGCGCATGCTGTAGCGTACAGTTCGCCTCTTTTGAGCAGGTCGGGCTTTTCGCCACAGAGAATATCGGCCAGCAATCCTCCGAACGTAGCGGTAATTACGCCCATTAACACGGCATAGCCATTATTAATGTCATATACGATACTTCGCTCAATACCTGCCGCTGTAAACATACCCAAGCCAATAGCGTCAGTAAAAAATATGGTTTTCCGAAACCGCACCAGGTTGGTTTTAAAAAAAGAGATGATGATCACGGCACTTAGCACCAGCCCCAGGGCCAGGTAATCATTTACCCAGTTAACGGGTGTTGCGCCTATCAGCAGATCGCGAATAGTACCTCCTCCATAAGCGGTTGCGAATGCAATAACAGCACCACCAAATACATCCATATGGTGTGTTCTGGCTTTCAACGCACCCGTTGCCGCAAAAACAAAGATGCCGGTATACAAAATGGTATGGTACACATTCATTCCTCAAAATACAAAACTAGCTTTATCCACCATAAAGAACTTTGGGGCCATTTTATCAGTATTACCTGCACCCACTTACCTTTACATAAATAACTTCTCATGTACCAGACACTTTTGGCGTCACTTGAAAACGGCATTCTTACGATAACCATTAACCGGCCCGATAAACTGAATGCGCTTAACAAAGAGGTATTTGCGGAGCTTAACAGGGTCCTGGATGATATTTACACGAATGGATCCATACAAGCTGTTATCATCACCGGGTCTGGTGCTAAAGCTTTTGTGGCGGGTGCTGATATCAGCGAGTTTAGCGGGCTTACAAAAGAAACCAGTATCGAATTGTCGAAAGCGGGGCAGCAAACATTCTTCCGGATAGAAAATTCACCCAAGCCTATTGTGGCCTGTGTAAACGGTTTTGCGCTGGGTGGCGGCTGCGAGCTGGCGATGAGTTGTCATTTCCGCATCGCTTCCGAAAATGCGAAATTTGGCCAGCCCGAGGTAAACCTGGGATTGATTCCCGGCTATGGAGGTACGCAGCGGCTGGTTCAACTGATAGGCAAAGGCCGGGCCCTTGAATTTTTGATGACGGCTGGTTTAATAGACGCATCAACCGCCTTGCAGTACGGGTTGGTAAATTATGTGGTACCCCAGGAAGAATTACTCAGCAAAGCCGCCGGCATCCTGGCCATCATTCAAAGCAAAGCACCCATCGCTGTCAGCAGGTGTATTGAAAGTGCGAATGCGGTATTTGATGAAACAAAAGACGGATACGATGTAGAAGCGAAAGCCTTTGGTTATTGCTTTGACACGGAAGACAGGGAAGAAGGCACCAGGGCGTTCCTGGAGAAACGGAAAGCGGTTTTTTCTGGGAAGTAGTGGTTGAGAACTATTGAGCTGTTTAAATGCCTAATTGCTTAATTGTTATATTGTTTTTTTTTAGCCGTATCCATCATTTCATTTTAACGGATCGCCGTCTTTATTTCTTCCGCTACCGGATGTTCAGCCGTAAACGTGTAGCCCATTATTTTAGCCGCCGTTTGTGCAATCTGCTTTTGATACAGCTGCATAGGTGTTTTCATTTCTCCGCCGGCAGGCGTATTGGGACCCATTGCGGCAAACCAGATCTGGTCGGCGTCTTCAATGGCCTGGCCGTGGGTGGTCCATTTTTCTTTTCGAATGCCACCGCGGCCATGATCGGTGGTAATGAGCAGCGTGGTTTTATTTTTGTATTGCGGGTCTGCCTGAACAAAATCCCATATCTGTTGTATCCAGGCGTCCAGCTGCCGCGCCGCATCCAGGTAATAACTGTATTTGGCACCATGCGCCCATTCGTCCGTTTCGCCATAACTGATATAAAGAACCCGCGGCTTTTTGGTTTGCAGTTCTTCCATCGCCTCCTGGTGCGTAAAAATATCCATACACTCCTCTTTCCATTCCCTGTGCGAATTGGTGAGCATGGTATTCAAGAGCTTTTGATTGGAAGTTGGGTTTTTCCCCCCGCTCAGGTCATAAGCGGCGATAACGGGTATACCGCTTCTTTCTTCATTCAAGATCCTGTTAAAAGCCTCCCAGGCGGTAAAAGCGGCTACCCTTCCTTTTAGTCTGGGCTGCTTATTAAAAAATTCCAGTACCGTGGTATTCGGATTGGCCTTGTACTCATTTGAGTTCACCAAGGTATCTACAAAACCACACATGATCTCACTGTACCCCGGGTAGGAGAATTTATAAGGATTGGCAACATTCACATGATTACCCAGCAGCCGGTTACCATAGACCTGTCCTTTTGCCGCGATGGTACCCCAGAAAAACGGCATCAGTTTCTGCCGCCTTACAGCAGGGTCTTCCGACCAGTACTTTTTAAACATATAGAGGCTATCCCCCTGGTTGTATAGCTTCTTATTGGCGATAGCCGAATCCATGCCCGTAAAAAGCTCCTGCCAGCGAAATCCGTCCGTGGTAATAATGATCAGGTTTTCTGTTTTCTGTGCCGGTAAACGTAACGCGCATACACAAAGTAGAACTAAACATAGATTTCGCATACAGCAAGGTTATGGGTGTAATAATAATAAAAAAGAGGGACACTTTCTGTACCTTCGCCCGGCTAAAAACACTCACCATGGAATACAGGATCGAAAAAGACACGATGGGAGAAGTATCAGTTCCCGCTAATGTATATTGGGGTGCCCAGACCCAGCGTAGTATTGACAATTTCAGGATTGCACAGGATATCAATAAGATGCCCAAAGAGATCATCAAGGCGTTTGCCTACCTCAAAAAAGCGGCCGCTCTTACCAACCAGGACGCGGGGGTTTTACCCGCGGAAAAAGCCGGGTTAATAGGACAGGTATGTGATGAGATACTGGAGGGAAAATGGGACGACCAGTTTCCGTTGGTGGTTTGGCAAACCGGTTCGGGCACGCAGAGTAATATGAACGTGAACGAGGTGATAGCTTACCGGGCGCATGTTATTAAAGGAGGTTCACTAACGGATAAAGAAAAATTCCTCCATCCGAATGATGATGTGAATAAATCACAATCTTCCAACGATACTTTTCCAACCGCCATGCATATTGCCGCGTATAAGATCCTGGTGGAAGTAACCATACCCGGCATCAAAAAACTAAGGGATACACTGGCGCAGAAGAGTAAAGATTATATGCATGTTGTGAAAATCGGGCGTACGCATTTCATGGATGCTACACCGCTAACACTTGGGCAGGAAATAAGCGGGTATGTATCGCAGCTGGATCATGGCTTGAAAGCAATTAACAACACCCTGGCTCATTTGAGTGAACTAGCCCTGGGTGGCACAGCGGTAGGAACCGGCATCAATACCCCGAAGGGCTATGATGTAAACGTTGCCAAACATATAGCAACACTTACCGGACTGCCATTTATAACAGCCGACAATAAATTTGAAGCACTGGCGGCCCACGACGCTATCGTGGAAGCGCACGGGGCACTGAAAACGGTAGCCGTTAGCCTGATGAAGATCGCGAATGATGTCCGTATGCTTTCTTCCGGCCCCAGAAGCGGTATCGGGGAACTATTTATTCCCGATAACGAACCCGGCTCCTCTATTATGCCGGGAAAAGTCAATCCAACACAATGCGAAGCGCTGACGATGATTGCCGCCCAGGTAATGGGAAATGATGTTACCATAGGAATCGGCGGGGCTACCGGTCATTTCGAACTGAATGTTTTTAAACCGGTGATGATCTATAACTTCCTGCACAGCGCAAGGCTGATCGGCGATGGATGTGTAAGCTTTAACGACAAGTGTGCGGTAGGACTGGCTCCTATTGAGGCCAATATCAGGAAACATGTAGATAACAGCCTTATGCTGGTAACAGCCCTCAATACAAAGATCGGGTATTACAAATCTGCCGAGATCGCCCAAACAGCCCATAAAGAAGGAACCACCCTGAAAGAAATGGCCATACAACTCGGCTACTTAACGGCCGAGGAATTTGACGAATGGGTGGTGCCGGGGAATATGGTGGGAACGATTAATAATTAATAATTGCTTACCTGACCTTTCTGCCGCCGAGATAGGTGGCGGTAACCTGGGTATGGAGTATTTCGGTTTCATTTACTTTCATGAGATCTTTATCAAGTAAAATGAAATCAGCTTTTTTACCGGGTTCCAGGCTACCGATTTCTTTTTCGAGGAAACTGGCTTTGGCCGCCCAGATCGTCATACCACGGATCGTTTCCTGCCGGGTAAGGGCATTTTCGGGTTGGAAGCCCCCGGCTGGAAAGCCTTTGGCGTCTTTTCTTACTACTGCGGCAAGAAATGTTTTAAAAGGAGAAATATCTTCCACCGGGAAATCGGTTCCCAGGGGTATCCATCCGTTCTGTTGCAGTAATTGCCGGTAGGCATATCCACCTTTTAATCTCTCCTTTCCCAGCCTTTCTTCCGCCCAATACATATCACTGGTGGCATGGGTTGGCTGCACCGATGGGATAATCGACGCTGAACCAAATAAACTAAAATCATCCTGGTTCACCACCTGGGCATGTTCAATCCGCCAGCGACGGTCGTTCTTTCCTTTCAGGTATTTGTTATACACGTTTAATATTTCACGGTTGGCACTGTCTCCTATGGCGTGGGTACACATCTGGAAATCTGTGGCAGCCAGTACCCCGGCTAATGAATCATAGTGGCTTTTATTCCGCAGCAGGAATCCCTGCCATCCCGGCTTATCATTATAGGGTTGTAAGAGGCAGGCACCCCGGCTACCCAATGCGCCATCGGCATATACTTTAAATCCTTTTACAAAGAGCTTATCGGTTTTATAGGGCCCGGTTTTTAGGTACCTGGACAGGTTTTCATCATTGTCGCTTAGCATAACATATAAGCGGATATCCAGCTTCCCGGCTTTTTGCAGCGCATCTATCCCTTCAACATCCCGGTAGCTTAAGCCGCAGTCTGTAATGGTAGTGAGCCCCTGCTCAAAACAGTTCTTCTGTGCAGCCTGTAACCACTCGGTGTACATATCTTTCGTAGGCTCCGGAACCTGGTCGTACACCTTATTATCGGCATTATCAATCAGCACACCGGTTAGCCGTCCATCTTTCACTTCAATAGAGCCACCCACCACGGTTTGGCCCGCTTTGATACCGGCAAGTTCCAGGGCTTTCGCATTGGCAATAGAAGCATGACCGTCCACGCGGGTAAGCACAACCGGGATATCGGGGAACGCATTATTGAGTGCTTCGTTGGTGGGATATACTTTGCCGGGCCATTTGTTCTGGTCCCATCCCCTTCCGCGGATCCAGGGCAGCCCGGGATGTTCGTTGGCGAACTTCTTCACGCGCTCCACCGCTTCTTCCCAACTGGTGGTGCCATACAGGTCTACCTGGAAAAGGGAAGTGCCATACCCCACAAAATGTGCATGGGCATCGATAAAGCCGGGGTAAACGGCCTGACCTTTGGCATCCAGGGTTTCTGCGGCGGAATACTTTGACAGGACATCTGCATTTTTGCCTACCGCAACAATCAGCCCGTCTTTTACGGCCATGGCTTCGGCTGTACGGAAGGAAGAATCAACCGTGTAGATAACCGCATTGTGTAAGATGAGATCTACTTTGTTATTGGCGCAGGATGCGAGCAGGAAAAGGCATGCGATGGTGAGGAGCTTTTTCATTGGTCAGCTGTTTATAGTAACTAAGATAGCCAAATAGTATCACCCTGAAATGTCTGGATAACAAATATAGCTGCCTGTAAAAAGTAGCCATGATTCATGGCTAGCTACTTCAGCAGTTCGCAAGGCTTCAGCCCTGTATGCTTTTTAAATGCGGCGGAGAAATGCGAGATGGAGGAATAGCCCAGCAAGGCGGATACATCGGTAACGCTCAGGCCTTTTTCATACAGCAGGTACTTGGCGTGTTCCATTCTTTGCTGCTGGTAAAAATCGAATATGGTAGTGCCAAAAACTTCTTTGAATCCCTTCTTTACATAGCACTCATTCATGGCTACCTTCCTGCTTAGCTCTTTGATGGTGATAGGGTCTCCGATATGCTGCAGCAGAATGTCGCGGGCCTGGTAAATCCTTTCCCGGCCACTTTCATCGGCCAGGAACTTACAGGCGAATCCATCTTCTTTCTCATTAACCAGGCATTCAAGGCTGTATAATAACAGTTCATGAATCTTGGCATTTACGAAGATATTTTCCAGCGCGCCGGAGTAGCTATGGTTCAGCAGGGCATCCAGGGTGTTCCTTTTCTTATTGCAGAGCGGAAAGGTTTTGGTGAATGCGTGCGGGTGTTTAAATGCCAGCACTTCATCTTTATGATTCGAGAGCTTAACATTATGTACAAACTGGTTCAGGAAAACCGAGGTGAAATGGAAGGTAAAGGTATCCACGGTTACGTGTTTTCCACTGCAATTATTGGTAGGTAACTGGCTGCACTTGCCGCAGCTTTTTTCTTCGCAATAGCGGTTACCGGTAATGCAATAGCGGAGTTCCAGGTAGTTCTCGGCGGGTTTACGGGCATTGTAGTGGTATACCAGCATACCCGTATCGTCTGAAGCCCAGGGATGATGCGAATAATAACGGCGGATATCGTATTTAACGGACCCTGGGATATCCTGCCCTTTTTCATATAGAAGGTCCATAGTGGGTTCAATTCCCCCCCGGTGTGCCGCCTTTAATATATCTATCGCCTGTGCCATGAATCAGCAAATTTAATGTATAAACATCTAATTTACAAAAACGGGCTTTGGAGGGCACTGATTTTGTGCTTTTATTAGCTAACACGGGGCCTCAAAATGGGGAAAAATAGACCTGATTTTATACCGGTAAGCCTTTTCTTTTCGTTAGATTTGCCAACTTCTGAAAAATCATTAAAACACAGGACTGTCAAGCATTTATGAGCACAGAGCAACAGAAAAGTAACGACGCCCAGAATAAGAATTACGGGGCCGACAGCATACAGGTATTGGAGGGTTTGGAAGCGGTGCGAAAAAGGCCCGCGATGTATATCGGGGATATTGGTATAAAAGGTCTGCATCACCTGGTATATGAGGTGGTGGACAACTCGATTGATGAGGCCCTGGCGGGATACTGCAAGAATATATTTGTTACCATTCACGAAGATAATTCCATCAGTGTACAGGATGATGGCCGGGGTATTCCAACGGGTATTAATACCAAGGAGAAAAAAAGTGCCCTTGAGATTGTAATGACGGTATTACATGCGGGGGGTAAGTTTGACAAGGACACCTATAAGGTGTCGGGTGGTTTGCATGGTGTGGGGGTGAGTTGTGTGAATGCGCTGAGTACGAGGCTGCATGTAACCGTGAACCGGGAAGGAAAGATATTTGAACAGGAATACAAGATCGGCGTGCCGCAATATGAAGTGAGGGAAATAGGAACCAGTGCCACTACCGGTACCCTGGTTCATTTCTGGCCCGACGCTACCATTTTCCAGGAAACGGTATATAAGAAAGAAATACTGGAAGGGCGTTTACGCGAGCTGTCATACCTGAACCGCCGCATCAGCATCACGCTCACTGATAAACGTGAGAAAGACGAGGAGGGTAACGAATATTCCAGGAATTTTTACAGCGAGGGAGGAATTGTTGAGTTTGTTGAAATGCTGGATAAGAATGGTAACCGCAATCCCCTGATTCCCGCACCATTGTATGTGGAAGGTCATGACACGGCTTCCAATGTAGCGGTTGAAGTTGCGTTGACGTACAATGATGATTTTAAAGAGCATATTTTTTCTTACGTAAATAATATCAATACCATTGAGGGTGGTACGCACGTAACCGGTTTCCGGCAGGCTTTAACCAGGGTTTTCAAAACCTATGGCGACAAGCAGGGTTTGTTTGAGCGTGCCAAAGTTGTTATAGAAGGGGATGATTTCAGGGAAGGCCTGAGTGCCATCATCTCGGTAAAAGTTCCGGAGCCCCAGTTTGAGGGGCAAACCAAGACCAAGCTGGGGAACAGTGAGGTAAGCGGTATTGTACAAACCACGGTGGCCCGTGCGCTGGAAGCATACCTGGAAGAAAATCCGAAAGAAGCCAAGAATGTAATATCCAAGATCATTCTTGCCGCGCAGGCCAGGGTTGCGGCCAAGAAAGCGCGTGATATGGTACAGCGTAAGACGGTATTAAGCGGCGGCGGCTTACCGGGTAAGCTGGCTGATTGCAGTGAAAGGGACCCGGTTAAATGCGAACTCTACCTGGTGGAAGGAGATTCGGCGGGTGGTACGGCCAAGCAGGGTCGTGACAGGAGTTACCAGGCCATCCTGCCCTTACGCGGTAAAATATTGAATGTTGAGAAGGCAATGGAGCATAAAATTTATGAGAATGAGGAGATCAGGAATATGTACACTGCCCTGGGCGTAACAGTAGGAACCGCAGACGATCCAAAAGCCTTAAATACTTCCAAACTCAGGTATCATAAACTGGTTATCATGACCGATGCCGATGTAGATGGATCGCATATCGCCACTTTGATCCTCACCTTTATTTTCCGCTATATGAAGGAACTGGTAGAGCAGGGTTTTGTTTACATTGCGCAGCCGCCTTTATACCTGGTTAAGAAAGGAAAAGAACAGGCTTACGCCTATAACGAAGAACAAAGAAGGGCCTGGATTGAGAAACTGGGTGGAGGAAAAGACGATTCAGTAAATACACAGCGCTATAAAGGATTGGGAGAGATGAATGCCGACCAGCTATGGGAAACCACTATGGACCCGGCTCGCCGTATTCTTAAACAGGTAACGATTGAGAGCGCTGCGGAAGCCGACCGCATTTTCGCCATGCTGATGGGTGATGATGTGGCACCGCGCAGGGAGTTTATTGAAACCCACGCAAAATATGCCAGGATCGATGTGTAAGCCGGGTGTTTTCACCCAATTTGGCCGTTTTACTCCTCACATGTGGATTAAATGCCATTGGTTCTGTTTTATATGCTGGAAAAAATTGGTAGCTTGTGCCATATAACCCATTGTTCATTTACTAACTTTTAAATTCTAACAAACATGGACACTTCAAAAATGATCAAAGCATATTGCCTGAAGACAAAAGAAAAGAATGTTCCGATGCAGGATGCGGTAATTACAAAAACTGCCAAAGGCGGTTACATGGCAGGTGGCCATGATGGAAAAGGAAATAAAATGGCTGCTATCATGAGCGAAGCCAAAGCCCTGCAAGCGATAGCTGACGGTGTTGCCAAAAAAGGATTCTAACGGTTGCCATCCAAAAGATGCTGGTCCGGCTTTTAAGCCGGACTTTTTTTTGCCCTGGCAAGTAGAAACCGAAGTGAAAATGCGTATAAATACGGTTGTGCGTTACAATGGCGCAAACTAGTTTTGATCAAAATAACCTGTATGATCATACGACTACCACTTCAGTTCCAGGGCAGTAAAGGGGAAAAACAACTTTACGCTTTATTTGACAGCGGTGCAACATTCTCCTGCATCACAGAAGAAGCAGCAGCGGCACTGTGCATCCCCGAAAAACTGTTCAGGCCCAAAAGGCTCATAACAGCCAAAGATGATGCTTACATTGATATTACATACCGGGCAGTGCTTGACTTTTATCACGATGACATCTGTCTCAGTGATGAATTTCTTATCGTTCCGGGGCTAAGCGAAGATGTTATCATCGGTGCGCAAACTATGCAGAAATGGCATCTTAGCTTAGATTTCAGGAAAAATGCAGTTATTGTTGATCCAAGGGTAGCAAAATTTATTCTGATCAACCTGATGCACGTATAAACTGGCCTTGCTATTCACCATAACTACTTTATCGTTACTTCCTTGTGCATATGTTCCAGGAACCTGTGCATAGCGTTCATGTTCTTAATATCATCTACTACCATGAGGAACATCTTGCCCGTTTGCTTCAGGCGTGCTTTGTTGGTTCCTTTCTGCAGGTAGATCAATACCTGTTTAAAAAGTTGTGATTCAAAATAAGGGGAATCGGGGCGGTTGATAAAATAGCAGCGGAGCGTATCTTCCTTGAGGCTCATTTTTTCAAACCCTATTTCAACGGCCAGCCTGCGGCAACGTACCGTTGTAAAAAGATCCTCCACCTGCGGTGGAACGGGTCCGAAGCGGTCTGTCATTTCCTGGTGAAAATCCAGGAGCTCCTGTTCCTTTTCGCAGTTATCCAGCCGGGTATACAACGATAACCGTTCCGTAATACTTTCCACATAGCTGTCGGGAATCAGTATTTCCAGGTCGGTATCAATGGTGCAATCGCTTACAAAATCATCCTGTTTAGTGATCTCTTCCTTAAAAATCTCTTTAAAGGAAGTTCGTTTCAACTCGTGAATGGCTTCGCCCAATATTTTCTGGTACATTTCAAACCCTATCTCCGCCATAAATCCACTTTGCTCACCTCCCAGCATATTGCCCGCCCCCCGGATATCGAGGTCGCGCATAGCAATCTGGAACCCACTACCCAGATCACTGAACTGTTCCAATGTTTGCAACCGTTTACGGCTATCCGCCGGTAAAGTAGCCAATGGTGCCAGGAGGTAACAGAACGCTTTCTTATTGCTTCTTCCCACCCTGCCACGCAACTGGTGCAGATCGCTTAATCCAAAATGATGCGCGTTGTTTACGATGATGGTATTTACATTCGGTATGTCTACACCACTCTCTACAATGTTCGTGCAGATCAATACATCATATTTCTTATCTATGAAATCAAGTATCCGCTCTTCCAGTTCATGCCCCTCCAGTTGTCCGTGCGCAAAGCCAATACTCAGGTCGGGACAAAGGCCCTGTATGAGAGCGGCCATCTCCGCCAGACCCTGCACGCGGTTATGAATAAAGAATACCTGCCCCCCTCTTTCTGTTTCAAAATAAATGGCATCCCTGATAAAATCATCATTAAACACATGCAGCTCCGTTTGTATCGGTTGCCGGTTAGGCGGCGGGGTATTGATAATACTCAGGTCGCGAGCCCCCATCAGGCTGAACTGCAGGGTTCTGGGAATAGGCGTTGCTGTAAGGGTAAGACAGTCCACATTTGTTTTCAGGGTTTTCAATTTCTCTTTATGACCCACCCCAAACTTCTGCTCTTCATCAATTACCATCAGGCCCAGGTTTTTAAACTTCACTTCTTTTCCCAATATGCCATGTGTGCCAATGATAATATCAATCTTCCCTTCTTCCAGTCGCTTTAATGTATCTTTTTTCTCTTTGGCCGATTTAAACCGGTTGATATAATCAATGGTAACCGGGAAGTCTTTCAACCGCTCGGCAAATGTTTTATAGTGCTGGAAGGCGAGAATGGTTGTAGGTACCAATACGGCGGCCTGTTTGCCATCAATACAGGTTTTAAAGGCGGCCCGGATAGCTACCTCGGTTTTTCCGAATCCTACGTCTCCGCACACCAACCTGTCCATCGGGCTTTCGCTTTCCATATCTCTCTTTACATCAGCGGTAGCCTTGCTCTGGTCGGGTGTATCTTCATAAATAAAAGAAGCCTCCAGTTCCGTCTGCATATAGTTATCCGGTGAATGCGCAAATCCCTGCTGCGATTTCCGTTTCGCATATAATTTGATCAGGTCAAAAGCGATCTCTTTCACCTTCGCCTTTGTTTTCTCCTTCAGTTTGCTCCAGACATCACTGCCCAGCTTATTGATCTTCGGAACCGTTCCTTCCTTACCCGTAAATTTTGAGATCTTATGAAGCGAATTGATATTTACATAGAGGATATCACTGTCTTTATAAATGATACGTACCGCTTCCTGCAGCTTGCCATTCACCTCTATTTTCTGCAACCCGCTATAGGTTCCCACTCCGTGGTCGATATGTGATACATAGTCGCCCGGCTGCAGGTCGCGCAGGGTTTTAAGTGTTAAGGCCTTGTTCTTATTATACGCCTGTTTAACACGGTATTTATGATAGCGTTGAAAAACCTGGTGATCGGTATAACAAACCAGTTTCAGGTTATCATCAATGAAGCCTTCATGAATAGCGGTCGCTACAGGAACAAACTGCAACGCAGTGTTCAGATCTGCAAAAATGCTGTTCAGCCGCTCAAGCTGCCGAACCTGCTCGGCAAAAACATATATGGTATATCCCGCGGCTTCTTTTGCTTTGAGATCAGCAATCAGCATATCAAAGCGGCGATTGAACGATGGTTGTGGTTTGGTGGCAAACTCAATTTCAAAGCCGGCCATATGCGGTTTTTGTCCAAACTCTACCAGGTGCCTGCTTTCAAGTTGTTCCGCAATTACATGCGCCTTAACAAAATCATCCCATTTTACTTCTTTCAGTATTTTACTATCGTCTTCTTCTTCACCCTGCATGTTAAACCCGCTTTCTATCATCCCGATAAAGCCTTCCAGGTCCTGCTCCTGGTCGTGTACCTTCTGTTCTATCACGTCCCAGTCTTTCAGCCAGACAACCGTATTCTCTGGAAGAAACTCCAGCAGCGAAACTTTTTCACCGCTTTCAAACTGCGTTTCAACATTGGGAATAATGTTTACCTGCATCAGCTTCCGCTCACTCAGCTGCGATTCGGGGTCAAATATCCGGATACTGTCAACTTCATTGCCAAACAACTCAACCCGGTAGGGCTTTTCATTGCCAAATGAATAAATATCCAGGATACCGCCACGTAAGGCAAACTGCCCGGGTTCGTACACGAAATCGGTGCGTTCAAAACCATACATTACAAAAAGCTCCATCAGGCTGTCGGGGCTGATAGTATCGTTGGTTTTGATACTGATGATATTGCTGCGGAGTGTATTGGGAAGTACTACTTTCTCAAACAAGGCTTCCGGATAGGTAACAATGATCTTCCGGTTGCCGCCGGGTGCCAGCCTTGTTAAGGCTTCCGTACGGAGCATCACGTGGGAGCTGTTGAGCAACCTGAAATTCTTCCGGTTTTTAAACGAAGAAGGAAAATAAAACAGATCGAGTGCCTGCGTAAGATTTTCAAGCGTATTGTGGAAATAGGCCGCTTCTTCCGCATCGTTGCAAACCAACAGGTGGTTTAACTCGCGGCAGGCCGGATTATTAAAAAGCGCGCTGATAACAAATTCGGGGCTGCTGCCCTGCAGGTTCTTAAGGAATATTTTCTGCGTATCGGCAAAAGAGAGCCTGTCCGCCAGCTGAAAAAGCCGGGGGGAATCACGGTATTGTTCCAGCAATACCTTCAAATTCATTACTTCCAGGTCTGCAACATCCATCTTTTAAAACGGATGCAAAGATACCGCATTTACCATGAACCCTAAAAAAACATCAACTACAAAGCACAAACCACAAACAATAAACCATAAACAATAAACCATAAACCTAATAGCTGGCCGATACACTAACCGTTAAATTAACCGGAGTGACTTTTCCAGGTTCTACCACGAACAGGGCGATATTATTCCGGGTGTCGAAAAGATTGGCGTAAAACTGGCCGCCCTGTTTAATAAACACCGAATAACTGCCGGGCGGAAGGGACAGAGAAAACGAGCCGGTACTATCCGTTTCCACGGAAGCAACCCGCTTTGTGTGTATAGCCGTATATACGGGCGTGTTCCCGGAACGGGTTACCTGGTTGAGGTTGGTGGGTTCGTATACTAGCACCGTGGCCTGGGTACCCCTGGGAACCGGTTGTTCAGCCCCCTTCATGGGCATCTGGTTACCTGCCGTTATGGTTATGCGGCCGGAAATACCTTCGGTAATCGTCGACTGATGCAGGTTTTTTCCCGATGAACAACCAGTAAGGGCCAGAAAAGCCATTAAAACCAGAAAAAGAAATGCTTTCATACTTCATTTTGAATGATGAAAGTGTCTAATTTAGTGATACCCCCTGATATCTTATAATAAATGTTCATTCACCGGAACTTATGTTGAAAAAAAATATTCCTCTTACTGGCTGCTATTTATGGAATGGCTGGCGCGCCACGGGCGCAGGTAACCACCAATCAACGACTGCTTAACCAGGCGGCACTGGGCTATAAAATGGCTTTTAGCGAAAACTATGCCAAGGCAATGACGCTGGCGAAGTCCAAAGGCTGGTCCCTTTCCTTCCAATACAGGGATGGGCGTGTGGGTGTACTGGTAGGTATGGATGATCTTGGCTATCCTAAATATTATATTACCAATAATAACGCTATTTCATCAGCCACTGTGCGCACTTCCCAGCTATGGCCCGGGGGCAGCACGGGGCTAAACCTTTCGGGCAGTTCTGCCAATATGAAGAATAAGCTGGGGGTATGGGATGGCGGCGCGGTATTAGGTACACATGTGGAGCTGAATGGAAGAATAACGCAGAAGGATAATGCCGGCGCGGCGAATGATCATGCCACCCATGTAAGCGGAACGATGATTGCCAGCGGGATTAACCCTTCAGCAAAGGGGATGGCATTTGGTGTTCAGGGCCTGGTATCCTATGATTTCACGGGTGATATTCCCGAGATTTTCGCGGAAGCGTCTAACCTGCTTGTTTCCAATCACTCCTACTCCATTCTGTCTGGATGGAACCGTAACGAAGCGACAGAATAACAGGTGGGAATTTTATGGGAAAGCAGGCGATAATGAAGATTATAAGTTTGGGTATTATAGTGAAGATGCACAATCGCTGGATTCGATAGCCTACAATGCGCCTTATTACCTGATAGTTAAAGCCGCTGGCAATAACCGGAATGAAAACGGGCCTGCCGTGGGGCAACCTTATTACAGGTATAATGCATCCGGCCAGATGGCTTCCGCCGGTAACAGGCCGGCCGGTATCAGCAGTAATGACGGTTATGATATTATCACCTGGGATTGCGGAGCCAAGAACATACTTACCGTGGGTGCCGTAGGAGGCATTCCCGGTGGTTATAGCAGGAAAGAAGATGTAGTCATGAGTAGCTTTAGCAGCTGGGGACCAACGGATGATGGGAGAATCAAACCTGATATCGTGGCGGATGGGGTAAGTGTACTATCTTCTATTGCTACTTCAACCAATGCATACGCAACCTACAGCGGAACCTCTATGGCATCACCCAGCGCCGCGGGATCTTTATTTCTTTTACAGGAATATTATTCCAAGCTGAAGAATGGTGCCTTCTTACGTTCAGCTACGCTAAAAGGCCTTGCTATACATACAGCTGATGAAGCGGGAGTTTCACCCGGGCCTGACTATCAATTCGGATGGGGGTTGCTGAACGTTGAGAAAGCAGCGGCAGTAATTACGGCGGCGGTTCCTTCATCGAATGCGGCCAACAGCGCGCACCAGTTATATGAAAATACCCTTGCCGAAGGTCAGACCTTTACATTGAATGTTATAGCCAGCGGTAAAGGTCCGTTAACAGCAACCATTTGCTGGACAGATGTGAAAGGAAATGTTGACAAAGTGAACCTGCTGAACAACCGGGCTAAAAACCTGGTAAATGACCTCGACATACGTATTACCAAAGGAGCCGGAGCATCTCTCAAAACCTATCTGCCCTGGACGCTGGATGTGAACAATCCGGCATCGGTACGGTACCGGGAGATAATATTACCGATAACGTAGAAAGGATTGATGTGGACAGTACCATTCCGGGTCGGGCATATACCATTACCATTAAACACAAAGGAAACATTGGTAAAAGGCTCTCAGGCCTATTCGCTGCTGGTAAGCGGAGTAGGTGGGTCAGCCTATTGCACCTCCGCTTCCGGGGGGGGTGGTGCCAGGATTGACAGTGTAAGCTTTAAAAACCATTCGTATCAGCAATCCTGCGGGCTCCAAGAACCTATACGGATTATACCAACAACCTGGCCGATATTGAACCTTCTCAAACAGTACCCATTACGGTAAAAGTAAGTACGGCAGATGCGAGTACGAATAGCAGGATCGTTAAAATATTTATAGACCTGAACAATAATGGCGTATTCGATACGAATGAACTGCTGGCTACCAGTGGTGTACTTACAGCGGCATCGCAGTTATATACCACCAATCTTGCAATACCCGGCGGATTAACCATTGGTAATATCAGTTTGATGCGGATTGTTGTACAGGAAACCGGTACCGCAACTGATGTACTGGCCTGTGGAAGTTACGGTAAAGGGGAAACCCAGGATTACAGGGTTCGTGTTGTTAGCCCTTCCAATGACCTGGCTATTGCCGAGATTACTTCTCCGGCAGGCGGGGATTGTGCCAACGCTTCAGGATATCTTACATAAAGATTCGGAATAATGGAACCGTTGCACAAACCGGCATTCCGGTTACCGCAACCGTAACAAGTGGTGGAAATACCATAGCGAGCCTGAGCGGCAACTATCCCGGAATGATTGCACCATTATCAACCGTAACTTATACTTTTCAAACGGCTTTTGCCACTACCGCAGGCACTACCTACAGTATATCAGTAAGTACCAATCTTGCCGCCGATCAGAACGCTGCTAATAATCAACTGGTATCCACCTTTGCCATTGCGGCCAAAGCTTCGGCCCCGGTGCCCGCCGGTGAGATCTGCGGCACATCTGCCCTGCTGAAAGTAAACAATCCGATGCTTCCAGCTATTTTTGGTATAACAGTTCCTCAGCCACTACGCCATTTGCATCGGGTAGTTCCACCACAGCAACCAGCTTGCCCGCTGATAAAACTTTTTATGTATCCAAAGAAATAAAA
>CBDDIT010000057.1:0-248693 GCA_965229175.1 Sediminibacterium sp. | reverse complement strand
AAGGACCATGACCTATTATGGCAGGTGGACTTATAAATTTGAGGAAGCCGCGCGACAGGGAGCCAAAGGTTGCCTGATTGTTCATAATACAAAAGCGGCCAGTTATGGTTTTAATGTGCCGCAGAACAGTTTTAATACAACCAAATTACAACTGGATAACCGCGGAAAAAACATTCAGAAATGTGATGTGGTGGGATGGATACAGGAGCCGGTTGCTAAAAAGTTACTGATCGCCGCAGGGCTTGATACCAACCAGTTGGTGCTGGCCCATAAAAAAGGCTTTACGGCGGTTGATATGCACCTTGCTTTATCCACCACCATGAAAGTGGAAGCGGTGTATAATATGTCGCACAATGTGATTGGAAAAATAACCGGATCAAAGTACCCCGACCAGGTGATTGTTTATACTTCACATTGGGATCACCTGGGTATTGGCAAGCCGGATGAAACAGGAGATTCCATCTACAATGGAGCGTATGACAATGCAAGTGGCGCGGCGGGACTGATAGAGCTGGCGCGGGCATTTAAAAGCCTCAAGATAAAACCCGAAAGAACGATTGTAATCTTATCGGTAACAGCGGAAGAGCAGGGATTGCTGGGGTCAGCATTCTACGCCCAAAATCCCGTTTACCCGGTTAAGAATACAGTGGCCAACATCAATATAGATGAACTGAACCGTTTTGATAAAACAAAAGATATTGTTGTGGTGGGACAAGGACAGTCGGAGCTGGAAGACATATTGAAGGAAGAGGCAGAAAAAATGGGCCGCTATATTGCTTATGAATCCCATCCCGAGGCGGGGCATTATTTCCGTTCAGACCATTTCAATTTTGCTAAAGTAGGTGTTCCCGCTTTGTATATCAACAATGGTATTGATGTACTGGGCAAAGGGAAAGAATACGGGCAAAAGATAGATGATGAGTATAACGAAAAACACTACCACCGCCCATCTGACACACTCGACGCAGCAACCTGGGGGCATGGCAGGCGGTATTGATGACCTGCAATTGCTGTTCAGGGTAGGAAAACGGCTTGCGTTTGGAGAGAAGACCCCAAAATGGAAAACGGGGTCGGAGTTTAAGGCGATAAGAGAGAAATAATGACGGACTGGTTATCAGGTAATGGCACAGTTACAATAAATAAAGCTATATGAAAGATGCTCAGTTTAACAGGCGAAAGTTTTTGCGAAATACAGCGGCTACCGCTGCCGGGATGGCATTACTGCCGGTTCTTCCGAAGAACGTGATGGCGAACACAGTGGAAAATAAGCACGAGCTTTCGCCGGGAATCTTACAACAACCTTACGCGGAGCCGCGGATAAAGTTTTCTGTTATCAATATCAACCATAGCCATATCTATTCCATGGTAACTGCGGTGATACGGGGAGGCGGACAGTTTGTTTCTTTCTATGCGAAAGAACCGGAACTGGTGGCGGAATTCAGTAAAAGATTCCCACAGGCTAAACTGGCCTCCAGTGAACAGCAAATACTGGATGATCCTTCCATACAGGTGGTACTCAGTTCAGGCATACCGGTAGAACGCGCACCACTGGGTATACGCGTCATGCAACATGGAAAGGACTACCTGGTAGATAAGCCAGGGATCACCACCTTGGACCAGTTGGCGGAGGCGAGACGGGTTCAGAAGGCAACCGGCAGGATCTACTCGATCATGTTCAGTGAACGTTTTGAGAATAAAGCTACCGTAAAAGCCGGTGAACTGGTTAAAGCAGGAGCTATCGGAAAAGTGATTCAGACAATTGGATTAGGGCCACATAGAATGTCGCCCAAATCCAGGCCGGAGTGGTTTTTCGATAAAAAGAAGTTTGGGGGCATCATCACCGATATCGGCTCGCACCAGTTCGATCAGTTCCTCTTCTTTACCGGCTCTACCAGGGCTGAAGTTGTAGCATCCCAGATTGGCAATACCGCCCACCCCCAGTATCCTGACTTTGAAGACTTCGGTGATGTTATGCTGCGTGGCGACGGGGGCTCCGGCTATATCCGGGTTGACTGGTTCACGCCCGATGGCCTCGACTCCTGGGGTGACGGCAGGCTAACCATTCTTGGAACGGAGGGGTATATCGAGATTCGTAAAAACATCGACATCACGAAATACAAAACAGGGAACAACCTGTACCTGGTAAACCAGAAAGAAACCAGGTATATCGATTGCAATAATGAGCCCCTGCCTTTCGGTGAACAGTTTGTTGATGATGTGGTTAACCGAACAGAAACAGCCATGACACAGGCACATTGCTTCCTGGCGACAGAACTTTCCCTGAAAGCGCAAAAAAATGCCAAACAAGTGGGAATGAAGTAGCTGAGGGATTGGTGTTGGCTGTTGGCTGTTGGCTTTTAGCTTTTAGCGGGATACAATATTTTGGAAGCTGAAACGTCTTCTCCAATAGCCAATAGCCAATAGCCAATAGCCAATAGCCAATAGCCAACAGCCAACACCAACCCTATATTCATGGTAATCTTTTTCTTTCTTATTCTTCTATGCATTACTGCCGTTGCTGCGTTTTTGAACCAGCCCAAATTTGGTAAAATCCGGGAAAACGGTGCTGAACAGGTATCAGGTAACTGGAGGGAAGGCCAGTTTCAGAATCTGCATCACACGCCGAGTCTTACAGAAGGTGTAAGTTATTATACGGTATTAAAAGAGTTTTTCTTTGATAAGAAGGAAAATATAAAGCCACCCTCTACCCTGCCTGGCGTAAAAACCGATCTTTTCTCGATTGACCCCAACAGCAATGCCGTTGTATGGTTTGGGCATTCTTCTTATTTTCTCCAGGTAGAGGGCAAAAAAATATTAGTAGATCCTGTATTCAGTGGTGCTGCTTCACCTATTAAAATGACAACCCGCAGCTTCCCTGGATCTGACAGGTATCGTGTTGAGGATATCCCCCCCGATCGACCTGCTATTTTTATCCCATGATCACTGGGATCATCTCGATTTTGAAACTATTGTAAAATTACAGCCTAAGGTGGGCAAAGTGATTACCGGTTTGGGTACCGGTGCGCACCTGGAACGCTGGGGATATGATATGCGACTTGTATCTGAAATGGACTGGAACCAGGTGATTGAGCTGGGCAACGGCTTCACGGCAATAGCTGCACCCGCCAGGCATTTTTCCGGCAGGGGATTTAAGCGGAACCGTTCACTATGGATATCACTGATACTGCAAACCCCTACGCGGAAAATATACCTGGGAGGTGATTCAGGGTACGATTCCCATTTTAAAGAGATTGGCGACAAATACGGCCCCTTTGATCTTGCCGTGCTTGAGTGCGGGCAATACGATAAAAACTGGAAATATATTCACATGCTGCCCGATGAACTACCAAGGGCGGCAGCGGATCTGAAAGCCCGCAAAGTATTGCCGGTACATTGGTGCAAGTTTGCGTTGGCCAACCATGCGTGGAACGATCCTATGATCAAGTTATGGGAAGTACCCAATGATATCCCCCTCCTCACACCCATGATCGGGCAGTTGGTTGACCTGGACACAAACACACTATTTGAAAAATGGTGGGAAACCTTAGCAAAAACCTAGGTTTTGCCAATTAAAATATTTGGTAATTTTATCCCATCAAACCTATTCTATGCGTGGCCGGATACTAGTGCTCTTTATCCTTTTTTCTACCGGAGTTAACGCGCAGTGCAAAAGCTTTAAAATCGGTGCATTTGGTGATACCCTTAACTGTATTGATATGCAGGGACTGAAACAAGGGAAATGGGTAGTGCGTGTAAATCCCCTGCGTGGAAATCCGGGCTACGAGGAAGAAGGTGTTTACATGAATGACCTGAAAGAAGGGCCCTGGAGACAGTATAACCTGATGGGCGATAAGATAGCGGATGAAAATTACAAAGGCGGCAATAAAAACGGACGCTGCTACTATTTTTCGCTGGGGGGCTTGTTGATCCGCGAGGAAAGCTGGAGAGCCCCCTCTGATGCCAGGAAAATGTTTGATACCGTTCTGGTACAGGATCCGAAGCGATTGAATAATTATGAGCAGGTTATTGTAAAAACAGATGGTAAGTCTGTACGCCACGGTATCTGGAAATATTACGATGACTCGTTTGGCAACCTGGTAAATGTGGAAACCTATATTCTCGATGTACTGAAAACTGATGCCCCCGACCCGCTGAAAAAAGTAGTGGATAAAAAGCTTTCCGACACAGTAACTTCCACCAACAGCATCGCTGTACCCAAACCCGTTCCCGTGCCTAAATTCGGCCAGAAAGTAACCAAGAAAAAGTCAGTGGTACAATAGTGCGTGGGTAACTGATTTTGGACGTTGGCTATTAGCATTTCTCATGTATTTATAATCATTTCACCGTGGGGTGGCAACCTGGCGGGCAAAAACTTCGTATTTCAGGCCGAACAGTTGTAAAAGACCTTTCATTAGTGTAATTTATACTGTATAAAAGGATTGTCACTGGAAATTACCCATATATCGAGCCTGATAGCCGGATGCTGTAAAAATGACCGGAACTGCCAGCGTGAATTGTATCACCGGCTGTATGACTATGCCCTGAAGATTACCTACCGCTATGTTACCCTGACCGAAGAGGCTGAGGAACTTACCAATGAGTCGTTCATGAAGCTTTACCGGAACATTAAAAAATTTGATGCTAACCGGCCCGGCGAGATCGAGGCCTTGTTAAAGGGATGGTTTAAAAGAATTGTAATCAATACTGCCATTGACCATTTACGCAAAAACCAGTTAAAACTGGTAAGTATGGAAACTACCGAAACATCTTTCCCGGATACGCAGGAAAATGGAATGGATCGTATCATGTACCGCGAAATTATTGAGGCGGTGAGGAAGTTGAGCCCTGTTTACAGGACGGTATTTAACCTTTATGTGATAGAAGGGTATAGCCACGAAGAGATCGGAACACTGCTCAAGATCAGTATCGGTGCTTCCAAATCAAACCTGTCGAAAGCAAGAAATAACCTTCGCAAAATGATCACGCAACAAACAGACTATAAAAAAGCTTATGTATAATCCTGGTGAAGACGATAGTGAAATAGACCGGCTAAGCAGGGAAGCTGCTTCAGGGTATAAAGCTCCCGGGCAGCCGGACTGGGATGCCATGATGGAACGCCTGGATAAAGAAATGCCGCAGGACGGAAAGAAAAGAAGGCCGGTTCTGTTCTGGCTTCTTGCAGGGCTCCTCATAGGCGGGGCAACCTATTTTGTAATAACAGACGGGGTTTTACAACCCGGTACAATCAGATCCGGAACGCAGGCCGTTCTCCCGCCCCCTGCCCCGAAACATAAACAGCGTGAAGCAGTTCCGGCCTACACACCATCGCCTGCAAAACCAGTGACTGAAGTAACCGGTAGGGGTCAGGTGATAACAGCTACTCATAAACAAGGCCCCCCGTCGCACGGTGTGGGCCATGCGTTGTATCGCCAGGAGTTAAAAAGCTTACCGGGTACCGTAAAGATTTCGGACACCGGGAACGCAGAAAAGGGCCTTACAATTACCCCGGAAGTTTCGCACGCAGATGAACCTGCGATGGTTTCTACGGTAACAATATCTTCCGATCAACCGCAGCAGATTGAAACAAAACAGGTTTTGCCCGAAACGATAGCGGACAGCACCACGGAAACTGCCATTATCACCAGTAAAAAAAGAAATAAGGCAAAAGCCTGGAGCATAGGTGTATTGGGAGCAGTTGATGAAAGCACCATAAAGTTTAAATATGGGTATGAGCCGGGATACGGAATAGGCCTGCTGGCGGGATATCATTTCAATAAAACAGTTGCCCTTTTTACCGGCGCCGTTTATACGCAGAAAAATTATAAAATGGATGGCCGCGATTTTACAGCACCCAAGGGCTCATGGGCCAGTTATTATAAGCTTGAAACAGTGGAGGGCTATTGCCGTATGTGGGAAATTCCGTTGCTGGCAAGGTTTTATACCCTTCATACCGACAAAAAAGGCTTTTTTCTCAGCACAGGTATCAGTTCATATTTCATGAATTATGAAAAGTATACGTACGGCTATCATTTAATGGGAAGGCCTGCCACAAGAACCTTTGATTATGCCAGTTCTACCCATCACGTTTTTTCAATTGCCCATGTATCCGCAGGCTTTGAAAGCCGGGTAGGAAAGCATCTTTATCTGCAGATAGAACCCTATGCTAAAATACCACTCGGTGGAGTTGGCACCGGAAAAATTGAGCTTAGCAGCTTTGGAATGAATCTAGGCATTCAGTTCAGGAAACCCAGGAATTAACCGAGATTAGCCATTACCCAGGGCCTTGTCAAAATACCTCCTGAAATACAATAACTGGTAATCAATAGATGTGTTCCAATACTTCCAGTTATGTTCCCCGGGGCGTTCTGTATAATCATGCGGAATCTTAAGCTTCAGCATTTTCTCGTGAACCATCCGGTTCATGAATAATACCCTGTCTTCGGTTCCACAATCGATGATAATGGAAAGTGAATCTTTGGGATAATTTTCAATTACGTTTACCACGCTCCAGTCGTGCCAGTATTTTCGGTTAATAGCAGTGTCTCCCAATCGCTTTTCCACGTTATAACCCTGTGTGATAACAGAAACATGCAGGGCACCACTGGTACTGCCACAGGCACTGTAGATATCGGCATGGCGAAAGGCAAGAAACAGACCTCCATGACCGCCCATACTTAACCCCGTTATGGCTCTGCCTTTTCTATCTGCGATCGTTCTGTAGTTTGCATCGATATATGCGGGTACTTCGGTACCTACAAAAGTTTCATATTTGAAAGTGCTGTCGATAGGACTATCGAAATACCAACTGGTAACAGCACCATCAGGACATACCAGGATCAGTTGGTACTCATCGGCCAGCTGCTGTATATGTGGCACCCTGCTGATCCAGTTTGAATAACTTCCCCCGGCACCATGCAGCATATACACTACAGGGAAACGTTTATTCTTATCACTGGCATAAGTCGAAGGTCTTATGACTACGGTTTTTACCGTATGGTGCATACTATTGCTGAAAATAGCAACTGTATCTACTGTTGCCGCGCGGTTACTGTTTGTAAACCCGGATACGATTAATAATAACAGGATGATTTTTTTCATGGTATTGAGTTAAAGGTGTACTTCGCCGGCAACCAACTAAGCCGCTTCAAAGAATTTTTTAAAGAACAGTAACTGGTAATCTATACTATTGCCCCAGTAGGCCCGGTTATGAGCACCCGGGCGTTCTATATAATCGTGATCAATTTTAAGGTCGAGTAGTTTCTGGTGAAACTTCCGGTTTACCTCCAGGAAAAAATCTTCGGTGCCACAATCAATAATCAGTTTTTGCTCCCCATTCTTTATCCCATCCGCCAAATTAATCACTGTGTTTTTTTCCCAATTGCCAGCGTTGGTTTCCAACTCACCCAGTACACGGCTTAATTGCCAGTTCCTGGGAAATGGTCTGATATCCACTCCTCCTGAAGTACTGCCCGCCGCGCCAAAAACCTCCTTGTGACGAAATGCAAGGTATAAAGCACCATGTCCTCCCATGCTTAATCCTGTTATGGCACGATGCTTCCGGTCAGCAATGGTGAGGTAATGCTGATCTATATAATTCACCAGCTCGTCACTGACCATGGTTTCATACCGAACGGTACTATCCAGCGGGCTATCAAAATACCAGCTGTTAAACCCCCCGTCCGGGCAAACAATGATCATATTCAGCTCATCAGCCTTCGCGGCAAGCGGTGATATTTTTGACCAGTCTGAATAATTGCCACTATGGCCGTGCAAAAGGTATACAACAGGAAGCCTGTTCTTTTTTGTTTCGTAATTGTCCGGCGTTACCACAACCAGTTTTGTGGGCTTTCGCAGTGCTTTGCTAAAGAAAGAAAGGGTATCTACTTTTCCGGCGTAGGCAGCAACCGAGGATACCAGCAGTGTTAGAATAACAAGGGCAGGATTCTTCATGATAGTGTGCTTTTAGCGATTGGCTTTTAGCGATTGGCTTTTAGCTGTGAGCTGCAAGCTACGAGCTTTTAGCTGTTAGCTTTAACTGTGTTTTCATTAAAAATAATGATAAATCTCCTTTATATATTAGTAAAAAATGCCCGCCAATAATCCATGTTATTGGCGGGCACTAACTATTGTTCCCAAAAGCTCGCAGCTCACAGCTCACAGCTAAAAGCCAAAAGCTAAAAGCCAATCCCTAAAAGCCAATCCCTAAAAGCTCACTAACGCTATTTCCCTTTCTGCGCAGCCTGCATAGGGTTCATGCCTGCAGGAGCTCCGCCACCCCGGCCATTGGCCAGCCTGGCTTTAAAGATGGCAAACTTGCTGTTGTCGTTTATTTTGGGCCAGCTATTGTTCGACTCATCTATATCTGCGGTTACACGCATCGGGTCGAGTTTGATACTGGTAGCTTTTTGTTTGGTTAGGAACAACTTGGTTACTTTATTCTCATTCTTTCTCCATATCTGTACTGGTATTGTTTCAGTTTGTTTGGTTCCATCTTCCAGCGTAAACTCAACAATAATGGGCATTACCAGTCCACCCTTGTTACTAAAAGTAACTTCATACAGGTTAAAATTGGCGTATTTCGCTTTTTCCTCATCCGTTAATGGTTCCGGTGCGGCGGCTGGCGGAGGTGCCGGAAGCGTTGTTACCGAATCATATGGCTCAATTCCCCTGTCATATCTCCAATAAAAATCCCTAAGGCTGGTATCGGCATCGGTTAAGAATACAATACTCTTATCATTCCTGTTCCTGATCTTTGAAATATCTTCAAAAGCATTAACCAATGGTTTGGGCAGTTTGCGCGGACCATTACCACCACCTAAGCCCGGGCCTCCCCTTCCGCCAAAACCACCACCTCCGGTTGCCGTAACATTCGGATCAAATACCGCATGCTTCACACTGTCAATGGAAATATCGCAAGGCTCAATTCCATAAAACCATCCCCTCCAGAACCAGTCAAGGTCCTCACCCGTTGCGTCTTCAATAGTTCTGAAAAAATCTGCCGGTGTAGGGTGCTTAAATGCCCAGCGTCTTGCATATTCCTTAAAAGCGTAGTCAAACAATTCCCGGCCCACCAATACTTCCCGAAGCATATTCAGGCCAATAGCCGGCTTTCCGTACGCATTAGAACCCAAACTGATGATATTCTCACTGTTGGTCATAATAGGTTCCAACTGATCCTTTGGCGATTTCATATAGTCGATCATCCCTACAGCAGGTCCCCGGCGTGAAGGGAACTTATTATCATACAGTTCTTCTGTCAGGTATTCAACATAACTGTTCAACCCCTCATCCATCCATGTCCACTGACGCTCATCACTGTTAACAATCATGGGGAAGAAATTATGTCCTACCTCATGAATAATAACGCCCACCATACCATTCTTGGCCTGTTCTGTATACGTTCCGTCTTTTTCAGTACGTCCGTTGTTAAAACAGATCATCGGGTATTCCATGCCGTTAGCCGCTTCAATACTTTGTGCGGTTGGGTACGGGTATGGGATAGAGAACTTGGAATAGGTTTTGATGGTATGCGCTACCAGCTTGGTGGAGTACCTGCGCCACATAGCATACGCTTCCTTGGCGTAACCGCTCATACACATCACCTTCTTTCCTTCCACATAAGCAGGCATAGCGTCCCACACAAATTTACGGCTGGCCGCCCAGGCAAAGTCGCGTACATTGTCAGCTTTGAATATCCAGGTTTTCTTTTGTGTGCTTTTTTGTTTTTCAGCCGCCACAGCTTCCGCCAGGGTCACTATTTCAATCGGTTCTTTTACAGTTTGCGCCTTGTTCCAGCGACTTAACTGAGCAGGGGATAAAATAGATGGATAGTTAACACATTCGCCGGTTCCCAATATCACATGGTCTGAAGGAACGGTAATTTGTACATTATAGTTTCCAAATACCAGGGCAAACTCCCCGGTTCCGGCGAACTGGTGGTTCTGCCATCCCTGGAAATCACTGTAAACACATAACCGCGGGAACCATTGTGTCATGGTAAAAAGAGCATTACCATCTTCCGGGAACATTTCATAACCGCCGCGTCCACCAAATCGCGCTTTCTCAGCAATTTTATACGACCAGTCAATACTGAATACAAATTTCTGTCCGGGCTTTAAAGCTGCCGGCAGGTCCACGCGCATCATGGTTTTATTAATCGTGTACTTCAATGCTTTCCCGGTAGCATCTGTAATTTTTGAAATCAGCTCTCCATAGCCATTGTCTGTTTTCTGGCCTTCCAGTTGATCCAGTTGCCCTGTTGTAATGGTCCTGGGAAGTGTACTGGAACTCTGGTAGCCAGAATTATTAACCGTGCTATGCTGGTTCTCATCCAATTGCAGCCAGAGGTAAGTAAGCACGTCGGGAGAATTATTATAATAGGTGATGGTTTCGCTTCCCTTCAACTTGAAATTAGGCTCATCCAGCTCACACTTAATATTGTAGTCGGCCCTTTGCTGCCAGTATTTAGGCCCGGGTGCACCACTCGCGGTGCGATATTCGTTGGGTGTTGGCAGGAGGGTACCCAACTGTTCAAACCTGTTGCCATGGTTGGAAAGGGGGTTGTTCATGATGTTCTGTGCGGAAAGGGATACACCTGCAACCAGGGCAATAACGCCGAATAGGAGTCTTCTCATTGTAGTTGTTGGTTTAAAAAGGGTGTCTCAGGATGGCCATTTCCAGGGCGATCGCAAAAATACCTCCGGAAAAATACAAAATATATTCTCTCCGGCTCCATTTCAACACATATGTAATTATAAAAGATATTAACAATACAGCCATTACAATCGCCAACTGCCCAGCCTCCAGGCCCAGATTGAATGCCAATAGTTGCGATACGACATTCTGATCGGTACCCAGCAGGCTTTTCAGGTAACTGCTGAAACCCAGCCCATGGACCAAGCCAAAAAACAGCGCGAAGAAATAAATAGCCGGGAAACGGGAGCGGTAAACAAACTTTTTTACAAAAATATTGCTGATAGCCGTTATAACAATGGTTACAGGTATCAGGAACTCGATCCACTTAACTGAGTACTGCACCACATTAAAAACGCTTAACGCAAGCGTAATCGAATGCCCGATAGTAAAAGCAGTAACAAGCACTAAAACCTTACGCCAGTCTCCAAACTGGTAACGCAGGCAAAGTGCCGCTACAAAAAGAATATGGTCAATCCCCTTCCAGTCGGCAATATGCTCATATCCCAGTGTAAAATATAAACGAAAATCATTCATGTGCAGGAATTCAAATTAATGATGACATTTGTTACGAAAATAAAAGGAATGGTAAATATAATGATTCAGTGGCTGTTAACCGGGCTGGTGGCTGTTTTACACCCCTTTTACATATCGGTGGTAGAAATAAATCACAACCCCAAAGAGAAAACTGCGGAGATCAGCGTAAGGATTTTTTCGGAGGACCTGGAAAAAACCATCAAAAAATATACGACCGCGCGTATCGACATCAACAACCCTCCCGATAAAGCCTTCATGGATAAACAGGTCAATAATTATATCTCCCAGAAGCTTAAACTAAAGATCAATGGCCAGCCGGCTTCATTAACCTATATCGGTTATGAAATTCAAAAGGAAAGTGCCTGGTGCTATTTTGAAGTGGCCAACATAGCCGAACTTAAAAAACTGGAAGTTGACTGCAGTTTATTATATGATTTTGAAAAAAGCCAGACCAATATCCTGCACGTTAAAAGTAAGGGGGCTGAAAAACACTATAAACTGGACTACCCTAAAACCGCTACGGTATTTGATTTCTAATCGCCGTCTTCATCGTCATCAGCTTTTCCAACCGATACGAGTACCTTATCAATCCGGTGATTGTCCATGTCTATTATCTCCAGTTCAAAAACTTTCCAGGTTAGCGTATCGCCGGTGGCAGGTATCTTTTTCATTTCGTGAATGATAAAACCGGCCAGGGTATCAAAGTCCTGGTCCCCTTCCAGCATCCATTCCGTACGGTTAAATTTCGCCAGGAAATCGTAAAAAGGTATTTGTGCGTCTACCAGGAAGGAGCCGTCGGCGCGCTGAACTATCTCATAGTCTTCGTCTTCTTCCTGCGGAATATCTCCTACAATCGCTTCCAGGATGTCATTCAGTGTCATCAACCCCTGCACCGTTCCATATTCATCTACAATAAAACACTGGTGAATTTTTGTCTGCCTGAATTTTTCCAGTACCTGGTAAGCGGTATTATTCTCAGGAACGTACATCGCCTTTTTCATGATAGAGAAGACGGTCGCTTCCGTATCTGCATTAAACAGCTCTTTCAGGGAAACCACCCCTTTGATATTATCAATCTCATGTTCACATACCGGGTAGATGGAATGAACCAGTTCATTCAGTTCCTTCTTTACCTCTCCCACCGTCTTGTTTCCATCCAGCCATACAATATCCGTCCGGTGTGTCATTAATGAGGTGATGTTTCTATCGCTGAGGTGGAATACCCTTTCAATAATTTCCTGTTCCGCTTCCTCAATAGCGCCGTGTTCGGTTCCTTCGCTGATAATGGCTTTGATCTCATCTTCCGTTACCTGGGTTTCATTTCCCCGGATGCCCAATAGTTTGAGGATAACCAGGGCGGATTTACTCAGTAACCATATAAAAGGATACGTGATCCACATGATCACTTTCATGGGCTTAACCGCGAGTTTGGCAATTTTTTCCGGGTTGCTCAGCCCTATCCGTTTCGGTACCAGCTCGCCCAGCACCAGCGAAACATAGGTGAGTATGATCACAATCAGCGTGGTGGCGATACTTGCACTATAGGGCCTGATCCATTCAAATCGATCCAGCCATTCACGCAGGGGCTGCTTAAAGCTATCTCCCGAAAAAATGCCCGTTAATACACTGATTACGGTAATCCCTATCTGTACCGTGGAAAGGAATGAGTCTGGATGATTAGACAGTTCCAATGCCTTTTTCGCGTCATCATCTCCCCTGGCCGACTGGGATTCCAGCCTGGCTCTTCGCGAGGATATCAGGGCTATTTCCGCCATGGAGAACAGCCCGTTCAAAACGATTAAAGCCAATATAATAAATACTTCTGTCATGTAATGTTTGCAATATTAATGAATAACGGCGTTACCATCGAGGTCGAGAATCAGGTACTTTGGCAATTCTCCTTCCCGGGTATCAGGGTTGAGGAATGGCAATGATAACGCGGTAACGCCGAAATGGTTGCCCTCCCGCAGCACTTTTGCATCCGGGAAGACCTTTTTTACAGCGGGAAGACTGTCTTTATCAGTAATCATCAACCCGTTCAACGGAAATGCCGACAAGCTGTCTTTTCGTTGAAAAATATGCTTCGCATAAAAATGCAGAGCGCGTCCTTCATGAATGCCGTATAACTGAATGTTATCTTTTGGCAGTTTTTGTTCTTCTATAAAAGCGGCCGCATCATTGCCGAGCTGGTATTTTAATACATTGGGATAAAAAGCCGCACTCAGAAATAGGTTTACCCCTATCACGGTAAAGAAAGCCAGGTCCAGTACAAGCGGGAAGCCATGCTTTTTGGAACGCATCAGGTAAAAAAACAGGATCATACCCAATGCCGCCAACCCCGTTACCAATTTGGGGATCTGCTCAAATGGCCATGCCATCAGTATCACAACGGCGGCCCATAGCAGCGAAAAAATAACGGCGTGTGTTACCAGTGCCGCACGTTTCCAACGCAGCAGTTCCCGGGTGTACAACAACCGGTGCAAAAAACGAGCGGTAACAATGGCCGCGAGGGGGAAATACAACAAATATATAATGTGGCAGCTGTGCCTGGCTGCGGGCCAGCACACAATAAGTGATAATAAAGCCACCGGTACTGATCCATTCTTCCTGGGCCTCAATCCTGAACTTCTTTTTCACAAGCTCAATCACAGATAGTACAAGCGCAGCCAGGAAAAACAGTATCCAGGGAAGAAAGCTCCAGATCATGTTCTCCAGCAGAAAAGTAAAATGATTCATTTCATTGAAATGATTCTCCCCTGTATATCGTCCGAAACTCTGCGTCCAATAATAAAAACGAAGTCCTGACTGGATCGGCTCGCCATTAATCAGTTTACCCGGGTGAAGGTCAAACTGCCGGTACAAGCCGATACTCATGGGGATCATCAGAACCGCGATGATCAACAGCCCCGCCAGGTATTGCCACCTGAACAGCTGCTTCCAGTTACGTTGCAATATAAAATGCGGTACAAAGGCAAAAGCGGGTACCATCAGCGCGATAGGGCCTTTGGTCATCATGCCACCCGCGATGGCGACGAATGCGATGATCAAATTTTTCCATTTGCCGGTTTGATACCAGGTGGCCATTTGCCAGAGGGAAAGCATTACCCAACCCATTAACATGGTATCGCAGCGCACATCATGTGTAATTAAAAACATCGCCTGGCAACTGGCCAGCACCAATGCGCTCAGCTGCGCTATCTCCCTGCGATAAAATAATGCTGCCAGCTGAAAGGTGGCATAAACGGAAAGTACCGCAAATAATAAGGAAGGGATACGGTAGGCCCAGTCGTGTACACCCCATATTTTCATACTCAATGCCGACAGCCAGAACAGCATGGGTGGCTTATCCAGATAATCTGTGCCCAGGTCGAATACCTGCAGGTAGCTTTTGTTAGTCAGCATTTCGCGGCTGATAGATGCGTATTGGGATGCATCTATATCCATCAGGGGGATCATGATCATTCCTACTAAATAGGTAACAAAGCAGGACACAAGAACACCGTAGAAAAATCGGTTGCTGATCATGATAAGGTTAGTTAGCAGCCACCGGTAAATTCAGCCCGATGCGCTTGTTAAAAAAAATACCCATGCCATATCCAATACCACATCCCAGCAATGCTCCGCCCAGCACATCCAGCGGGTAGTGCACTCCCACGTACACCTGCGCATAGGAAACCGTTGCCGCCCAAATTAAAAATAACCAGGCCCATTTTCCTAAAACGGACCTGAGGGTGATAAAGATAAACATAGCCAGTCCAAAATGATTGGTGGCGTGCGATGAGGTAAAACTGAAGCCCGCGCCGCAATTATTCAGCAGCAGCCTCACCTGGCTCATTAAAAAAGGGTCGTTGCAGGGCCTTATTCGTCCTGCCAGTTTTTTCACCAGGCTGCTGCTGATCTGATCTGTCAGGGTAAAATTGACCACCACGAACAATATCCAGGGAAAAGACCTTTGTTTAAAATTCATGACCGCGAAAACCGCCAGGAAAAGATAGAGAGGGATCCAGGTATTGGCTTCCCGCCACCAGGGAAAAATGCTATCCAGCCAGGGGTGAATCCATTGGGTATTGATCCGGAGAAAAAGCACTGTATCCCATTGCTCCAACAGGTGCAGCAATTTTTGCAGGAAAGGAACTAATAGTAGGGAACCGTGCATATTCGCCGTAAAGATAAAGTTTGCCGCAGAGTAATAGGCCGTATCTGTCGATTCTTTGGCAAAAAACGGTCTAAGCCCTTGTAAAATACCCTTTCATCGCGTATTTTAGAAGCATGAAAACGCTCCTGCCGCTCGTGTTCGGGTTGTTTACCGCACCCGCTGTTTTTTCGCAAAAGTTGTCGAACCGCCCCGTTACCCTTGTACCCTACGTGGCTCCTAAGCTGGACAGTTCAACGATAGCCGCGATGCAAAGAGATATCTGGAGCTATAAGGGTCCTAAATCAAAAACTACGCTGAGGATACAGGAATTACCTGTTGGCGACAAAATGCCGAATGGGTTTACTGCAGATCAGCCGCTACTGGTGTATAAGGGCAATAGCATCTACGAATCCACCATCGACCATATGCCCATTCTCATCCCGGAAATTGTTTCGAATATGCCGGTGAAGGGGAAGACTAATCAGAAATGATTATCCGACCACACCTGGTATTTAATCAGGTGTAATCATCTGTCCTGAACCTAATCCCGTACCACCGGGCACCCTGTTCACAGCTCCTTATAATTCAATTGCACACGGAAAGCACCGGAAGGTCAACATGCCTGTATACAGCAAACAAAATTTCAATTATGTTTGCAGGCGATTTTAAATGCAGTTTCATGGCACTGATCAAGAGTATTTCGGGAATAAGAGGAACCATCGGTGGTAAACCGGGAGAAACATTGAGCCCGTTGGATATTGTACGTTTTACGGCTGCTTATGGCACCTGGCTGTCGAGACAGCAGGGAACTAACAAAAAGATCATAGTGGGTCGGGATGGCCGTATCAGTGGCGAGATGGTGCAGGGACTGGTGATCAGTACATTGAACGCGGTGGGGCTTGATGTGATTGACCTGGGACTCAGCACAACTCCTACTGTTGAAATGGCGGTGGTATTTGAAAAAGCGGCCGGTGGTATTATACTAACCGCCAGTCATAACCCCAAAGAATGGAATGCGCTGAAACTGCTGAACAGCAAAGGGGAATTCATTAGCGGCGAGGAAGGAGCCACCCTGCTGGAAATTGCAGAGAAGGAGGATTTTAATTTTGTGGGTGTTGACCAGTTGGGCAGCTCCATTATCAGCAACAAGGCGTTACAACAGCATATTGATGCGGTAGTTGCTTACCCGCTGGTGGATATTGAACTGATAAAAAAGGCAAAGTTCAGCATCGTGGTAGACGCCATTAACAGCACGGGGGCTATTGCGGTTCCCGCTATGTTAAAAGCGCTGGGGGTGGCTTCAAAAGACATCACCGTGCTGAACGCAGAAGTAAATGGAAAATTTGCCCATAACCCGGAGCCACTACCCGAGAACCTTTTACAGCTTACCAATGAAGTAAAATCCCGCAAAGCTGATCTGGGTATTGCAGTGGATCCTGACGTTGACAGGCTTTGTTTTGTTTGTGAAGACGGGAGCTTATTTGGCGAAGAGTATACACTGGTAGCCGTTGCTGATTATGTATTGCAGCAAAGAAAAGGCAATACGGTGAGCAATATGTCGTCTACAAGGGCATTGGAGGACATTACCCTGAAGCATGGCGGAGTATATACACCCAGTGCTGTGGGTGAGGTGAACGTGGTAGCGAAAATGAAGGCCGTGAATGCGGTAATAGGTGGTGAAGGCAATGGGGGCATTATTGTACCCGATCTTCATTATGGACGTGACGCGCTGATTGGCATTGCGCTATTCCTGACCTACCTGGCCAAAGAGAAGAAATCGGCCCGCCAGCTCCGCAATACCTATCCCGACTATTTTATGAGCAAGAACAAGATAGAATTGAGCGCAGGATTCGATATCAAGAAGATTTTTGATCATATCAAAAAGAAATATAAAAAGAACCGGATCCATACAGAGGATGGGCTAAAAATAGAGTTTGAAAAAGACTGGGTGCACCTCCGGACCAGTAATACCGAGCCTATCATACGCATATACGCGGAAAGTAATTTTGAAACCACGGCCTCCAACATAGCCAAAAGGCTGATGCAGGATATCAGTGAGGCGATATAGGGTCATCTGAAAATTCAGTATTTTTGCCGGAATATGGACAGAATTTATCTCGACAATGCGGCTACTACTTCCCTGGACCCACAGGTACTGGAGGCTATGATGCCCTATTTGACTACCCATTTTGGCAATCCTTCTTCTATATACAGTTATGGCCGTGAATGCCGTATGGCGATTGAGAATGCCCGCAAAACGGTGGCAAAGATACTTAACGCCCACCCGGCCGAGATCTTTTTCACCAGCGGCGGAACGGAAAGCAGCAATACAGCCATCACGGCAGCCGTTCGCGACCTGGGTTGTAAGCATATTATCAGTTCGGTTATTGAACACCACGCCACTACGCATACGGTTGAACATTTGTACCATTCCGGCGAAGCCGCACTTAGCTACGTAAAGCTATTACCCAATGGTCATATCGACCTGGAAGACCTGGAGAAATTGCTGGCCGGGAGCGAGGAAAAATGCCTGGTAACATTAATGCATGCCAATAATGAGATTGGCAACATACTGGATATTCACGCGGTGGGGGAACTATGTAAATTATATAACGCCATTTTTCACAGCGATACCGTGCAAACGGTCGGTCATTTTCCGTTTGATCTGAGAAATACACCGGTACATTTTATCACCGGTGCCGGTCATAAATTTCATGGCCCTAAAGGGGTTGGCATGCTGTACATCAATGAAAATGTAAAGATTAAACCCTTTGTACACGGGGGAAGCCAGGAAAGAAATATGCGTGCCGGAACCGAGAACCTGTACGGGATTGTCGGGTTTGCCAAAGCATTGCAACTGGCTACCGACAACTATGAAGCCGATAGCGCCTATATCAAAGGCTTAAAGCAGTACATGCTGGAGAAATTGAAGAAAAATATAAAGGGAGTTGCATTTAATGGCGATACGCTGGGTAATAGCCTGTATGCGGTATTGAGTGCCAGCTTTCCCAAGACAGAAAAAAGCGAGATGATCCTGTTCAATCTCGACATTAATAATATCTGCGCCAGCGGAGGAAGTGCCTGCACCAGCGGTGCCGACCAGGGTTCGCATGTCATCCGCGCCATCAATAATAATCCCAACCAGGTAACAGTTCGTTTCTCCTTCGCCAAACACAATACCAGGGAGGAGATTGATTTAGTGGTTGAAAAACTCAAGGAACTGATTTAATTCGCAATCCGTAATTCGCAATTCGTCACAAAATAATCTCCCCGATTTAGCGTTATAGCAGGAGTTTTGATCCTTTGGGATAAATTATGCTTAAAATGAATGCTATGACCGCGAAAAGCCTCTTGACTATTACTATTTGCGTACTTTTTTCGATAACGGCCCGTGCTCAGGGTGGCGGATCAGATAAAACCGCGCAGACATTTTACCTGGAAGGCGGCGGACCCGGGATGATCAGCCTCAACTACGACCAGCGTTTTAAAGGGCAGAATGGATTTGGGTTCCGGGTAGGTATGGGCGGTTGGGGAATATTAAACAAAGGTGTGTTTGCGGCCCCGGTTGGCGTTAACTATATCACTGGCTCGCAGGAGCATTTTGCTGAAATCGGTGCAGGTCTTGTTTATACCTCGGCCTCGGTTGGAAACACTTATTTCGAGAATGAAGGTTCCAATGTATCGGCCTATTTTAATTTCGGTTACCGCTACCAGCCGCCTAATAAAGGAATTACCTATCGCGCGTTCCTTTGCCCCCTGTTAACGCCCGCTAAACTGATACCATTTTATGCGGGGGCTTCAGTGGGACTGAAGTTTTAATCAATGTCTATTGTCTCTATTCATATTCTTCTTCCTCTCCCAATTCAAAAGCACCCAGGTTCATCATGCTTCCCATAAGGTCTTTGAATTCAATCCGGCCCTCAATATTTTTCTTGCTGATGAGTGAGTAAGAAGACAGTCCATGTAATACAAATTCCATCAGCAGTCCATTTTCAGTTGCATTGGCCTGGGGGAAATATCTTTTTACAAACCCGTACAAGCCATCCACTTTATACAAGGAGGCTATCTTATCGGCGTCCTTCATATCCAGCAGAAGGTCGAGATGGTTGCCTGCGTCAAACCATTGTGTGATCGTTTTGTAGGGATTTTCCGCTTCTTTTTCTTCTGCTGAGCGTTTGCCGGTGCCCCTTTTCTTTTTCAATTGTTCCGGGTTAGGGAAGTACTGCACAAACTGTGTCCGGATCGATTTTTCCAGCAGGTTAACCGCTACCTGGTAAGGGCCTTCCTGCTCGCCTTCATACACCAGCTCAATCTTTCCGGTAATGGAAGGAATAATGCCCGATAGATCACTGATCCAAACCTGGGTCTGCTTTTCATTGTGTATAATGGCTCTTCTTTCCGCACTGCTCACCGCATTTTCATATGCAGCTATGGTTAAACGGGCACTTACGCCGCTTTTCTTGTCAACATACTCGTTTGATCTTGCCTCGAAAGCCACTTGTTCCACCAAACGCTTCACCAGGTCGCTCACTACTACCCTTTCCTGTTGCGCCGGCAATATATCCGCCTCCTGTTCTGTAATAGCAAGCGATGTTTCAATGTCTTTGGGATAATGGGTTAGTATCTGGCTTTCAATCCTGTCTTTCAGCGGTGTTACAATACTGCCCCGGTTGGTATAGTCTTCCGGGTTGGCCGTAAATACAAACAGGATATCCAATGGCATCCTCAGTTTGAAGCCGCGAATCTGGATATCGCCTTCCTGAAGAATGTTAAACAAGGCAACCTGTATTCTCGCCTGGAGATCAGGTAGCTCATTAATTACGAATATCCCACGGTTGCTCCGGGGTATGATTCCATAATGAATCACTTTTTCATCCGCGAAACTCAATTTAAGATTAGCGGCTTTGATCGGATCAATATCACCTATGAGATCCGCTACACTTACATCCGGGGTTGCCAGCTTTTCGCCATATCTCTCCGAACGATGTACCCATTGAACAGGGGTCTCATCTCCGTGTTCGGCAATCAGGTCTTTAGCAAATTTACTCATCGGGTTCAGGGGGTCGTCATTCACCTCGCTGCCGGCCACTACCGGTATATATTCATCCAGCAAATCAATCATCTGCCTCGCCATCCTTGTCTTAGCCTGCCCGCGCAGCCCCAGGAACAGGATATTATGCCTGCTTAACAAGGCCCGCTCCGTATCCGGAATGACCGTGTCCTCATACCCCAATATTCCTGTAAACGGATTTTCCTTATTCCGGATCGAAACCACCAGGTTCTCTCTGATCTCCTCTTTTACCGTGCGGCTTTTATAACTGCTTTTTTGTAACTGACCGAGTGTCTTTATTTTTTTTATGTCCATTTCTTTGGGTGTTAGTCGTAAGTCGTAGGTCGTAAGTTGTAAGTCGTAAGTTGTAGGTCGTAAGTTGTAGGTCGTAAGTCGTAAGTCAATGTAGCTTTTGACTTACGACTTACGACCTACGACTTACGACTAATTAATATACTGTCTTTCTTTTGCCACTTTCAAAATCTTTGAAGAGGAACGCTCCCAATTTATCGAGTGAGGCAAAGAATGCTTTTCCGTTATTCATCTCTGTAAACTCCTGTACAAATTTTTGCAGGTAAGGATCCGAAGCGATCATGAACGTGGTGATGGGTATCTTTAATTTTTTACACTGGGCCGCCAGGTTAATACAACGGTTCACCACTTTCCTGTCGAGTCCGAAACTGTTTTTGTAATATTTTTTTCCGATCTTAAGGCAGGTGGGTTTTCCATCTGTTATCATAAATATCTGCTTGTTTGGATTTTTTCTTCTGCGAAGCAGATCCATGGCCAGTTCCAATCCGGCAACCGTATTGGTATGAAAAGGCCCTACCTCGAGGTAGGGAAGGTCCTTGATCTCGATACTCCAGGCATCATTTCCAAACACTACTATATCAAGGGTATCTTTCGGGTAACGGGTAGTAATGAGTTCACTGAGTGCCATCGCCACTTTCTTGGCGGGCGTTATCCTGTCCTCACCATATAGTATCATCGAGTGTGAGATATCAATCATCAGCACCGTTGAGGTTTGGGTCTTGAAATCGCTTTCCCTTATCTGCAGGTCATCTTCCTGCATAGAAAATGAATCAATGCCGTGATTAATCTGCGCGTTTCTGATGCTTTCTGTAAAATCTATCTGCTCCAGCATGTCGCCAAACTGAAAAGGGCGGGTATCCGAGTTAAGCTCATCCCCCTGCCCAGGCTTGGTAGTTGCATGGTTCCCCTGCTTTGTCTTCTTTAGCTTTCCAAATATCTCCTCCAGGCTTTTCTTACGGATAGCCTGCTCCGACTTTCCGGTAATGGAAAAACTTCCATCCTCCTGCTTTTCCTGCATATAACCGTTCTGCTTCAGGTCATCAATAAAATCACCCATGCCATACTCATCATTGGTAAGATTGTATTGCCTGTCAAGTTCATTCAACCACTGCAAAGCTTCGCCCGCGTCCCCATTGGTATAGGTGAGTAACTGCATAAAAAGGTCCAGCAACTGCTCAAACTTGCTTTTGCCATCCTCATCAGGATTAAAATGTATAAACCGGTGTCCGATCATATCTGAAAACTACAAAATTAATAACAATAGAACAGGCAGAAAGTTCGGGGAGCGGATTGTGGATTGCGGATTGCGAATTTCGGATTTCGGATTTCGGATTTCGGATTACGGATTTGGATTGCAGGGAACATGGCTTTGAACGAGAAGACGTGAATCGCTGGCCTTACGCCTCACGATTCACGATTCACGATTCACGATTCACGCAACTATTTCTTTTTGCCGCCGCTATCTGACGCGCCGGAATCCGAGGGAAGCATTAACCTGCCGGGCACTTGTATCCGGGGGTTATAGGCTTCCTGGATCTGTTCCAGGTTCTTGAGATAATTCTCGGTCATGGCTTTCTCTTGGGACATATTTTCCGCATTCACGCTGCCCAGTGAATTATAGTACCTGATTTGTTGCTGAAGGTCTTTTTTAACGGAGGCTGCCACTTTCGCTGCGAGTACCGTGTCTCCCGCCACATAACACGCATACAGGAAATTAAGTGAGTTGCCATTGTGCTGGTTACCCCTGCTGGCAAAGCCATAAGGGAAATTACCCTGGTCTATCATCTTATCCACTTTCTGTAACACGCGTTTGGCATCTTCCTTCCTGTTCTTCTGGGCCAGGTCAAGTGCCAGTTCCGCATAAGACATACGGATAGTATTTAGGTGACGACGGTTTTCCTCATCAAAATAAACACCTTTCTTATCTGCATTACCAAAAGCGAACTTATTGATCGCTTTATCATACATCCAGTCTGTATTTACGGCACTTCCCTGTACCGGTACGATACGGAAACTGAGGCCATCCCTGCGAACATATTGATCGAAACCGAGGTTGGCTCTCGGATCGGTAAAGTAAATAGGACGCTGCCATTTGTTGGCCGCAATAATATTCAACACAGCCAGGTCGTTTTTCATCAGCCCGTTCTTGGGGATATCAAAACGCATTTCACTCACAACACTATCATTTGCATTTACGGTTCCGTTTTTCAGCACCAGTGCCTTGTCAACCGGAACAGACATTTTCCTAACCGGGAATGTATTCAATCCTTCCCCACCTCCCCTGTCTTCCATCTTGGCCGGGTCATCACTTCCTACATAGTTCTTCATCACATCATACAGGTCGTAATACCTGTCTTCCGGAATATTCGGTTTCGGGCTGTAGGTTACATAATCTCTTTTGGATCCTTCTATCTGTTCGGCGGTCCAGATCACATCGATCGGATCGCTCTGGTTTACCTTATAGCGGAGTTCATTAATATACCAGTCGATCCCCAGCAGGCTATAATTGATCACGCGTATATCAGGGCGTATACCTTCCACCTCCTGCGCATACCATAACGGGTACGTATCATTATCGCCAAACGTAAACAGGATCGCATTGGGTGCGCAGCTTTCCAGGTAATCTTTCGCAAGATCGCGCGGCAGTTGTTTCTGGCTGCGGTCATGGTCATCCCATTCCTGCTGCGCCATAATAGCGGGTACAGCGGCGAGGCATAACAGGGTAGCCACAGATGCAGCGGCAGCCTGTGAAAGCCCCTTGGCAAACCAATCCCTCACTTTCAATACTCCCAGTCCGATCCAAACGGCAAACGCATAAAAGCTTCCTACGTAGGCATAGTCACGCTCCCTCGGCTGATAACCTGCCTGGTTAAGGTAAAAGATGATAGCAAACCCAGTAAAAAAGAACAAAAGCAAATTAATCGCCCCGTCATCTCCCCGTTTTTTAAACTGGTACACCAATCCAATCACACCCAGGATAAATGGCAGCATAAACAACCTGTTATGCGCCTTGTTATTCTTGAGGCTATCCGGCATGGCACTCTGATCGCCATAAAAAATACTATCGATAAAATCAATCCCGGTAATCCAGTTACCATCGCGCACATTGCCGTCAAAAAGTCCCTGGTTATCGTTTTGCTTACCTGAGAAATTCCACATAAAGTAGCGGATATACATCCAGTATACCTGGTACTTTACAAAGAACTTAATATTGTCTGCCTGGTTAGGCGGACGTTCATAGCTACCGTCTTTCATCTTGCCTATATTGAGAAAAGACGCGTAATAATCGGCATGATTCTGGTCATTGCTCGGATCCCAAACCCGCGGGAACACCATTTTTTCTTCTGCTGCGTATACATATTTCCTGTCCTCTCCAATCTCAATGTATTTATCTCTGGCTTTCTCATAGCGCATACCGGTGCTCTTGATATCAGAAGGCCGGGAAGTAAATTTCTGTCCGTATATCAGCGGGAAATCCCCATACTGGTCGCGACCCAGGTAACCCACCAGGCTGATCGGGTTGTCTACATTATACATATCCACTGATGGGTTAGCATTACTGCGGATCATGGTGGTTACATAGGCACTATAACCCACCAGCAGGAATGTAAGCGACCAGAGACCAAGACTCAGGTAGGCCCATGCTTTTCTGGTGGCGAAGCGAAGGCCCAGCCAGATCAGTACCGCCAGCAACACAAAGAAGAAGGCAAAACCAGAGAAGAAAGGCAGACTGAAACCGTTAACGAACCAACGGTCGAAAGTGCCGGCCAGTTTGATGGAATACGGGATAATAGCAAACAATGCCGCTCCCAGTATTACACACCCGATAATAAAGAATATGTACATGCCCCCGAAGTAGGCTTTTCTTTCTTTGTTGATTTTTTCTACCAGGAACAATAAACCGATAGCGGCCAGTGTGCCGAACAATACCAGGGCAGACAGTGTTCCGTCCATCGGTACATTCTCTGTGGCTTCTTTATTGGCCATGAATAACGCACCAAAAAAGCCCACTACGCCACCGATGGCCATTAACCGTAAGAACCATTTGCGCAACAGGGTATAATTGAAATCGTCTTTTTTCCGGAAATAATATACCATAACAATAGCCGGGATAGTAAGCAGGTTCAATAAGTGAACGCCGATAGACAATCCCATGAGGAAGAAGATAAATACGATCCATCGGTCTGCACCCGGTTCGTCGGCATGGTTTTCCCATTTTAGTATCGCCCAGAAAACGATGGCGGTAAAGAAGGATGACATGGCATATACCTCACCTTCCACGGCACTGTACCAGAATGAGTCGCTGAAAGTATAGGCAAGGGCCCCTACCACACCGGCACCCATGATGGCCCAGGTTTGAGAACTGGTTAATAGATCCGAAGTCTTTACATTCGAAATCCTCCGGGCAAAATGGGTAATGGTCCAAAACAGGAACAGGATGGTAAACCCGCTGGCAACAGCACTCATCGTATTAACTGCTTTGGCTGCCGTAAGAGGATTGTCTCCAAAAAGTATAATGAACATCCTGCCTAAAAGCACAAAAAGTGGGGCTCCGGGTGGGTGAGGGATCTGGAGCTTGTAACAACTGCTTACAAACTCGCCGCAATCCCAGAAACTTCCCCCGGCCTCAGCTGTCATAATATAAACAGTACAGGCAATAAGGCAAACCGCCCATCCGGTAATATTGTTGATCTTTTTAAACTGCATTGTTTTGGGTTTTTTCGAGTGGCAAACATACCTAAATTGGTTTAAAGTTCGAGGTTTATGGTTTAGGGTTGTTGTATTTATTAACAATTGGAAACCCACTATAGCCCCTGGGCTATAGTGGATAAACGGCGGCTGTTGTATATTTGCAGCTATGAGTAAACGGAGCGTGGCTTTTCACACATTGGGGTGTAAACTGAATTTTTCAGAAACCTCTACCCTTTCCAGGCTGCTGGAGGGAGAAGGTTTTGAAAAAAGGAAGTTTGAGGAGCAGGCAGACGTGTATGTGATCAATACCTGCTCGGTAACGGATAATGCCGACAAGGAATGCAGGCACCTGGTGAGGCGTATCCAACGCCGCTCACCGGAAAGCTTTGTGGTAATTACCGGTTGTTACGCCCAACTGAAGCCCAAAGAGATAGCTTCCATACCCGGCGTAGACCTGGTGCTGGGCGCAGCCGAAAAGTTCAATATAGCCCGCCATATCGGCGAACTGACCAAAAATGACCAGGAACCCGCAAAGATCTGTAGTTGTGATATAGAGGATGTGACGGGGTTCAATGCCTCTTACTCACGGAACGACCGGACACGGACTTTCCTGAAAGTGCAGGACGGCTGTGACTATAACTGCTCATTTTGTACCATTCCTATGGCGCGGGGGAAAAGCCGTAGCGATACCATTGAAAAGGTACTGGCGAATGCCCGTGAAATTGCCGGTGCCGGTGTGAAGGAAATTGTGCTAACCGGCGTAAACCTGGGCGACTTTGGTAAAGGGCCTGATGGAAATGGCAGGCGGCAGTTGGCAGACAACGGGCTGGGGCAAGAGGAGAATTTTACAGAGCTGGTGAAAGCCCTGAATACGATAGACGGAATTGAACGTTACCGGATTTCTTCCATTGAGCCTAATTTGCTCACCGACGAAATCATTGAAATGGTAGCGGCCGGAAATAAGTTTATGCCGCATTTTCATATCCCTTTGCAGAGCGGCAGCAATACCATTTTAGCCCTGATGAGAAGGCGTTATAAACGCGAGCTATATGCCGACCGGGTAAAGAAAATAAAAGCCCTGATGCCTGATTGTGCCATTGGGGTGGACGTGATTGTGGGCTTCCCGGGCGAAACAGCGGAGCTTTTCCAGGAAACTTTTGATTTTTTACACTCCCTCGATGTCTCTTACCTGCACGTATTCACATATTCGGAAAGAGATAATACCAGGGCACTGGATATTACACCGGTGGTACCCGTTTCTGTACGAAATGAACGCAACAAAATCCTGCGCAACCTTTCTTATATGAAAATGCAGTATTTCACTCAGCAATACAGCGGTAAGAAAAGGAATGTACTGTTCGAAGCATTTGAAAAGAACGGGATGATGGAGGGATATACCGACAACTATATCCGTATTACCACCCCTTACAGAAAAGAATGGGCGAATGAAGTAGTGGAATGGACGCTTTAACCGATCGGTGATAAAAATTCTGCGGGGAATTCAACCACCATTACCTGCCCCAGGCTTTCCAGTTTAACGTATACTTTTTTCTTTCCTCCCCTCAATACGGTTCCTTCATTGCCCATGAAAACCCCGTGATTGACTCTGATTTTTGTTTCTTCTCTGAAGCCTTCCTGGCTGATGATGAAAATACTGGCATCTTTCTCGGCCAGATACTTTTTAATAGTTTCAATTTCTTCGTCTTTGATAACGGCAGGCCTGCCGAGATAATACACGAAATTGAGTACTCCATCAGTAGACAATACCTTGGTACGTTCAGTGTCGTCTATCCTCACAAAAACATAGGATTTGAACAGCGGGTCTTCAACTATCTTCTTGCGGTCACTCCATTGGCGCTCAATCTTTTGTAGGGGGCACCAGCTCTCAACACCTTTCCTTACCAGAACGCTGTCGATCTTTTTTTCCCAACGGGGTTTCGTATATAAAGCGTACCACTTTTTATCGGGTGCCATGCAATCGTTGTTAAACAATGAATTGACTATTGCAGAAAACAGGCTTATTTTTTTGCCATCTGGTACTGGGGGGTACGCAGCATTTCGCTCACAATCTTTACCGATTCATCAATGTGCATATCCGTTTTGAGCGATTTGATCCATGCCTGGTAGAAATCCCCTTTTGTTTTGTCAGGATTATTGAAATACTTATCCTTATCAGCATTCATCGCTTCCACTTTCATTTCTTCCTTGATCTTGATAAGATTGTTATTCTGCTTTACCGTTGACTCCACTTCCTTTTGATGCGCTTTGAATTTGGCGAGATTAAGACTTACCGGCAGTTCCGCATTCTTAGATAGCCAAACCAGGTTGCTGTGAAGTTGATTTAAAGATGTATTGCTACGTATTTTTTCATTCTCTTTCTTTATGATGTTTTCGTAAGTCGCTCCATTTTGCCAGGGACGGAAAGCTGCCTTTTGTATTTCATCCCAGGGAAGTGCATCCGGATTGTCTTTTTCGCGCACTTTATAAAACTCATACAGGTCCGGCAGTACCACATCGGGGGTAATTCCTTTTAATTGAGTAGATCCTCCATTTACACGGTAAAATTTCTGGAACGTCAGGGTCATGGCACCCATATCCGTACGCTGCGAAGTAAAGTCGCTGCGATTCCCAAACGGTATCTGCCGTTGTACGGTTCCCTTACCATAGGTGGAAGTACTTCCAATGATCACCCCTCTTTTATAGTCCTGTATAGCCCCGGCAAAAATTTCACTGGCTGATGCGGAGAATTCATTCACCAGAACCGCCAGCGGGCCATCGTATAATACAGATTCATCGTTGTCTCTCCAGGTACTCTGGTCCACCTTGCCACCTCTTTCCTTTACCTGCACAATCGGACCGCTCTTAATAAACAATCCCACCATTTTAACCACTTCATACAGCGATCCGCCGCCGTTGTTACGGATATCGATTACAATTCCTTTTACATTTTCGGCCTTCAGCTTCACTACTTCCCGGGCTACATCAACCGAGCAATGAGCGCCATTTTCATCCTCGAAATTGGAGTAAAAATCGGGCAGCAAAATATAACCGATCTTATCAGCACCCTGCTGTATTACAACGCTTCGCGCATAACCCTGGTCCGTTAATACTTTTTCCCTTACCACGCTAATCACCTTGATGGTACCATCCTGCTTTTTAATGGTAAGCTTAACAATAGTTCCTTTATTGCCCCGTATCAGTTTAACCGCGTCCTCCGTAGCATAAGAGCTGATATCAACCGGTTCTCCGTCTCCCTGTGCCACTTTCATGATAACATCATTAACAACAATCTCTCCATTCAGTTTCCAGGCGGCACCACCGGTAATGATCGTGGCAATCTTAATTCCATAATCGTCTTTGGTAAGTTGGGCACCAATTCCATAAAACTCCCCGCTCATCCTTTCATCAAATGCCCTTTTCTCAATCGGAGGGAAATAATCACTATGCGGATCCATCAGGTTGGTGATGGTATTGATGAAAGTGCTGAACCGCTCACTTTCAGTATAGGTACTCTTGATCCGCTCATAATTTTCGTTCATCAGCTTCAACACCCGGGCACGCGCATCGCTTTCCAGTTCAGCATCTGTTTTAACCACAAAATCCTTGGTCGTTTTATTTTTCTCGCGTGTTTCCTGCAGATCCACAAAACGTTCCAGCACCAGGTACTTCAATTTCTTTCTCCATCTTTCTTTTCTTTCCTCTTCCGTTTTAACATACGGAATCTTATCCCCTTCCAGTATCACGCTCTCATCCTTTGTAAAATCAAATGGAGTAGTCAGGATTGATTTGTACAAGCCCATTACCTCATTGATTCTTTTATCATACAAAACGCTGACTGCTGGGGCAAATTCTACCGCTGCTGTACCATGCATCTCATCATCAATGGTAGTTTCAAATTTCTTAAGAGCCGCTATATCCGATTCCAGGAAAAGCGATTTATCCCCATCCATGTTGTCGATATACTTTTTAAACACGCGTTTGGAAAATGCGTCGTCAATCATTTTGGGACTATAATGCTGGTCCTCCAGCAGCGAGGCGACCGCCGTAAGTAAACGCTGCCGCTGTGTAACAGGAACCTCGGCCCCCCCAAACGAAGTGGCCCTGAAAGCAAAGAATAAACCGCTGAACAATACAATGGCCAGTAACAACAAACCTTTTCTGCTCTTCATAAATTGACTGATTTTCTGCATGTAGTTTCCAAAATTAACCTAAAAAAGCTCTCAAGCCCGCTCCATTCAAACCCAATTAACAAAGGTTTTGATGAACGGCAATAAAAAAGAGTACTAAATTCCGTGCCATATCATCACAAAATATACTATTTTTGCAGTCCAAAAAACGGAGGTCGTAGCTCAGTTGGTTAGAGCGTCAGTTTGTGGCACTGAAGGCCGGGGGTTCGAGACCCCTCGTCCTCCCTTATTAAAACCTATTCACCCGGGGTGGATAGGTTTTTAAATTTAAAGCATGACTATGGGATGGATCGTAGTTCCCCTGATTGCCGCTTTTTTTGGCTGGTTGGCCGGAAAATTCGCCCTGAAACTGCTTTTCCATCCCGTTAAGCCCAGACAGCTGGGGGGGATCGCATTCCAGGGTATACTGCCAGCGAGGAGAACAGAACTCGAAAACCGGGTGAGCCAACTGCTTGTCGGTGAAATGACTTCTTTATCCGGTGAACTGAAGGAAAAAGCTGCCGATCCTGAGAACTTCCAGAAGATACTTCCGTTGGTGGAGGAGCATATCGACCGGTTTCTCCGGGTAAAACTGGTGGAAAAGATGCCGATGATCGGAATGCTGATTGGTGAGAGAACGATTGTGGAGATGAAATCTGTTTTCACGGCTGAACTGGAGACTCTTTTCCCCGTAGTAATGGAAAACTATATGGACACTCTTCAGGCCGGGGCAGGTATAGAAGAGATAGTCAGGCTCAAAATCCAGGGGTTGTCGCTCGCCGGATTGGAAGAAAAGCTGAATATTCTGCTGTCGAAAGAACTCCGTTATTGGAGTATCCTGGGTGCCGCCGCTGGCTTCCTTGTAGGGCTTTTACAGGTTTTAGCCCTGCTGTGGGTCTGATACACCGATAAAACCGCGATTTATTCCCCCGGTGGCACAACCTTTGCCCATTCAGGTTTGTCATATTACCGCTGGTGTAATGAAAAACGACCGGGGAAAAACGGCATAGCAACTTTGCATACTATAAATACGCATATGAACATGAGAAAAATTTGTACCCTTTTATTCTTGAATTTTATTTTCCTGGCTGCTTTCGGGCAGTTTCCGGGTGGTGGCCGACCGGGCGGAGCCGCTAGTCAGAATATGAATATTGGACATTTTTATGGAAAAATGGTAGACAAGAACAATAAAGGGCTGGAAGGCGTTAGCGTTCAATTGATTGGAAACCGGTTTGATACCGTTACCAAAAAAATGAAGGAAGCGATCCTCAATACCCAGATCACCCGTTCCAATGGTGATTTTAGTTTTGACAACCTGCCGGTAATGGGCAATTTTAAACTTCGCGCAAGTGCGGTGGGCTATAAAGCATTGGAACAGACGATAAATTTTGGCATTAAAATGCCGCAGGGCGGTGCTTCCAATGCCGCCGGTGCCGGTCAGGGCGGTGCAATGCAGCAATTGCTGGGTATGGCCGATAAAGACCTGGGTAATATCAAACTGCAGGAAGATGCTACCGATCTTGGGAATGTAACCGTTACTTCTTCGGCGAAACCGCAGTTTGAGCTGGGTATTGACCGGAAGATCTTTAACGTAGATAAGAACCTTACCAGTACCGGGCAAACCGCTACAGAAATTATGAAGAATATTCCTTCTTTGAATGTGGATATCGACGGTAATGTTACGCTTCGTAATGCAACCCCTACCCTTTTTATTGATGGTCGTCCAACTACCCTCACCCTCGACCAGATTCCTGCTGACATCATAGACCGTGTGGAACTGGTAACCAACCCATCGGCTAAATATGATGCGTCGGGGGGCAATGCAGGTATCCTGAATATTGTGCTGAAGAAAAATAAGAAAACCGGTTACAATGGTGGTATCCGGGCAGGTGTGGATTCGAGGGGTAAAGGTAATATCGGTGGTGATATCAACCTGAGACAGAATAAAGTGAACCTTACCCTGAGTGCCAATTATAATCAGCGTAAGTCGATATCCGATGGTATTACCAGCCGGAATAATATGCTTACCACCCCAAGTTCAGTATATAATACCTCACACAGCGAAAACAATGGCTACTTTGGTTTCTTCCGTGGCGGTCTGGATTATTTTGTAGATAACCGGAATACTTTTTCAATAGCCGCCAACTATAATAAGGGGCAGTTTGACAACGACCAGGAGCAAAGGGTTGACTCCACCATAAAAGGCGCTTTCTCTTCTTATAACAAGATCATCACCAAGAGCCGCAGCACCTTTGAGAACTTCGGTACGCAATTCAGCTATAAGCACAATTTTGCGAAGAACGGTCATGATCTTTCGGCAGATTTCAATTATAACTCGAGCACGAATACCAATAATGCCAATATTAATCAGCAGACATACAACGTTGACAACTCGCTGAAAGGTGCAGCTTTGCTGCAAAGGACATTGGGCGATGGAACCAATAAGTTCTATACGGTACAGGCTGACTATGAAAACCCTATCAGCGAAACTACAAAGCTGGAAGCGGGTGTAAGAGCCGCTATTCGCGATTTCTCGAATATGAGCGACCAGTTCCGTTATGATTACGCTACAGGGGCTTATGTACTGGTTCCATTAATCAGCAATAAATACAAGTTTCATGATGAAGTTTTTGCGGCATATGCTACATATAGCTTTAAAGTAAACAAATGGAGTTACCTGCTGGGCCTTCGTGCCGAAAGTTCCAATTATACGGGAACACTGTTGAATGCGAAAGGTGCTGATTCTTCGCAGTTTAATATCAGCTACCCGCTAAGCCTGTTCCCAAGCGCGTTTATTACCTACAAGTTAACCGATAAAGAAGACCTTCAGTTGAACTATTCGCGCAGGATCAACAGGCCCAATTTCTTCCAACTGATGCCGTTCCCGGATTATACCGATCCGCAAAACATCAATATCGGGAATGCGGGTTTGAAACCTGAATTCACCAATTCTTTTGAAGTATCTTATAACAACGCCTATAAAAGACAGGCGAATTTCCTGGCAACCGTATTCTTTAAACATACCACCGACCTGATAACACGTTATGTATACAGGGATAAAAATGCCCTGACAGGTGGTGACAGTGCTTATTTCAATACTTACATTAATGCTGATTACAGCTATTCCTACGGACTTGAATTAACCAATAAGATGCCGGTAACCAAATGGTGGGATCTGACGTTAAACGTTAACCTGTTTAATTCAAAGATCAACGCATCTGTACCTGGCCAGGAGTTGACCAACTCACTGTTAAGCTGGTTCGGTAAAATGAACAGCACATTCAAGATAGCGAAAGGTTTATCCTTCCAGTTCAGCGGAGATTACCAGGCTAAAAGTGTAATACCACCCAGCTCCGGCGGTGGTGGTGGTAACCGCGGCGGTGGTGGCGGCATGATGTTTGGTGGCGGTCCACAGTCTACCTCACAGGGTTATAACCTGCCACGGTATGGATTTGATGCGGCATTGCGGAAAGACTGGACCTGGAAGAACGGACAAAGCGGATCGCTTACGCTCAGCGTGAATGATGTGTTCCGTACCCAGGTTTTCAAATCGTATTCAGAAAGCACGTATTTCACGCAAACCAATGAAAGAAGAAGGGATCAGCAGGTAGTAAGGCTGAACTTTAACTATCGATTTGGCAAGTTCGACGCCGCACTGTTCAAACGCAAGAATACAAAAGCGGATCAGAGTGGTGGAACAGAGATGATAGGGAACCAGTAAAGAGGGATTATAGGCTAGCAATTAGGAGTTAGGAAACAGGATAAGTTTAGAATGCCGCTCAATTTTTTGGGCGGCATTTTTACATATATTACAGAAATCCAACTATTCACACACATTTTTAGTCTATTACTGCCAGCTAAGCTAGATCTGGTTGCTTTTTCCGCTCAGCATGGGTACAAAAGAAAACTGCTCAAATGCCTCTTCCGCAACTGATCCGTCGGCCAGTTTGGTGAGCCGTATCATCCGCTGGGAATCTCCCTCATCAACCGGCAATACCATCATGCCGCCGGGCTTTAGCTGTTCAACCAGCTTCGGGGGAATAAAAGGTGCCGCTGCTGTAATAATCACTTTGTCGAAGGGAGCAAATGTGGGAAGCCCTTCAAAGCCGTCACCAAAAAAGAATTTTATATTGGGATATTTAGAGCGGAAATAATATTCCTTCTGCTGTATATCATACAGACCTTTCTGCCGCTCAATGGTATATACCCTCGCGCCCAGTTCGGCCAGTACCGTTGCCTGGTAAACGCTGCCGGTACCTATTTCCAGTACTTTTTCCGACCGCTTTAACTGCAGCAGCTGCGTTTGGTAAGCAACCGTATAGGGTTGTGAAATCGTTTGCCCTTCGCTGATAGGAAAGGCGCGATCTTCATAGGCTATTTTATCAAATGCCGAATCGAGGAAGAAGTGACGGGGTATGGTTTCGATTGCCTTTAATACACTTTCATCTGTGATACCTTTCTCCCGCAATACTTCGATAAGCTTGCGGCGCAGCCCTTTGTGCTGGTAGGTATCCTCATAATTCTTCCTCATAGCTGCACGAATATAAGCACAGTTATGTTGAAAATCTGAAAATGTGGATACTTGCTATTATTTCAGTTTCATATCCGCAATAATGGTTTCTATCCGGGTTTTCAGTAAAGCAAATACCGTGTCGAAATCCTCTTTACTTTCCAGCTTCGCGTTCACGCTGAAATAAAACTTGATCTTGGGCTCGGTACCGGAAGGGCGCGCTGATATTTTACTGCCATCACTTGTTATAAACTGCAGCACATTGCTTTTTGGCAGGTCAATGGTCCAGGTTTCACCCGTAGTGAGATTCGTGCCCTTCTGCAGTTGGTAATCCAGCAAGCTGGTTACTTTAGCACCGGCAATAGTAAGGGGCGGGTTACTGCGATAACCTTCCATCATATCAGCAATTTCCTTTTGTCCGTTCATGCCCTTTTTGGTAATACTGATGAGATTCTCATAGTAAAATCCATATTGCATGTACAGCTCAATCATTTTATCAAACAGAGTTTTTCCCTGTTTCTTTTCATAGGCCGCCATCTCGCACATTAAGGCCACAGCACTTACTGCGTCTTTATCCCGTATCTGGTTGCCGATCATCAGTCCAAAACTCTCCTCTCCTCCTATTACATAATTTTTGCTACCCTGCAGCTCCTTGATCTTTTCGGCGATCCATTTAAAGCCGGTCAGCACATTATAACAGGCCACATCATTTTTTTCAGCTACCCTGTTGATCATTTCTGTTGTTACAATAGTGGTGATAACCATATCGTCTTTCCCCGCAATACCTTTCGCCTTCCTGGCTTCCATCATATAGCTAAAAGCAAGCACGGCCGTCTGGTTCCCATTCATCAGTACCCATTCACCCTTATGATCCTTCACGCCAATACCTACGCGGTCGGCATCAGGATCGGTTCCCAGCAGGATATCGGCATCCAGCTCTTTCGCTTTTCGAAGCCCCAAACTCATCGTTTCGCTTTCCTCCGGGTTGGGATAGTTTACGGTAGGAAAATTACCATCCGGCGTTGCCTGTTCCTCAACAATGGTAACATTTGTAAAGCCGAATTGCTTCAATACCTCGGGAACCAGTGTAATACCGGTTCCATGGATAGGTGTATACACTATCTTCAGATCATGCTGTTCCTTAATTACATCCGGATATACACTCAGTCCCTTCACCATATCAATATACGCATCGTCCATATCCTTTCCGATGATCGTAATATTATCTTCGCCTCCCGCAAACTTTATATCATCCACATTAGTAATGGCTTCTACTTCTTTAATAACGTTCACATCGTGCGGTGGAACCAGTTGCCCCCCATCATCCCAATAGGCTTTATAGCCATTGTATTCTTTGGGATTATGGGATGCGGTACACACGACACCGCCCTTGCAGCCGAGTCTCCTGATAGCGAAACTTAATTCAGGCGTAGGCCGCAAAGCTTCAAACAGAAAAACCTTAATCCCATTGGCACCAAACACATGGGCGGTTGTTTCGGCAAAGAAGCGACTATTGTTCCTGCTATCGTGGGCGATGGCCACTTTTATTTCGGCATCTCCATACGTTTTCCGGAGATAGTTGGCAAAACCCTGTGTTGCGATGCCGATGGTATATTTATTCACCCGGTTGGTTCCAATTCCCATGATCCCTCGTAAACCACCTGTTCCAAATTCCAGGTTCCGGTAAAAAGCGTCGGCCAGTTCATCTGGTGCTTCCTGTTGCAACTTTTTGATAGCGTCTTTGGTTTCCGGGTCATAATTTCCGTTAAGCCAGATATTTACCCTTTCCTGAATGGCAGCATCCATAGTATAATCGTTTTATCGTAAGAACATAACAAGGGGCAAGTTTATGAATAATTTCGGCAATTTCAACCCCTGCTTTTCAACGCAGCCATTAGTGTGTATGTTTGAGGAAGTGAAGACCAGCCTGTTCATACTATTTCTACTCTTTTATATCCCTTTGTTTTCACAGGATACTGCCACTATTAAACGCCCCTTACCCGGCTTCCCTTCTCCATCCCAATTCGTTTCACGCCCCAACCAAAAATTGCGCGCCTGGCTGGCGGGGGGGGCCAGTGTTGCGGGCTATGGCGGGAGTATCGCCGGGTTATCCTCCGTTTGGTACAGCAAGTACCCGCATACAAATTTCCATTTTTTTAACGACAATGAGGATTGGCTGCAGGTGGATAAAGCCGGACATTTTTTCAGTGCCTATACGGCGGCAAAATTCACCGCGGAAGCCTGGCGATGGGCGGGCGTAACGAGAAAGCAAAGGATCTGGATCGGCGGACTTAGCGGCACGGCATTTCTAACGGTAATTGAGGTGCTCGACGGATTTTCTTCCGAATGGGGGTTTAGCGTTGGCGACATGGGTGCCAACCTGCTGGGAAGCGGTACATTTATCGCCCAGGAGCTTGCCTGGGATGAACAGCGCGTACAGGTAAAATTCTCCTTTCACCGAAACAATTACCCTGATGCCTCGCTTAACCAAAGAGCCAATGAGCTGTTTGGCCGAAGAACCTCACAACGGATGATGAAAGATTACAACGCGCAAACCTACTGGGCAAGTGCCAATATCAGGTCCTTTTTCCCGCAATCCAGGGTTCCCGGGTGGCTGAATATTGCCATTGGGTACGGAGCGGAAGGGATGTTCGGAGGTACCGTGAATGTTCTGAAGGATGGAAATGGAAATATCGTGTTCGACAGGCGTGATATTGCCCGGTACCGCCAGTTTTATATAGCCCCCGATGTTGACCTTACCCGGATCAAAACAAAATCAAGGATGCTGAAAACTGCTTTTTTCCTGCTTAATTCCCTGAAGTTTCCCGCACCTTCTATCGGGTTCTCGCGGAGGGGAATTGAGTGTAACTGGTTGCATTTTTAAGCTTAGCTCAGGCGATATAGGCCCCGGTGATGTCTTCCCCTTCCACTTCCACATAAATATGCTCCTGCAGGGTGGTTGCAATGGACAATCCAACATAGTCGGGCTTAACCGGGAAGAGCTTGTGCATACGTTCCACCAGTACCAGCATCTGTATGCTGGCAGGGTGAAATTCGAGCAGCGGTTTCAGGGCATAGAGTAAGGTTCTCCCACTGTTGGTAACATCGTCGGTTAAAAGGATATGTTTACCGCTCAGGTCAATAGCATCGCTGATAACAACCGAGGTAGGATGCGTTTTATCAAGCCCCACAGAGATTATTTGTACGGGATTGCTGATATATTCTTTCAGCAATAGCCCGATCTTTTCAGCTATTACCAGTCCACTGCTACGGATCCCGATGATAATCAACGGGGTAGTATCACCGCTAAGTTCCTCGGCCAGTTCCAGGGCCATCCGTTGTAATTTCTGGTTAGCCGATTCCCGGCTGAGTATGTAGTTCCTGTTTGGCATGATTTGAGTTTTTGGGGGCACGAATTGCACGAATTACACGAATGATAGCGACCATGTCTGTTGCCCGAATTAAATCATACGAATCCGGTGAATATCCTGATTATTTAGCAAGGCAACTTATCTTTAATAAAATTCATGCAATTCGCGTAATCCGTGCACCAAAATTCGTGTACTTTTCGTGTAATTCGTGCAATTCGTGTACCAAAATACGTACTTATGCAATACATACAACAGGTAGCGTTCGCAATATTGTCCATAGCGGCTATTTGGATCTTTGCAAAAAAAGCCATGGAAATCCGCCGGAATATCCTGCTGGGCAAGGAGGAAGATTTTTCGGGCAGCCCGGCCAAACGCTGGCGTAACCTGTTGTTACTGGCACTGGGCCAAAAGAAAATGTTTCATAATCCACTGGTAGCGGTTATGCACTTTATCATCTATGCCGGTTTCCTGATCATTAACCTGGAAGTGCTGGAGATAGGGCTGGATGGTCTATTGGGTAAGCACCGCTTATTTGCACCTTTACTGGGTGATTTGTATAGCTGGTTGATTAACGGCTTTGAATTCCTGGCAGTGGGTGTTATCCTGGTGTGTATTGTCTTCCTTTGCCGCAGAAATATAATTAAGCTGAAGCGTTTTATCAATAAAGACCTGGATGGATGGCCGCGAAGTGATGCCAACTATATATTATTAACAGAAATCATCCTGATGAGTCTTTTCCTTACGATGAATGCGGCAGACCAGGCACTTCAGCTAAAGGGCAATCAACACTATATTCAAACGGGGCCATTTTTCTTTTCGCAGATCATAACCCCGGCTTTTAGCGGTATGGGTGAAGGTGGCCTTGTGGCCCTTGAGAGAATTTGCTGGTGGCTTCATATAACCGGCATTTTTGTATTTCTGAATTACCTGCCTTATTCCAAGCACCTGCATATTATGCTTGCGTTTCCCAACGCGTACTATACCCGTCTGGAACCGAAGGGTGAAATGAAGAATATGCCCGCTGTTCAAAATGAAGTATTGTACGCTATGCAGCCTGAAACCGCACCCGCCGATGCCGCCCCGCCTGCGCATTTTGGGGCCAAAGACATTTTTGAACTGAGCTGGAAAAACCTGCTGGACGCCTACAGTTGTACCGAATGCGGACGTTGCACAGCGGCCTGCCCGGCCAATATCACCGGGAAACTGTTAAGCCCCCGGAAAATTATGATGGCTACCCGCGACAGGATGGAACATGTGGGAAGAAATATCAACCGGAACAAACAATTTGTAAGTGATGGCAAATCATTGCTGCATGATTATATCAGTGTGGAAGAACTACGAGCCTGTACCACCTGCAACGCCTGTGTGGAAGAATGCCCGGTGAGTATTTCTCCGCTGGAAATTATCCTGGAATTGCGCCGTTCATTAATTATGGAAGAAAGCAACGCGCCGCAGGAATGGAACAGTACCTTCAGCAATATTGAAAATAATTTCGCGCCCTGGAAGTTTTCCCCCGATGAAAGGGACAAATGGATTGCGGGTTAATTGAAATTATATCCAGGGTTGGTACAACATTCTGTACAACTGTATCAAAGCGGTTATCATGAAAATAATACCCATCAGTTGATTCAGGGTTTTATTGCTGGTATTCATTTTCGTTACCAGCCAGTTTCCCCCATGAATATAAACTGCCAGTCCTGCCAGGGTTCCGGTTCCTGCACCAATCGTAAAAAGATTAAAGGGAAGCGCGGCAACCGGCAATACCCGTGTTTGAATAAGGGTAGACGTCCATAAAAACCAGAATGGGATCTGCACCGGGTTCAAAGCACTCATACTTAGCCCCAGCAGCACCCTGTTAAGCCGGTTATTCAATAGTAAGGTTTTCTTTTGCGTGTTCTGCTTACGGGCGCTGATAAAGGCTAATATGCCAAGAACCCCAAACAATCCTACCGTTACCCATCCCAGACCAATAAACAGGGTTCTATGCCGTACAATCCAGTTCATGCCGGTAAATGCTATCCGCAGATAGATCATTTCAACAACAGCCACTCCCGCCGCAAACCTCCATGCCGGTTTCATTCCCTCCTGTATACCTATCTGGGTAGCGGTAAAGCTCATATTTCCCAGCGGTAGCTGTCCGAGAAAACTTACCAGAAACCCCATGAAAAGGATATACAACATAGGCTGAAAATACAACAGAAACGATCCACTACCCAGTTTTCCCTAAATTCGTAAAAACATACCTATGCAAGTAAATACAATGGCCGGGATGGCGATGAATGGAGAAACGCCCGAAGTGTTGTTCTGGGTAGGCTGTGCAGGCAGCTTTGATCAGCGTGCGCAGAAAATAACCAGGGCCTTTGCAAGCATCCTTCATAAAGTAGGTATCAAATATGCCATACTGGGTAAGGAAGAAGCCTGCACCGGCGACCCTGCCAGGAGGGCTGGTAATGAATTTCTGTTCCAGATGATGGCTTACCAGAATATCCTGGTACTGAACGGTTATGGTATAAAAAAAATCGTAACCACCTGCCCGCATTGTTTTAATACATTAAAAAACGAATACCCGGCATTGGGCGGACACTACGAGGTTACGCATCATACTTCCTTCCTTCAGCAGTTGATCAATGAGGGAAAGATCAGGATGAAAGAGGAAGGTTCTTTTAAGGGGAAAAAAATATCCTATCACGACAGCTGCTACCTGGGCCGGGCCAACGATATTTACGAGGCACCGCGTAAGGTACTGGAGGCACTGGATGCTGAACTGGTTGAAATGAAAAGATGCAGAAGCAATGGATTATGCTGTGGTGCAGGTGGTGCACAGATGTTTAAAGAAGATGAACCCGGCCATACAAGAATTAATATTGAACGCACCCATGAAGCCCTTGCAACCGGTGCCTCTTTTATAGCTGCCGCCTGTCCGTTCTGCAATACCATGATGACCGACGGTGTAAAAAACCGCGAAAAAGAAGGAGATGTTGCGGTATTGGATATAGCTGAGATGATCGAGATCAGCATGCAATGACAACGCTTTGTTAAATGGCCCCTCCAACGACAGAATTCACCGGTACTTATCGGCTTCTCACCATATAGGCATGGGTATTGTATATATCATGGTATACCAAAAAAGTGAACCATGAAAACGACGCGTTTATTCCAATCCATCAACAAGGCAGTGGCAGTGCTATTACTTACCGGTACTTCGTTTGCTTTTGCTCAACCGGGGCAGGACAGAAGGGAAAGAACCGGTACCCAGCAACGGGGAAACAACCCCCAGCGGGAAGCTGTGCGTCCACAGAATAACAGGCCGCAGAATATGCAGCGTCCGATCATGAGACCTTCATCTCCGGTAGGTATCCAGCGCGAAAGGCCTGCTGTTCAAAATACAAGGCCGCAGGTGTTTGCACGGCCCGGCTACAATAATAATAACGGTTACAATCAGGGCAGGCCGCAAAACATGCAGCGGCGGCAGTACAGTCCTGTTGCCGGCAACAGAGGCTATGCTAACAGACCTTATGCAGGAATCAACCGCGTTGGGTACCGGCCCGGATACACTAACCGTGGATATACCCGGCTGAATTACTCACGCCCGCCGGTAATATATGGTGGCAGAAGGTTCTATACACATTATAACTACGCTTACCATCCTTACCGTCCGCGCATTTACGGATCTTACTACCGCCCGGTTGGTTTTTTTACGGCGGCATTGAGCCTGGGTGCTATCAGTATTGCCCTGGATAATCAATACTACCGCTACGACCAGGGGGTGTATTACCAGCCCTATAACAATGGTTACAGGGTAATACCTGCACCCCAGGGCGCAACGATAGGAAGTCTTCCAGACGGTTACACAACTGTGCCATCAGGCAATGAAACGTTCTACTATTTTGCCGGCTCATTTTATGAGCGCAGTTCGCAGGGATATACTGTAATTGACGCGCCTGCCGGTGCCATCGTGTACGATCTTCCGGAGGGCTGTACAGAACTTAAAATAGGTAACATTACCTATCTCCAGTTTAACAATACCATTTTTCAGCCCATCGTAATAGACGGCGAGAACGCCTATGAAGTGGTGGACCTCGAAGAAGACGAATACGATAACAGGTAAAAGAACAGCCAAGCCATAAAAGACCGCTCCCGGGAGCGGTTTTTTATTTCCCGGAACGGAAAAAATGTAGCTTTGCGCTATGAACTTTGAATTTCAACACCTGATCCCGGCTGACTTTCATCCCTCGTCGAGGGTTTGGATATACCAGAGCAGTCGCCTTTTTGCTGAAAACGAAGCTTTACAAATAGGCGATGTGCTGGCTGACTTCCTTGCCAAATGGAATACGCACGGCACCCCTGTGAAAGGCTATGCCAGGCTTCTTTTCGGTCAGTTCATCGTTTTTATGGCCGATGAAACGGCAGCCGGGGTAAGTGGCTGCAGTACCGATAGTTCGGTGAGGGTAATTAAACAGGTGGAAGAGATGTTTTCAGTTGATATGTTCAACCGCCAGCTTCTTGCTTTTATTATAAAAGAGGATATTCAAACCCTTCCCCTCGCCCGGTTGAATGATGCCTGGGAAAATGGATTTATCAATGCAGATACCCTTTATTTTAATAACCTCGCAGCTACAAAGGAAGCGTTGCTTAGTGAATGGTTGGTTCCCGTAAAAGAAAGCTGGCTGGCAAAAAAAATAACCGCGTATTCAATTTGACAATTATTTCCGAAGCAACCTGTCCAGTGCTTCTTTCTTCTGCTTCCCGTCGAGATTGCTTTTCAGGATGGTTCTGCTTACCTGGTAACTAAGCGTTAACCGGAAATTCCGGGTATTGCTTTCACTGTAACTTTCAATATTGAAATTGGGGCCATAAGTAAAACTATGATAGGTCTGTATACCCAGCGGATCGATTGCCGCCAGGCTTACCATTACGCGTTTATTAAAAAATTTCCGTTGTACACTGATACTCATATTGATATTACTTCTGGAAGTTCCCTGCGGGCTGCCATACCGGCTGAACCGGTTATTGGCTTCAATGATAGTGAGATTATCGGGGGCATAACTGTAATTAAGGGTAGCGTAAAAGGTACCCCGGTCGTTATAGCGATATAGCAGTTTTTCTTTCTCACTGTATTTATAATAATTATATCCGGCACTCAGGTTCAGTTTAAACTTTCGCGTAATAGTGATTCCCGTCCATACGCTGGCCTGGTATTCTCCCTGGTTGGATATATTCTGATAAGTAGTCTGTGTTTTACCGCTATCCACCAATGACCTGATGGAACTGAAAACATTCTTTACTTTATTATATCCCAAAGAACCATTGATGTTGAATCCTTTTTCCGAGTAGCCAACATTCAAGTCAAAGTTATCTGTGAGCGATGGCTTAACATACGGGTTGCCAAACCTGATATTATAGGGATCACCATAATCTATACTCGGGTTAAGCTCGGTTATACCGGGCCTCCGGATGGTTTCCCGGAATGTAAATGAAACATTGAGCGACAGGCTCAGGTCTTTTCGAAGCGTGAGATTGGGCAGCACCCGCCAGTAACTATTATTGGCGTCAGGTGCATTACCTTTGATAAACCGGAATTCAGTACGGGTATACTCCGCCTGAACACCCGTGATAAGCCCCCAGTGGAAGGGCAAGCCCACCACAATGCCAGCCCGGGAAGTAAATATGGACTGTTGGAAATAAAAATTATTACTCAGCAGGTCATTACCCACATAAACACGATCAATGTTCCGCAGGTAGGCGGTGTTTAGAATATTATGCGATGTTTGGGATGACCAGGTAATCCCGGATGTTAAAAAAGTAGTTCCTGTATCATTCAACGGCCTGTTATAATAGCTATTTACATAGTAAGACCGAACATAATTATCGGTTAACTGTGTCTGGGTTGAATCCAAACCGGTGGGTAGAAAATCCGGTTGCAGAAACTGCTGGTAAAAATCCCTGTCGTTGCTATTCTTGCTGGTATTAAATCCTGTAAAAAGCTGGAATTTCTCTACCGGGTTGGCGCCTTTCCATTGGTAAGATGATGAGAAGCCATGGTTAAATCCATTTCCGGAAAAATTGTTGTTTCTTGTACTGGCTTTATAAATGTGCAACTGGCTGTCGAGATTGGTGAATAGTGTGGTGCTATGATTATCGGCGTAGTTTAGATTTCCCTGGTAAACAAAACTGATGGCACTGCGTTTGCTGAAATCATAATCGAACTGCATCCTTGAAGTAGGATGTGTATTTCTGTTGGTATAAGATGCCTGGTTATAGAAATAGTTGACGGAGTCGGCATATATATTCTGCCGGTGTGAAAATGATTTACCAGCCGCAACGGCAGTACCAACGCCCAGGTTAGCACTAAAGTTCATTTTGCCGGTACGGTAACTATAGTTTCCGTAGATATTGGCTTCATTCCTTGTGCCGGCACTTGCTGTAATTCTCCTGTACACGCCCACCCGTCCTTTCTTGGTTACGATATTAATTACGCCGCCCGGATAGGTGGCGTATTCCGGCGGTGGGGTTTGCATGATCTCAACCTTGTCTATTACGTTCGCAGGGAGGCTTTCCAGCAAATCGGTAAGTTGCTGGCCCGACACATTTACCGGTTTTTCATCCATCAAAATCAGTGGTTCCTTACCCCTTAATAAAAGGGTTCCATCCGGGTTGGCACTTAGCAAAGGCATGTTTCGCAACATTTCAGAAGCGTTGCTACCATTACTCAGGGGGCTTTCAGCCACATTATACGCTATTTTACCATCGCGGTTCTCTATCAACGGCTTTTCGGCATATACCACCACCTCGTTCAATGATGTAGTGGCTTCCTTGAGTATGAGATCTCCCAGGTTGAACTCATTGCGTTCAGATCGGAGATAAATACTGTCTATCTGCATTTTAGCATACCCAACCGAAGTAATTATCAGACGGTAATGCCCCAATCCAAGTTTTCTAAACTCAAACGCCCCATTCTTATCAGTGCTGCCCGTGATCGTCTTTCCGGCTCCCGGCAATTCGAGAACGACGCTGGCAAGTTCCAAAGGCTTTCCGGATCTGCTTTCGAGCACATTGCCCGAAATAATACCTGTACCCGCATTCTCCCTCACCTGTGTTTGAGAATAGACTGGGAATGAGGTTACGCAAATAAAAAATACAAGAATAGATTTATACATTAACGATTGCTTACAGCAAAAGTAAGTTTCCGCCATTCAATTTTCGATAAATATCGATATACGGTTAATTTTGCCGCCACCACCGGCTAAAATGTGATATGATGTATACTATTTATGGCATACCCAACTGCGATACAATGAAAAAGGCTATGACCTGGTTAAACGCTCATCAAGTAGCGTTTGTGTTCCACGACTATAAAAAGTTGGGTATAACGGGCAGTAAGTTAAAAGAATGGTGTAAATCGGCCGGATGGGAAACCTTGCTTAACCGGAAAGGAACTACCTGGCGGGCTTTGAACGCATCTGAGCAGGAACGCATTATTACTGAGAAAGCCGCTATCCAATTGATGACAGAGCATACAAGTGCTATCAAAAGACCCGTACTGGAAAAAGACGGAAAGCTGGTGGCAGTGGGCTTCAACGAGGCGCAGTACGAAAAACTGCTGCTTTGACACCAATATTCAGCTATTTCAACAACTCATTTAACTTTCTGGTGAGGTCCTCGCCCCTTAAATCCCTTGCAATGATCTTGCCGTTAGGATCAATGAGCATATTAGCCGGGATGCTTTGTATATGATAGAGCTGCGCAACCGCATTACCCCAAAACTGGAGGTCACTAACATGTGTCCAGGTAAGGTTATCAGCCTGTATCGCTTGTAACCAATTGGGCTTTGCCTGGTCGAGAGATACACCCAATACTGTAAAATTCTTGTTCTTGAACTGGTTGTAGGCGTTTACCACATTGGGGTTCTCCATCCGGCAGGGCCTGCACCAGCTTGCCCAGAAATCCACCAGAACATATTTACCCTTAAAAGAAGACAGGCTCACCGCTTTATCATTCACATCTTTTTGTGTAAAATCCAGGGCCTGTGTTCCTACCTGGCCTACCTGTGCTAACTTGGTATCATTGATGGTTTTCTCTATTACCCTGGCATAGGTTCCTTTTTTAGCCTCCGGCTTCAATTGGGCGTAGCGGGCTTCCAGTTCAGCCACTCCCCCATCAAAACCCGGCATCATCACCACCAGTAAAAGACTGGTAACCGGTGAAGCCGGTTTATTCTGCATGAACAAATTGGTAGCGGCAACCGCCTGCTGCTTGAACAGATTGTACTCTTTTACCAGCGAATCCTTTTTCCTGGCGTCGGTTTCAGGTCCAATCTGAGTACCCAACCGTTTCAAATTCTCGATATATGGAACAAACTGTTGCTTAAATGCGGTAAAGTCGGCCTGGACAGCAGAACCCTGGATCTGGGCGTCTTTCAGATTGTTAATATCGCCGTTGATGGTAACCTGCTCATTCTGAACAAAGAGCTCCAGTCCTTCCCGGCTTCCGGAAAACCCGACCTGGAAGATATCGGGTTCAACAATATTCGTTCGTATTACAAAACTGCCTTTCCTGGCTATATCAGAGCCAATTGTTTTTCCATCGTTCGGGCTGATCAGAAAGACAACGGTGCTGTCCTTCAAGCCACTGATATTCCCTTTAATAACCAGACCATTGGTCTGCGCTATGCCGAATAAGGGAACAAAAAGGATAAAAATCAGTTTTTTCATTATGTTACTTTGAATGTCTTTTCTTCAGAACGTCAATCACGTCCTGCAATTTATGGCCTTTGGCGTTAAGCAAAAGTAAATAATGAAACAACAGGTCGGCAGATTCGTTCAAAAAAAGCTCGGTATTGGTATCCTTGGCCTCTATCACCATTTCAACGGCTTCCTCACCCACTTTCTGGGCTATTTTGTTGATTCCTTTTGCGAAAAGGCTGGCCACATAAGACCCGCCCGGATCCGCCTGTTTCCTTTCCCGGATTACCCCTTCCAGCCGAACCAGGAAATCATCTCCTTCATTTATCTCATTCCAGCAGGTATCCGCCCCTGTATGGCAAACAGGGCCCAGGGGATGCGCTTTCACCAATAAGGTGTCACGGTCGCAATCCTCCGAAATACTCTTTAATACCAGGAAATGACCGCTTTCTTCGCCTTTTGTCCACAAACGCTGACGGCTACGGCTAAAAAAAGTAACCCTGCCCGTCGCCTGGGTAATGGCCAGTGCGTCTTCGTTCATGAAACCCAGCATCAGCACCGCCCTCGAGTCGGCGTCCTGCACTATAGCCGGAACCAGGCCGTCGGGGTATTTGGAGAAATCTACTTGCATGGTTTTGGTTTGTGGTTTGTTGTTTATTGTTTATGGCTGGGTTAGATTCTTACTTCTATTCCTTTCTGGCGAAGCCAGTTTTTCAGGTCGGGGATGGCTATTTCCTTAAAATGAAAAATACTGGCTGCGAGGGCGGCGTCTGCGTGGGCCATTGTAAATACATCCGCAAAATGCTGAAGGGTTCCGCCGCCGCCTGATGCGATAACGGGTACCGGTAAAGTATTGGCCAATTCACCCGTAATATCCAGCGAAAAACCCTGTTTGGTACCATCATGGTTCATGGATGTGAGTAGTATTTCACCCGCCCCTTCTGCTACCATCTGCTTTGCCCAGTCGATACACCGGGTATCTGTTTTTACCCGTCCACCGTTCAGGTACACATACCATTCCCCATCGGGTTCCTGTTTGGTATCGATGGCCAGAACCACGCATTGACTGCCAAACTCCCTGGCCAGGCTGGCAACAAGTTGCGGATTTTTGTAAGCTGCTGTATTCACCGATATCTTATCGGCCCCATTCTGCAAAAGCACACTTACATCCTCCACACTGCTAATGCCGCCCCCTACTGTAAAGGGGATATTGATATGATGTGAAATTCTGTTTACCAGCTCACTGAGGGTTTTCCTTTTCTCCACTGTAGCGGTAATATCCAGGAACACCAGTTCATCAGCCCCCTGTTGCGCATACAAGGCACCCAACTCAACCGGGTCTCCGGCATCCCGAATGTTCTCGAAGTTAACCCCCTTCACGGTTCGCCCATCCCTGATATCCAGGCAGGGTATAATTCTTTTTGTCAGCATACCGGTCATTTGCGCCCTTTCGTACTTGCGGGAAAAACAACCCGCAAAGACGAAAACCGCGGTTTAGATTTCTATTAGTTCGGATAATTTAATCCTGTTCTCATAAATGGCCTTCCCCACAATCGCCCCACTGCACCCGATATTTTTTAACTGCACCAGGTCGCTCACCGAACTCACACCACCACTGGCAATAAACGTTAATGACGGAAACCTCTCTATTATCGTTTGATACAGTTGTGTTGAGGGTCCTTCCAGTTTCCCGTCTTTGCTTACATCTGTGCAGAATACCTGCTCAACACCGTGAGCTGAATATTTCCCTATAAACTCATATATATCTATCTCTGTTGTTTCCAGCCAGCCGCCTACCGCTATTTTCTCTTCCTTTACATCAGCCCCCAACAAAAATTTCCGGGGACCGTATTTTTGCAGCCATTCAACAAAAAGGAATTCGTTCTTCACTGCCAGGCTACCGATCGTTGCCCATGCGGCGCCCGAGCCAAATACAATGTCCAAATCGTCTTCCCGTTTGATACCCCCACCAAAATCAATTACCATATTTGTTTTGCCCGCAATCAATTCCAGCACTTTCCAATTCTGCACGGCTCCGGCCTTCGCCCCATCCAAATCTACCAGGTGCAGGCGTTTGAGTCCCGCCCCCTCAAACATTTTAGCCACTTCCAGCGGGTCTTCATTATATACCGTTTTCTGCGCATAGTCGCCCTGCGTCAGCCTTACACACTTCCCATCAATAATATCTATCGCCGGTATAATCTCCATAGTCTTCACCTATTAATTACCAATTATTAACTACTAATTATTAATTACTAATCTCCCCGCAACGTTTAATAAAATTTTCAAGTATCCGTTCCCCTACTGCCGCGCTTTTCTCCGGGTGAAACTGTACTCCATAAAAATTATCTTTCTGTAAAGCACTACTGTAGGGTTGTTCATAGTCGGTTTTTGCGATCGTATGTTCCCCCAGTGCCGCATAATAGCCGTGTACAAAATAACAATAGCTGTTTTCTGGAACAGATGTAAACAAAGCTGTTTGCAGGTCATAAATATTATTCCACCCGATCTGCGGCACTTTGATGGCTGATGATGCTGATGCATGCAATGATGCAGCTGGTTGAAACAGCTTTACCTTTTCCTCAAAAATACCGAGACATGGCGTATCGTTCTCTTCGCTGTGCGCGCACATCAGCTGCATACCTAAACAAATACCCAATACGGGCTGGGTCAGTTCCTTCAGCAGGATATCGAGACCACGCTCCTGTAGATATCGCATAGCTGTGCTGGCCTCACCCACCCCGGGGAATATTACTTTATCGGCCTTGCGGATGGTGTCCTGATCATCGGTTACAATGGCTTCAACTCCTATTCTCTCCAGCGCATACAGCACCGATTGAATATTTCCTGCATTATATTTAACAATTACCAGTTTCATGCTGCCTATTTAACGATCAGTTTTTCCAGGAAATTCTTTGTCGCATAATCAATATCCGGCTCCTCCAGTAATGCCTGGATATAAGCCGTGCCGATGATAGCACCGTTGGCGTATTTGCATGCCGACTGGAACGTATGCTTATCTTTAATCCCAAAACCTACCAAAATGGGATTGTTTAGTTTCATAGCCTGTAGTTTCTGCAGGTATTTTTCAACCGAATCAAAATCCTTATCCTTGCCGGTTGTTGCGGAAGAACTTACGGCATATAGAAAGCCACTGCTGAGTTCGTCTAGTTTATGAACCCTGTCTTCCGGCGTTTCCGGTGTAACCAGGAAAATAAAATCGAGTCCATGCTTTTTTATCAGCATCCCATAGTCGGTTTCAAATTCATATTGGGGGAGATCAGGCAAGATCAGCCCGTCTATTCCTAAGGACGCCGCATCGGAACAAAATTTTTCAAACCCGTATTGAAGCACAGGGTTCATATATCCCATCAGTACAACCGGCAATTCATCGCCAATTCCTCCTTCAGCAATAGGATTGCGAAGATTCCGTAACTGTTCAAACAGGGTGGCAATGGTCATTCCATTCGCAAGTGCTACCGCGCTACTGGCTTGTATCACAGGGCCATCGGCCAGGGGATCGCTATAAGGCATCCCGAGTTCAATAAGATCGGCTCCGTTTTTCTGGAGGGACTGTATAATGGCCAGCGTACTATCGATCTTAGGATAGCCCGCGGTACAATATACGTTGAGTACCTCCGCTGACTTGCGCCTGAATAATTCTCCTATTCTACCCATGCTGTTTACTCCATTTATTGTCAGGTGAAACGAAATACACCTGGTTAAGAATATGCTATAGCCCCATTTGCTTCATATAAGTGGCCAGGTCTTTATCGCCCCTGCCGCTCAAACAAATCACCACAGTATGATTGGGTGTCAGATTCAGCTTTCCCAGTACTGCAAAAGCATGCGCTGTTTCCAATGCCGGGATGATTCCTTCTGTTTTGCTGATATGAAAAGCCGCCTGTAATGCTTCATCATCCGTTGCGCTAAGAAAAGTACCGCGTCCGCTTTCAAACAAATTGGCATGAAGCGGTCCAACACCCGGATAATCGAGGCCTGCGGAAATACTATGCGGTTCCACTACCTGGCCATCTTCCGTTTGCATAACAAGGCTTTTGCTTCCGTGAAGGATGCCCGGTTTGCCTAACTGGGTGGTGGCGGCACTCATACCGCTGTTAACACCATGACCCGCGGCTTCCACCGCCACCAGTTGTACCGTGGGCTCGTCTATAAAATGATAAAAAGCACCTGCCGCATTGCTGCCTCCGCCTACGCAGGCCACCACGTGGGTAGGTAATTTCGCTTCCTGTTTTTTCTTTCAACTGCCAGCGCATCTCTTTACTGATAACACTCTGGAAGCGGGCCACCATGTCGGGATAGGGATGCGGGCCAACGACACTGCCGATAATATAATGCGTATCTACGGGATTATTGATCCAGTCGCGTATAGCTTCATTGGTGGCATCCTTTAATGTTTTGCTGCCGCTGACAGCAGGAACCACTTTGGCTCCCAGCATTTTTCATCCGCGCCCACATTGGGAGCCTGGCGTTCAATATCTTTCTCCCCCATGTATACAATACATTCCATGCCCTTCAACGCGCAAACCGTTGCGGTAGCAACACCATGCTGTCCGGCTCCCGTTTCAGCGATGATACGTGTTTTACCCAACTTCCGGGCCAGCAATATCTGGCCGATAGTATTGTTGATTTTATGGGCACCTGTGTGACAAAGGTCTTCCCGCTTCAGGTAGATAGATGTATTGAACTCCCGGCTTAATCGTTCAGCCAGGAACAAAGGTGTGGGCCGGCCTACATAATCTTTCAGCAATAAGGTAAACTCCTCCTGGAAAGAAGGTTCATACATGATATCAATATACCGCGCTTTCAGTTCTTCCACATTACGCTGCAGCATTTCAGGTATGTACGCTCCTCCGAACTTACCGTAGTACCCGTGGGAATCAGGTTGCCGCAAGGTTTCCTGCAGTGGATAAACGGCTGAATTACCGGCAAGTTCAATTTCTTTTTTTGTAATGCTGATCATCATATCTGCTTTATGGAATGAAGGAACGACCGGATCAACTCCATGTTCTTCACACCGGGTGATGTTTCAAATTTGCTGTTGATATCGATTGAGAAAAGATCTTTCGCAACGGTATCCTGCGCAAACTCCTTTACTATCCCCGTATCATCCGGGGCAATGCCACCACTGAGAAAAAATGGCTTCTTAATGGTTAATCCTTTCAATACATTCCAGTTAAACTTTTTGCCGGTACCCCCATAGCCCGCTCCCTCGGTATCAAACAAAAACATATCGGCTATATCCCTGTAATCTTTTACTTTCCAGAGAACATTATCGTCTTCGCGCAGCCGGAAAGCTTTTACTACTGTTACATAGTCCGCGATCTTTTCACAATACCTGGGCGTTTCATCCCCGTGCAGCTGTACCAGGTATAGACCGCAGGCATCCACCGTTCTAAGCACTTCTTCCACTGGCGCATTTACAAATACGCCCACTTTGTTAATTCCGGTTCCCCTGATCTTTTTAATTTCAGGAGCCGTCATATACCGGTAAACGTTCCTGGGAGAATGGGCATAAAAAATAAAGCCGGCAAACTCAACTCCCATTTCATCCAGTTGCATTACCTGTTCGGTGCTGGTCATACCGCAAACCTTCACCCTCAGTCCCCGGTACCCCGAGCCGGGTAAGCCTGCCGGGTGGGTTATGCCTTCCTGCTTTTGTTCTTCCATTGGCATTAGTTATTCTCCTTACCTTTCGTTAGAAAAGCGTTCCGGAGATCATGAACAAAACCGGCAAAAGCAGTCGAAGGATCAGCCTGTTTCATAAAATTCTCTCCTATCAGGAACCCCCTGAAACCGGCATCGCGTAAAGTTACAATAGTATCCACATCTCCAATCCCGCTTTCTGCTATGGCCGGATGGCTGCTGGGTATCTTGTTAATAAGCTGCAGCGATGTTTCTATGCTCACTTCGAAGGTCTTGAGGTTGCGGTTATTCACACCTACCAGGGTTACTTCATCGCAGATATGACCCAATTCCTGCTCATTATGTATTTCCAGGAGTACTTCCATTCCCAGCGAACGGGCGGTTGCCGCCATGGTCTTAACCTGGGCCGGACTTAAACAGGCGGCTATCAACAAAATCACTTCGGCCCCGAATGCTTTCGCTTCCACCAGCTGGTACTCGTCCACCATAAAATCTTTCCGGAGCAGCGGCACTTCGTTAGCGGTTGCCTTCAGCAGGTCGTTCAGGTTGCCGCCAAAAAACTTTTCGTCTGTAAGCACCGAAATACCTGAAGCCCCATGGGCCGCGTAAGCACCTGTTACCGTTAACAGATCGGCCTTGTCGTTAATAATGCCTTTGCTGGGCGATTTGCGCTTGAATTCTGCAATGATACCCGTTCTACTCTCATCCAGCAGAAACTGTTTGAGCGAAAGTGTTTCCGCGCCAAAAAACTTCATTTTCTCAAGCTCGGCAACGCTGCGTTGCTTTTTTCGTTCCGCCACTTCCCATTCTTTCTGCGCTATGATGGTATCGAGGATGTTCATTTGTTGGTTTGTTGGTTTATTGGGTTGTTGGTTTATTGGGTTGCTTGGAGGGCAATAAGGGTTTGGAGGGATTGATGGGCTTTTCCGCTTTCGAGGCTTTCTATAGCTGCCTGGTAGGCATCATCGTAGCGGGTATACTTTCCCGTGCAATAGAGTGCCATGGCCGCGTTTGCCAGCACAACCGCATTCTGCGCCCAGGTACCTTCACCCCGGATGATCGCATTAAAAATAGCGGCTGCTTCCTCAACGGTGTCTCCGCCATGGATATCTTTGGGCATTACCATTCTCTTTCCCAATTGCCGGGGTGTCATCACTCTTTCACCCTGGTTGGTGATCACTTTTGTATCATTGGTAAGAGAAATTTCATCGTACCCATCCAGCCCGTGGATGATGGTGAAGGGATTGCCCGTTTCCTGCAATAAATAGTTATAAATACGTGCCATCTCGAGGTTATAAACACCTACTAACTGGTAGGTAGGGAAAGCCGGATTCACCATCGGGCCCAGCATATTAAAGAAGGTTCTAACCCCCAGGTTTTTCCGGATTGGTCCCACTATTTTCAATGCCGGATGAAACAAAGGTGCATGAAGAAAACAGATATTGGCCTCTTCCAGCTCTTTTCGCAGGGAGGCACTGTCTGACTTAAACCGATACCCCAGCTGTTCCATTACATTAGAGGAGCCACTGATAGAAGAAGCTCCGTAATTACCGTGCTTGGCCACTTTCTGACCGGCACCAGCCACGATAAAGCAGGATAGCGTAGAAATATTAAACGTATCCTTGCCATCGCCGCCCGTTCCCACTATGTCCATCAGGGCATCATGACCCAGGTCTACTTTCACACACAATTCCAGCAACGCATCCCTGAAACCCTGCAGCTCGGGTATCGTAATACTGCGCATCAGGAATACCGTAATAAAAGCCGCTATCTCACTCTCATTATACTTCCCCTGCGATATATCCACCAAGGTCTCTTTCGCCTGCTCGCGGGTAAGGGCTTTGTGTTCAAATAAGTATTGCAGTAGTTTCTTCATGACAAAATATTGTAACTTTTTTTAAAAACGAATTACGGATGGCGGATTTCGAATTGCGGATTAAGGATGGCGAGAATACGGACATCGCTGTCGTTCCCCCATTCGCAATCCGAAATCCTTAATTCGCAATTCGAAATCGAAATCGAACTCCTCACTTCGAAAGCCAGTTCAGCATCATTTTTTCCCCAAACGGGGTAAGCACGCTTTCGGGGTGAAACTGAACGCCTTGTACATCATAGCTTCTGTGTTGCAACGCCATGATATAGTTATTCGCATCGCGGGCGGTAATTTCCAGTTCGTCAGGGAAATTTACATCGCTTATCACCCAGCTATGATACCGGCCCACTTCTATTTCGGGTTCCATGCCCTCGAAAATACCGGGAGCTGGTTCGCCAGACCTGTCCGCGATTCCCGATTCACGATTCACGATTGACGGTTCACGATTCACGAAAATCCGGGTAGCCACGCCATGGTACACGGTAGCCAGGTTTACCAGGGTTCCTCCAAAAGCTTCGCCAATGGCCTGGTGGCCCAGGCAAACACCGAGTATAGATTTGCTGGATGCGTACTCCCTGATCAGGGGACGCAGCATCCCTGCTTCAGATGGAATACCCGGGCCGGGAGACAATATGATCTTATCATACGCTTTTACTTTTTCCATCGGTATCTCATCATTGCGATATACATCTACCCGGTTATGCGTAATCTTCTCTACCAGGTGAACCAGGTTGTAGGTAAAAGAATCATAATTATCAAATACTAAAATTTTCATCGCTTTCTTCTTTGTGAAATTTATACCAGGTTAACGGCCAACTCAATCGCTGTTTTCAACGCATTCAACTTATTGTTTACTTCCTGCAATTCGCTTTCCGGTACGCTTGCCGCCACAACACCGGCACCCGCCTGGTAGGTAAGCGTATTGTTCTTACTGAGAAAAGTTCTGATCATAATGGCCTGGTTGCATGACCCGTCGAAACCTATAAATCCAATACACCCGCCATAATAGCTGCGCTCCGTTGGTTCGTAGTCATTGATAATCTCCATCGCTTTGAACTTGGGTGCGCCACTTAATGTTCCGGCCGGAAAAGTGCGCGCTACCAGGTCAAAAGGGTTTTGGCCAGGCCTTACCTTCCCGGTTACTTCGCTTACCAGGTGTATCACATGACTATAATACTGTACCTGCCGGTAGTGGCTTACCTCAACGGCATCACAGGCGCGGCTCAGGTCGTTCCGGGCCAGGTCTACCAGCATTACATGCTCCGCATTTTCTTTGGCATCGGCCAGTAATTTTTCAGCCATCTGCTGATCAACCTCATCATCACCGGTTCTCCTGAATGTGCCTGCAATCGGGTGAACGATAGCCTTTCCGTTTGTTATAATCAACTGCGCTTCGGGGAAGAGCCCATCAGTTTATAATCCCCATAATCGAAAAAGAAAAGATAGGGCGATGGATTCACGCTGCGCAAAGCCCGGTATACATTGAACTCGTCGCCTGTAAATCCCTGTTGAAACCTGCGGCTCAACACGATCTGGAAAACATCGCCACGCAAACAACGCTGTATACCTTTCTGCACCATTACGATATAATCCTCATTACTCATATTCGAGGTTTCGGCTCCAACGGAACGGAAAGGGAACACCGGAACATCTTTACTCCGTATCAGCGACTCAACCGTTGAAATACTGCTTTCAACCCCGCCGATAATATTCTCGCACAGCACCAATTCGTCTTTAAAATGGTTGAAAGCGATTACATACTGGTATAAGCGGTAGCGCATTAAGGGGATGGCGGGTATTTCATTTTCCTTGGCTACCAGTGTTATGGTATCAAAAAACTGAACGGCATCAAAACTTGTGTAGCCAAACAGGCCTTGTGCAAATTTTCCCTCTTTCATTTCAGGCGGTTGCGCGTCAAAACGCTGCATGAAATCCCATAGCTGCCCGGGCACCGCTGTCGCTTCGTTAATAGGGATGGTTTCGGGTTCTTCGCCCGGCAATTTAAATTCTATGCTTTTTGATGAACTGATCTCGATGCCGGCAATAGCATTGATGCAGATGAATGAATAGCTATTCTCGGCGGCATGATGATCGGTACTTTCCAGTAAAACCGTATCCCTGAACCGATCGCGAAGACGCAGGTAAATACCTACGGGCGTGAATACATCGGCCAGCATTTTCCTGCACTGGGTTCTCAGTTCCATTTTTTTCATACACCATTCTCATTTAAAGTACAGCCTGTGGGTTGTTCGTAAAAAAAAGCCCCGACAGTTTATGTCGGGGCTTTGAATATGATTCAAAAGTACTGGCTATGCCATTACAATCCCCGAACGGAGTTTGTATGCCACCACCAATATTTGTTTGTTATCTGTTTCATTGCCGTACAAAAATGAGGGAGAATCCATTCATAAACAAATTTTTTTTATGCGGCTCCTTCTTATCCTAACTTCACAATAACGATTTATTATGAGAAAGCTGGTACTATGTTCCGTTGTATTGCTGCTGATAAGCCTGGAAATGATGGCCCGGCAAACCGATACCCTACTGTTATTAAAGCCCGACCGGATTTTTGACGGCGAGCAGATGCATAATGGATGGGGGGTGCTGGTGCAGCGTAACCGGATCATAGCTGTTGGGGAGTATGCAGGCCTCAACCCGGGCCCGGTTTATACAACCATAGTATTGAAGGGAACCACCCTGCTTCCCGGACTGATAGAGGGGCATTCCCATCTTTTTCTGCACCCCTATAATGAGACAAAATGGGATGAGCAGGTAATGAACGAGCAGGGGGGTGAGCGGACGGCCAGGGCGGTGTTGCATGCCCAAAAAACGCTGTACGCAGGTTTTACAACCGTGCGTGACCTGGGTACGGAAGGGGCGGGATATGATGATGTTGGATTAAAGGCGGCTATTGAAAAGGGTGTAGTGCCTGGCCCGAGGATGATCATCGCTACCCGTGGCATAGTTGCTACCGGCAGCTACGGGCCTAAAACGAAAAACCTCAACCATCAATTGATACGGGGTGCCGCCGAAGCGGATGGTTTGGACGCCCTGACACGCGAAACACGCACACAGATCGGCAATGGTGCTGACCTGGTAAAAGTGTATGCAGATTACAGGTGGGGCCTCGAAAAAACGGTTCCTGAACCCACTTTTACCCTCGAAGAATTAAAAACCATCGTAGCAGTGGCCGTCAGCAGCGGCCGTAAAGTAGTGGCCCACGCTGCAAGCGAGGAAGGAATGCGCAGGGCCATCCTGGCCGGTGTTTCCACCATTGAACACGGTGATTTTGCTACTGCTGAGATCTTTGACAAGATGGTAGCCCATAAGGTAGCATTATGCCCTACCCTCAGTGCGGGTGAGGCTGTTAGTGAATATGACGGCTGGAAAAAAGGCACGCTGCCCGAGCCGGCAAGGGTTGCCAATAAGAAAAGAACTTTCGCCCTGGCATTGCAAAAAGGCGTAACCATCTGTTTTGGGGGAGACGTAGGTGTATATGCGCATGGTGATAACGCAAGGGAGATGGAAGCCATGGTAGCGTATGGCATGAAACCCATTGATGTATTACGCAGTGCCACCTCGGTTAATGCAGACGTATTCGGTTATGGGAAGTGGATAGGAAGAATTAAAACCGGGTTATTGGCCGACCTTGTAGCGGTGGAGGGCGACCCTTCTGCCAGCATACATGATATCAGGAAAACAAAACTGGTGATGAAAGATGGTATCATTTATGTTAATAATTTGCAATGACGGCAGCTGGTCTTGATTTTTTTCGGATATTACTGTTCAGAGGGTTGTAATACAATAACCGCCCTGTCTTACCTATGAAAAAAATGCTTTCGCTTATTGGCAGTTTTTTGTGCTTGACCCTTTTCGCCGCAACCACTACAGGTCCGGATGATATTATCGGTACCTGGATAGACGCCAATGGCCAGGCGCATTTACAGATTTACAAAGAGGGAAACAAATACCACGGAAAGCTTGTCTGGCTGAAAGTTCCCAACTATCCCAAAACAGGTACCCCAAAGCTTGATATCAATAACCCCGACAAATCCCTGCAATCAAAGCCCCTGTTGGGCCTGCAGATCTTGCGGAACTTTGCCTACGATGACGGCGAATGGAATGGCGGCCGCATTTATGATCCCCAGAATGGCAAGGAGTATAAATGTTATCTCAAGCTGAAAGACGCCAATACCCTCACGATGCGCGGCTATATCGGTATCTCGCTATTGGGAAGAACCGAGGTTTGGACGAGGGTGAAATAGATATTCAAATAATGTCATTATATTTAGGTTCTACGCTTATTCAATCTAGTCTAGATTAAGTACCTTCACAAGATGATTACGCAAGACCAGTTAACAATTTTACTTACTCGCTTGGAAACAGATAAATTAGAAAAAACTGTTTCTAAAACCGATATGGATAAATTTGGGGAGGCCATATGTGCTTTTGGCAATGATATGTCCGCAGATGGACTTCCCGGCTATTTGGTAATAGGTGTAGATAACGATGGAAATCGAAATGGAAGCGAGATTGATGAAAAGTTTTTACAAACACTACTAAGTTACCGTACAGATGGAAGAATTGTCCCTCCCCCGGCCATGATGGTTAAAAAGTTTGAATACCCAGACGGCGAGGTAGCTGTTGTCGAAGTTCAGCCATCTTTAATACCGCCTGTTAGATATAGAGGCAAAGTTTGTGTGCGTATTGGACAACGCAAAGGTACAGCCAATGAAGCTGAAGAGCGAATTTTAAGCGAAAAACGTTCGACATTCGCTAGATCCTTCGACACTCAACCTTGTTATGGAAGTAGCTTGGACGATTTAGGTACGGATATTTTTAAGTTAACCTATCTTCCATCGGCAATAGATTCAGAAACGCTCGCAGCAAACGGTCGTGAGATTAAGGGCCAATTGGCTTCTCTAAAATTTTATGATCTAAAGGCTGATTGCCCAACTAATGCTGGAATATTGATGTTCGGTAAAAACCCGAGGTTTCATATGCCTGGAGCCTATGTGCAATATGTTCGCTTTGTTGGAGAAGATGAAGCAAGTGAATTTGACTATGAGGTTAGATTTGAGGGCGATCTTACTACTCAAATGAGGGTGATGGATGATTTTATTAAATCACAAATAGTCCGAAAGGTGCAACATAAACTCGGAACAGAGTATCAATTTGCTTATCCAGCATCTGCAATTCAGGAACTACTTTACAATGCTGTAATTCATAGAGATTATCAATCCAATGCTCCAATAAAGTTTTACGAATATGTAAATCGTATTGAAATAACAAATCCTGGCGGCCTGTATGGTGATGCACGCCCAGAAAATTTTCCAAATAAAAATGATTATAGAAACCCCGCCTTGGCCGAATCTGCTAAAAATCTGGGATTTATAAATAGTTTTAATGTCGGAGTTAAAAGAGCAAAGGCCTCATTAGAAAAAAATGGAAGTCCCGAACCAAAATTTATTGTTGATCAACAAACAAGCTTTGGCGTTATTATATATAAAAATGTTTAATGAAAACGATTGTATTTTTCAATAACAAAGGTGGTGTTGGTAAAACAACGTTAGTCTACCATTTTACTTATATGCTTGCAGAACTAGGCTATAGAACTTTGGCAATCGACTTAGATCCGCAAGCTAATCTAACTTCAATGTTTTTAAGTGACGAAAGACTTCAAGAAATTTATGATAACGAAAATTTCAGACCCACAATATTAGAAAGTATCAAGCCTCTCAATCGTGGAATTAGTGATATTCAACCAGTACATATTGAAAATATAAGTGATAAAATCGGTTTGATTGCCGGAGATCTGGAATTGTCGCTTTTTGAAGATAAGCTCAGTAGCAGTTGGGGTAATTGTTTAAATCGAGATGAGGCAGCTTTTAGAATTGTTTCCTCCTTTTACAGGGTAATTTTAGAAGCTAATAAAAGATTCGAAGCGGACTTTAATATTATTGACATAGGTCCTAATTTTGGGGCAATAAATAGAGCTACTCTTATTGCAGCAGACTATGTTGTAGTGCCGATGGCGGCTGATTTGTTCTCACTACAAGGTTTAAAAAATTTAGGCAACCGGCTCGATAATTGGCATAGCGAATGGGAAGATCGAGCCAATAGAAATCCAGAAACAACCTTAGTATTACCACAGGGTGTGATGAAGCCATTGGGTTATGTTGTAATGCAGCATGGCATCAAAGAAAGCAGACCAGTTAAATCATATTTAAGATGGGCGAATCGTATTCCGAACGTGTTTCGAAAGTTTGTACTGAAAGAACAAATCAATGATAATGTTACTGTTGACAGCGATGAATACTGCATTGCATTGCTGAAGCACTATCACAGCCTAATTCCTATGGCTATGGAAGCCAGAAAACCAATTTTTCTATTAAAACCATCAGAAGGTGCAATTGGAGCACACTTCGGTGCAGTTAGAAACGCTTATGCAGATTTTAAATCATTAACATTAAGGGTAATAACTGCTATGCAATAACTATTTTAATTCATTGATTAAAGTACTCCCTTGGTAGAAGGCAAATAATTACTCAGCGGATCTCTTTTTACGGCCATTCGGATGGCTTTGGCAAAGGCCTTGAAGATGGCTTCTATTTTGTGGTGTTCATTATCACCTTTACACTCGATGGTAAGATTGCACCTGGCCGCATCGCTGAATGATTTGAAGAAATGAAAGAACATTTCAGTCGGCATCTCTCCTATCTTTTCACGCCGGAACTCCGCGTCCCAAACGATCCAGTTACGGCCACCGAAATCTATCAATACTTTGGCCTGGGCCTCATCCATTGGTAAAGCGAAACCATATCTTTCCATCCCCCGCTTATCTGTAAGGGCTTTGGCAAAAGCTTCTCCCAGTGCAATACCGGTATCTTCTATGGTATGATGCTCATCTATGTGCAGATCGCCACCGGTTCTGATCGTCAGATCCATTTTACCGTGGCGGGCAATCTGGTCGAGCATATGATCGAAAAAACCAATTCCGGTAGCAATATCCGTCTTGCCATTCCCATCCAGGTTCAATTCAACATGAATCTTGGTTTCATTGGTATTACGGTCGTGCACTACTTTTCTTAGCCCCAATTTCAGGAAAGCGTAGATTTCCGACCAGCTGTCGGTCTCCAGTACAATGGTGCCACGAAGTCTTGCTTCCTGTTCATCTGTAAGCAAGAGCGACTGAACCGGCGATCTCAGGTAAATGGCCTGGCAACCCAGGTTCTTTGCCAGTTCAATATCGCTCCACCTGTCGCCGATCATGAATGAGTTGGCAAGGTCATACTGGTCATTATTCACCAGGTGTCCTAACATAGCTGTACCGGGTTTACGGGTAGGCATATTTTCGTGGGCAAATGTCCTGTCCACATGTATTTCATCAAACAAAAAACCTTCGCTTGCCAGGGTGCGCAGCATCAGGTCCTGGTAAGGATAAAAATGAGCTTCGGGATAGCTATCGGTACCCAGCCCATCCTGGTTGGTGACCATTACTTTATAAAAGTCAAATTCCGAAGCGATAGCCGATAGTGCGGTGATGGCACCGGTAACAAAAGAGAATTTCTCGGCACTGTCTACCTGGAAATCAGCCGGTTCCTGTAAGATAACTCCATCCCTGTCTATAAATAGTATCGGCTTCATGTTTATTTTATTTTGGCCCGTACCGTTTTTACTTCTGCCGCAGTAACCGCCGAAGCCTTGTTAGTCCAGCTGTTTCTTACATAGGTAAGTACATCCGCCACCTGTTGATCGTTCAGGTCGTTATGGGGTGTCATATTGTTACTGTAATACTCTCCATCCAGTTCCACCCTTTCCGTCATTCCTTTTAAAACAATACGGATCAGTTTTGCCTTATCATTCGCCACCACCGCCGAAGCTCCATCCAGGGGAGCATTCAGGTGTGGCACACCGCCACCATCTTTTTGGTGGCATACAAGGCAACGCTGTACATAAATGGTTTTACCCTTCGCCAATGAGGCTTTGATATCCGCCGTTGCCGCTTGCTTTTCCGCAGGCACCATAGCGATAGTTATCAGCAAAACGAATCCCGCCAGCAGCAGTCTTATTTTCATGTTTATTTTCCGTTGTAAATAATCCTGTAAATGGTTCCTTTCTGATCGTCTGATACATACAGTGATCCATCCGGGCCTTGCGCAAGGCCGGTTGGGCGGTGCGCCGCATTCCTGGGGGTAAGGCCATCGCCTTTTTCCGCAAAGCCGTCTGCAAACACTTCCCATTTGCCGGTGGGCTTACCATTTTCAAAAGGAACGAATACTACATAATACCCTTCCTGTGGTAACGGGGCACGGTTCCAGGAACCATGAAAGGCAACAAAAGCACCATTCTTATACCTGGCGGGAAACATGTTACCCGTATAAAACAGCATCGCATTCGGTGCCATATGTGCCGGGAATGCAATAGCAGGGTCAATGGCATCCTGCCCGGCTTCTTTCTTACCATCGCCACCATATTCAGGTGCCAGCATTTTTTTATGGGTTGCCGGATCAAAGTAGATATAGGGCCAACCGGCATTATCACCCTTGTTTAAAGCGTACATCGCTTCGGCCGGCTTCTCCGCGTTATCTTTTTCCGTATAGAACTCTGGGAAAAGGTTATGCAGATCATCGCGGCCGTGCTGCATCACAAAGAGTTTTCCGGCCTGCTTATTCCAGTCAAGCCCCACCACATTACGCAACCCGGTAGCGTATCGTACACCATCTCCATAGGTCTGGTTTAGCTTGTCGGCCTTAAACTGCCAGATTCCACCCGCTGAATCCAGTATCGGGCAGGGCATTCTTCCTTTGGAGCCAGGCTTCCTGTCGTTCTCCTGGCAGGAATTGGAATAAGCCCCTATGTTCACATATATATTTCCCGCATCATCCAGCACTATTGATTTTGATTCGTGCTGGCGGCGGTTAATAAGGCCGGTAATGATCTTTTGTTCAGAGCCGTCCACTACATTTCCTTTATCGTCCAGTTTATAGCGGTAAACCTCTTCATCGGAAGAAGCATACAGGTAGCCATCTTTAAGGGCAATCCCCGTTCCCCGGTAGTTTCCTGCACCGGTGGTTTCATCAGGTTTACCATCGCCGTTGGTATCGCGCAGCCGAAGTACCCCTTTCCCGGCTTCTATCTTACCATTTAACTTGACAAAAAGATCGCCTTGCGGAGAAACCACAATATGGCGGGGCCTGGCAAGTCCATCAGCTACCACCAGGGCTCCAAAACCCGATGGCAGTTGTAAACCTGCATTATCCTGATCGGCCATAATACCTGAAGCCGTAACTACTTTCAGAGAATCAGCCGCACATGCGGATAAACAGGCGATACTCATCGCAACCAGTGACAGGGTGCAAGATTGAAGAATTTTTTTCATCGGGCAGATATTTAAGTGCTGAAATTACAACTGAAAACACAAAATAGTTCAGTTTGTTTTAGTATGGTACCAATCCTGCATGGCGTCTACAAGGATAGTGTTCTCCCTCTCGGTTCCCACGGTAATTCGAAGACAGTCCTCACAAAGCTTTACATTACTTCTGTCGCGCAGAACGATTCCTTTTGTAAGCAGGAACTCATATACTTTCCTGGCATCCTCTATCTTCACCAGTATAAAATTTGCGTCGGAAGGATATACTTTTTCTACTGTTGGCATCGAAGTGAACACTTCCGCCAGTGCTTCACGCATGTCCACCAATAAACGGATCATATCATTTACCTGTCCAACTTCTTCCAATGCCTTCAATACCAGCTCCTGTGTTGATTGGTTAATATTATAAGGCGGCTTCACTTTGTTCATCACTTCTATAATCGCTGTTGAGGCAAAAGCCATTCCCAACCTAAGCCCCGCCAACCCCCAGGCTTTGCTAAATGTTTGCATTACCACCAGGTTAGGATACTCATTCAACTCCTGCACAAATGACCGCTGGCGCGAAAAATTAATATAGGCTTCATCTATCACCACAATACCTTCAAAATTATTCAGTACCATTTCAATATCGGCCCGGTTCAGCGAATTTCCGGTTGGGTTATTGGGCGAACAAAGCCAGATAAGCTTTGTGTGCGCATCCACCAGGTTTTCCAGGTGAACCAGGTCTAGCTGGAAATCTTCCAGCAGTGGTGCACGCTTTAATTGAATATCATTGATATTAGCACTCACTTCATACATCCCATAGGTAGGCGGACAAATGATCACATTGTCTTTTCCCGGCTCACAAAAGCAACGGAACAGAAGGTCGACACATTCATCGCTGCCATTGCCCAGGAAAATCTGGTCCGCCTCAACCCGTTTTACCGCTGCCAGTTTTTCTTTGATCAAACGCTGGTGCGGGTCGGGGTAACGGTTATACCATTTGGTAAGCGGAGAACCCAGGCTGTTTTCATTAGCGTCAAGGAATACTTTTGCCTCCCCTGTAAATTCATCACGGGCGGAGGAATAGGGAGTTAATTTTTTAATGTTTTCGCGGATCAGCGTTTCTAACTGGAACATATAGATAGTATGAAATGATCATTTTTTTGTTCTTACACGTACTGCATGGGAATGCGCCTGCAGGCCTTCGGCTTCAGCCATTAACATAACGGTATGACCAATATTTTCCAGCCCCTGCCTTGTCAGTTTCTGGTACGTGATCTTTTTTACAAAGCTATCCACGCTTACACCGCTATAGGCCCTTGCAAACCCGTTAGTAGGCAAGGTATGATTAGTGCCGCTGGCATAGTCGCCCACACTTTCCGGCGAATAGTTCCCCAGGAAAACCGATCCCGCGTTTACAATGCGTGCCGCTATTTCTTCATCATTCTCACAGGCAATTATCAGGTGTTCCGCCGCATACTCGTTAACCAGCTCGATGGCTTCGTCCATATTCTCCATAATAACGGCAGTGCTGTTCACCAGGGCTTTTCCGGCCATTTCTTTTCGGGGCAACTGCGCCAGCTGCTTATCCAGTTCTGCGTTTACCTGGTTAACCAGGTCAGCATCCGTTGTAATCAATAACACCTGGCTATCGGCCCCATGCTCGGCCTGGCTCAGAAGATCGGCGGCAACAAAAGCAGCATTGGCGGAACTGTCGGCCAGCACACAAACCTCACTGGGGCCCGCCGGCATATCAATGGCAATACCTTCCTGTTGTATCAACTGCTTGGCGCAGGTAACATACTGGTTACCCGGTCCGAAAATCTTATATACAGCGGGAACGGTTTCCGTTCCATAAGCCATCGCAGCAATAGCCTGTACTCCTCCCATTTTGAAAATTTTTGTGATACCCACCAGCCGCGCTGCGAACAGAATAGCCGGGTCCAGCTTCCCGTTTCTACCTGGCGGCGAGCAGAGAATCACTTCCCTGCATCCCGCAATAGAAGCAGGAATGCCCAGCATTAATATAGTAGAGAACAAGGGGGCAGAACCTCCCGGAATATACAGTCCCACTTTCTCAATACCTACATTTTTACGCCAGCAGGTGATACCAGGCATGGTTTCTATCACTTCAACACGCCCTACCTGCTTTTCATGAAACAGGCGGATATTAGCAGCCGCCTGCACGATAGCTTGTTGAAGTTCGACAGAAACCGCTGCAACCGCTTCCTCTATCTCCTGCGCGGTTACGAGGGAATCTTTTATGTCAACCCCATCAAACTGCCGGGTAAGCCGGCTAACCGCTTCATCACCATCCTGCCTTACGGCATTCATCATCTCACTAACCTTGGCTCTCAGCGCGGTGTTATCCATCGCCGGGCGTTTCAGCAGGGTTACCCAGGAACTGCGTTGAGGATGTTGTATTTGTTTCATTGTCATCGCTTTTTCGTCAGGCCTGGAGTGCGGGCTTTTATTGCGCTTACTCATGACCTGTTGCCTTACACAATCATTTTTTCTATAGGCACTACCAGTATTCCCTGGGCACCGGCGGCTTTCAATTGTTCAATAATATCCCAGAAATCATTTTCATTCAGTACACTATGCACGCTGCTCCATCCTTCTTCAGCCAGGGGCAGTACGGTCGGGCTTTTCATGCCGGGCAGCAGCCCGATAATTTCTTCGAGTGTATCATTGGGTGCGTTTAAAAGGATATACTTGTTATTACGTGCCTTTTTAACCGACTGGATACGGAAGATCAGCCTGTTGAGCAGCTGCTGCTTTTCTTCCGAGAGGTCTTTATTCTTGATCAAAACGGCCTGTGACTGCAATATGCTTTCTGCTTCCACCAGGCCGTTCATAAACAGGGTGGATCCACTGCTTACCAGGTCGCAGATAGCATCGGCCAACCCTATGCCCGGCGCGATCTCAACACTTCCGCTGATTTCATGTATCTCAGCGTTCACTCCGTTTTCCCGGAGGAAATCACCCAGAATGACAGGGTAGCTGGTAGCGATCTTTTTACCTTCCAAAAAAGATACCCCGGTATATTCCTCGTTTCGCCTTACCGCCAGGCTGAGGCGGCACTTGCCAAAACCCAGTTTTTCAACCACATCCAGTTTCTTTTTCTTCTCGTATACCACATTTTCACCTACAAAACCGATATCGGCAACCGCGTCTTCCACATACTGGGGAATATCATCATCGCGAAGGAAATATACTTCTATAGGGAAGTTGCTGGCCTCAGCCTTGAGTTTGTTTACCCCATTGCTGATATCGATTCCACATTCCTTCAAGAGGCGGATAGAATCGTCGTGGAGCCGGCCACTTTTCTGAATAGCTAATTTCAGTTTGCCACTGTCGGCTACCTGTTTATTACGGTTTTGTGTTGTCATCATCAGTTATTTATCTGTCTCTTGTAAAATCTGAATATAAAAAAAGGGCTACCATACCGGTAAGCCCTTTAATGTTTTATCGTGTTACGCACAAAACACCAGTAGCCTACCCCTTGGGTAAGAAATGATGGTGGTGGGTATGTGCGAATAGTTTCATACTAGGGCACAAAAGTAAAGGCATCCTGACTTACAGGCAAATTTTTTTCAGGGTTTACCGATATCCATTCCAAACCGGACCTTTTATAAGTATATTGCTGATCCCGAAAATTGACTGTATGAAGCAGGTTACCACACTGTTGACCGCCAGTATCCTGGTTCCGTTGTTTTTCTCCATTGCAGATGCCCGGCCACCCCGGAAACTGGTCTGGAGCGATGAATTCAATTATAAAGGACTCCCGGATGCGAAAAAATGGGCTTATGATACGGGGGGGGCATGGCTGGGGTAACCACGAATTGCAATACTACACTTTCCGGCAAAATAAGAATGCGAGGGTTGAAAACGGCCACCTGGTTATCGAGGCGAGAAAGGAAATAACAGGCAGTAACCTGTATTCTTCGGCCAGGCTGGTGACAAGGGGAAGGGCCGACTGGACCTATGGCAGGATAGATGTACGCGCGAAATTACCGAAAGGCCTGGGCACCTGGCCTGCTATCTGGATGCTGGGTTCTCATACCCCCCTGCAGTGGCCGGATGATGGAGAAATAGATATTATGGAGCATGTAGGTTATGACCCGGGAGTGATCCATGCCTCTATTCATTGCAAAAAATATTATCATAGTATCGGCACACAGAAAACAGCTACCACAGCCGTACCGGATTGCAGCGAAGCCTTCCATGTGTATTCGCTTGACTGGAACGCTGAAAAGATCACGGTGCTGATAGATAACAAACCTTATTTCAGTTTCTCAAATGAACACAGTAACCGTAGTGCCTGGCCTTTTGATACGCCTGCCTATCTGTTGCTGAATGTAGCGGTAGGTGGCGATTGGGGCGGGCAAAAAGGCGTGGATGCCGCTGCTTTCCCGCAAAGAATGGAAATAGATTATGTAAGAGTTTATCAATAAAACAACCATCCTCTCATGAGAACAACCAAACAATTTGCAACGCTTCTCCTGGTATTATTTACGTATGGCCTGGCATCAGCCCAGGACGCGGTTAGCTACCAGGCACCACCCAAAGATATTGCCGACCTGTTGCTGGCAAAACCAACGCCAGGTGTCCGCACAGACAGCAAAGCTGAATGGATGCTGTTAAGTGAACGCAATTCCTACCCTACGGTAGAAGAACTGGGGCAGCTGGAGAACCGGATCGCGGGTATGCGTATCAACCCGAATAATTTTTCACCGAGCAGGCAGGCGTTCATCAACAACTTTACGCTGAAGAATATTAAAACTGATAAAACCTATCCTGTAACAGGTTTGCCGTCCGGTTTGCTGGCCGGTAATGCCAGTTGGAGTCCGTCGGAAACAAAGATTGCCTTTACGAATACTACAGGAACAAAAGTGGACCTGTATGTGATTGATATTGCCACGCAGAAAGCTACCCGAATAAACAAACAGCCTGTTAACGCGGTCTTGGGATTGAGCTATACCTGGGTAGACGATAACACCATCCTTTATAAGGCCACCACTCAATCCTCCTCTACTGCGCCTAAGCGTCCGATCACCCCGAAGGGTCCCACGGTTCAGCAAAGCCTGGGCAAGGCCGCGCCCAGTCCTACTTACCAGGACCTGATTAAATCGCCTTATGATGAGCAGCTTTTTGAGTTTTATGCCACATCACAGCTGGTACAGAATAAAGGCGGAGTGGAAACACCTATTGGCAAACCGGGATTGATCAGTACTTTCTCATTATCCCCTGATAAAAAATATATGATGGTACGTACGATCCGCAAGCCGTTTTCGTACCTGGTTACGGCGGCCGGATTTCCTTCTACCATTACCATTACGGATTTAAGTGGTAAAGTGGTAAAAGTGTTGGCTGAATTGCCTTCCAGTGAAGGAACGCCTTCCGGAAATGATAATACGCTGAATATACAAAGGGGCTTTGACTGGAGAGATGATGAAGCCGCGACTATCACCTGGGCTATGCCTTTGGATAGCGGGTTGATAAAAAAACAGGTGGAATACCATGATGTTGTGTATTCATTAAGTGCACCATTTACCGGAGAACCGAAGGAATTGTTTAAAACAAAAATGCGCTACCGTGGTACAACCTGGGGTAATGCGTCATTGGCATTGGTGCAGGAAGGTTTGCGGTCGAAGCAGTTGGAAAGGGTAAGCCGGTACAATACTACCACGAATACCCTTGAACTGTTATGGGAGCGCAATCAAACAGATGCCTATAACAGCCCGGGCCAGCCCGTAAGCACCAAAAACAAATTTGGCAGAAGTGTGATACAGACAACGGATAACGGAACAAAGATGCTCATGAATAATGCTACCGGTGCATCAGCCCGTGGCGATCTGCCTTTCCTGGCGAAGTTTGACCTGGCAGCTAAGAAAAATGAGATCATCTGGCGTTCTTCGGAAGGTGTATTTGAAGTAGTGGAAGATGTGATTGACGCAGATAAGCTGATCCTGTTAACCCGCCGCGAATCACAAAAAGAAGTACCGAACTATTATATCAAAAACCTGGTATTGAAGATAGCCGACAGGCCGATCACTTCCTTCTCCAATCCCTATCCGCAACTGGAAGGTGTTACCAAAGAAAAGATCAAGTATAAAAGGGCGGATGGGGTTGACCTGACGGGCGACCTGTACCTGCCGAAAGGATATAATAAGGATAAGGATGGTCCGCTGCCTGTCCTGATCTGGGCATACCCGAGGGAATTCAACTTAGCCGCGGACGCAGCGCAGATACGTGGCAGTAAAGACCGTTTTACCACCATCAGTTGGGCTTCTCCTGTTTTCTATGTAACACAGGGTTACGCGATCCTCGATAACGCGGAAATGCCGATAGTAGCGTCCGGCCCCGACAAAAAACCGAATGATGATTTTATAGCGCAATTGAAAATGAATGCGGAAGCGGCCATTAATAAATTGTCGGAACTGGGTGTCGGAGACAAAAAACGCGTAGCAGTAGGCGGGCATAGTTATGGTGCTTTTATGACGGCCAACCTGCTGGCGCATACCAACCTGTTCAAGGCCGGCCTGGCCCGTAGTGGTGCCTATAACAGGACCTTAACACCATTTGGTTTCCAGAATGAAGACAGAACCTACTGGCAGGCTCCCGATCTGTATCATGACATGAGCCCGTTCAGCTACGCCGATAAAATAAAAACGCCTATCCTGCTGATCCATGGAGAAGCCGATGACAATACGGGAACTTTCCCCATCAACAGCGAGCGTTTGTTTGCCGCTATTAAAGGAAACGGGGGAACCGTACGTTTCGTATTCCTCCCGTATGAAGCCCACAGCTATAGAGGCAAGGAGAATTTATTACATATGTTGTGGGAGCAGAACCAGTGGCTGGAGAAGTATGTGAAATGAATTTGAAAATTTGAAAATTTGAAAATGGAGGAACAGGTGAACATTATGAGGTGAGGGCTGTTATATGGTTTATCGGTTTACCGGCAGATGACCAGTTTAACAATTTAGCCATTAAAACACTTTAACAATTCACTCCCTCATTTTCAAATTTTCAAATTTTCAAATTCATTTCCCGTAGCTTGCGCTCCACTAATCAACTTTCATGGTAATTATCCTGGTTTTCTTTTTTACGCATTGGTTTCTTTCTTTGTTTGTACATACGTTTTTTCTTCACAGGTATGCTTCGCATCAGATGTACACTACCAGCAGGAGATGGGAAAAGTTCTTTTATTTATCCACCTGGTTTTTGCAGGGCTCTTCCTACCTGGTACCCCGGGCTTATGCTGTGATGCACCGGATGCACCATACATTCAGTGATACCGAAAAAGATCCCCATTCGCCGCATTTTTTCAGGGATATATGGCAGATGATGAAGCACACTTACACTATTTACCAGGGTTTTCGTACCGGAGACAATCTCCCGGATGAAGAATTCACGAGGGAATACCTGCCGGTTTGGGAAAAGCTCGACCGGGTGGGTAACAGTATGGCCGCGCGGGTTTGTTTCGGGATAGCGTATGTTGCTTTTTATATTGCTTTTGCCCACCATCCAGTCTGGTTCCTGCTATTGCCGATACATTTTTTAATGGGTCCGATACAGGGGGCGATTGTTAACTGGTGCGGACACAAGTACGGATACCGGAACTTCAATTGTGCAGATCAGTCGAAAAATACGACTCCCTGGGGCATTTTGCTGATGGGAGAATTGTTTCAGAATAATCATCACCAGGATGGAAACAATGCCAATTTTGCCCGCAAATGGTACGAAATAGACCTTACTTTCCAGGTGATGAAACTGATGCATTTCCTGCGGATTATTCAACTGAAACCCGTTCCGGTTCCGTCGCGTAAGAAGTATTGAGGCTCATTTCCTGAGTAAAGCGTCTACCGTTTCTTCGAAGTCCTTTTTCAGTTCTATATAATGTATCCCGGTTCCCGGGCCCTCGAAGCCGGTGCGTATTTTGGCAACCCTGCCTGTTCTGTCGAGGAAGATAGTGGAGGGAAAGGATTTGATCCGCGTAAGCTGGGGCAAAGTTTTTTCTGTACGAAGTGTGTCACCAACAGTAACCTCTGTATTCAGTAGGGTATATTCCACTTTGAAACGATTCTTGAATTTCTGTATACTTTTACGGGAACGTTCAAAATCGGTGGTGTACTCATAAGCCAACCCGATGATCTCTACCCCGCGTTGTTTATTATTACGATAGTACTCGCTTAAAAAAGCCGTTTCATCCATACAATTAGGGCACCAGGAGCCGAGTATCTGTACCACTACCACTTTATTCTTAAACTTTGCATCAGTAAGCGACACCCATTTCCCATCCAGGTTCCTGAACCGGAAATCCAGTTTCTCCTTTCCCTCTTTCACATACATGGCGGCATTATCCGGCAGTTTTGCATATTCATTCTTTTTGGCTACCCATTGCTGTGTGCCGGTGGCACCGGAATAGAAAACACCCCCGGTCAATTCGTGATCGTTGTTGATTCTGGCGGTGATGAGAAAAGCGTGACTCCCATCAAAAGTGGATAAGCGCATGCTGTCGCCACTTACTACTCCCGACAGATACCTGTAATCACCTGTTGAGGTAAGAATGGTACCGCGGAGCGTATTCCCTTTCTGTTGCCACTCGCCCACCAGGGTATCTATTACTTTGTTGTTTCGCAGGTACAATATTTCCCATCGGCCGGTGATATCGGCTGTGGCAGGATGAACTTGTTCCGGTGTAACGCTCATCTGTGTTTCAGCAATAAAAGGCATTTCCTGTACCCGGGCCGCCGCTCTTTTCAACCATACACCTTCCCATTTACCAGTTGACACGATACGCGCCGCGAAATCAGACTCGAAGACGGGCATTTCTATAAAAACGGAATCCCTGGTAAACTTTACTTTATCTACCCGTAACCGTTCCCCTGCATTGATAATGTAAAGAACCGTTTTATTCTTTTCTGCCCGCACATCAAAATGAAAGCGGATTTCTTTACCGTCCTTGCGCAACAGGTGTCCGAACCAGGGGCCTGTTTGCACTTTTACCTGGGCCATAGACAATTGTGTGATAGCAAGGCTTGTTAGTATGATGCACAAACGTTTCAACAGCATGATTCTTAGTTTAAGGTTCAATCTCAATATCAAATGTTTCCAGCAGCCCACTTAAGTCCCGGGCGGAAAATTTCGCTTTTCGTATCCTGTTACTGATGGGGTTTATCGAATAGTGGAACGCTGTTCTTAGATCGGCTTTCTCCAGTATCGTATTATCAAAAACCGCCAGCGAGAGATCACAACTATCCAATACGCTTCCGCTAAGGTCGGCCTCGGTAAAATCCACCTCCCTCAAGTTACAACGGCTGAACCGGGTCTTTTTAATTTTCATCCTGTAAAAAGACGACAGTTCCAGCAGGCAGTTTTCGAAATCAACGGTAAACGAGATGGCATTGCAGTCTTCAAAATGCACACCCAGTAATTTGCAGTCTGCAAACCTGGCATTGCTGAAAGTTGTCTTATGCAGCTTTACCATACCCATGTTACACCCGGTAAACAGGCAATCGGAGAAATAAATACCCGAAAGGTCGGTGCTGGAAAAATCGCAGTTAATAAACCGGCAACTTTCATATTCGCCCGGCGGCAATCCTTCCCCCGTATAGTCCTGTTTTTCGAATGCCCTGTCTTCAAATACTGTTTCCATCCGGTTAAAGATAAAGTGTTGGGTCAGGATTACCCAAAACCTGCTTTACAATTTCCGTCTATACAAAAAACAGCCCGGTTGATCTGCATATTTGATCATTTCCGAACATCCCGGGTGTCACCCCTACGGGGTTTGGTGATATTGAAAACATTATTGTTCACAGACATTTCGCCCCGATGGGGCTAAGGAGTGGTTTTTCAAATTGTTGTTTTGTCGGTATTCTTTTCTGATATTGGAAACATTTCTTCTGCAAATATGTTGCCTCGATTGGGGCTGGATGGTTTTGTTATGTCAGGAAATTTTTTTAAATAATGCTGTAGCGATATGTCCGCCAAAACCGAAGGTATTGCTCATGGCGTAGTTAACGGTTTTCTTTTTAGCGGTAAGGTTGAAATCGAATTGGCCGGCAAACTCCGGCTCTATCACGGTTGTATTGATGGTGGGTGGAATGCAGTCTTCCTGCGTAGCCTTAATACAGGCGATGGCTTCGATAGCACCCGCGGCACCCAGTAAGTGGCCTGTCATAGATTTGGTGCCACTGATGGTCAGGTTGGTATCAGTTCCGAACACCCGCTCAATAGCTTTGAGTTCGCTTACATCTCCCAGCGCTGTTGAAGTGGCATGGGCATTAATATAGTCAATGTCACCAGGCCCTATTCCCGCATCCGCCATCGCCTCCAGCATACCCAGGTAGGCCCCTTCGCCTTCGGGATGCGTACCCGTCATATGGTAAGCATCGGCTGCCATACCACCGCCTACCACTTCCGCAACAATGGGGGCATTCCTTCTTATGGCAGTTTCGTAGCTCTCCAGTATCAGCGCGCCGCCGCCTTCACCCATTACAAATCCATCACGGGCAATATCAAAAGGGCGGGAGGCGCTTGAGGGTGCTTCATTCAGCGTAGACAGTGCTTTTGCCGCATTGAAGCCCCCGATCGCGGAAGGAATAACAGGAGCTTCCGAACCTCCGCAGATAATCATATCCGCTTTACCCCATTTCACGTAGTTAAACGCATCTATAATGGCGGTATTGGACGTAGCGCAGGCAGACACTGTGCAGTAATTGATACCACGAAGTCCATACTTGATGGAAATCATGCCGGCCGCAATATCAACAATCATCTTAGGAATGAAGAAAGGACTGAACCTCGGTGTACCATCACCCAGCGCGAACTCAGTTACCTGTTGCTCAAAGGTTCCCATACCACCATTACCGCTTCCCCAGATCACACCAATCCGGTTACGGTTCAGTTTTTCAAAGTCAATCTCCGCGTTCTTAACCGCTTCCGCAACACTTACCATCGCATATTGCGTAAACAGATCCAGTTTTCTTGCTTCCGATTTCTCCAGGTGCTCATGCACATCAAACCCTTTCACCTCACAGGCAAATTTTGTTTTGAATTTTGTGGTGTCGAAACGTGTAATCGGTCCTGCACCACTCACACCCGCTATCAGCGACTTCCAGAAATCATTCACATTATTACCCAATGGGGTTATCGCACCCATACCTGTTACTACTACCCTGTTCATATTATTCGTTGTTTATTTTGTTTCAAGCGTTATATCCCTGCATTAGTAAGTTCATCGATGATCCCCTTGCGGATGGCTTCAAAATCTTTCGCGGTGGTTACCCGCGAAAGCTGAACGGAAGCCAGCATAGTGCCGGCAATCATGAGTGCCTTTGTACGGGGTGATGAACGAAACCGGAATATTTTTTTAGCCCGTCCATCTTCCAGTATCCCGCAGAGCCATTCAATGATCCTGCTCACCAGTACTTTCAATTCCTTGGCCAATGGAGCGTCCACGGTGGTTACCGCTGCGGCTATGGAGCCTACGATACAGATGCGGTTACCGGCGCGGGTATGATCGTAAACCGAAAGGAAGGCTTTCAACTGAACCAAGGGGTTCTTATTAGCCACAGACGCCATTAACTTGTCAAGCTTTTCTATATGCTGCTGCACAACGGCCACCCCCAGATCGGTCTTAGCGGGAAAATGATAGTGAATAGAAGCGTTCCTGATACCCAGCTCTTTAGCGATATCAGCAAAGCTGAAAGCATGGTATCCCCGTCCCCTGATCAATTCATCACCCGTACGGATAATCATGTCCCTGGTTGTCATGTCGATGATTTTATACAAAATTACCTACCTTCTGGTAGGTAGGCAAAAATATTCAGCGATTTCACAAATTATTGACGGGATCCGGCACATAAAAGATGTGTCCGGGTGGTTTTCAGACCCTTGCATAGATATTGACTTAATTTTATGGATTTACTTATCTTTCCACTTAATAAACCTGCCATGCGTACATTGCTTGCCCTTTGTATCTGCTTTTCTATGTCTTCCGCTGCGGCCCAGCACTATTTTCTGCTGGTGGGCACTTATACCGCGGGTAACAGCAAAGGAATTTATGTGTATGACTTCGACGCCGCCACGGGCCAGTTACATTGGGTAAGCAATACCGATAGTGCCGCCAATCCTTCTTTTCTTACCATAGCTCCCGACGGTAAGCATATCTATGCGGTGAACGAAGTAAACCGGCAGCAGACAGGCTATGTGGCCGCCTATGATTTTAACCCTGCCAACGGTAAGCTGACTTTTATCAACCGTGTGCCCAGCGGCAGTGAAAACCCTTGCCATATTTCCATTACCAAAGACGGCAAATGGCTGGCGGTTGCCAATTATTCAGGGGGTAGCCTGGCCATGCTGCCGGTGAACCCGGATGGCTCTGTGGCACCTTTGGCACAACATATCGTTCACACAGGAAAAGGAACCCATCCCACGCGGCAGGACAAACCCCATGTTCATTCCGTATTCTTTTCAAGGGATGAAAAATACCTTTTATCGCCTGACCTGGGTCTTGACCAGGTTGGTATTTACCAATTCAACAAAACAGCCGCTCTGCCTTTAACCCCTGCTTCGCAGCGTTATGCTGATTGTCTCCCCGCATCCGGACCCAGGCACCTTGATTTTTCAGCGGATGGAAAAAAGGTCTACCTGCTGGAAGAGCTTGCCGGTGCTGTAACGGTATTTAATTACCATGAGGGTACATTAACACCTATACAACACATGAACACGCATGCCGATTCATATAAGGGGCAACCGGGAAGTGCCGATATCCATTTATCCCCGGATGGGAAATTCCTGTATGCTTCCAATCGCGGGGAAGAGAATAATATTGCGGTATTTGCCGTATCCCGGCCCGGTGGGTATATAAAGCTAATACACCTCCAGCCCTCCGGCGGAGAGCAACCCCGCAATTTTATGATAGACCCCACCGGCAAATACCTGCTGGCGGCTAACCAGAAGACAGGAAATATCGTTGTATTCCAACGGAACAAAACAAACGGATCACTGAAAAAAATAAATGAAATAGCTGTTCCCAATCCGGTGTGTTTGAAAATGCTGAAAAAGTAACCCAACGATTCACGCAAACCCTGCCATATGCAAAACTGGAAAATCAAAACCTCCCTGTTCCTCAATTATTTTGTGTTTGCCATCCTGCTCAATAGCGTAGGAACGGTTATCCTGCAGGTGCAGAACAACTATGGTGTAAGCCAGGGATCTGCTTCTGTACTTGAAGCATGTAAAGACCTGAGCATCGCCATCGTGTCTTTTCTTGTCTCCTCTTATATTACCCGAATCGGTTATAAAAATGCCATGCTGATCGCGTTGGGATTTATCACCCTGGTTTGTTTCATGATGCCATTCACCGGCAGCTTTGGCACTACCAAGCTGTTGTTTGCTGCAGTTGGTTCTGGCTTCGCGTTGATTAAAATGTCTGTTTACAGTACCATCGGGTTGGTTACCAAAGATGAAAAAGAGCATATCAGCCTCATGAATTTTATCGAGTCATTCTTCATGGTGGGTATTCTTACCGGCTATTTTATCTTCAGCTATTTTGTTGATAACAGTAACCCGCAATCCACCTCCTGGTTAAGGGTGTATTACCTGCTGGGTACGATTTCTTTGCTGGCATTTCTTTTACTGCTGGCAGCCCCTTTGGACGAATCTTCTGTCAGGTCAAAAAAATCAGGGTCCATGATAGCGGATTTTGGAAAGATGTTTACCCTGATGATATCTCCCATCGTACTGGTATTTATCTGCTGCGCCTTTTTTTATGTGCTCATCGAACAAAGCATTATGAGCTGGCTTCCTACTTTTAACAATAAGGTACTGCTGCTGCCCGCCGCACTCAGTATACAGATGGCGAGTATACTGGCAGGTTCCACCGCAATAGGCCGCTTTTTTGCCGGCGTACTGCTTAAAAGATTTAACTGGTTCCTGGTGCTGGCAGTTTGCTTATTATTAGCCGCCACACTGGTACTGGTTGCCATACCATTGGCCCGGCAAGTATCCGGCCAGCCCGTTACAGGCTGGAGTACGGCTCCATTGGCCGCGTTTATCTTCCCTTTAATCGGGTTATTGCTGGCCCCGGTATACCCTGCCATCAACTCCGTCATATTAAGTACCCTTCCGGTTTCAAAACACGGCCTGATGTCTGGCCTCATTATTATATTCTCTGCACTGGGGGGTACCACCGGCTCTATCCTGACCGGCCATATATTTGAAAGTTACGGCGGCGAAACAGCATTTTATTTTTCGCTGATACCTATCGGCATTCTTGTTATCTGCCTGTTCGTTTTTAAGAAACTACAGCCCAATTTCAAAAAATCCACTCTTACCGCTACCGATCACTCAATCACCACCCAAGATGCGTGATACCGCTTTATTCTATATTGATATCCTGGCACCGCTATATGAAGATGTGCAGTCCAGCGGCATTTTTGCCGACTCAAAATATTTTGTCGACTGCATACCTCTGGCACCCGTAGCTGAGATCCTCGCTGCCTATCAAAAAAACAAGAACGAAACAGGGTTTGATATACAGGCTTTCGTGGCATCCCATTTTTTACCCCCCGCAGAACCTGAAACAGGATATTCTTCTGACGGAAAAAATATACACGAGCACCTGGATGGCCTATGGAACCTGCTTGCGCGAGATCCCGATGAACAGCGCGGCACGCTGGTACCTCTTCCTTATCCTTATATCGTTCCCGGCGGACGTTTCCGGGAGGTATACTATTGGGATAGTTATTTTACCCTGCTTGGGTTACAGGTATCAGGCCGAACTGATATGATTGAGTACATGGTTGACAATTTTGCTTACCTGGTAAACAGGTTTGGGTTCATTCCGAACGGAAACCGAACCTATTATCTCGGCCGCTCCCAGCCTCCTTTTTTTGCCTGGATGGTGTCTTTACTGGCGGAAGAAAAAGGCGAAACAATATTATCCCGTTACCTGCCTGAACTGGAAAAAGAATACGCTTTCTGGATGGATGGGGCCGACCGGGTTGGTGAAGACGAAACCGCTTATCGCAGGGTAGCGAGAATGCCCGACGGCACCCTTGTAAACCGATATTGGGACGACCAGGATACACCCAGGCCCGAAGCATTTACGGAAGATACGCATATTGCAAAACAGTCTGGCAGACTCCCTTCCGCCGTATTCCGCGATATCCGGGCGGCCGCGGAATCGGGATGGGATTTCAGCGGAAGGTGGTTCCGGGACGGATCTACCATGACTACCATACAAACCACGCAATTGGTTCCGGTGGATCTCAACTGCCTGTTGTTTTTTATGGAAAACCTGCTCGCCCGTATTTACCAGCCAACCAACCCCGAAAAACACTCCGAACTAATTCATCAGGCCGGAAGAAGAAGAACCGCTATCCTAAATTATTGCTGGGATGAAGAAAAAGGATGTTTTTTTGATTACCATCTGGCAGACAAACAGATGACCGGCATCTATACCCTGGCCACCGTATTTCCCTTATTCTGCCGTCTTGCTACAAGCGACCAGTCATTAAAAATAGCCCGTTTAATGGAAGATAAGTTTCTATACCCTGGCGGGCTTACCACTACGCTCAACAACACGGGCCAGCAATGGGATGCCCCGAATGGATGGGCACCGCTGCAATGGATCACATTCCAGGGACTAAGGCAATATGGACATATGGACCTTGCCGAAACCATCCGAAATAACTGGTTACGAAATAATGAAAGGGTATTTGATGAAACAGGTAAAATGATGGAGAAGTACAACGTGATGAATACCGACACCGTGGCAGGCGGGGGTGAGTATCCCAACCAGGATGGATTTGGATGGACGAACGGAGTGTATTTGAAAATGAAGAAGTCGGCGGGCAGCATTCAGTAACCCGGATCACGACCGGTTATTTTTGTTGAACTTTTTTTCTGTATCGGCTACAATTTTCCGCTGGTTCTGAAGTACCCCAAGAGCAACCAGTGCCGCTCCTATAAGGAGGATACCATATTGTATGGCGAAAGTGCGCTGCAGCAATATCATCTGCGCCAGCATAAAAACGCAGAGCATAACTCCCTGCAACATGATCAGGAAGGAATAAAACCGGGCCTTGCGAAGAATGCAGATAATGGTAAATTCTCCAAACATCACCACCACTACCAGTATTACCCATCCGGGTACGGAATAGCTATGCAAAATAGACCCTTCCAGGAGATAGGCAGGCAATCCCAGTGATCGCCCCGTGGGGTCGGCAATCATTTGGAAGCCAACATAAAATGCCGGCAATACTATTATAAGCAGCAAAAAAACTGATAACTGGCGAGCAGTTTTCATGATATTCGGGGAAAGGGGGGTTGGTACAAGATAAGGAATCGGAAGGAAACCTGCAAGAGTCGATTCGCCCCCTCACTATCCACTGGATTTTGCTGCGGCCAATACTTCGATATCAAAAACCAAAACACTGTTCGGTGGAATGTCTTTGCTCCGGCTGCGGATCATATAGGCAAGGGCCGATGGGATATAGAGCCTGACCTTTCCCCCCACCCGAACAACAGGAACTCCTATCTGCCAGCCTCGTATCAGCCGCTTCAGGGGAAATATGGCGGGCTTATCCCTGGTCTGGTCAAATACAGTACCGTCTTTCAGCAGCCAGCCTTTATAATGTATGGTTACGGTATCATTTGCTGTAAATTTTTCTCCTGTTCCTTCTCTCACTATATAGTAATACACACCATCAACAGAGCCCGTGGTGTCTATTTGTCGCGCCGCAACGGCCTGTTTTATCATCTGGCGATCTTTCTGAGCCTGGGTCAGGCTGTCAATATTTTTCGTCCAGTCGATCACCGGCCTGGGAGAACCCGTGTCACGGTTAAATACCTGGCCAAAAACCGCACCCGGCTTTTGAAAGCCGCCATTCCATACATAAAATCTTCCGTCCGCTACTCCCCCACCATAATCTATCCTGTCGCCCGCCTTGCCCGTAGCGTCGTAGGAAAAGCTGCTTTGGGTAATTTCTTTCCATTGCCCGTTGGAACGCTGAACCCATTGGCTTCCCAAAAAAGCTTTGCGTTGCATTTGCCCGTTTACGCCATCAAAATTTTCACTGAAAGAATACAGCCCGCGCAAATACTTTCCATCCCTGGGGGCTCTGAAACTGGCGATCAGTTTCCATTTTTGCTCGTCCGGTAAAAAGAAATATCCTGTATAAATAGTGGTTTGTGAAGCACTATCCGGCAATGCGGTTACCATCATCTTATACGTGGTTCCTGCTTTCCAGGGATATACCCAATGGCTATGCCCACCCGTTCCTTCATTTCCAAATCCATCCGCATACACATTCTCGCCTTTTGCCAGCAACTGAACTTTGTTAGAATCAGCTACTTTATTCCTGTCCATGCTTTCAGTTCCCGCGTCCCAAACAGAAAAGATCACTCTTCGCTCGGCTGGTCCATTTACCTGGATACCGAAATATCCACGGGTAAAACCACAGGCCATATAATAACTGTGGATGATATCCGCACCCGCCGGTACCGTTATTTCGTTATAAAAAGCACTAACGTTAATTGAATCCGCAACCGGGTATCTCAGATGCACTGAAGCAGCATTCCGCCTGGGCTGGGGGTTAAAATGCAATGCTTCCGCTGCCGTTCCCGACAATTCAACCGACGCTATATCTGCAATCGTATTTCCCCCTTTTTTTACTGCCGACAAACTAAGCTGGTGAAATCCCGTGTCTTTGATACTGAGCGTTCCCACCAACAACTTTTTAAACGCTTTACCATAGGGAATACTCACCAGGAACTCCTTACCATCCAAGACCAGCTTTACTTTGCTGCCCGGTGCCTCTGCGTTTCTTGCAGTAAGACCAACGCTAAGCTCGCCAGCCTTCCGGGTATAGAAGAAGTACTGAATCTGCTGCCTGGTATCGCTCCAGTACTGCAGTCCCTTACCTGAAAACATTTCCACCCCGTTTTCTCCGGGAACCGCATACCCTGTACCGGCAGGTATGGTAAGGGATTGGCTACTGACTGCTGTACAAACCAAAACAAAGACCAGCAAAGAAAGGGAACGAAGCATCATACTGTAACTTTAATCAATCAAACTTAAGAAAGTTCCCCAACACAACCACAACCTGTGCTATGTGCGTTATCCTTTCAAAAAATCCCTGAACCAGTACCCGGAGTCCTTAACCGTTCTCAGCTGCGTTTTAAAATCCACGTGTATCAACCCAAACCTGGCATGAAAGCCTTCCGCCCACTCAAAATTATCCGTCAATGTCCAGGCAAAATACCCCTTGATATTAACGCCTTCTCGTTGGGCTTTCAGCATGGCGGCTATATACTGCTGGAAGTAGTCAATTCTTTTAACATCATGCACACTTCCGTTCACCAGCTCATCTTTAAAAAAGGCACCACTTTCACTAATGATAATTTCTTTCACTCCCCCGTATAGCCAATAGCGTTTAATCATCCTGTAAAAACTATCGGCATTCACTTCCCAACCCATATCTGTATGCGGCACCTTACGCGTGGAGGCTTTTACTTCCGATGCGTGCACATAGGGGATCAAGGCATTGTAGCGGACGGTAGTTGAAAAATAGTTTTGAATCCCTATAAAATCAAAATTGAACTTCATCTTTTCGGTGTATTTCCATGCGTGACTATGGAGATGGAGTTTATCGAGCAGGGGGAAGTTCTCTTCCTGCGGGTACCCGCGGCCCAGCGCAGGCTCGATAAATAACCGGTTCATCAACGCGTCGGTTCGCCGGGCTGCTAACAGGTCCTCTTCTTTTTGGGTATAAGGTACCACTTCACAACAGGAAAATGTAGTGCCAATATGCGCCTTAGGCACCAGGGCCCTGATTACCCTTCCCCCCTCGGCCTGGCAGAGCGTGGCATTATGTACGGCCGGTAAAAAATTACTGAGTCCTATCTTACCCGGGGCATGCTTTCCCAGCATATACCCCAGTGAAGTAAATCCCATCGGCTCATTTAAAATGATCCAATTCTTTACTTTGTCACCATACTCATCCGCACAAACAGTAGCAAAACGGGTGAACCATTTCAACATCTGGTGACTCGTCCACCCACCATTCTTCTGTAGTTCCTGCGGAAGGTCCCAGTGATACAAAGTTGCGAAAGGCGTTAGTCCCAATCCCAGGCATTCATCAATCAACCGGTGATAAAAAGCAACCCCTTCTTTATTTACTTTCCCGGTACCTTCGGGAAGTATGCGGCTCCAGGAGAAAGAGAAACGGAACACGGAAAAACCGAGTGCCTTACAAAGCAGGAGATCGTCTTTATACCGGTGGTAGAAGTCGCAGGCCTCGCTGGGCTTCGCGCCACCTTTGATCCTTCCCTGGCGACGGGAAAAAGTATCCCAGATAGACAAACCACGCCCATCCACGTTATAAGCCCCTTCATTCTGGGCGGCTGCCATCGCAACGCCCCATAAAAAATCGGGACCAAACGAGCGTGACTGTAATTTATGGTGAATGGTGGCCATACACAAATTTGCGGATAACCAGTGGTAAAGCAAGGTTATGTTTGAAAGAAATATGGAACTCTTAATTTTCCTACCTTTAAAATTATAATTTCTAACATTGATCAACTACAACCCCCGCGGCTGGTTCCGGTTTATATTTCATTTTCACAAAGCGGATACCGTCCGTCAGTTGCTTCCTTTTATCCTCTTTATCAGCCTGTATTCCTGGGGTATTGTACACCTGGAAAGAGAGTATTTGCGTGTGCCGGATGACAGTTTCATCAAGAATATTCCGGCCATGCACAGTTTGCTGGGTTTTGCCATTTCCATGCTGCTGGTGTTTCGTACCAATACGGCTTATGACAGATGGTGGGAAGGAAGAAAACTATGGGGCGCATTGGTGAATAATAGTCGTAACCTGGCTATCAAGCTCAACAGTATGCTGCCGGCAGAAGATGAAAAGAGCCGTAGTTTTTTTTCAAAGATCATCCCGCTTTTTGCAGACGAGTTAAGGCTTCATTTATTGAATGAACGGACACGGCTGGAACTGGACAGTTCCCCGCATCCCGAGATTCCGAAGTTTGATACAGGAAAGCATATCCCCAACCAGCTGGCGATGCTGATGATGAACAAAGTGAATTTACTATACCGTGATAAAGCATTAACCGGCGATCAACTGATTATTCTCAACAGCGAGCTGCAGTCGTTCCTGGATATCTGTGGCGGCTGTGAAAGGATCAAGAATACCCCCATTCCCTATTCCTATAGTGTTTTCATAAAAAAATTCATCTTCTTTTATACCATCACCCTGCCTTTTGGCTTTGCCGTGAGCCTGGGATACCTTACCATACCGGTTGTGGCCTTTATTTTCTTTGTCCTGGGCAGCCTCGAAATCATCGCCGAAGAAATAGAGGACCCTTTCGGAAAAGACCAGAACGACCTGCCCATGCAGCGGATTGCCGACACCATCCGGAAAAATATCCACGAAATACTGGCGTGAGGCGTGAGGCGTGAGGCGTGAGACGTGAGAGGCGTGAACCGTGAATCGTGAATCGTGAATAAAATCAAGTATTTGCGGTCTATTGGCTGTACAGGTTCCTCGCCTCACGTCTCACGTCTCACGTCTCACGGTTCACGGTCACGCCCCGCTTCAGCTAAAAAAAATCAATCAAACGTTTGTTTAATTCAAACATTTGTTTAATTTTGCGTTGTAAAGGATTTTCATGGTAAGTGATAAAAAGGACCATATTATCGATACGGCAATAGAACTCTTTGCTGAGAAAGGGTTTGAGGGAACTTCGATCCGCGACCTGGCCACCCGGGCGGATGTGAATGTGGCGATGATCAACTACTATTTTGGTTCCAAAGACAAACTTTTTGAGGCACTGGTGGAGCGGAAAGTGAGCTTTATGCGCAACCTGCTGGATGGGCTGATGAACAATACGGAGATGTCGGAGATTGAGAAGATTGACTTTATTATCGAAAGCTATGTGAGCAAATTTATGGAGCAGCCTTTGTTTCATAAGGTATTACAGCAGGAAATGCTGGTTACCCAGCGAATAACACTTCATGAGAACGTTCTCAGCATTTTTGCCAAAAACAGGGCGGATGTGGTGGCCATTATTGAAAAAGGGATCCGGAAGAAAGTTTTCCGTAAGGTAGACCCCCAGCTCACTTTTGCCTCGGTTGTGGGCACTATCAACCATGTGATGCAGTCGAAAAGGTCCTGCAATATGTTACTGAACAAAGAACCTGATCATGATCCCTATACAGACGTTCATTTTAAAAAACGGATCATCACCCATATCAAACAAATGATCCACGCCCACTTATTAATCCACAACGACTTATAAACATAACCAATGGAACAGCAAGCAACAGAACAAAACAAGAAAAAATCACCTGTCCGGTCTATTATCATAGTACTGGTATTACTGGTAGCCGCTTTTTTTGGCTACAAAAAGATCAGCTACGTACTTACCCACGAAACAACCGACAACGCGCAGATTGAAACGCAGATTACGCCGGTACTTCCCAGGGTGGCGGGATATGTAAAATCAATTTCCGTTAAAGACTATGATTCGGTAAAAACGGGACAGTTGGTGGTGGAACTGGACGACGCCGAGCTTCAGACACAACTGCTCGAGATGGAAGCAGACTACAAACTGGCCGAGGTAGATGTGGTAAACGCTAAGGCGGCACTTAATAATGCGCTTGTTTCGCTGAAAGTAAACCGGGGCAATATCCAGTTGAGCGAAATGCGCCGGAAAAAAGCGGAAGATGACCTTACAAGAGACCAAAGCCTGTACAACGACCAGGCCATTACCCGCAAACAGCTGGACGACAGCAAATTCAATGTGGAAACCAATCTTCAGCAGGTGACAAACAGCAAGACCGATCTTACGGCAGCTGAGAGCCGTATTGCCGTATTGCAGGCCGCCATTGAAAAAGCCAATGCAGGGCTGGGTGTAAAGAAGGCAAAAATTGAACAGACCAAATTAAAGATCACCTATACGAAGATATATTCTCCCCAGGCTGGTAAGATCGGAAAAAAGAATGTTTCGGAAGGACAGTATGTGCAGGCAGGTACGCCATTGTTCTCTATCGTGAATGATACTACCTATTGGATCATCGCGAACTTCAAGGAGAACCAGTTAAAAAAACTATACCCGGGTAAAGAGGTAGAGATAGAGATAGACGCTTATCCTGATCTCAAGATCACAGGTACAATTGAAAGCCTGAGTGATGCGACCGGTGCCAAGTTTTCGCTGCTGCCGCCAGACAATGCCAGCGGAAACTTTGTAAAAGTTACACAACGCGTGCCGGTTAAAATACAGATAAAAGACATCAATAAGTACAGGAATATGCTGAGGGCCGGGTTGAGTGTATTCGTAAGTGCGGAAGTTAAATAACCCACACTCTTAGAAAACAACATTATTATGGCAACGCCAAAAGGATTTGCGCGAGCGATCATTGTTTTAACCACTGTTACTGCCGCTGTGATGGAGTTGATTGATACCTCCATCGTTAACGTGGCCCTTAGCGACATGAGCGGAAGCCTGGGCGTTAATATTGAGGATATCAGTTGGGTTATTACTTCTTACGCTATCGCCAATGTTATCATCATTCCGCTGACCGGCTTCCTGGCCGAGTATTTCGGGCGAAAAAACTACTATATCGTTTCCATGGTCATCTTTACTGCCGCCTCTTATATGTGCGGACAATCGAGCACCCTGGTTGAGATTATTATCTGGCGGTTTATTCAAGGTGTAGGGGGCGGTGCACTGCTATCTACTTCACAGGCGATACTATTCGATGCCTTTGAACCGAAAGACAGGCCTATCGCTTCCGGGTTGTTTGGCATGGGTATCGTATTGGGCCCTACCTTAGGCCCCACATTGGGCGGATACATCATTGACCACGCGTCATGGCCCCTGATATTTATGATCAATATCCCGATCGGTATTATCGCTACATTTCTTTCCCTTACGTTTATTGACAGGAAGGCGGGCGAAGGAACCAAAAAGAAATCTATCAAGATCGATTATACCGGTATCCTGCTATTAACGGTAGGTATCGGTTGCTTGCAATACGTTCTGGAAAGAGGTGAATCAGAAGACTGGTTCAGCAGTAGTATTATCCGCATCACTTCTGTACTGGCTTTTATAGGTATGGTTGGCTTTGTATGGTATGAACTAAGCATTAAACAACCAGCTGTTAACCTTCGGGTACTCGGCAACCGGAACCTTGCATTCACTACCATCTTCACGTTCGTTGTAGGTGTGGGATTATTTACCTCTGTCTTCGTTTTCCCGGTGCTTGCGCAGAGAACGCTTGGTTTTACCGCCTATGAAACAGGATTAACCTTGCTGGCACCTACCCTCATCACCGTGTTAATGATGCCCATCATTGGTAAGCTGATGTCAAAAGGAGTATCCCCTATTCCTTTTGTAGTAGTAGGCTTCCTTTTGTTTGCGGCCTATTCCTGGATGAGCGCGTCTGTTAGTCCTGATGTGGGCAAATGGGATTTTTTTATCCCCCTGGCACTGCGCGCGGTAGGGATCAGTATGGTGCAACTGCCCCTGATCAACCAGGCCGTGGCGGGTTTGCAACCCAAAGATTACCCGGCGGGCATAGCATTGAATAATATGATACGCCAGTTAGGCGGGGCTTTCGGTATTGCTTTGGCCAATAACTATATTGCCCACCAATATGCGCAGCACCGCTACGACCTGGTGAGTAAGGTAACCGGTGAATCACAGATGTTCCTGGAAAGAAGCAATGTGATAACCCAGGGCATTATTGCGCGTTCCGGTGATGTGGCCGGGGCCAGCACCAAGGCACTGGCTACCATTAATAATATTGTTGACAGGCAAGCCTACTATCTCTCCTACCTGGATACCTTCCGTCTTATCACCATCTTCTTTATCCTGGTGATACCGCTGGTGGCTTTCCTGAGAGTAAAAAAGAAATCAAAAGATGAAGTGGCCGCAGCCATGAAAGCCGCAGCAGATTCACACTAAACAGCATAGCATTCATAAGCAGAATTCAACCACAATGAAAAAGATCATTACAGCTACGTTTATCCTGTTTGCCTCGGCGAACCTGTTTGCGCAGGTAACGGTAAACAATGAATTGAAAGGATTGATTAACCAATCGTTCAACTATTTCCCTAAAGTAAAGGAGATACAAAATACGGTAGCCACCGCACAGGAAAAACTGGCGTTAACCGAGATTAACAAATACCCTTCGGTTACGGCGGATGTAGGCTACACATTTGTTCAGCCAAAAATTGTTTTGCCTCTCAATGGACAGGATTTCCAATTTGCACCGGTACACAATGTAAGCGGCGCATTCAACGGCTCCTATGCGCTGGTGGACTTTGGCAGGCTGAAAGCCAATATTGAACGTTCAAAAGACGACCTGCAATACGCGCAGCACAATGTTGAATATGTTAAGGCGCAACTGGCCTACCAGGTAGCGGTTATCTATTACAACATTGTTTACCTGCAAAAAGCAATAGCTATCCAGGACAGTGTTCTGGCTTTTTTGAGCGATAACAAAACCCTCGTTGAAAATCAACTAAAAAATGGTACGGCACTGAGGATTGACCTGCTGAATATCCAGGCTTCCCTAGACAATGAACTGAACCGCAAAATTGATATCCAGAACAGCCTGCAGAAACAATTGAACCTGTTGGAGTACACAACCGGAACCCAGCAAAGCAGTGGTAAAACATTTGATTTTGACCTGGGTTTAACCGATGTAAATACGGCTTTGGGAATTGCGCAGGTAAGCAACACCGACTTTATTCTGGCCAAGGACCGGATCAAACAAGCGGAAAGTGATCTTGCCATTGTAAAAACCACGGACAAGCCGACATTGGGATTACACGCGGCCGCCGGTGTTAAAAACGGCTATGTACCTTATGTTAACGATCTCCGTTTTAATTACCTGGCCGGCCTGCAATTCTCGGTTCCCATCTACAACGGAGGCAGGAATAAGCAACAACAGAAATTACAGCAAAACCTGATCAAACAAAACGAGATGGCGGTTGAAACCTTAAGCAGTAATTATAAGAAAGATATCGCACAAGCACTCACTGATCTCCGCTCGAATCTTGACAGAATAAAAAACACGGCCGGGCAGATTGAACAGGCCAAAGCCGCACAAATACTGGCAGCCAACCGACTGAAAGCAGGTGCGGGAACCCATCTTGAGATTACAAACGCAAGCACAAATGTGCAAAGGGCATCCCTTACAAAACTGCAGTATGAATTTCAGCTGGTGCTGGCCAAAGTAGAATTGACGAGGTTGATGGGGTATCAATACTGGTGAAGAATTTGAAAATTTGCCAATGCCCCGATTTGAAAATTGGGGCATCGGCAAGTTATTTCACATCAAACCAGATAGGGGTTTGATCATCCGCTTCGGCGTTGTAGTTAAGGAATAGCTCCTCCCCTTTTTTTATGTCCTTCACCGTAGTAATGGTCATGAGTTCAGCCGCGAAATCCATATCGTACCGGCAATTGGCGCTATAAGAATGATTATACAGGGAAAGATATCCAAGAGCGATACATCCTTTCTTCCGGAAACGCCCCCACTCGAAAATATAATCGTGAAGCATCGTTTTTTCCACCTGCTTCCTGTCCTTTTCACTTAACACCAGTACCGGTGATATTTCTACGATGGTATGGGCAGGTATTTTGTTCATGGTAAAAATGCCCCTTCCTCTTTTTTCTGAGGGAGCCACAACCAGTATAGGAAGTATCATAACCATGAAGATATGCAAGCCCGTTGATTTGGAAATAATTATTAATTCCGAATTATCAATTACTAATTAAATTGCACCCATGTCGCTCGAATTAGATCAACCTAATATTTTTGAGCAGTTTGAACAACTGATCTCGAAAGAAGATAAACTGGAGATCCGGGAATTCCTGGACGACCAGAATATCAGCGATGTGGCTGATCTGATTAATGAGTACCCGGAATATGAGGCGCAGATCATAGCCAATATGGCTATCCACCGGGCTTCCAGTGTGTTTAAAATACTGGATATAGCGCAGCAACGCGATATCGTGAAGGAACTGCCTTCAGCTAAAACCGCAGAATTATTGAATGAATTGCCGGCCGATGACCGGACCGACTTCCTGGAAGAACTGCCCAAAGCGGCTATCCGTGACCTGATCAAATTACTGGATCCTGAAGAACGTAAAATTACACTGGCACTGCTGGGATACCCGGAAGATAGTGTAGGGCGCCTGATGACGCCTGACTATGTTTATGTGTATCTGCATAATACCGTGGATACCGTATTTGAAACCATTCGCAAGCACGCGCGTAACAGCGAGACCATAGATGTTATTTATGTAATAGATGAGAATGGCCAATTGATAGATGATATCCGGATCCGTGACGTAATTCTCGCATCCCCGGATAAAAGAATTGATGAGATCATAGATGGGAGAATTGTTTCACTGAAAGCAGACGATGACCAGGAACATGCCAGCCAGGTGTTTAAAATGAATAACCGGGTGGCATTGCCGGTTGTGGATGATAACAATATACTGCTGGGTATTGTAACGATTGACGATATGCTATGGGTGGCTAATGAAGAGTTCAGTGAGGATATGCAAAAAATGGGAGGTACCGAGGCACTGAATGAACCTTACCTGGATATTCCTTTCTTTAAGCTGATACAGAAAAGAGTGGGTTGGCTCATCGTTTTGTTCCTGGGAGAAATGCTAACCGCCACGGCAATGGCCTATTTTTCAGATGAGCTGTCGAAAGCGTTGGTTCTTTCCATATTTGTACCGCTGATCATGTCCAGCGGCGGTAACAGCGGATCGCAGGCTTCCACACTGATCATACAGGCTATGGCGGTGGGAGAGGTTACAGTAAGCGATTGGTGGCGTGTGATGCGGAGAGAAATATTAAGCGGGTTAACCCTGGGCTCTATACTGGGTATTATTGGCTTCTTTCGCGTGATCGTTTGGCATCAGCTGATGATCCATGGAGTGATACAAGACCTGTACGGTCCCTACTGGTTGCTGATCGGCCTAGTTATTGGTTTCTCACTGATTGGCGTAGTACTGTGGGGATCATTGGCGGGTTCCATGTTACCCTTAATCCTGAAAAAGCTGGGGGCCGATCCTGCAGCATCCTCGGCCCCTTTTGTGGCCACCCTGGTGGATGTAACGGGTCTTATTATTTATTTCAGCGTAGCGTATATGTTTTTGAAGGGAGTACTATTATAAAAAGCTGCCGATATCTGTCAACCAACCTCTACCAGTTGTTTTTCCAGGTTCTCTTTTACAAGCGGCCATTCCGTTTGCAGGATGCTCAATATGATACTGTCTCTCCTGCCACCAGCATGTTTGGGTAGATGGCTCCTCAGCACCCCTTCCACCGTGCAACCGATACTTTTCATAGCGGCAATACTTCTCGTGTTATTATTATCGGCCCTGAACTCAACCCGTTCCATACCGAGTTCTTCAAATGCAAACTGAAGCAGGAGGTATTTACAATGCTTATTCAGCCCGGTACCCTGGAATTTCTCTCCATACCAGGTATATCCCAGTTGAAGCGTTTTATTTTGAAGCTGTATATCATAAAATCTTGTACTTCCCGCATATTCCTGCGTACGTTTATCAAACACAATAAAAGGATACTCCTTTCCCTCTTTACGGCCTTCAATTGCTGTGCTGATATACCTTTTAAGGTTCTCTTCCCCCGCTACCGGCACCAGTGAAAAGGCCCAGATTTCAGGTTCCGTTTCCGCAAATAACAGCAAGTTTTGGCCATCTTCGGCTTGTAAAGGACGCAATAAAACGCACTTGCTTTCCAGTATATAATTTTCATGGGGGTCGAATGTTTCTTTCATTTCTGTCCTGTTATGAAGTATTGCCGTTGTCCTATGAAATAAAAGACAGGCAGGCTGTTAAATATGATGCGTTTTGCGCAAATTAATTAATCTTTGCATGTATTATAAACTGAACATCTATTATGTGTGGAATTGTTGGATATACGGGTCCGCGGGAAGCCTACCCGGTAATACTTAAGGGGTTAAAAAGGCTTGAATACCGGGGATACGATAGTGCCGGCGTGGCATTGCTATCGGATGGCGTGCTGAATGTGTATAAAAAGAAAGGGAAAGTAGCTGAACTGGAGGAAGACGCCATCGGAAGAAATACCCATGCTCATATTGGAATCGGGCATACCCGTTGGGCAACTCATGGTGAACCCAGCGACCGCAATGCGCATCCGCATCAATCTCAAAGTGGAGAACTGGCGATGATCCATAATGGGATCATTGAAAACTATGCCCAGATAAAAACCGAATTGCTGACCAAGGGTTATTCTTTTAAGAGCGATACAGATACCGAGGTTTTGCTGAATTTTATTGAGGACATTAAAAAGAACAATGGTTGCGCACTCGAAGAAGCTTTGCGAATTGCATTGAAGCGGATAGTAGGTGCCTATTGTATTTTGCTGATATCCAATGACGATCCTGATACCATTATAGCCGCCAGGAAAGGCAGCCCCCTGGTAATAGGCATCGGTAAAGGCGAACATTTTTTAGCCAGTGATGCCTCCCCTATTATTGAATATACCAAGGAAGTAGTATATGTAAATGATTACGAGATTGCCATTGTAAAACCTGATGAGCTGATATTAAAGAACCTCGGTAATGAAAAACAAACACCGTTTATTACCAAGCTTGATATGGAGCTGGCGGCTATTGAAAAGGGTGGCTATGAACATTTCATGCTCAAAGAAATTCATGAGCAACCTGATACTATTTTCGATTGCCTCAGGGGGAGATTGCTGGCAGCCAGCGGGCAGATTATGATGGGGGGTATTGAAAATAACCTGGAAGCGTTTGTAAAAGCACCCCGCATCATTATTGTTGCCTGTGGAACAAGCTGGCATGCCGGGCTAATTGCCGAATACCTGATCGAAGAACTATGCAGGATACCTGTTGAAGTTGAGTATGCATCTGAGTTCAGGTATCGTAATCCGGTGATACATAAAGGCGATGTAATTATTGCGATTTCACAAAGCGGGGAAACCGCAGATACACTGGTAGCATTGGAAAGTGCGAAAGAAAAAGGTGCTTTTATTTTTGGGGTGGTGAACGCGGTAGGAAGCAGTATAGCCCGCCTAAGCGATGCCGGCGCCTATACGCATTCAGGGCCTGAAATAGGTGTTGCGAGCACAAAAGCATTTACCGGGCAACTGGCGGTTCTAACCATGATGGCATTAAAGATCGGCTACGCTAAAGGAACCCTGGAAGAATCTCGTTATTTGCAATTGATCCGGGAACTGGAAGCCGTTCCTGAGAAAGTGAGAGAAATATTGCAGGATACCGGTAATATTCAGCGCATTGCTGAAAAGTACAGTACCGCAACTGATTTCCTTTTCCTGGGAAGAGGATACAATTTCCCGGTTGCGCTGGAAGGTGCCCTCAAGCTCAAAGAAATTTCGTACATCCATGCGGAAGGTTATCCTGCTGCCGAAATGAAGCATGGCCCCATTGCTCTGGTAGACGAAAACCTGCCGGTAGTATTTGTAGCCACAAAAGATTCTTATTATCAGAAAATAGTTTCAAACGTCCAGGAAATTAAAGCCCGGAAGGGTAAAGTGATTGCGCTGGCAACAACGGGAGATGACGTAATACCGGGAATGGCCGACGATGTAATGATGGTGCCTGATGCAGATGAAGTGATCGCACCCTTACTAAGTGTGGTGCCCCTTCAGTTACTGAGTTATTATACAGGACTGGCTAAAGGTCTTGATGTTGACAAACCCAGGAACCTGGCAAAAAGCGTAACGGTGGAATAAAAGCTTTGTTTTCCAGTAACAAAATAGAATCGTTCCATGATCCAGAACATTATAAAAAAATCACCACTTTCTGCGCTAGGCTACGGATTCATCGACGCCCCATTTCTTCCGAAGGGCAAGAATGAATATTACCTGCGTAATATGCAGATCCGGAATGGTATTGACTACCGCCGGTTATCCGCTTTCGAAATAGAAATGCTGGTGAGAAATGGCAATACAAGCGATGACTGGAACAATATTCTTGTATCTGACGCTTTTAACCCGGAGCTGGTAAAAAATTGTAAATTTTACGGCCTGGTCAGAATAGGCAAACTCGAACCGCTCTGCCTCACATTCAGTGATATGAAGGCTCCGGTAGGACTTTATAACTCGACCATTATAAGCTGCGATTTTGGCGACAATGTTGTGATCGACAATGTATCTTATCTTTCGCACTATATTATAGGAAGTGAAGTTATTATAACCAATGTGAATGAATTGGTAACTACCAATCATGCTAAGTTTGGAAACGGTATTATAAAAGAAGGAGAAGGAGAAGATATCAGGATTTGGTTGGAGATCTGCAATGAAAATACGGGCCGCAGGGTAATGCCTTTTAACGGGATGTTGCCGGGAGATGCGTTCCTTTGGAGCAGGTTTAGAGATGATGATGTGTTGCAGGAAAAGTTTAAAACATTTACAGAACAAAGATTCGACAATCGCCGCGGCTACTACGGGAAAATTGGCGACCGTACCGTGATCAAAAATTGCAAGATCATTAAGGATGTTTGGGTAGGTACCGATGCCTATTTTAAAGGAGCCAATAAATTAAAAAACCTGACAGTCAATTCCGGACCTGAAGGGCGTACCCAGATCGGTGAAGGATGTGAAATAGTAAATGGAATCATTGGTTTTGGCTGCCGGTTGTTTTACGGGGTAAAAGCGGTTCGTTTTATTATGGCGTCGCACTCCCAATTGAAATACGGAGCCAGGCTTATCAATTCTTACCTGGGCAATAACGCCACTATTTCCTGTTGCGAGGTATTGAATTCCCTTATATTCCCGGCACACGAACAACACCATAACAACTCTTTTTTATGTGCAGCACTGGTAATGGGACAGAGCAATATCGCAGCCGGTGCTACTATAGGCTCCAACCATAACAGCCGCGGAGCCGATGGTGAGATCATTATGGGAAGAGGCTTTTGGCCAGGTTTATGCGTAAGCCTCAAACATAACTCTGTTTTTGCCAGCTTTAGTATCCTGAGTAAAGGCGACTATCCTTCGGAACTAAATGTACCGTTCCCGTTTTCGCTTATCAGCCATGATGTTGCGCATGACAGGATCACCATTATGCCGGGCTATTGGTTCCTGTACAATATGTACGCCCTGGCACGTAACTCATGGAAATATGTTGACCGTGATAAAAGAACCGAGCGTATCCAGGCACTTGAATACGATTACCTCGCTCCGGATACGGTCAATGAACTTTTTCATTCTTTACAGCTCCTGGAAACCGCAACCGGAAAAGCTTATGCGAAAACCTCTGACGATAAAAAGATCACAGACATACCCGCAGCGGGAAAGCAATTGTTGAAAAGCGGCAACAAAATTGTTGCCGATCTTGAAATACTGGCAGATAACGTTGAAAACAGCAAACGCCAGACTGTCTTACTCAAAGTACTACCCGCCTACCGGGTTTTTGAAGAGTTGATCATTTATTATGGCGTGATGTCGATCCTCGCTACTATCAGGCATTACCAACTCACTTCATTTAACGACCTGTTACAGGCTATTCCAGCCAGAAATAAGCGAACGGAATGGCTTAATATCGGAGGACAACTAATACAGCAATCGGAGATTAGTGTATTAAAAGAAAAAATAAGGACCGGTAAAATAAAATCCTGGGATCATATACATGAGTTCTACCGCCAGCAGGGTGAAAAATATACAGAACAAAAAAACAAACATGGTATGGCTTCCCTGGAGGAGATAACAGGATTGCCTTTGAAAAAAATGACCCGGCATCAATTCAACTCGCTGTTGGACTCGGTAGTGGCTACCAAGGAATGGATGACTAAAGCCATTTATGATTCAAGGGCCAAAGATCATTCCAACCCATTCAGAAAAATGGTATACGAGAGTGCAGCGGAAATGAATAAAGTAACCGGAAAGCTGGAAGACAACAGCTTCATCATTCAGCAAATTGCCGACCTCAAAGCTTTTAAAAAGGAAATTGCAGCACTGAAAAAAAAGTTTAAGCTGTAGGAGAAAGCAGTTGGCGGTTAGCTAACCGCCAATCACCATCTCCTTACAGCGTAATTCCTAACCCTAACTGTATCTGTTCATTCTTCCATTTGTCTTTACTGTCGATATCGTTGATATTTTGCAGACCTATATTATAACGTCCATAGATACGAAGGGGTGATAAATTAAGCTGCGCACCCAATACCAATGAAAAATCGCCATTCTTAAAGGCTTCTCTTCCGCTTTGCAACAGGGTTTTATCCTGGCTAAGCAATATACTGTACTGGGGGCCGGCATTCAGTGACAGCAGACCCGCTGCAGTAGTGTAGCGGAACAATATGGGTATGGAAAGATAATCCAGTTTCACTTTTTCCTGTCCGTTCAGGGTTGCACTAGCCGTACCCGCACCATATACGGCCTGGAATGAAGTAGGCTTGCTGCTGGTTTGATTGAACAGCAGCTCCGGCTGAATACCGATCGACTTGGTAAAATTGATCTCTGCGAATCCACCCACATGAAAAGCAAAATTGAACCCATCATCAAAAGACTGTCCTGAGATCTTATTCAGGTTGGCTCCCCCTTTAATACCCAACTTGAACCCCTGGGCCTGCGACGCAACGCCAAATAATACAAATACCGCAACTGATAATAATACCTTCTTCATAATTTTTTAGTTTTTCTATCTATTTCAATGACCATGCCAAATTTCGGTCATGGTTCCCTGGCAAGACAAAAAACTGAGAACTTATGCTGTTAAAGAAACATTAAGTATTGTAAGAAAATGAAGGTGGAGTTCCATCAACCTGCAGAAGAATGCCTGCTGAACAAAGAACTAAACCAGCTCTATCAGCGTAATTTCCGGTAAAATGCCTACCCTGCCGGGATAGCCGATAAAACCATATCCTCTGTTCACATACAATTTTTGCTTACCCTCTTCATATAATCCTGCCCATTGTTTATACATCAGTTGCACCGGGCTCCATTTAAAATAGGGGTTCTCAATTCCAAATTGCATGCCATGGGTATGGCCCGCCAGCATCAGGTCAACATCGGGGTACTTTATCTTTACCTCGGCATCCCAGTGGCTGGGATCATGACTTAACAGAATTTTGAAAGGTATTTGTTCCGTTCCCGGGTGGGCTTCGTTCATCTTCCCATATTTAGGAAAGCGGCCCTTTGCTCCCCAGTTTTCGATACCCAGTAAAGCTATCTTATCATCGCCTTTTTCCAGAAGTACATGCTCATTCATCAGCAGGCGCCATCCCAGATCTGCGTGCACCTGTTTTAGCCGCTGAAGGTTTTCCGCTTTTGCCTGCGCGGATGGCCAGGATACATAGTCGCCGTAATCATGATTGCCCAGGGAGCTGTAAACACCCATGGGTGCTTTGAGCCTGCTGAAAACATCCATGTATTCCTTCATTTCATCTGCACGGTCGTTTACCAGATCGCCGGTAAAAAGGATAAGATCCGGCTTCTGTGCCAGTATCATATCCACCCCGTGTGCAACGGCTTTTTTATTCTGGAAACTGCCACTATGAATATCGCTGATGTGAACCAGTTTCAGTCCCTTAAAAGCCGTGGGCAGATTGGTGAAACTCAGGGGTACCCGTGTAAGCTGGTACCGGTATTTATTGCTAAACCCATATAATAAAGTTCCATACAACCCGCCTCCTATTCCCAGTCCCAGCCAGCTCATAAATAAAGAGCGGGGGATGGTGGTTTCGGGAGCGGCGGGTTTGGCCGCTGTAAAAAACCGCAGGCTTACCCAGGTAACCAGGCGCCGGATATCATCCATCAGGAAAAACACCGAACCAACCAGCTTGGCAAAGAATAACCCCACCAGTATCGCGAACACATAATTCCGGAAGATAACTGAGGATTGCAGGATGGACAGGTACGGAAACAGCAGCAGGGAAGCCAGCATTAATCCTGACACCACCCAATAAACGCTTTGAACGATAATTCGCGTCCTGTCTCCGCTCTGGTGGGTAACCGTACGAAGTGCCTGGTACACATAAAGGTCCAGTAATAGCGTAATGATGGCAATAATCCACCAGGTACCTGGGTTTCTCATGTCTTAGTATTATATCTGTACCCGGTAGACGTTTGCCAGCCGGCTTTATTGTAAAGGTAGGAATGTTAAGGGGATAAGGCCGGGAAACGGTGATAGATGGCCTTTGGGTTGATTTCAGCTGTTACTCCCGAATTTGAGTGTACCCGATAATATTCTTTCGGCGGATGTGGCTGAAAGTGTATTTTTGACGACTTCTAAGAAAAGCAGGTAATTATGGCAAGAATTATTGGCGTTGCCAATCAAAAAGGCGGTGTAGGTAAAACCACTTCGGCTATCAACGTGGCGGCGAGCCTGGCGGTACTTGAGTTCAGGACATTGCTGGTTGACGCAGATCCCCAGGCAAACAGCACCACAGGCGTGGGCTTTGACCTCCATAATATTACCAACAGTCTTTACGATTGCATGGTTAACAATGTACAGGCAGCGGATGTAATACTCAAGAGCGATGTTCCCAACCTGGATATTATACCGTCACATATCGACCTGGTGGGAGCTGAAATTGAGATGATCAATTATCCCAACCGGGAGAATGTGCTGAAAGGTATCCTGGACGCGGTGAGGGACCGGTATGATTTTATTATTATTGATTGTTCCCCCTCCCTGGGTTTAATTACGGTAAACTCCCTGGTGGCTTCCAATAGCGTTATTGTTCCGGTACAATGCGAATTTTTTGCCCTGGAGGGCCTGGGAAAACTCCTGAATACGATCAAAATTGTTCAGAACCGCCTCAACCCTGAACTGCAAATTGAAGGGATCCTGATGACGATGTATGATGGCCGTTTGCGCCTTTGCAACCAGGTTGTAAGCGAGGTAAGGCGTCATTTTGATGAAATGGTTTTCGATACCATTATCCACCGGAACACCCGGTTAAGCGAAGCACCTAGCGTTGGTAAGCCGGTAATATTATATGATGCCGAAAGTAAGGGAGCTGTTAACTACCTGAACCTCGCCAAAGAAATACTGCAGAAAAATGGAATGACGAAGATGTCGAACCAGGAACGCATTATTGAGTAATTGAGAATTAGTAATTAGTAATTAGTAATTAATAATAAAGAATGTCAACTCCTAAGCAGAACAAGGATCTTATAGGCAAGGGTCTTCGTTCATTGTTACAGAATATTGATGCAGACCTTAAAACAACGGCGGGTGCATTGAAGACCGAAGTGGTGGAACAGGTTACGCATACCTCACGTATTCCCCTGGCTGATATCCAGGTGAATCCCAAGCAGCCCCGGCGTGATTTTGATGAGCAGGCCCTGAGTGAGCTGGCTGCTTCCATTAAAGTACATGATATTATACAGCCATTAACCGTTACCCGGCTTTCCAACGGTAAGTACCAGCTGATTGCGGGTGAGCGAAGGTTTCGTGCGTCGAAGATCGCGGGTCTTACAGACGTTCCTGCCTATATTCGACAGGCCAATGACCAGCAATTGCTGGAACTGGCATTACTGGAGAATTTACAACGGGAAGACCTGAATGCCGTTGAAATAGCCATTAGCTATAAAAGGATGATGGATGAACTGGAGTATACCCAGGAGCAGGTAGCAGAAAGAATGGGAAAAGAAAGAAGTACAGTAACCAACTATATCCGTTTATTGAAGCTTCCTCCGGATATCCAGATGGCTGTACGTAGTGGCAGCCTTGGCATGGGACACGCGCGGGCTCTCGTTAATATTGATACGATAGATAAGCAGTTGTTTGTGTTCAAGGAAATTCAGCAGAAGGGATTGAGTGTAAGGCAGACGGAAGAGTTGGTTCGCCAGATGTACAAAGCAGAAAAAACCGGGGCTGTTAAATCTTCCGTAAAAACCGATCTGCCCCCAGCCTACAAAAAAATTGAAGATAACTTAGCGTCGCATTTCAGCACCAAAGTAAAAATGGTACATAATAAAAAAGGATACGGCAGCATTAGCATTGAGTATTACTCACTTGAGGAATTGAATAAAATACTGGATGCCATGAATGTATCTGTGAGTTAATCTTCACATGAGGTCTTATCTTACTTTCATATCATTATTGTTTTTTTTATTTCTCACAACGGATGTTTGGGCGCAGGATGGGAAAGCTGAATTATCCCATTCCCGGATCCTGCCTTCCCAAAATGATTCCCTCAAAACCAAACCTGCCGATACTATCCAGGTAAAAAAAGATTCCGTACCCAAACATAATCCCAGGATCGCTACCCGCCGTTCGGCTATTATACCCGGGTGGGGGCAGGCTTATAACAAGGACTACTGGAAAATTCCGATCGTTTACGGTATATTGGCTATACCGGCAGGGTTTTATTTCTATAATAACAGTTACTACAAGAAAACCAAGTTTGCCTATGAGGCAAGGTTTAAAGCCAGTAATAATCCTGCCGATACTGCAGATATTGCATTGATAGACCCTGAAATATCCAACCTGAGCATTATCTCGCTGCAAAATTACCGCAACTCATTCCGGCGCGACAGGGACTACTCAATTTTATGGTTCCTGGTAGCATGGGGCCTGCAGGTTGCCGACGCCACTGTGTTTGCGCACCTGAAACAATTTGATGTGAGTGATGATTTGTCGATGGAAATCAATCCTAATTTCAATCCCGCTACCCGGACACCCGGCCTCAGCCTCACGTTAAACCTGAAAAGCCCTTCGCGAAAGACAGCTATTGCCCGCTAATTTCAGATGCAACCGGTACCCGTAATACAGGGTATTTACATTAATTTCGCGGCGGCGCTTTTAAGAGTCATATCATTTATACATTAACCATCCCCGATGAGGATAGCATTAATTGGTTACGGAAAAATGGGTAAAGCCATTGAGGCAATTGCCAGGGAAAAAGGACACCAGGTAGTATTGACAATTGACCTGGATAATGCGAATGACCTGAATCCTGAAAAACTGTCAGCGGCAGATGTTGCCATTGAGTTTACCGGCCCGCATAGCGCATTTGAAAACATCAAAAAGTGTTTACTGGCCGGAATACCCGTGGTAAGCGGTTCCACCGGTTGGCTGGAAAAATGGGATGAAATCGCCTCCCTTTGCGAAGAACGCGGGGGAAGTCTGGTATATGCCAGTAACTACAGCATTGGAGTAAACCTGTTCTTTGAGCTGAACACCTACCTGGCCAAACTAATGAGCCAGCATTCGGAATACGATGTTGAGATGACCGAAATTCATCATACGCAGAAAAAAGACGCCCCCAGCGGCACAGCCATAACCCTTGCAGAACAGGTACTTGCGAATATACCCGGGAAAAAAAGCTGGGTGAACCACCTGCCGGCGCAACCCGATGAATTGCCTATTGTTTCTGAAAGGGTAGATCCCGCACCGGGCACGCACACGATCAGGTACAAATCCCGGGTTGACGATATCGAGATCACCCATACGGCCCATAACCGGGTGGGTTTTGCGGGCGGAGCAGTTCTGGCAGCGGAATTTATCAGTGGCAAAAAAGCAGGAATTTTTACGATGAAACAGGTCCTGGGGCTGTAAAAACTGATTATTTACTTATCTTCCGCCCTTAGTTATGCTATCCAAGAAAACGCAATACGCATTTAAAGCGCTCACCTTTATGGCTGAGCGAAAAAAAGAGGGTCCGGTACTGATTGCTGAGATCGCAAAAAAGAAAAAAATACCCCTCAAATTCCTCGAGAATATCCTGCTGGAACTAAGAAAAGCGGGGATACTGGAGAGCAAGAAAGGAAAAGGAGGAGGGTATTTTTTTAAAATAGAACCCAAAGAAATCTCCCTGGCGCAAATAATGAGACTTATCGAGGGGCCCATTGCCCTCCTGCCCTGTGTGAGCCTTAATTTTTACCAGAAATGCCGGGACTGTGATGAAAAAAAATGCGGGTTGAACAGGATCATGAAACAGGTTAGAGACAATATGCTGGTTGTGCTGGAGAACAAAACCGTTTGCGACCTTACCAATACAAGTTTTTAAAGAAGTTAACCAAATACTACCAAAACAAACACTTATGAAAAAAATCATTTTCATGCTACTATGCATTGCGGGGGCAATGGCATCCAACGCACAGGATCTCGGACAGATCCTGGCGGGTTCTAAACCAGACGCGAACAAATATCTGCAAAGCTATCTCGAGCCATTCGGTAAAGGCGAAATTCTAAACATGGGCCGCGGATGGTTTAACACTGCCAGGGTTCATAAAAAACTCGGTTTTGATATCACTGTCAGCGCACAACTGGCAATCGTTCCGGATTCAAAACAGAATTTTACCTTCAGGAATTCCGATTACGCCACATTTGCTCTGAAAAATGCCGCTACTACATCAGCCACGGTTCCAACATTTATCGGCGACGCGGCTCAACAAACCCTTAGTGTTAATACTACCGTGGATGGCAAGAATGTTTCTTATGAATTTAGCTCTCCTAAAGGCATTGGCAAGGAATTCAAAGACAACTTGAAATTTGTGGCTGTACCATTACCGGTAGCCCAGTTAGGGGTAGGTATTTTCAAAAACACGGAATTAAAGCTGAGATATTTCCCTAAAACAAGCTTCAGCGGAACCGAAGTAGGCGTATTCGGTATAGCTGTACAGAACGAAATAGGTAACTATATCCCTGTTTTCAAAAGGCTTCCTTTTCTTCACCTCTCCGCTTTGGCTGGATATAACACGGTTGGGGTTGACTATGACCTGACAGGAAAAGGAACACCGGGTGCCAATCAGAAAGCCTCGCTTCGCATCAATGCAATTACTTTCCAGGCGATCGGATCTGTAAAACTGGCTTTCCTGGAAATATATACAGCACTGGGTTATACATCGGGTAAAGCAAATACAGACCTGAAAGGTAGTTATGAGATTACCTATACAGACAAAGCTACCAATACCCCCTACAAAACAACTGTAGTAGACCCTATCGCATTGTCGTATAACAACAGCGGTTTCTCCAATACATGGGGTGCCCGTGTTAACTTCTTTTTCCTGAAATTGTTTGCTGACTATACCTTCGCTCCTACCTACAATGGTGCCGGAGTAGGATTGGCGTTCAGCTTCAGATAAACGATTTTTATTTCCTATGTTCAATGGCCAATGTGCAGGTATAGTTTCACCTGCACATTGGCCATTGAACATTAACATTGGAAATTGATTCCCCGTTATTTCAGATTCGCAATCATATCCTTCGTCATACCGCCCAGGTCATATTCCGGTTTCCATCCCCAATCCTTTGTGGCTACACTATCATCAATACTTTGCGGCCAGCTGTCTGCAATAGCCTGCCTGTAGTCGGGTTTGTAACTGATGGTAAAGCCGGGTAACTGTTTTTTTATCTCGGCCGCTATTTCCTTTGGCGAAAAACTCATGCCCGAAATATTATAAGATGTCCGGATGGATATTTTTTCAGCGGGTGCATCCATCAGCTCAATAGTGGCACGCAGGGCATCGGGCATATACATCATAGGCAAATAAGTATCTTCCTTCAGAAAACACTGGTAAGTACCATGCTCGATCGCTTCCTGAAATATTTCAATGGAATAATCCGTTGTGCCGCCTCCCGGTTGTGACTTATAACTGATCAGGCCGGGATAGCGAATGCTGCGTACATCCACTCCATAACGGTGATGGTAATAATTACACCAGAATTCACCGGCATATTTGCTGATGCCATACACGGTGGTGGGTTCTATGATGGTTTGCTGGGGGCAGTTTTGTTTGGGTGAAGTGGGTCCGAAAACGGCGATGCTGCTGGGCCAGTACACCTTGTGCAGTTTCTCTTCCCTTGCAATATCCAGTACGTTGAGAAGTCCCTGCATATTCAGGTGCCAGGCAAGGTTAGGATTTTTTTCACCGGTGGCAGATAGAATAGCCGCGAGCAGGTATACCTGCGTTATGTTCTGGCGGATCACCTGTACGTGCAGCATTTCCTTGTTCATTACGTCGAGGCTTACATAAGGACCCGTTCCTTTGAGCAGGGGATTTTCTTCCCTGAGATCTGAAGCGATCACATTATCGTTCCCGTATCTTTTACGCAGCTCCATCGTCAACTCTACTCCAATCTGGCCCGAAGCCCCTATTACCAGTATCCTGTCTTTTATTACGGCCATATAGCATCTGTTAGAAAGCAAAGAAACTGAAAAAGCGGGTAAATAGTGTAAATTCGCACACGCATAACAAGGATGGTTAATCCTGTAAATCAATAACGATGGTCCCTTCTTTTCTTACCGAGCTCTGCAAAAAACAGTCGTTCGACCCCCATAACTTTTTTTTGATTGCCGGCCCCTGCGTAGTGGAGAGTGAGGAACTGGTAATGGAGATTGCGGAAAAAGTATCCACTATCTGCCGCAGGCTGGCTATTCCTTATGTATTCAAGGCCAGTTACCGGAAGGCCAATCGCACCAGTGCAGGGTCGTTCACAGGTATTGGAGATGATAATGGTCTGGCACTGATCAGAAAAGTGGGGGAAACCTTTCAACTGCCTACCACATCAGATATACATGCTCATGAGGAAGCCGCGATGGCGGCACCGTTTGTTGATATCCTCCAGATTCCCGCCTTCCTGTGCAGGCAAACCGACCTGTTACAGGCAGCCGCTGCTACAGGCAAAGTGGTAAATGTGAAAAAAGGGCAGTTCCTGAGCGGGCCTTCTATGAAATTCGCCGTGGAAAAAATAAGCAAGGCCGGCAATGATAAGATCATGCTTACAGAGAGGGGTAACACCTATGGGTACCAGGATCTTGTTGTGGATTACCGGAATATACCCTGGATGAAAGAGCACGGAGTGCCTGTGATCATGGATTGTACCCATTCGCTCCAGCAGCCCAACCAGACATCGGGCGTTACCGGTGGGAATCCCCAGTTGATCGGAACGATTGCCAGCGCGGCCATCGCTACCGGCGCAGATGGACTTTTTATAGAAACACACCCTAACCCCGCTGTTGCCAAAAGTGACGGGGCCAATATGCTTCAACTGGACTTACTGGAACCCCTGTTGGAAAAACTGGTTCGTTTGCGGAAAGCGGTGGGATAATGAATTACCAGTTTCTCAATGGGTTTCTTTTCCCTGCCAGGATATAATTCTTCATATTGATCCAGAATGCCATGATCATATAAAGTATTACCGGAGAACCAAGCGTGAGAAAAGAAATGTAGATAAACCACATACGGATGCGGGATGATGCGATACCAAACCGCTCGCCCAATACAGCGCATACGCCGAAGGCTCTCGACTCGATATATTCTCTAAGTTTCTGCATGTGTCTTTGTAGTGCCACCCGGCCAGCTGGATGCTGGTCATATGACAAAGTTAATCAATAAAAGTTTAAAAGAGTTTTTACCCACCGCCTGTTTTCTCGTAAATTCGCAACTCCCGGGCGCCCCTCGGCATAACCCGGACAGACGAGAAAAAGGGAACCCGGCCAAAACGGGTACCTGAACCAGGTTAATGATATTTTCCACCGGTTCCTGATAAAAACAGACATATAAAAGAAACATTATGGCCTTCGACATCGAAATGATCAAAAAAGTGTACGCTGAAATGCCGGCAAAAGTAGATGCCGCCCGTAAAGCATTGGGTCGTCCGCTTACCCTGAGTGAGAAAATCTTATTCGCCCATTTACACCCCGACCAGTCGCTAACGGGTTTTGAAAGAGGGAAAAGTTATGTCGATTTTGCGCCGGACCGTGTAGCGATGCAGGATGCAACCGCCCAAATGGCCCTGCTGCAGTTTATGCAGGCTGGCCGCCCGAAAGTAGCGGTACCCTCTACCGTTCACTGTGATCACCTGATTACCGCAAAGGTAGAAGCCAAACAGGATCTGGAAGTAGCCAACGCGGAAAGCAAGGAAGTATACGATTTCCTGGCATCCGTTTCCAACAAATACGGTATCGGTTTCTGGAAACCCGGTGCGGGTATCATTCACCAGGTGGTGCTGGAAAACTATGCCTTTCCCGGCGGTATGATGATCGGAACCGATTCGCATACCGTTAACGCGGGTGGCCTGGGTATGATCGCCATTGGCGTAGGTGGGGCTGATGCCTGTGATGTGATGGCAGGACTGCCCTGGGAGTTAAAATGGCCGAAACTGATAGGTGTGAAACTGACCGGCAAACTGAGCGGATGGACAGCTCCAAAAGATGTGATCCTTAAAGTAGCGGGTATCCTTACCGTAAAAGGTGGTACCGGCGCCATTGTGGAATATTTTGGCGAAGGCGCACACAACATGAGCTGTACCGGTAAAGGAACCATTTGCAATATGGGTGCGGAGATTGGTGCTACTACTTCGACTTTCGGGTATGACCCAAGTATGAGCCGTTATCTGAAAGCAACCGGTCGTGAAGAAGTGGCCACACTGGCAGATGGTATCGCCTCCTATCTGAATGCAGATACAGAAGTGTATGATGCGCCTGAAAAATATTTTGATGAAGTGATAGAAATCAACCTGAGTGAACTGGAACCACACCTGAACGGACCTTTCACCCCGGATCTGGCAACACCTATCTCTAAAATGAAAGAAGCAGCTGCCGCTAATGGCTGGCCAACAAAAATAGAAGTCGGCCTGATCGGTAGTTGTACCAACAGTTCCTATGAAGATATCAGCCGTTCCGTTAGCCTTGCGCGACAAGTGCAGGCAAAGGGGTTGACCTTAAAAAGCGAATTCACCATTACACCGGGATCTGAGCAGGTGCGGTTTACTATTGAAAGGGATGGCTTCCTCGATGTGTTCCACTCCATCGGGGCCAGGGTATTTGCCAATGCCTGCGGGCCTTGTATCGGAATGTGGGACCGTGTGGGATCCGAGAAAAAAGAGAAGAATACGATCGTTCATAGCTTCAACCGGAACTTTGCCAAACGCGCGGATGGCAACCCCAATACCATGGCTTTTGTGGGCTCGCCGGAACTGGTAACAGCCCTTGCCATCGCAGGTGATCTTAATTTTAATCCTATCACAGATACATTGGTGAATGATAAAGGCGAAATGGTAAAACTGGATGAGCCTACCGGACAGGAACTGCCGCCAAAGGGTTTTGCGGTGGATGACCCGGGCTACCAGGCCCCTGCTGCAGACGGAAGCAGCGTGAGCGTTGCGGTTGCACCAGACAGCAAACGTTTGCAATTACTCGCTCCTTTTGCTGAATGGGAAGGTACCGACCTGAAAGGACTCAAACTGCTGATTAAAGCCAAAGGAAAATGTACCACCGACCATATCAGCATGGCCGGACCCTGGCTTAAATTCCGTGGTCACCTGGATAATATCAGCAACAATATGCTGATCGGCGCGGTGAATTTTTACAATGAAAAAACAGATAACGTTAAGAACCAGCTAACAGGTGCATACGGTCCTGTTCCAGCTACTCAACGAGCTTATAAAGCAGCAGGTATCGGAACGATTGTAGTGGGAGATGAAAACTATGGAGAAGGCAGCTCCCGTGAGCATGCCGCTATGGAGCCGAGGTTCCTGGGGGTTCGGGCGATACTGGTAAAATCATTTGCACGTATCCATGAAACCAACCTGAAAAAACAAGGTATGCTGGCACTAACTTTCAGCGACAAAACGGATTATGATAAGATACAGGAAGACGATACGATAGATATCCTTGGCCTGACAGAATTCGCGCCCGGCAAACCGCTCACCCTGGTATTTACGCACGCCAATGGAAGCCAGGACACCATTTCTGTTAACCATACCTACAATCAACAGCAGATCGAATGGTTCAAAGCCGGTGCGGCCCTGAATATTATCAGGAAGCAGGTGGCGGGGAATTGAGAAGCTGGTTGCCAGATGTTAGCATCAGGAAACAAGTACAAATCCGGGGATGAAATGCCGTCTTCAGATTTGTACTTTTTTTATGAGCCGCTACCCTTATAGTTTCAGCCGCTCAAAGAAATCCTGTTCATCCAATTCCCGTACTTCGCCGGGCATCATGTTGTTGAGGTGGATATTCTCAATGGAAACCCTTACTAAACGTTTGCAGCGATGGTGAACAGCCGCCACCATTTTCCTAACCTGGTGGTATTTTCCCTCGGTAAGGGTAATACGCAACCAGGTATTGGGCACATCGGGCATCAATTCATAACCGGAAGAAAAAGCAAAGGGTGGGCATTCTTCTATGGTAACATCGCAGGCAGGGGTTATATAATCCTGGCCTTTCTGTATTTTGATAGTTACACCTTCCCGCAGCCTTTGTAAACTTTCTGCCCCTACCCTGTTTTTTACCTGCACCAGGTAGGTACGGCTATGTGGCTGTTTTCCCTGGAATAGCAGGCGGGTAACGCGCTTGTCTGTAGTCAGTAGTAGTAAACCTTCTGAATGATTGTCAAGCCGTCCGATCGCATGGGTTCCTTCGGGAAAATCAAAATCCAGCTCCCCCAGCAGCCGCACAGCATGTGTACTCACAAACTGCGAAACCATATTATACGGCTTGTTAAGAATAAAGTACCGGTGGCGATTCATCAGGTATGAAAAATTAATCATTAAAAATGAATAATTAGTAATTTGTGAGCCTCAACATTCTGCCTTGGAACTACACCCGAATGACCCGCTGCATGGTAAAACACTGGAAACGATCGTTACGGAACTGGTGGCGTATTTTGGGTGGGAAACATTGGGACAACATATTCCTATCAACTGTTTTACCAGTAATCCCAGCTTGTCATCAAGCCTGAAATTTCTCAGAAAAACGCCCTGGGCCCGGAAAAAAGTGGAGGACCTTTATATCAGGATGAGGGAGTAAAATAGCTGGTATTTTACCTGCTGCTATATTGTATCAGCTGCGTTTCGCCCTTTCATATTGCAGGGGCCATGCGATATCCTCACCCAGTTCTTTCGCGGCATGTAACGGGAAGTAGGGATCACGCAGGAATTCCCTCGCCATTATAATGAGATCGGCTTCACCATTGCTTAGTATATCCTCAGCCTGTTGTGCAGATGTTATCATCCCAACCGCACCCGTTAGCATACCGGTTTTTTGCCTTATCTCTTTAGCAAACGGCACCTGGTACCCCGGCCCTACCGGAATCTTCTGGTGAGAGGCATTGCCTCCTGAAGAACTGTCAATCACATCCACTCCCAATTCCTTTAACTTTTGGCAAAGCTGTACAGATTCGGCCAGATCCCAGCCACCCTCTACCCAGTCAGTGGCGGATATACGTACAAATAACGGCAGGTTTGACGGCCATACGGTTTGTACGGCTGCAATTACATCAAACAGGATACGGGTACGGTTCTCGAAACTGCCGCCGTAGGCATCTGTCCGGGTATTACTTAAAGGAGAAAAGAATTCGTGCAGCAGGTACCCATGGGCTCCGTGCAACTCTATCACTTTAAATCCTGCCTTCAGCGACCGCTCTGCTGCCGTTCTAAAATCGTTAATCACCTGCTGAATTCCCTTTTCGGTAAGCGCAGCAGGAACAAGGGTTCCTTCTTTAAAGGGTATCTCACTGGGACCAAGTATCTGCCAGCCTCCCTCTTCATATGATAATTGCTTTCCGCCGGTCCAGGGTGGTGTGGTGCTGGCTTTTCTGCCGGCGTGTGCCAACTGTATACCCGGAACCGCTCCCTGCTGTTCCAGGAAGCTGGTGATCCGTGTAAGCTGCTCTATGTGCTCGTCTTTCCAGATACCCAGATCCTGGGGTGATATTCTTCCTTCCGGCGATACAGCGCAAGCCTCGGTAATGATAAGGCCCGCACCACCCACAGCGCGGCTACCCAAATGCACCAGGTGCCAGTCATTGGCAAAGCCATCCACCGAGGAATACTGGCACATGGGAGACACAACAATACGGTTCTTTAACGTAATGGATCGGATAGTAATGGGTTCAAATAACCTGGACATATAAAAAAGTATAAGCGTAAAATAAAATGCGATTGCAAAACCAAGTCCCTGCAAAAGTACTACCTTATTACAACCTGTAAAAGCTTAATACAAATGCCAGGGTATAAAAAAGCCGCCTCAACTTTCATTGAGACGGCTCCCGTTATTATAACGTACTGCCCAGTTATTTTACTTCTTCAAACTGCGCATCTTCTACTGTATCATTTCCGGCGGCACCCGTGGTTTGGCCTGCAGCCTGGTCGGCATTCGGCTGTGCTCCAGCTTGCGCGCCTTCGGCTTGCGCTTTGTAAATTTCTTCACTGGCAGCGGTCCATGCAGTGTTCATTTCCGTCATTGCAGCGTCCAGTGCAGGAATATCCTGGTTCTTATGCGCTTCCTTCAGCTTGGTTAAAGCGGCTTCAATCGGAGCTTTCTTGTCAGCCGAAATCTTATCTCCGAATTCTTTAAACTGTTTTTCTGTCTGGAAGATCAAACTATCCGCCTGGTTCAGTTTTTCAACCCTTTCGCGGGCCTCTTTGTCTGCCGCTTCATTGGCTTTCGCTTCGGCTTTCATTTTTTCCACTTCTTCCTTGCTCAGGCCACTACCCGCTTCGATACGGATTTTTTGTTCCTTACCGGTTCCTTTGTCTTTAGCACTTACATTCAGCATACCATTGGCATCAATATCAAAAGTTACCTCGATCTGCGGAACTCCTCTTGGTGAAGGAGGTATACCATCCAGGTTAAACATACCCAGGCTCTTGTTCTGGTTAGCCATTGGCCTTTCTCCCTGTAATACATGGATCTGAACACCCGGCTGGTTATCGCTGGCGGTAGAATATACTTCTGTTTTCCGGGTAGGAATGGTTGTGTTGGACGCAATCATGGTTGTCATTACACCACCCATGGTTTCAATTCCCAATCCCAGTGGCGTTACATCCAGCAATAACACGTCTTTTACTTCCCCGGTTAATACCGCTCCCTGGATAGCGGCACCTAAAGCCACCACCTCATCGGGGTTTACACCCTTGTTGGGTTTCTTGCCAAAGAACTTCTCTACAATCTCCTGAACCTTAGGGATACGGGTAGAACCTCCTACCAGGATCACTTCATCTATCTGTGAAATATTATACCCTGCATCTTTTAACGCATCTTCACATGGCTTAAGGCAACGGGCAAATAATTTATCGGCCAACTGCTCAAATTTTGCGCGTGTGAGTTTTACTACCAGGTGCTTAGGCACGCCATCCACCGCGGTAATATAAGGCAGGTTGATCTCCGTTTCCGCAGAAGAACTCAACTCTACTTTCGCTTTTTCAGAAGCTTCTTTCAAACGCTGCAATGCCATAGGATCCTTACGCAGATCGATAGCTTCCTGGGATTTAAACTCGTCTGCCAGCCAGTCCATTATCACTTTATCGAAATCGTCTCCACCCAGGTGGGTATCACCGTTGGTTGACTTTACTTCAAATACACCATCTCCCAATTCCAGGATAGATACGTCGAAGGTTCCACCACCCAGGTCAAATACAGCTATCTTTTGATCCGTGGTTTTCTTATCCAGCCCATACGCCAACGCCGCAGCGGTTGGTTCATTTACGATCCTTCTTACGGTAAGACCGGCAATCTCACCCGCTTCCTTGGTAGCCTGGCGCTGTGCATCATTAAAATAGGCGGGAACGGTGATAACCGCTTCCGTTACTTCATGGCCAAGGTAATCTTCCGCCGTTTTCTTCATTTTCTGAAGAATCATTGCCGAAATTTCTTGTGGCGTGTACAACCTGTCATCTATCGCTACACGAACGGTATTATTGTCACCTTTCGCTACTTTATAGCTCCAGTGGCTGATTTCTTCCGTCACTTCATCAAACCGGCGCCCCATAAATCTTTTTACACTGGTAATGGTATTCTGCGGGTTGGTAATAGCCTGCCTTTTAGCGGGATCTCCTACTTTACGCTCTCCATTTTTAAGGAACGCAACAACGGAAGGGGTGGTTCTGCGCCCTTCATCATTAGCGATCACTACCGGCTCGTTACCTTCCATAACGGCCACACAACTGTTCGTTGTTCCGAGGTCAATTCCTATTATCTTAGCCATAATTTAAAATTTCTGATGAATAATCTGCATTTATAAGTCAATCACCATGCCATGAACCTGTACTCTGAAAAAATGTCAGCCTCACCAACCTATATCATATAAATTTCAATTATATGTGATAAGCAGTCCAAAACTGTCATGCGGGTTTGCCAAAAAAGTAATAAGTTGTACCCTTATAAACGGGTAAAACACCGCTTAGAAACGGTGAAAACACCAATATGGGATGACCATGAAGATTTATTTTCTTAAAAATAGATTAAATTCTTGTGTGAGTGACCAAAACTGACCGACCTTACTTGAAGGTATTTTTGCTGATTTATACGCTTATCATTTGTATCACGGCATCGTCGCAGCGTGGTACGATACATGGCAGGGTGATTAATGATTTTACAAAGGAAAACGTTCCTTTCGCCAGCGTATACTGGAAAAAAGCGGGTTCTGGAACTACTACCGACAGTGCCGGTTTCTTTATTATCCGGGCCAGCCGCTTCCCTGTTGACAGCCTTGTGGTAAGCTATGTGGGGTTTATGGACTCCTACCGCCTCATCCGGAACCCCGTAAACGATTCTCTTACCATAGACCTTGTGCTAAGCCAGGTAAAACAAAGCGGCAACGTTGAAGTAAAATCCAAATTCAACAAGGGTTTGCGCTGGTGGAAATTTATCGTTACCAATAAAGCCAGGAACAATCCTTACCAGTACCAGAATTACGCCTATGAGCTGTACAATAAAATGGAGCTCGACATCAACAATGTAAGCCGTAAGTTTTTTACGGAAAAGAAGTTGATGAAGCCTTTTACTTTTATACTCGACAATATCGACAGCATTTCTGATAAAAGCCCCTTCCTGCCTGTTTATATGACAGAAGCCCTGTCGGATTTCTATTATTCCAATGATCCACATAAGGTACGGGAAGAGATAAAAGCCGCGAAAACGGATGGTATTAAAAACGAGGGGATACTTCAATTCATTGGCGGGATCAATCAAAAAGTAAATGTGTATGAAAATTTCACCAATGCGTTGGGGAAAGAATTCATCAGCCCGTTGAGCGATGTGGGCGACAGGTATTATAATTATAAGGGAGCCGACACCCAATATATCGGTGGGCAGCGTTACCTCCATTTATTGTTCACACCCAAAAGAGAGGGGGAAAATACTTTCAGTGGCGACTGCTGGATACATGGCGGTAACTGGGGGATACAAAGGATCACGCTCAATATTTCTGAAACGGCCAATATCAATTTTGTTAACCGGATCAGCATAGTGCAGGAGTTCGCCCTCAGGCCGGATAGTGCCTGGATGTTTGTAAAAGACAAGACGGTAATAGACTTTACTCCTTTTGGCAGGGAAAAGGTTTCATTTATCGCCCGGAGAACGAACAGCTATAAGAACGTGCGACTAAACGATCCTTCCATTACGGCCAGGCTCGCGCTGAACGCTCAAAAAGAAGAACAGATCATACCCGAGAATGTACGGGATAAGGACAAGGATTTCTGGAATGAAAGGCGGCATGAAGGCCTGAGCAGGAATGAGCAGAAGGTATATAAGATGATGGACACCATTAAAACCATCCCGGCTTTTATCCGCTATACCAAGGTAATCACCTTTGTATTTGGCGGGTATAAAAAACTGGGGCCTGTAGAGATAGGCCCCTGGTATAAATGGATCAGTGGCAACCAACTGGAGAAGTTGCGAACGAGGTTCGACCTGGGTACTACGGAAGAATTCAGCAAACACCTCCGCTTGCATGGCTACCTGGCCTACGGCTTTCATGATGCGCGGTTTAAAGGTCGGGCGGATATCACGTATCGGTTGCCGAACGACAAGGGCATTACCTTATTTGGTTCCTATACCAATGATCTTGACAATGGGCGTACCCGCTATAATGATGAGGATATCACTACCGACAATATTTTCAGCCAGCTGATACGTCGCCAGGGTATACCGCAGAAATTCCTGGGCGTGGAAGAGACCAAGCTGGCCATTACCAAGGAATGGAGAAGCAAATTTTCGGTCCAGCCTTTTTTTACCAATACCCGTTATATCACTTATAACCCATTGCTTTCAACTGACTCGCTGTTAACGATAGGTCAGAAAACAATAGTGAGCACCGAACTGGGCCTGCGATTCAGGTTTGCCCCTGGTGAGCGTGTTTTATCAAGGCATGGCAAGGAGATCAAACTCAAGAGCAGCCAGCCTGTTTTCGATCTGCGCATAGCCAGGGCTTTCCAGGGCCTGGTAAGCTCCGATTACCAGTACACACGCACCTGGGCCAGCATTACGCAAACCGCAAGAATTCCGCGATGGGGTAAGCTGAATTATATGATATATGGAGGTAAGATATTTACCCATGATATGCTTCCCTTCATGCTGCTGGAAATACACCCGGGCAATGAAATCTACTATTACAATAAGCAGTCATTTAACCTGATGAACCGGTTTGAATATGTGAGCGACAGGTTTGCAGGGATCAATGTAGAACATAATATCGAAAAAAAGCTATTGAACCTATTGCCATTTATGCGCAAATCGAATATCCGACAGTTCTGGAATTTTAAAAGTGTATGGGGCGATCTGTCTGATAAAAGCCGCTTCCTTAACCGGATTGAGTACTACAATGAATACCGGTTACGCTCGCTTCGCGGTGGATTTTATACAGAAATCGGAACAGGCTTTGAAAATATCTTTAAGCTGTTCAGGATCGACCTGGTATGGCGCAGAGCTCCGCTACGCAATATTCCGCCGGGCTTAAATCCGAACCTTTTCAAATCCAACACCAACGATTTCGGGATTTTTGGAAGTGTGAGAATACAGTTTTAGGAAAGCTGCGGATCATCCGCCTATTCAATAATAACCTTGAACGTATAGTTCTTCTGCGACAGGTAACTGAAGATCACCACAAAGAAAGTGGTGATCACTTTGGATGGTGTAGGATACCAGCCGAATACATCAACAAATAATTTCAGGAAGGCATAGTTGAGCAGCAGGCAAATAAAAACAACCATAAAATACTTGCGTAACTGCTTCCGCTTGGGAACCGCCGTTTGCTGAAAAACAACGTATCGGCTGAAATAAAAACCTATCGGGAAAGTAACCGTAAATGCAACCAGAAAAGCAGCGATATGGGGCCCTATCGTTAGGAAGCCAATGTGCATCGGGGTTTTATCAAAAATAAAATTGTAGGAAACAAAGAAAAGAGAAATATCAAGCAGTGTATTGAATCCGCCGCAGGCCGCATACCGAAAAGTCTGGAGCGGCATCACTTTACGGAATAGCGGGTAAAAAAGGTCTACCACCGCCAATATCAGCCTACGTATATTTTCATGCAGCTTTCGCATCTGAATGCCGAAGGTAGGGCTTAATTGGTTACTTTTGCAGCCGGAAATTGTTAAGATTATGAGCGTTGTTGCAAAGATCAAAGAAGCGGCTGCCAGGGCGATACATCAATTGTATGCTGTGGAACTGTCGCCGGAAGATATACTGGTAAATGCCACCAAGCCGGAATTTACGGGCGACTATACCGTGGTGCTTTTCGCGTTCGTTAAACAGCTTAAAAAATCCCCTGATGTATTAGGCATGGAATTGGGAGAGCATTTACTGGCAGAGCAACCCGGATTCTTTACTGAATACAATGTGATCAAAGGATTCCTGAACCTGGGCATTTCTCATTCCTACTGGCTGGGGTTTCTCCAATCTGAATATTATAATACCTCCTTTGGCCAGGCACCCGTAAACGGAAAACGGGTGATGGTGGAGTACTCCTCACCCAATACCAATAAGCCCCTGCACCTGGGGCATTTACGGAATAATTTCCTGGGAAGGAGCATCGCTTCTGTGCTTACCACCAATGGGTATGACGTGATAAAAACCTGTATTGTGAACGACCGGGGTATCCACATCTGCAAAAGCATGATCGCCTGGCAATTGTTGGGTAACGGTGCCACACCCGAGAGCACGCATAAAAAAGGAGATCACCTGGTAGGTGACTACTATGTTTTATTTAATGATGAATATAAGAAACAGGTAGAAGCATTAAAAGCAACCGGCAAAACACAGGAAGAGGCGGAAAAAGAAGCACCCATTATGAAAGCCACCCAGCAAATGCTGCTGGACTGGGAAGCGGGCGACCCTGAAGTAATGGAGCTATGGAAAAAAATGAATAGCTGGGTATACAAAGGTTTTGATGAAACCTACCGGAAGATTGGGAGCGATTTTGATAAGACCTACTATGAAAGCAATACTTACCTGCTGGGCAAGGACCTGGTGGAGACGGGGCTTGCCAAAGGTGTTTTCTTCCGGAAGGAAGATGGAAGCGTATGGATAGACCTTTCGGCAGATGGACTGGACGAGAAACTGGTAAGAAGGGGCGATGGTACCTCTGTTTATATAACCCAGGATATTGGTTTGGCTGAACAAAAGCAAAAGGAATTCAATGCCGATCAGAGTATCTATGTTGTGGGGGATGAGCAGAACTATCATTTTAAGGTGTTGAAACTGATTTGCCAGAAACTGGGCCTGCCTTCCGCAGATGGCATCTACCATTTAAGTTATGGCATGGTGGAACTTCCCACCGGGAAAATGAAAAGCCGCGAAGGAACCGTAGTGGATGCCGATGACCTGGTAGACGAGATGATCAGCATAGCACGACAGAAAACGGAAGAGCTGGGCAAAGTAAAAGATTTTACGGAAGAGGAATTGGCGGAACTATATGATACCATCGGGCTGGGCGCGCTTAAATTTTTCCTGCTTCGCGTGGACCCTAAAAAGAAGATGGTTTTCAATCCCGAAGAGAGTATCGACTTTCATGGGTTTACCGGGCCTTTTATCCAATACACCCATGCCCGTATCAAGAGTATCCTGCGCAAGGCAGATGCACCGCCTTATACCCAGGCAAGTACCGGTTCTCACGCTCTTTTACCACTGGAAAAAGAGCTTACCCTGCACCTGGAAACATTTCCTTCGGTACTGGAGGAAGCCGCCCGCGAGCACGATCCTTCGAAACTGGCCATCTATGTATTTAATCTCTCTAAAATATTCAACTCATTCTATACCGAACATTCCATTGGTCATGCGGAGAACGAGGAAAAGAAAATACTGCGGCTGCAGCTGGCCCACCTGACGGCCCAGGTGATTAAAACGGGGATGAGCGTGCTGGGTATTAAAGTTCCGGAGCGAATGTAAATTTAATTTTTTTCCATTACTTTTGCCCTCCCTGCGAAGGTGGCGAAATTGGTAGACGCACTACTTTGAGGTGGTAGCGCCTTTTACCGGGCGTGGGAGTTCGAATCTCCTCTTTCGCACGCAATTCAATGTATAAAAAGCCTGTAAATCATTCATTTACGGGCTTTTTAATGCTTTTTTGTGCCAATTTTTTCCGCTTATTGCCGCTAGTTACGGCGCGCAATTGGCACACAAGGCTTCCCGGTTTAAAACCGGTACAACGACAATTGAAATCAAGGGCAGGCCTGACCGAAATAGCAGAAAAATTTGGCGGTCATTTAAATGGGGAAGCCGGCAACAGCATTGTATAATCAGGAACGTACTGGCTATGAAAGAGGCCCCGGAAAATAGCAATAACTTCTACCACATTCCTACGATTTTTGTAACAAGTTCGGCTTACACTGGTATTAATTTGCCTGTCCAATATATTGGACGGCTTATGTAAAAGGAATCGTGGAGGTTGCAGGGTAAAGCAATGTGGGTTTGTTGTTATAAGCATATACATGATTTTAATGGTGAGGTGTATGGGCATAAAAAAACCACTCCGTTTTGTGGAGTGGTTGTGAAACCTGAATAATTTATCAAACCACTTATGCATCGTAGTAGAAGTTGATTAAAAGTTTTCCGGAAGAATCACGCCACCTTATCCAACTTTCATTTTCATTATCATCCTTGATTTTTAGCCAATCGCCTTTTATTAAAACAGGATGAAAGTACTCTGACTTGTTTAATAGACTCTTTGCATTTTCTGATGGTTCAGATTTTTGCGGATTTTTAGTTTCGTCAAATTCCACTGAAAATGCTTTTACAATGTGGGTCTGCCAAGTTTCATAGTTAAAGGCATTAAGATTAGGTTTAATATACTTAATTGTATTTTTATTCTCATTTACAGTAATTGCATATAAGCCATTCTGTCTGCCAATTACCTTAAAAACCATCAAACTGTTTTCCGGTTTCAAAGCAAATGGCTGTATGTCTTTATCTGAGAAATTGTCTGAAAATTGGAACTGGTTCCAAATCGTACCATCAGCATTTAGTAATTCAATTTTCCCCTTAGGGTAATCGTCTTTTAATGCAACAACGTCAACACTATCGAGTTTAACTATGGCAACTATTTGTGAGGTATCAGATTGTTTCGGCTTTTCTTGGCTGTTGTTTTTGCAAGATAATAGCGTCGCAAAAGCACCAATTAGGAATAAAGTATTAAGTTTCATATTAAGGTTTATAAGGTTTATAGAGAACAATATTTGCCGGATGCAATTTAGCCCCTAAGTGTCCGTGATTGTTATGGCCGCCCATAGTCTTTACACCTTGTAGTGTTCCTGTTGTTCCTTGATACGTATTATTGTAGTCGAATCCGAATTTTTTGGCAGCATTATAAACGGCATTGTTATTTGATATGCTAAAATTACTATTGCTCATTACGCCTTGGTAACTTTTACCATCTTCACCTATATATCTGAAGTCTGCATCAAGGCCAGTTCTCTTTCCAGTATGACCATGGCCTCCATGATGGAATGTGTTTATGCCTGCATTTGCAGGGTCACTACCATTTGAGGAAGACATATCTCCGAACGAAATCTCAATTCCTTGTTTTCTTAAATTATTCACTACTCCGAATAAACTTGCGGCTGTCTCAGGCTTCAAATAGTTATCACCCTGTCCTACGTTTTCGGCAAACGGTTTCCCATTCTTTACACCAGTAGAATATCCGCCCTGTTCTACCGCACCATAACTGGTAAAGCCATTACCATTGTCAGGGAATCGCACAAGTCCTTCTGAATTTTTTTCCAATTTTGCCTCCAACTTATAAGTACGTATAACCATATCTCCTTCCGTCCTCTCACTTTTTTGTGTATAGAACCTATCAAAAGAATCGTCTGTTTTCTTTACAGATATTTCACCGTTATCTCGAATGAAATAATCATCAAAAGCTCCATCAGGGTCTATGCGTATAAGTGGATTATTTTGAACATAATTATAAGGCGTAAGCCAATTTCTATGGTCAGCTAAGGGGTCAATCACATGCCACCTACCTATTTGCGCATCATACATTCTCGCCCCATAATCATACAACTCCAACCCACTACCATCACTAAATTCCTGATGCTGTAATTCCTTACCGTTGTATTTGTACTTATTCTCCAACTTCCCAGCAGCCTTACTACTAATCCCAGCCATCGTCAACCCAAAAGGATAATAATGCGTCTCCTCCAACAGCGGTCCGCGTATATGAGAAACCTGTACATTATCAAAGAACACATCCACCGGGCTCTCATTGCTGGTGTATACATAAAGATAACCATTGTGCGTTATAGGAAGCCCCGTTTTGGTTATCGTTTTTAACTCATTCTCGTTTCCCGCAGCTTCATAACCGCTGCTTTCAGCAACATATTTCATCTGTTCATCAAACAATATCCAGCTAACATAGGCACGCGGTTTACTGGTATTGGTATACTCATTGTTCTGTTTGGTTATCATACTTTGCAGGCCGGGGCTGAGTATGCCGGGCGCACTTAGCTGTGACGGCGTTACTTTGGCTGCCATCAGGGCCGACATACTATTGGACAAGGCCGCTAACAGATCACTAAGCGGGTCAACGGGTGTACCCGGGCTTGCGCCATTGATCTTGTACCACATATTGGCCCTGAGATTAAACTGATCTCCACTCATTACTTTTAATAAGATGGCTGGCCCTTTCTTTTGGCCGCTTCCGTTCAGTTTGGATACGTAATCATTTGGATTGGTGTAAGTGTCGGAGGGGTATCCCACTGGCTTGGCGGTACGGGTTGTGCTGATATTGGCATAGTAGGTTTCTTCGGTTGCCGCCTGGGCGGTTTCCATGGAAGCAACCGGGTAGGCATCAGTCTTCTGCTCATCCGTTAACACCATCCTCGTATTACCCAGGTGATCTTTGATAAAATAATCAAACTTGAAAGTTGTGTCAGTGCCGGTTGCATTACGTATCCGTCCTTCTTCGTGTGAAACAAACTCTAAAGTATTATTACGGTACACCGCCCCGTTCAGATAGATTGTTTTAATGGGATTGGGGCCCAGTGTATCGGTTCTTTTTTCCAGTTTATTGCCCGCAGCATCGTAGATATAAGTAATGCTGCCTTTGCCCTGAACCGTAATCTTATAGGGCAGGTTGAGGTGATTGTAAATAATGCCGGAAGTACTGGCGGTGCCGATATCCTTGTTCTTTCAGCAGGTTGCCATTATCATCATAGCTATAATCTGCAGCACCGGGTGTTTTGGTACCCAATGCGGCAGTATAGGCTTGCGAGCTCCGGAAATCGCCCATGGTGGTTGCGGGTTCATTTACCGCGTCTATCACATTCTTCAGCTTATTGGTACCAGGAATATAGTTGTAGCTGGCAATTGACGATGCCATCAAAGACTATAATAACCGCCCGGCCCATGCCCTGCTTGGCCTTACACCGCTGGAATCTTTAAATAACCAGAAGCCTGACACAGAAGCCTTGTCCTCCTATATTCAATCTGCCGCCCGAAAGAGGATAATCTTGAATAAATCCGTTGATTGCTGCACGTCTGCAAAATAAAATACATCGTTGCGGCCGCTCAGGTAACAGCTCCCCTGAGAATAGCAATATCTTCTACTACCCTTCTTTCATTTTTGAAACAAGTTCGGCTTGAAGACCTGTATTAATTTGCTTGTCCAATATATTGGACGGTTTATGTAAAAGGAATCGTGGAGGTTGCAGTGCAGCGCTAACTAATACCATTTATGAGAGCAGATAATTGGAGACAATACCACGTTACTTTAATTAACAACCGATTTTAATCCAATTATAATTTTAAAATCATTTTTCTTAGCTAGAAATTTATCCCGACTAAATGGTCCATATACTAAATCTTCCTTTACATTAACAATCCAATATTGATGAAAAGTACTTTTCCGAAGCGCTTCTTTACACATTTCATAAGTAGGCAAACTATCATACCCCTTATATTCAGTTGACAAGCACTTCATGTCGCACTCGCAGATTTCTTTTGCTGGCTTTTGGTCAACTATTATAAACGTTCCATCAAAATTTGCCTCATTCACAAAGCTTTCAATCACTCTATCATTTTTTCCGAGTAACAATGTGTCAGATTTCCCAAACTCATTAACGAATCTTACTAGTGTTCCCTTTTTTTTAATGGTAGGCTGACTGTCAGTTAAGAGTATTTCATCTCCCTTGTCAATTTGAATATAATAATCTACTGAGTTATCGTACGACAACGAGTAGCCATTATACTTACCCCATTTAGTTTCACAGCCGGTAAACAAAAAAAAGATACTTACAATCATCAATATCTTTCTCATAATTATGGTTTTATTGTCACTACTCCATGAAATACAATATCATAACTTCCACCAAACACGAGTGAAGTTCCTAGTCCTGCACCATAATGCAATATTGCATCCGCAGCAGTTGCAAGATTCCGCTTTGAAAACCCTTTTTGCCATTCTATGTTAAAATTATATTTATCTGTCGCTATTGAATATTGGTTATTTCCTAAACTAATTAATTCAACTTTTCCTAAAGCGAGAGCTGTTTCACTCATCGGATTAACCTTAAATAAATCTATACTTAAACGACCAGTCTTTTTATCTATTCGAATATCTTTTTGAGTAACCATACTGAAATCTAAAGCAGACGCGGCTACATGCAGTGGCTTTCCCCCTCCAGATTGATAATGCATAAGAGTTTTTAAAAGAATGTTAGGTCCTGAATTAATATTATTTTTTGCACCTTGACCATCTCCTTGTGAAGCCGTCTGTTCTCCAATTCTTGCTTCGACATTATCATTCTCTTGTCCATTCTCTTGTCCATTCTCTTTTGAAGTCTCTGGTTTTACATTCGTTTCTGCCTTTTTTGGATTTTGCCTCTTATCGGTTTCGCCACCACCCGCAGAAATTCCATTTACTACCTCTAATCCACCTGTAAAATTCGCAGAATTATTCATGAAACTGCCTGTAGGGTCTTCAGGTCCACTTGTTCCATAAGGCCCCATTCCATCAGGGTCTATGAATCGCAATGGATTATTAAACACATAATTATAAGGAGACCATCTGCGCATCTGGTCAGCCAATGGGTCAATTGTGCCCCAACGGGCTATTTGCCCATCATACATCCTCGCCCCATAATCATACAACTCCAACCCATTACCATCACTAAACTCCTTACTCTGCAGTTCCTTGCCATTATACTTAAACCTATTCTCCAACTTCCCAGCAGCCTTACTACTAATCCCCGCCATTGTCAACCCGAAAGGATAATAATGCGTCTCCTCCAATAGCTGTCCTCTTGAGTGTCTCACCTGCAAGTTATCAAAGAACACATCCACCGGGCTCTCATTGCTGGTGTATACATAAAGATAACCATTTCGCGTGATGGGTAAACCGAGCTTGTAAATGTCCTTGCGAACGTTCTCCTCACCGGCACTTTCGTATCCGCTGCTCTCAGATACATACTTCATCTGTTCATCAAACAATATCCAGCTGACATAGGCACGGGGTTTACTGGTATTGGTATACTCATTGCTTTGTTTGGTAAGCATACTTTGTATGCCAGGGCTGAGTATGCCGGAAGAACTTAGTTGGGCCGGGGTTAGCTTGGCTGCCATCAGGGGCGACATGCATCACAGAATCCCGTATTTTAAGATCATGAATCCAAGACAACGATACCATTCCATCCTTCCCTTTGCGTTCTATTGTTCTTTGCTCACCCAACCGCAATTACGGTCAATACCCAGGTCAACAAGGTATTATTGGCACAAACGAAACCAGATGGTATTATTTGATGCCGGGCTATCAGAACATGCCGAACACCTTACTACTTTACAAGCCATTGCCAACCACCGGCAACTGCTGAAGCTGAATAAAGCCCTTTTACGGGCGATTGCCCTCACCCGGTTTATTGGTAAAAACACGGCCGCCATCAAATCGCGCCAGCAGAATGCAATGAAAGTGGTTGTGAACCAGTTTCAGAAGGTATCAGTTACTACCGGACTGAGACTTGCCTGTGAGGTTACCGGTATCGGGTACAGGCAATGGCTGAAAATGAGAGCGACAACCATATGTTCGCACTCTCCCTTTGGAAGTTGCAGGCGGAAGCATCCTGCCCAGTTGCTTAATAGTGAGATCCGGGCGATTGTAAAAACCTGCCATGATCCCTACTGCCTACATTGGCCGCTGGCTTCCCTTTATTATAAAGCGCTAAGAGCTAAGGAAATTGCCTGCTCACTAGTTAGCTTTTATAAATATGCGGCTTTACTGGTAAAACGCCCGCCTCCTCCGCCTTCGCGGCGCAAACATCATTGTAAAGGCATCAGGAGCAGCCGGCCTTTTGAACTCATACATACTGATATCACCCAGTTTACGACCGCAAACGGCACCAGGTCATTTATCTACCTGGTACAAGATAACTTCTCCAGGGCAGTACTGGAACACAGGGTTGAAACGGAAAGAAAGGCAAAACATACCATTGGGTTAATCAGGAAGGTACTGGCTATGAAAGAGGCTGCCCATAACACGGGTAACCTTCAAATATTAAGCGATGATGGGGTGGAAAATAAGCCTATCCGGAAAGTGTTGACCGGCAGCTCTCTTACCCACCTGGTTGCCCAAAAAGATATCAGCTTCTCTAACTCAATGATCGAATACCTGAACCGAACACTTAAATACCAGTACCTGTACCAACAAGCGATTACAACCCTCGGAGACCTGGAACAGGCAATTGACGATGCCATCAAAGACTATAATAACCGCCCGGCCCATGCCCTGCTTGGCCTTACACCGCTGGAATCTTTAAATAACCAGGAGCCTGACACAGAAGCCTTGTCCTCCTATATTCAATCTGCCGCCCGAAAGAGGATAATCTTGAATAAATCCGTTGATTGCTGCACGCCTGCAAAATAAAGCACATGCGTGGCGGCCGCTCAGGTAACAGCTCCCCGGAAAATAGCAATATCTTCTACTACCCGTCTTTCATTTTTGAAACAAGTTCGGCTTGAAGACCTGTATTAATTTGCCTGTCCAATATATTGGACGGTTTATGTAAAAGGAATCGTGGAGGTTGCAGCGCAATAAAAAAAGCCACCCCGTTTTGTGGAGTGGCTTATATTACTGAGGTTACTTGTCCGGGACTACTATTATATTCTTCAGTTGAAGAATCACTTTTACTTTCTTCAAAATCCTATCCTCGAACCTTTTCTTTTGCTCTGCATTTTCAGCACCGCTAAACCCATTGTTAATTTCTTTCCATTTCCCGGATGTTAGCCCTTCACTTATACTAATAAGGGCAAACGCTGTTTTACCTTTTTCTTCCAAACGAACCCATGTATACACGATTTCATTCTCTTCGGGATAATAGAAGTAAATGTGGTACCAGTGGTCATCAGGGCTACTTCTCCCATCTTGTAAGCCCGCACTTTGAGGTACAATATATTTAGGATTATCCTTCTTAAAAAAATCTATTGCCGCAATTAATTCCTTCTCATCTGCATTGAGTATATATTTCTCCGCATATGGATAACTGCCTGGCGCAAAGCATCCGATAAAAAACATACACACAATAAAAGAGTGGATTACCCAGTTCCTATTTTTCATGGCTATTTAGGTGATGGTTTATTAGTTACACCCTGACTACTAAGGTTATACCATATCATAGTTTCCGGTATCCATTGCGGGTTTGTAACAACGTTAAAAATAGTCTTTGGCAATGCACTTAATCCTAATCCAACGCCCAAGACGGCAGCATCTATTCTTGATTTCGGATCAAAGTATGGGAAGGCCGCTATTTGCAGCTCTTCTTTAACAAATCTCCAATCGGCACCAATTGCTCTCGTATCCAATAACAAGCCTTTTGCTCCTTGAATATTCAAATTATCATAACGCCTGTCATGCCCTATTGCTGGGTATTCTGAAAGATTGGTTGGAACATATGAATAATTATAACGACCATTAAATGATTTAGGGTTGTTACCGCCGGGATAGGATAACCCAAGTAAATTATGGCCGATTGTAGATGGGTCTAAATTATTACGCCAGCTATTTGGGCTTTGGCCTTTAGGTGATGATGAAACCGCCACGTCCGGTAACGATGTATTACTTTCTCCACCAGTAGAAACAAAGCCATTAACTGCTTCTTTATTCGAAGGATCATATTTAGAATAGGATGTTTCATCTCCAATTGTCATAGCAAGAACATCCCCCTGCCTTATCTTAATCTTATGCGCACCTTCTCCATTAACCCTTACTGTATCTAAACCTAAAGGATCGGAATAATTGATAGGATTATTTAGAACGAAATTATACGGGGTCGCATTCGCAAACAAAGCAGCAAGCTTATCAATCTGATTGAATCGCCCTATTTGTGGATCATATCCACGGAAAGTAGTTTCATACCAATCCAAACCTGAACCGTCACTAAACTCTTTACTAGCTAATTCGGTGCTTGTATTAAACTTGTATCTGTTCTCTAACTTGCCCGCAGCCTTAGAACTAATCCCAGCCATCGTCAACCCAAAAGGATAATAATTACCGCACCTTTTTCACTGCAACAGCAAAAACGCTGGAACCCGCCAAAGGCACCACTCAAAGAACTTTTCTGTACCCTAAAAATACCGATTTTATTTTCAATTGAAAAGAAAAATTAATGTCTTCGGGGGGTATGGTTACAGCGCAAAAAGATAAACGGTTGCCCCTTTCGCAGTAGTTGCTATCAACCACTTTGCGGGCAATCGTTTATCTTTTTGCGCAAGCCAAAGCCGCCAGCACGGGCTTGCATTTACAGCCTGTTTGCTGCGGCTGCGGCAGCTTGTAGATTAGCTTACCATTCTTGCAGGCTGATGCACCTCCGGCAATCAAAACAAACAAAGATCCGGCGCAGCCGACCTTGCTGCCGGCAGGCCTGCTGTAAAGCGAAGCGGACAGCATATAACAGACCGTTGGATATTTAACATAATGGTGTTATAGGCAAAGGCGATAGCCCGTAGCGTAGCGGAGCCCGCAGGGTTTGACTATAACTTCCATTATGTTACTTAGCCAACACCTTGTGGGTGGGTGCTGTGCGATGGCCAAGCCCTGCACTATTTTATTTCATCGGATGATGTCGCTGTAACTCGCTTTGTAAATCATCCAGGTTACTCAACTGGTAACGCTGTGTTGAACTCACATATTTATGACCGGCCATGTATTGCACCTGTCGAAGATTGTAATGTTTTAACCAATGCGTAATTACACTATGGCGGATCTGTTTGGCACTGATTAACCTGGCATTCAACTGCCGTAGTATTTTGAACATATACTGCAACCGGTTATTGATATTCTTGCTGCTCACCGGTGTTTTCTTCGGCTCTACAAACAGGTAACCATCTTTAAACGGATTACTGCTAAGATACTTTTGAAGCATCAGTACCTGGCTGGCATGCAGTTCTAACACTCTTTCATTACTGCGCGCTGTGCTTTTGATAAACACTTTACAATCTTTCATTTTAAAGTGATGTGATTTCAGGCGGATGAGTTCCGCAACACTAACGCCCTGGTATATCATTAGCCCAAGCATGATTTTTTTGGATACATCTTCTTTCAGTTGAAGACAATATTGCCGGTATAGCTCTTCAAGTTCTTCCATGGTGAGTAAATTGGCCGGCAGCTTTCTTATCAACCCTTTGATGAACACACCTGCAGCCGGATTGTCGCTTCGGTTTCCTGTGCTTATCAGGTAAACGCAGTAATGGCGAACCACACCCAGTACAGCGTGTAACCTTCTGCTGGTAATCCCGGTGTCATAACAATACCGCATATAGGCAAGCAGGTCATTGTAAGTAAACACTTCCGGTGATATATCTTCCTGCTGCAGCCAGTTTAAAAAATGATGGCTGTCATGTGCATATACCTCAATCGTCTTTGCGCTGAGACCTTTGTGTTGCAGATAGGTGGTAAAGCTCATAACGATTCATTTAAAAGGTGGGTGTATAGTTGTGTACTATCGAGGTCTGCATGGCCTAAAAACTGTTGTATCCTTTCCAGCTTCATGCCGCTTTGTAAAAGATGTGTAGCAATACTGTGGCGCAACGTATGCGTACCGGCTTTCCTGTTAATCTTTGCTCTTTTTACCAGTTGCTTGATACGCACATACAGGCTCTGCTTCTGCATCGCACGGCCTTTGTTCGCATCAATAAACAACGCACTGCTTTTGTTATCCTGCAACAACTGCGGCCTTGCATAGTCTATATACAGCCTGATTTCCTCCAGGTTCTTTTCCGCTATCGGCACATATCTTTCCCGGTAACGCTTCCCCCTTCTTACATGCAATAGTTTGGCCGTTATATCAATGTCGCTTACTTCCAGGTTAATTCCTTCATTCAGGCGAAGACCGCAACCGTAGTACACGGCCAGCATCGCTTTATCACGGATGCCTAAAATATTATCCGGTATCGCATCGTAGAGCAACTGCATTTCCTCTTTGGTAAGCCATACCGGTTTGCTTCTGCTCTCTGCCAGCCGTTGTAAATTAAAACCGGCATTATTGCGCTTTGTTTCGCGTAAGCATTTACTCAACAGCTTTAAAGCCTGCACCTGTTTGTTGATGTGGCCATTACTGTATCTGCCCGTGGCTCGTAACAGGTCGATATAACCGGTGGCATCCATGGCCGCCAGTTGTTCTACCGAGCATTTCCCGGTCGCTTCCTGGTAGTATAAAAAATCCTGTATTGCCCGGGTTAAGATGGGGATACTCAATGCGGAGTAGTTCAGCAGGGTTAACCATTCGGTGAACGATATAAGCAATAGCTTATACGCCGGGCTTTGCAGCCGATCGGGTTTCTTTCTCATAAAATAAAATTTACTAATGGTCTTTTCCGGTGTCGCAGTTGTCGCAGTAACCAAAACCCTTGACTGCATTGTGTTTTACTGCGACAGTAAGGCCACTGTCGCAGTACTGTCGCACTGTCGTAGTACCGCTATTTTTGTCGCAGCTTCCCCAGGATGGCTTGCAGATGCGTGTCTATTGCGCCTGTAAGCTGGCTATATTCCTCCCCGTCCGTTACAGCATATTCCAGCCCCACCCGGTGCTTAAAGCCGCTCACGGGCTTTAAAAAGCCATATAACCGTAACTCACGGATGTACCGCTGTATCGTTCTCGGTTCTATCCTAAACGCCTTCCTGGCCTGTTGCGGGGTAAAGCTCTTTTGGCCGTTATCGGCAAGCCATTGTTTGATCCGCTCAAAAAAGGTTCTCGTGGCCGCCGTCAGTTCATCGCTCTTGCTGAACAGCACGTCTTTGAGTAAGGTAAATGCGGCTTCTATATCGCCTATCGTAGTTTCGATGTACAGGCCTCCGGTGGGGTCTTTCTTTACCTCACGCTGGTACTGGTGATAGAAGGTAATGGCCTCTATAAAACCCAACAGCAAAGTCATGGTTCGCCTCGGCTTAAACACCAGTTCCGGCAGTTCGATGTACCCGGCATAAGGATTGATGATACGCACCGGCTGCAATACCCTTTGCATATTCTTAAACAATGCCTTGTACTGCTGCTCTCTTTCCCGGTTTATCTCCCCCGCTGCCAGTTTGGTCTGATAACCGTTGATCAGTTTATCCTGGTCTCTGGTCATATCCGTATAGAGCAGGATACAGCGGTTGGCATTGTCCTCGTAGAGCTTTTCTTTGGTGGTACAGCCGCTCACACATACAGGCCCTTCTACGGTGAGTGTAATGGTTTTTAAATTCCCCTTGCTGTCTTTGAGCGTTACCGTTTTACTAATGCGCCGTTTCGTTTGCAGTTCCCGTAATGGGTAAAACACACTCATTGCACCGTCTAAATCCTCTATTAAGATCAGCTTGTTTTGCAGCTCGTGTTGTTTAAAATAGTACAGGGCATTCTCCGTAATCTGTGTAATTTCTATCTTTTCCTCCTCCGGTACCAGTTCGCTGATCCTTTCCTGCAAGTACGTTTTACCGCTGCCACTGGCGCCTAAGAACATGACGTGTAAAGGCGTGTGCTGTTTTCTTGTGCAGTACACCAGGTAAGCAATCAGGCTGTTGGTTGTTTCTCCTACAATACCGCTCTGCTCTATCAACTGGCTGGTACGCTGTAACAGGTTCGGCTTCTTTAACTCATTAATAGCTGTTTGCCTTTGCGCCGCCGTCATTGCTGCCCGCTCTTCCGGTTTGGGCTGCAGTGCTTCTATCCTTTGTAACCGGTATTGTTCTAAAGCGTTGGTTAGTTGCGCTATCGTACCAGCCGTAGCCGATACGGGATACTCAAAGCTATCTGCTATACTGTTGATGGCCTGTTCTCGCTGGCCATGGTTGTACAGGTCTAAGCTGTGCCAGGCTGGTAGTATTGCTTTGTCTTTATGACGCACTTTTATAGTAACCTTCATCCGGTCTAAACCCGTAATCCTAATACCTCCTAAAATCTCCAGATACAGTTCTTCATCATGGTATATGAGCAGTTCCGGGTTCGTAGTATTTAATTTGTTGGTCTTCTGTAATGCAGGTGTGGCAATGGTTACAGCATTCTCAATTGAAAGAAAAATTTCTGTTCGCTGCTCTATCAGGTCATGCAATACCGCTGCATCATCGTGCGCTTGCAATACGCTGTTTATATCTTCGCCTTGCGGTAAACCTACTTTGGTCATCATCACTTGCGGCAATAGTTGTTTGAGTGTGGCGCAATGCTTCTTTACAGCCGCTTCACCGGCCTCGTCCGCATCCAACATAAAAATAACCTCTTCCAACTGCGGCAGTTCTATAATCGCCTTTTGATGTTCGTCTGTTAAGCCATTGGTGCCATACAAGGCAAGTATCGTGTAATTGCTTTTAATCGCTTGCTGCTGCAACAAGCTCGCCGCATCTATGATGCTTTCCGTTACAATTAGTTTGGTAGTGGTAAGTGCCGGATAACCCGGATAAAGCCCTTCCCGGTTCGTTAAATAAAAGTGGCGGCTGTCTTCGTTATTGGTAATACTTCTGCCATACAGGCTCACGATTTTATTATCCCCATTCTTTAACGCAAAGACGATGCAATCCCTTGCCCATACACTGTAACCCCCGGCTGGCCGTGGTTTCAGAAGACTGTATTGTTCGCAGGCCTTTATAAAGTTCACCTCCTTTAGCTTATGGTGCCAGTCTCCGGCATTGTAACCCATCTCATGTTGCTTGTAATCTATGCCACGGCTTGCTGCGTACTCAACCGCTTTCTTTGACAGTGGTAGTGCCTTGCTAAAGTATTTAAACAACTTAGTTAGCACGGCAACCTTTGCCAATGGTGCAGATTCGATGAAGAGTTTCGCAGTGGCAGGCTGGATACCACCAACCAGCGATGCAGCTTTGGTTATGGCTTCGTGTTTGCTACAGTTCTCTTTGAGCTGGATAAACTGTATCGCATCACCGGTGCCAGCGTTACAGTTAGAGCTAAAGCAGCAGTAAGTATTCGTCTTGGGGTATATCTGTAGGCTGGGCGTTTTGTCCGGGTGGAACGGGCAGCGTAATCGGTTACTGCGGTCGGCTTGTAAACCATAATACGCCAACACCGTTGTAATACTTAACTCCTGTTTAATGGCGGCTATCTCCATCGGTAGAACAGTTTTTTATAATGAGCGTATTATGTTCAACAACTATCTGTACCGGATCGCCTGCCCTGAACCCCGCCTGCTCCAACCATATCCCGCACACATTTAACCAGGGTAATGTTTTATAACGGCTCTCCCCAAAGCCGCTTTTTAATGCACGGTGCTTATAATGCAGTTTACCGTGCCGGATGATTGATTTTGCCATGTGGATAATATTTTTCTTGTGAACTATCTATCACAAATGTAAGGAATAATTCACTTTTATATTGCGAACTATCTTTTTATTTACCCACAATAGTTCTCTAATTTTGTTTATATCAGTCCACAATCATTATTAAATGTGCAGTATATGAACATAGGAGATAAGATAACAGACCTGCGTAAGCAAAAAAATATGAACCAGACAGAGCTGGGCAAGGCCGCCGGTGTATCAAGGGAGATCATTGGCAGGTATGAACGCAATGAGGTGATGCCATCTATTGAAGTTGCTGCAAAAATTGCTGACGCGCTCGAGGTGTCTTTAGATTACCTCGCCGGTAACAGCAAAAAATCCGCTATTGATAAACAAACTATGAAACTCATTTACGAGATCGATGACCTCGAACCGGCTATTAAGGATAAGCTGTTCTTCCTTGCTAACGCCATTATTCGTGATGCTAAAACAACTAAAGCTTACGCCCATTAATTTGTAAATTTGTACGCTATGTCAACCACCACTTTTATAACAGACCAAAAGGGTAACAAAATATCTGCCGTGCTTCCTATCAAAGCCTATAAACAACTGTTGGAAGAACTCGAAGAGCTTGCCGATATAAAGGCTTACGATAAAGCCAAAGCAAAAAAAGAAAAACCTATCCTATTAAGCGATGCCATACAGCAAAGAAGAAAAAAAGCAAAAGCCTGATTATACCGTTCTCATCCTCCCTTCTGCGCAAAAGCAAATTGATAAGCTGCCCAACAACACCGCCACACGCATAGAAGATAAAATGATGGAACTCGGGGCTGACCCCAGGCCATCAGGTTGCAAAAAACTCAAAGGACGGGATGCCTACCGCATACGTATCGGCGATTACAGAGCTATCTATGAAATACAGGATAACAAACTAATCGTTACCGTTATTACTGTCGGGCATAGGAAAGACGTTTATGAATAACCAAAAAAGCCACCCCGTTTTGGAGTGGCTTAGGTTAATAATTTTCTTATGTTATTCAATAATTTTCAATCCTTGCTTCTTGTAATTGTCGTTTTCAATTAATCGCATCATATCGGTATTTTCTAATTCGATTTGCTTAATAATAAAACTTGTTTTCAGATTTGGTGGAACTTCAGAAGCTTTGGCTACATAGATTGAAAGGGTATCATTTTCAATTTTGTAATATAAGGCAGATAACCCTTTAAATACATAATTTCGAGAACTGTCTACCTCGAAATTCTTATCTCCATTATCTGAAATAATTATAACCTGGCCGTCACCTGTCATTCCCCAATTTTTCTTTTTAAGAAACAGTTTGGATTTTGTAGTTGCGGACGTAAGCTCTACAACATTAACAGCCACATCATAATCTTTTTTGGGCATTGAAAAATATAGTACCACAAATGCAATTAGTAGGATGGCTACGATGAGAACTATTATAATTGGGTTACGCATGTTATATTGATTTATTGATAACTGGGAACATGCCCCGAATTCCATCCTTGTTTAACCCGTCTACCCGTATATTCAATTTCGCCATACCAAGGTGCAGGGCCAAATTGTAGATTTCCAAAAAATATACCAAGTGCATTGGCAGGCGTATATTTTCCTTGTTGTAAAGCTCCCGCTAATCGCATGTAGGTATTAAAACTGATATAACCACCTGTGCCGGGCAACTCTCCCCATCTACCATTATATCCTGCTAAATAATTACCAGCAGACCGGGCAGAAGCATATTTGCCATCAAGCAAACGTCCAGTCATTGGCCCATAGGGAGCTATATCTTTGCGAGCTTTCATGTCAAATTTGTATGTTCGTGTTGCAGTGCTTGATTTTGATTCATCAGCAATCTGTTTCAAGTTCATATTTAATGCTTCTTCATGTAGATTGTCTATTATCTTATCCCATGACTTGCCAAACTCAATTTTGCCTTCAGCTTTACCAGTACCGGGATTGACAAATTCGTCCCAGTATTCAGTTTCTCCCATCTTTTCTCCGCCTGCGGATGTGCTTTTTTTATGCGCCTTATCAACAGTTTTTGCGGTTGCTGCTCCATCGTGCTTATAAACTCCATTATCCCCATCATTATAAACCGACAAAACATTACCTGAAGAATCAGTGTGTGTAGAATAGCGCCCATCAGGGTCAATCATATTGATTGGGTTATTCAGCACATACGTATATGGGGAATGAGCTTGATAGTTATCTGCTAATGGGTCAATTACACCCCACCTTCCTATCTGCGCATCATAAAACCTCGCTCCATAATCATACAACTCCAATCCACTTCCATCGCTGAACTCCTTATCCTGCTTCTCCTTCCCATTATACTTAAACCTATTCTCCAACTTCCCAGCCGCCTTAGAAGAGATCCCTGCCATTGTTAAGCCAAAAGGATAATAATGCGTCTCCTCCTGCGGCTGGAAAATAAAAAATACAGACGCCTCAAAGAACTGGCACAGATTTACTTCTATTCTCCTATGAATGTACAAAATACCGGCTGAATGTCTGCCAGTAATCTGTTACAGGATACTTTCCCCTGCTGGGTAAGATATACCCTTAACCCGGCTCTTTCCCGCCGTCAAACTGCTTAGTTATCTCGCTTGCAGTTTGAAATGGAACTATGGGATTCAATCCAATTTCCGGCAACCTAAAACCTGTATCGATTCCTATGTTTTCTGCTGTATAATTTCTTAAAGTCCCATGTTCGCTGATTGAATAGCGGATTGTTTTGATGTCGGACTCTTTAAGAGATTTTATCTGAGTTAATGAAATGGAATAAACCACTATTGATTCATCGTCAACATTATCGCTTGCTACTCGATTTTGCAGTTTTAAGACTGCCCCGTTATTCAGATATAGCATTACTGTCCCGGCAATATGTGAAAATTCAAATGGCACTCTGGTTGACAACATTATATACCCTTTCGTTTTTGAAACCTTTGCTACCGATATGTCTAACTTGTCGGCTCGGCTTTTTTTAATGTCAAAGCCCCATGTATTCGTGGCTGAATATAGCTTTTCACCTACATATATGCCTTGTGATGATCCGGCAAACGAGATCATAATGAGTGATACTACCAGTAATTGAAATTTCATAGCGTTTAGTTTGGTACAATATTAAAGAAAGTGTTGGAATGTATGACGACATTGGCAGTTACAAAAGCTCGGACATTTAACCCGTGCGAAACAACCTCAACGAAGCATATTTGAAGGCATTTGGGAAACACCTGCGAAAAGTTCGGATGGCCAAGAAGATTGGTCTTCGCGAATTAGCAGGTATCGCAGAAATCGATTATGGTTTACTGTCAAAAATTGAGCGTGGTGCTGTTAGTACTACTATCAATACAGTTCACGTTTTAGCAACGACTTTGGAAGTAAAGGAGAAGGAATTGTTTGACTTCTGACCGTCGATGTTATTTATCTCCCTACATCAGAAAGTCGGAATGATTCTGAACTTGTTATAACTGCACCAATGCCCGTTAATCCTGTAAAGAATTGGATCACGCTTTGTATAAGCAAGTTGCTCAACCCATACCTTATCTCCCTGCCTTATTCCGTTATTCGCTTTCAGACACTCAACACTAAACGGAACATAGATTGTGCGCATCTTTCCCGCCGGATTAATAACCAATAGTGATAGCGGGTTATCGTATTGCACCACCCTTCTGATTAGCTGCATTTAGTTTGATTGAAGATTAAAAATGAAAGCGGACAGTTTTTACACTGCCCGCCCGATCTCAACTAACCACCTCAGATAACTGGTTTCCAACCCGGCTTTCCTCTGCTGTGTAAGAGATGTCTTCCGGCTGATACTCGTACCTGTGGTTGAGTGAGACCTTTTCCCGGGTTTCCCTGATCGTGTATTCGTACGGATCGCAGTACACACGCTCAATTCTGCCGGGCATCTCTGAACCAACAAGTGCCTTTGCTGTCTTTTCATCGAAGGTGGATGCAATGAAGCAGGTCTTTGCCGTGAGATAGAAACGACCTGTCTGCTGTGACTGTATCGGCTCTAAGCCGCCTTGCAACTGCAGACTAACGAAGCTCTTGCCTTCGTTGTTTTCGAGAACTCTGTGAGAAATGATCTTGACCATTTTTGTGGGATTTATGGGTGACGGGCAATGTCGCCCGCAAGCCTTAGCCGGGGGGTGTTCAGCGAGGTACTCCCGTGACCCGGGCATACACATAGGTATGTGTTCTGTGAAATTCATCTGCTGGTGAGAATAGATATGTGAAATCAGCGGCGTTCTCGCTCCACAGCAGGTGAATGTTTCCTATAAATCACCATCATTTTGCGCTTGTCAATATGTATATGGGTGAGTATGTGAGCTGTGATAACTTTGGTGCCTGAGAAAAAGTCCGTTCCCGTTTCCCTCGTTTATTGGCAGGCTGCTGCGGATGAATGAGCGAGGCACGAGCGATTGAAGCAGAAGCAGCCGTTACGCCAACCGCTGCGCCATGCCAACCGAAGGCTGAGACCGGGAGCGAGGTAACGAGCGCAGGTATCAGACCGTTCACGCAAGGCATTGGCCTGGGCTGCGGGCGGCCTGTGTGTGATGGCGCAAGCCCAAGCCAATGCCGAAGCTGAGGTTGGCGCGCAGGTGGCGCCTATATGACGGAGCTGCCGGCAGTATTGTGGCGCAGGTTGTGTGTGTTGGCTACTGCCAATTGGCAGCGGGGTGCAGGTGTGCGAAGGGTGGCAAAGGCATGACAAGAGCGTGAGGAACGAACCTCTTGGCGTGGCTTTTGGAAAGAGCCGCACAGACTGCACACCTTATTCACTGTGAAATCTGAAATCTTTTTTGTGATATCAAAACTTCACCTACATTTGTACTTACCTTATTTGAACCATCTGTTCCTTTTGCTCTCGTAGCGTTTTCCTTTTGACCATCAATGTTTGAATTAAAAAAGAGTTGATTTCTCCTGCTGTGGAGAGAATGCAGCTCACATCTTCTGTAGACCATAGTTACACTATAAGCCCTCTTTCTCCTCAGCAGGTTCATGTCAAAAAATGACATGACCAAAAACCCTTGTACAGTTTCATTATCAACGCTTTAGCACCTATTACGGCTAAATCAAATCACAGGGATAGTGTATTATCCCTTGGATTCTTTTTTGGCTGAAACTCAATACTGGCAAGGGTTACAATCCTATTTTATAATGTCAAAAATTGACACATGACAACATCTAAAAAACGATCATCAACAGACAGTACAGACTATTCTCGTGTTAAACTAAACCCACTTGCTCAATATGAAAGGCTCGTACGGCCAAATATTCGTAAGAAGCAAGAAAAGCTAAGCAACACTGATTTAATTGATGACAAGATCGTGTTTGCCAGCAAAGACCATACATTTCATCTCAAGGAAGACAAAAGTAATTTCAATCACTCGAAACTTTTTGATAACAATGTTCGACTACTTAAATCACTAACGCCGCACGCAACAAAGGTATTCTTACAAATCCTTATGCACTTAAACTTTAAGTGTGACACAATAGAACTGAAACCTACGAGTAAAACTGAATCCGGTGAACCAGAAATGTCCCGAAATACATTTAATAAAGCTGTTGCTGAATTATGTGATAAGGAAATTATTAGTAGAATAAACAGCGACACAAAAAGTAACGAGTATTGGACTTTTCACATTAATCCGCAAATCTTTTTCAGAGGTGATGAAAAGAAATTCTACAGAAATGTCCTCAACGCTCATCCAGAATATACTGTGCAGTCGCTATTGCAGAATCCCAAAAAAGCCTCTAAAATGGATGATACCAATTAACTTCATTTTGTAACTCATCCAAATCCTGCTGCTGGTACTCCTCGGTACTGCTGATATACCGATGGCCTGACAGATATTGAGCCTTGCGTAATCCATGCACTGTTATCCAGTAAGAGATTACGCTGGCTCTTATCTGTTTCCAGTCCTTAACTTCTTTACTCTGCTGCTTAACCTGGGCAAGGATATGCTGCAAGGTATTCAGCAGTTTGTCCCCCGTTCCACTGCTGGTGAATAAACGGTCTGTAATCTTGTCTGTCTCTTCCAGCAGAATCTTACGGGCATACGACAGGTATTCCATAATATCCACCACCTGATGGGATTCCAGTGGTATAGTCCGGGCATTCGTCTTTCTGCCTCCTTCAACTTTTAGCTTCCCCTCTCTCAACAGCAGGTTCTTTATCGTTAAGCTGGTGAGTTCTTCAACACGCAATGCCTGATATACAACCATACCCAAAATGGCTTTATTCCTCATTCCGGTTACGCCATCGGTTTTGAATGATTGATAAAGATTGTCGAGCTGCTCTCGTTTCAGAAAGTGATGCAATCGCTTCCGCTGGATTCCTTTGATGTTGATATTGCTGGCAGGGTTCTCCTTCATTTGGCCGTCCTTGATCAGCCACATGAAATAATGATTCAGGAAACCTAATTTCAGGGCTATCGTCTTTTGCGAGTTACCAGCTTTCCCGCAATCCTTCACAAAAGCCATTACGTCGTTATAGCTGACCTCTGTTACATCGGGGATGCTTTGCCCTTCTATCCACAGCAGAAAGGTGTTAACCTGCTTAATGATGCTTTTCCGGCTGGCCTCTGCTAACCGCCTGCTGTGTAAGTAATAATCGAATTGAATTTCGTTATCCATCGTTTTCCTCTTTTAAGTGTGTATAGATTTGTGTCGATTCCAGTGAAGTATGGCCTAAGAACTCTTTGATACGTTCCAGTTCCATTCCTCTCATGAGCAGGTGGGTAGCTATCGAGTGCCGGAGTGTATGCAGTCCCACCTGCTTCTGTTGCAGCCGGGCATTATCCGTTAACAGGATAAGCTGCTTCAATCTCCATAGCATCGTTTGCCCGTCTATGCGTTTAGCTTTGGCTGATATAAAGAGGGCGGATGTTTTACCAGCATTCATGAGTAATGGCCTGCCATCATACATGTAAGTTTGCAGGTGTATTACTCCCTGCTTGGTGATGGGTACAAACCGTTCCTTGTAATTTTTGCCCTTCCTCACATGCAGGATAGCCCTATCAAAGTTTATATCTCCAACATCGAGCATTACACCTTCATTCCTTCTCAACCCACATCCATAGTAAATGGATAGCATGGCTTTATCCCTGTATTGCAAGGCTTCGTAGAACTCTCTGCCTTTGGTATGCTTGTTGGGTTCTGGCAAGTGTTCCGCTGCATTGTATAGGAACTTTACTTCCTCGATAGTTAACACATCAATTTGGCCTCTTTTAGCCTGTTCTGTCTCCCATTCCATTACAGGCAGCGATAATCTACCCGTTTGACGTAGATAGTCTGCAAAGAGCTTAATTGCCTGTTGGTGTTTATTCAGGTAGGCGTTGCTAAGTCCACCACCTCGGGTAATATTCTCCCTCTCCTTCAAATGGTCGTAATAGTCGGTAATGTGAATGGCTGATAATTGCTGTAGCTGGCTCAACCCTTTACCTTCCATCCAGTGCAATAGCTCTCTTACAGCATTGGGAAGGTTATAAACGGTGGTAGAAGCGTAGCCCAATATATCCAGCCATTCACGAAAGCCCCTTTCTGCATAGGCATACGAGGGGCTTTGCAATGGAAGCTGTTTCATTGCTGAATGGTTTAAACGTGATGTAATGGTGATTTATTAGCCCCTGCCTTGCTTTCCAGTGAGCTGTTGAGCTGATGGCTTTACTTTCCTGGGTTTCAGGGGTTTAACTGGCTCACTATGCAAGTGAGCTGATGGTGAGCTGGTGAGCCGTTGTAAGATGCTATCCAGTACAGTAGAGATAGTTGCCTGTAATTGCTGGTAGTCTTCATAGCTGGTTACTTCATACTGGAAACTTTTGGTTTCTGCTTCCCGTCTGTGGATATAACCGCCTTGTAAGAGTGCTAAGTTATGCCTTTTCACTGTGCTGATAGGCATCCGAAATATTTTGCTTGCTTCATTGCTGGTAAACAGTGTTTGCTTCTGCTTCTTCAATACCAGCTTTAACCGTTCAAAGTAATTACGGCAAGCTCCTGTTAACTCATCACTCTTTCTTAGCAGTACATCTTTCATCAGGCTATTGGCAGCTGCAATATCTTCCAGTGTACTCTCAATAAATACCTCTCCTGTATCTTCATCCACCCTTTCCTCTCTTTGGAACTGATGATAGAATGTAACTGCTTCAACAAAGGCAAGGTAATGAGCATTGGTACGGCGTGGCTTAAATACACCTGCGGGCAATAGTAGCTGTTCAGCATAGGGGTTTCTTATCTCCACTGGAATGAGAACCCTTTGAGTATTCCGCAGCAACTCTTTCACCTTATTCTCCGCTGCCCTGTCAATGGTTCCAGCACTTCTCTTGCGCTGGTAAAGCATAATCCTCTCATCCTGCTGGCTGCTCTCATCAATGTATATAAGGAATGAACGGTTAGCATTATCCTCATATACCTGCTCCTGTGTGGTGCATCCTGCAACACTTACTGGCCCTTCTACTTTCAGGTGTACAGTTTTGGTTTCACCTGTACTGCTCTTCTGTGCAATGGTCTTGCGGATGAACTTTTTACTCTGTAACTCACGCAGAGGGTATAAAGCACTATCAGCACCATCTAAATCCTCAATGAGTAACAGTTTGTTTTGAAGTTCACGCTGACCGAAGTAGTAGAAAGCATTTTCTGACAGTACAGTGATTTCAATTTTATCTTCATCGGGTATCAGTTCTCCAACCTTTTCTTGCAGGTAGGTTTTACCAATACCGCTACTTCCCAATGAGATTATGTGCAGTGGGTGTTCTCTCTTCCTACTGGTGAAGATGAGATACATGAGTAGCCTGTTTACCTCCTCACCAATTACACCACTCCTTCCTATCATTTCATTTGTAACCGCCAGTAAGTTTGGTTGTTGTAAGAATTGTACAGCTTCCTCCCGTTCATTAGCAGATAGAGGCTTTACAGGCTTTTCTTGTATCTGCTCCAACTGTTGCAGTCTCCAACCTTCTAACTGGCCTGTAATGTCAGCTATTGCCTTTGTGAGAGCAATGCTGCCTACCTCCAAACGTTCAGCAATCCTTCTTATAAACTTCTCTACCTGTGTGTCATTATACAAGTCAAGGTTATGTCTCACTGAAAGGTTTGCCAGTTGTTCATTGTTGATGTAGTTAGGATGTTTCCTGTTGGCTACAGTTACCTTCATAGTAACTCTCATTCTATCGAGTGTGTCTGTTCTCACACCGCCCAGTAGTTCGATTAATAACTCATCTGTCTTGTACTCAAAACAGTTTGGATTTGTCGTGTTTAGCATATACATAATTTTAAAGGGTTAGCCCTACTTACCACACTTAGAAGATGGTTTATATAGGGAGTAAGTACGGTTTTGAGCATAAAAAAAGCCACACCGTTTTGGGATGGCTTTGTAGTTAATGCTTGTTAAATAATAGTAATGCTAAACGTTGTCAGGTGTCCAGTGAAACAATACGATGATTACATAAATTATTACATAGAAGAAACAAAGTATTGCTGGCAAACACAGAATATTATTTAAGGTAAAAAAACTAATACTGTTATCCTTCCTCTTATGCTTGTACCATTTATAAAATTCTTGTATTGAGAAAATAAGCGCAACGAACAGAATTGGAATAACAACCAAGTAGCTCGCTATGTAGTTAGCCGGGCTTCTTGGACGAATAATTCCTAATGCCAAAATAATATCCTTAATCACACTCAACAGGAACGCAAGAAAGGAAAACAAGGATTTTTTAGAAACCCTTCTTGTTGAGCCAATCGCATTTATCTTTTCCATATTACTCCTTTGTAATTATATCCATTTTTTAATGCTCTTTGGTCTGCATCTGAATCTGCTATGCCATTAATACTCCTTCTTGAAACTACATTTTGAGCATGAGCACCTGCCTTTACCATATTGAGAGGTACATCAAGCATATTATAGGCTTTTCCTGTCATAAAATTTCCAGCATCATATGTGTTATAAAGCGTGTTTTCATTCTGGAATTTAATAAAACCTCCAGTACCATCAGCAGGAAATACTCCTGACCCTTGATTTGCATTTCCCCCACTTCTGGATGCTGCAGCCATATCATCTGCAAAATCCAAAGCACTAACTCCAAGAAAAGCCAACTGCGCAAGATACCCACCTAAACTGCCCGGTGCACCAACTTTTGTTGCCTGCTCCATAGGTTTTATTGTTTTGGCAATACTCCCAATCCCTGCTGCATTTAACATACCTGCTGCATCGTCATTGGATAAAGGGGTAAAGAGTCTTGTTTTATCTGCGCCATTCCAATCTGCTGTGTATCTGTAACTTTTATCTCCGTTCTTTTCACCAATAATAGTTTGCAGTTGCTCTTGGTCGAAAGACTTATCATTAAACTTCAGTTCCTTACCTTTTGAATCCACTACAATATCATCTCCAGCTTTCTTGTCGACCCCTGTTATATAACCTTCATTGTTAGTATGAATAACATCAAACATACCATCAGGGTCTATAAACATTATTGGGTTATTCTTACCATATGTGTACGGACTCCATCTTCTACTTGCATCAGCCATCGGGTCTATACTATGCCACCTACCCAACTGCGGGTCTTGCATCCTCGCCCCATAATCATACAACTCCAACCCACTACCATCACTAAACTCCTTATCCTGCTTTTCCTTCCCATTATACTTAAACCTATTCTCCAACTTCCCAGCAGCCTTTGAGGATATCCCAGCCATCGTCAACCCAAAAGGATAATAATGCGTCTCCTCCAACAGCGGCCCGCGTATATGAGAAACCTGTACATTATCAAAGAACACATCCACCGGGCTCTCATTGCTGGTGTATACATAAAGATAACCATTGTGCGTTATAGGAAGCCCCGTTTTGGTTATCGTTTTTAACTCATTCTCGTTTCCCGCAGCTTCATAACCGCTGCTTTCAGCAACATATTTCATCTGTTCATCAAACAATATCCAGCTAACATAGGCACGCGGTTTACTGGTATTGGTATACTCATTGTTCTGTTTGGTTATCATACTTTGCAGGCCGGGGCTGAGTATGCCGGGCGCACTTAGCTGTGACGGCGTTACTTTGGCTGCCATCAGGGCCGACATACTATTGGACAAGGCCGCTAACAGATCACTAAGCGGGTCAACGGGTGTACCCGGGCTTGCGCCATTGATCTTGTACCACATATTGGCCCTGAGATTAAACTGATCTCCACTCATTACTTTTAATAAGATGGCTGGCCCTTTCTTTTGGCCACTTCCGTTCAGTTTGGATACGTAATCATTCGGATTCGTGTAGGTGTCGGAGGGGTATCCCACTGGTTTGGCGGTACGGGTTGTGCTGATATTGGCATAGTAGGTTTCTTCGGTTGCCGCCTGCGCGGTTTCCATGGAAGCAACCGGGTAGGCATCAGTCTTCTGCTCATCCGTTAACACCATCCTCGTATTACCCAGGTGATCTTTGATAAAATAATCAAACTTGAAAGTTGTGTCAGTGCCGGTTGCATTACGTATCCGTCCTTCTTCGTGCGAAATAAATTCCAGGGTATCATTACGGTATACCGCCCCATTCAGGTAGGCGGTTGTAATAGGCTTAGGCCCCAGGGTATCGGTTCTTTTTTCCAGCTTATTGCCTGCGGCATCGTAGATATATGTAATGCTGCCTTTGCCCTGAACCGTTACTTTATAGGGCAGGTTGAGGTGATTGTAAATGATACCGGAAGTACTGGCGGTGCCGATATCCTTGTTCAGGTCTTTCAGCAGGTTGCCATTATCATCATAGCTATAATCTGCAGCACCGGGTGTTTTGGTACCCAATGCGGCAGTATAGGTTTGCGAGCTCCGGAAATCGCCCATGGTGGTTGCGGGTTCATTTACCGCGTCTATCACATTCTTCAGCTTATTGGTACCAGGGATATAGTTGTAGCTTAAGTCGTCTATAACCGAAATGCTATTCAGCTTAACACCTGTCTGAACCATTTTCAGGATATTGCCATTCTCGTCATAAGCCGTTTCATGGTGCAGGCCATCGCCCATCTTTACACTAAAATCAATACCTGCCGTTTTATTCCAGTCACTGCTGGTATACTGGTTAAAATCAGCAGCCAGCAGGCGGTTGGCGGCGTCATAACTAAATCCATAAGCCCTTCTTTCGCCATCTCCCCGGCTTCTCCACTGCGTGCCGGCAATATTGCCATTGTATTGCTTGTTGCCAAAACCCCAGTCGTAGTTCAGGGTCATACCAAACCAGGGGTCGCTGCCGGAAGAAGATGAGGTGGTGGCGTACGGGCTGTTAATCCCCTGCAGCCATCCGCGGATAGAATAGCGGTAATCCTGCGATTCCAGGGCTGTGGCGTCGCTTACAGATTTCTGGCCCAGGTCTTTGTGCTGCAGCATGCCCAATGCATCGTAGGTATTTACAGCCAGCTTTCTTTTATTGGCTGTGTTATCGTTATACGTTTTGCTCACCTCCAGCAATCGACCCGCATGGTCGTATAAGCGGTTGGTTTTAGAACGAATGGTTTTAGCCGCGGCAGGGGTCACCTGAACCTGGTAAGTAGTTAACAACTTACCGCTAAAATCATAACGCATGGAGGTATAGTCTACTCCACCCTTGTAGTTTTCAGATTGCGATTGAAGAACGCGATTCTTATCGTCAAAGAAACTAACGGTCTCCAGCCATTTGCCGCTGTTCAGGTCATCAGGGTTTTCAATTACCCTCACGCGCGAGCCTGTTGGTAAACCCCTTGTCAGCAGGCTGGCAGCTGGCGGCAGCGGGTCTGCATTCGGGTTTGCGCCATCATCCAGCTTAGCGGTGGTGATATCAGCTAAGAGTATCGTTTTGCCCGTAAACGCATAGGAATCATAAAAGTTTAAGGTTAAGGCGGTAAATACCGATCCCGATGGTACTGGATTGAAGGAGGTGATAACACTTGTTGTGTCGGAAGAAGGAGCCCCCAGCTCGGTACTAAATTCATCATTCAGCCCGGACTCAAAACCAGGGTTAAACTCAATGGTTTCCGCCGCTTTATAAACCGTTACCGATGTTAACCGGGTCGCAATCGACAAACTGGTTGGAACGGAAGGCGTGATAACCTGGGTGGTTGTGCTCTGCCCCAAATCAAAGTTTGCATTCACGGCAGCCTGCAATGCCTGCCGGTTCCCGGTATAATTAATCATGCCGGTTGCGGTGGGCCTGTTCTGGTCATCATACAAGGTTCCCATCCACTGGTTGCGGGCGCGCATATTGGCGTCCTGTGTGTAGTTCAGCCGGTCTCGTTTATCATATACCATATATACCCAGCCCGCCCCGGGTACTTTTTTGGCAATCATGCGGTTGCGCTCGTCATAACTGTAGCGGAAACACAGTTCATTGGCTATATCGCTGCTGATGGTCCAGGAAGAGGCCAGTAACAGGTTCATGGCTTTCGGCTGGATCACAAAACGCAGTTGACCGAAATCATCATATACATAGCAGGTGTTTAGCCAGCCGGCGTAAGCCGCTCCCTGCGCTCCTTCATATACCTGAACCCGTTTACAAATAACACGTCCTTCGAGGTCTGTAAAGGTGATGACGGCATTGTCATGTTCATCAATGGTCTCACTTACTTTTAAACGACCGGAAGGATAAAAGCCGGCAGAAGTTGGGATGGCCGTCTCAGCCCCATCATTGATGGACCAGATAACGATACTATCGTTACCGGTATTGGCGCGCTCGAACTGGCTTATTCCTATATCGCTGCCCGTGAAGCTATTGCCCGGTGCCATGGATTTCATCACCCTGTTAAGGGGTGAGGGCTCAAAAACAGTGGTGCTGTAGTAATAATTCTCCTGCCCGCCGAACCGGGTATTATAAAAAGCGGGCTGTTTTGTATTGGCGTCTGTTTTAAACTTGCCGGTTGCCGTTCCATCGGCATAAGGCAGGTGCTTGATGGATTCGCGTCCGAAAGCATCGTACACATTGAGGGAAACAAGGTCTGTGCCTGCAGGCGTATTTCCTTTCAGCACCGTTTGTTCGGGTCTTCCCAGCCCATCGAAATAAACGGTTGACTGGTTTACTTCTGTTATCGACCCTATCGCATTGGCACTGGTAAGGTCGGTTACACCCGGTTTAGCAAATTCGCGTGTGCGGATATAATTCCGGTTTTCAGTATCTGTTTGGGATTGTGTTACGGCGATAGCGGTAACTGTAGCCGTTCCGCTAACCGGCCCTGTAGCGGCTTCGGGTTTTGCGGATGCTGTTGCGGCATTCACCCTTACCCGCACGATATTGGAGAAAGCGGTTTCATCGCCCACCTGCACTTTTCGCCTGTACCAGCGGCTACTGCTGATGCCGGTAATGCTGGAAGAAGATTCGGTAGTCCAATGTATTCTGTCAGCGGATGATTGCCAGGTATAGGTTACACTGGCAGGCTCACAGGTTCCTCCTGCCCTGGCCGTCACTTCAGACAACTGAACCGTTGCGCCTGAGCTGATCAGATTCGGAGTGGCTTTGATCTCCCCACCATATAACGCTGTTCTGACACTAACTTCGTTGCTGGTGATGGTTACCCCGGCTGAGCTTAGTTTCCTTCTGAGCCAGTAGCACCCGGAAACAGAAGCTGGCTGATAATTGATTGCGGTTGCGCCGGCAATATCGGTCCATGTTACATGGTCAGATGAACCCTGCCATTGGTAGCTGTAGGTACCGTCTCCGCCGTTGGGCATCCCGGAATTAAATACGGGGAGCCCGTCGCCGCTGGCTAGTATGGTTATAAGCGGTGTAATATCGGGTGAGTTCAGGAGTGAATAGACGGTAATGGGTTTTGTTTGAGTGCCGGTACAGCCGTTAGCGTCTGTATAAGTATAGGAAACAAGCCCGCTACCGGGTGATTTACCTGTTACACTACCGGTAGAACCTGTTTCGAGTATGGAATAATCGACGGTACTCCAGGTACCGCCGGAATAATTGGCTGTAAGCGAAATGGTTGAATTTTGATAAACCCCTGAATTACCGGAAAGGGTAAGTACAGGTAAGGCGTTAACAGTAAGGCTAACAGCTGCTGAGACTGCACTTTCACATCCGTTTGCATCCGTTATTTTAACCGAGTAATTGCCCCCTACACCGGTGGAAAAGTACCTGGTTGTTGCGATTACAGTGGGACCGCTATCCTTATACCATTGATATACGCTGGCTGCAGAAGAAGTGAAGCCTGTAGTAGCCCCGGCACAAATGGCAACCGGTCCTGCGGGAGAGATCACGGGTTGTTCAGGCGAACTATAAGCGGATATATGTTTGCTATCACTGGTATTGGAACAACCATAAGTATCCGTAACTGTTACCTGGTAATCTCCTTCCATATTTACCGCCTGGTTTTGAGCATTGCCCAGGGAAGTTGTACCCATTTTCCATTGGTAAGTATGTTGTGATGAAGATGAGAGGATGATGGTTTTACCCGGGCAAAACGCGGCAACGCCGCCAGGAGATGAAATGGTGGGCTGCGAAGGTTTGGGGTTTATAGTAATCGGTACTGGTTCACTGTAAGCGGTACACCCCTCGCTGTTGGTAGCCCTGACGGTATAGGACCCTGAAGAGCCAAAATCGTAAAAACTGGCAGTTATTCCGGTAGAAGGGCCATTAAACCATAAAATATTGCTTCCCCCATCAACAGTTAGGCGAACCGTTGCCGGATAGCAAACCGTTGTAGGTGCGGAATAACTGATAGTTGGGGCATAACTGTAAGTTTCAACAGTTTTTGAATTCACACTTTGGGCAGAGCCGCCACAATTGTTACTGACTATTACATAATAAGCACCCCCAAGTGAAGTAGTCAGGTTATAACTATCACCACCAATAGGCGTTCCGTTATGATACCATTGGTAATGATCATAACTGCCAGGTATACTCAGTGTTGTTGATTCTCCATTGCACAACCGTATAGTACCACTTGAAAAAGTAGGAGGAGTAACCGGTGCGTAGCTTACTGTCACATCAGCGGAGCGAACCGGGCAGCTATTATTAGTACCAATAACATAGTAGGTTCCGGGGTCTGCCGGCATACTCGAAGAAGTGTAAGATGTTATAATACCGTTTTTATACCAGGCATAACTGCTATAAGAACTGCTGTTATAATTGGTAGCTACCAGGTTTGCAGACGTTCCACAACTAATAGCACCTGCACCGGTAATATACGGAGTAAGAGTGGCATGAACTGTTATAGTCTTTGAAACAGTAGTTGTCTGGCTACAAAAATCAGTAACACTATAGTTTATAGTTTGTGATCCACCGCTGGCACTCGCAGAAACATGCCCGCTATTGTCTATGGACAAAATGGATCCGGAACTGCTCCAGGTTCCTCCGGAGGTTGGATTAGAAACATCAATACTATTGCCTGCGCAAACGGCTGAAGGTCCGGTAATCGCTTCCACAATTGGATATCCTTTAACAGCCGTGCTGATAATACTGCTTACTTTTTCGCCGCATCCATCGGCATTTCTCGCAACGGCACGAAAGGATCCCGAGCCGGTGACCTGCATGTCACTTCCAGACCATATCTCGGTATCTCCCTCTTGATAAGGATGGTTGAACCACTTGATATCGCCCACCAACGGAGCAGTTAGCGTAACACTTCCTCCCGGACAAAATGTTGTCGGACCGCTGGCACTGACGGAAAAGTCTGCCGGTGCTTTTCTGACATGGCACGTTATTGTATTGGAGCTATAGATAGATTCAGTGCCGCAGGTTGTTTTCCTTCTGTATGTTCTGTCGGTAGTAAAATAGCCTGGGGAATAAGAAGCACCGGTAGCACCTGAAATTGTAGTCCATGTTCCCCCGTCTAAATACTCCCATTGATAGGTATAGGGATAAAAGCCTGTTTGACCGCCAGCCGGGCCGGAACAAGTGATGACTCCCGGATCCATCCCGCCACAATTTGATGAGGTAAGATTACCTGAAAAACTACCGCCATCGGATAGTGGCTCAGGAGGCCCGACTGACGTTATTGTGAGTGACTTATCATTCCCATTCAGATCAGTAAAAGTTATGGTGTGGTCCCCGGTACAACCATAATACCATGCTGCGTTAACGCCAATTGAGCTGCCATCGTCATACTCTATACTCTTAATTTCTCCGCAGTCAATGATAAGCTGGTTTGCCGCTCCACAGTCAAAAGTGTACAGATATAATTTTCCCGCTGTTGGATTTTTTTCCCCGAGCACCTTACAGGAACCACCTAGTAAGTACGTCATTCCCCCACCTGACTTACCAGCCGCGGCCGTTTTTGACTTTACACTGGATGAGCCCTGGCGAATAATTTTATATGTCTTTTTACCTGCACTGTCTTTCAACAATTGAAATGAGGAGGTCGATTGAGCATAACCAAAACTGGAAATTCCAGCAATGATGGTAGTTATAACGAACAACCAATATTTTACTTTGTATCTTAACTCCATACTATTAGGCTATTTTAAATAATTATGATTAGTCCTATACTGCACTAGGTGACATAAAGTAGCTAAGCCCGATGCCCCAGGTATTTCTGCCCGTTCTTCATGATCAGTGTCTGCGACAGTAAAGCACTTCCAGACAGGAGAATGGTAGCTACGAAAACAGTTCGTAATATCTTTCCTAATTGCTTTTGCATTCTTTACGCTTTACTGTTTGTAATTATATTTCAATGTTTTAAGGATATTTCCATCAGCGTCACGAACGATTTGAAGACGACCAAATCCATCATATTCATAGTATTGAATTTTGTCGTTTGCATCGCATTGGCTGGTCATTCCAATTAGCGGTTCATAGGTAAAAGTTGTCATCCTGGCGTTTGCAGGATAAAGCCTTAGCTCATCAATTATACCTGTGCCGGAAATAGAAATACTCGATACCCCTGTTATTTCTTTTTTATAAAGAGACCAGTTTTTACGGGTAATGAGCTTGGTACCCGGGCTGCCATTAAAAGAAGGGGTTCCGGTTTCCTCTTTTACCCACATGGTAACGATATAGTTGCTGCCAGGGGAAATTGTCTTATCAATGGTATAGGTGCCCAAGGCAAATCCTGCACTGCCGGTAATTCCGCCGGAGCTACCGGTAATACCGGCTGCATTGTAGTTCCATCCGCCTTTACTATCGGCCTCAAACGAAGTATAGGCAGCAGTTCCTATCATTGCATTTTTTATCTCTGCAGAAGGGTAGCTATTGGTATAATCCCACAAATAGGTTACCGGTATCCCGTTCCGTCCTGTTATCTGCGTGATATTTCCGTCTGAATCATAAGCGTTAATAGTATACTCCTGCTGCAGGGTATTGCTGAATGATGCGGTTTGTACGCCAGCCAATTCTAACTGAACGCCATTATAGAAACCGTACTGGTTCCGCTGGAAATGGGTAGGGCGATCATTGGTAACGGTTTTTTCTTCCAGTACAGCAGTTATCATATTCCTATTAATCATTGCGGTAGTGACGTCGTTAGCTATGATATCATGTGGGTATTTTTTGGTAGATACCAGTAATTCTCCCTTACTATTATACTGCTTTATTGATGTGGCCTGTAAGTGGGCGGGGCTGGCATATTCGTACAGTATTTTCCTGGTGAAGGGTCGGCCAGACTCATCATATTCTTTTTCGATTGTACTATCCAGGTGCGACCATGACGAGATGCGTTTATACACATTTATATAATAGTCCGCAAAATATTTGTAGTTAGTTAAATATGTGCTTCTTGCTACTCCCTGGCTTACCATAAATAATCTGTCCTGAGAATAAAGACGGCTATCTACTGAGTAAAACTTACGTGCCTCTTTAATCTTTGCGTATTCCCCATTATTGTTACGGTAAACAGTAATGGTTTTTTCCTTGCCATTTAAGGCCCCAGTATTGGAGTAAGGGGCACCCGGGATGAGAAAAGGAACATGAAGGTTTGCGGTTAGAGGTACAACACAAGTAAGGGCGGACGGAAGTTGATTGGGGGAGATAGTAAATTCATATCTGGTAAATCCGTTCCCTCCCACAGAATCAACATATTCTGTTACAAACTTGTAATTCACTGAAAGGTAGTCATTGCTGAATCCACCCATCGAACTCGAAGAACTGATCACATATTGGGTAGCATAGGATTCGTCTGATCCGCCGCCACATACTTTCCATTGGAAATAGGCAAAATCACGTATATCCTGGAAATCATTGATGAGTGCGCCGGAGGTAACACCATAATTGGGGTCTTCATACGTATACCGCTTGTAGGAGGACTGAATTCCTTCATCTGTGAAATTTGTGATAGCTGCTACCCGTACCCCACCGGTGGCCTTATTGTGAAGAAACGGAAGGTCTTCACCCTCTATCAGTTCAGCACGGGCACCCAAAGCCGCATGAGTTGAAACCAGCTTTATTCTCGCGCTGGTAAGGTTTCCGAGTATGTATTTCAAGCGCGAATTATATACAATGTAAGTCTCACCGGCCTTTACAGGAATACTACAAATGCCAACACACTCGTTTGTAATAGCATTTTCAATACTCACCATCACAACCGTGTCAACTGGCGGCCCATCTGGTGGTGGAGGTGCCCCCAGCCAATTTGTTACGACTTTCAATTTTACGGGGGCTTTGGGAGTGAACACGGGTGTTACTGCGGTTAAGTTTACCGCAGGATTAGTTATTTCCGCCACTACCGTATCATATACACTTTTTGTAGCAGCAGCTATCTGGTTCGATTCATAACGAATTTTACTAAACCCTCCTGTAGGATACTTGATCCTGGTTAGCACCCCTTTCCTGGAGAAGAGTGTATCTACCTCCCGCTTACCTGTATTAGATATATCCCCGCCGATTAACGCATTTACATAAGTATTGTCTGGTATAAAGTCGCTATTGATCTTACCGTTGAAAAAGCCAAACCGGTCTTGTGCGAAAGACAGTCTGCCCGGCAGGCTGTCTCTTCCATCGTACGAAAATCCGTAAGACTGGTGGGGTTCTTTCCCGGTAATATCAACAAATAAAACAGAATCCAGGTAAAGGCGCTTTGTGAGCATGGGATATCTTACCTGTAACGAAGTATTACCCAGTGGATACCAGGATATATTCTCCGGTGTATTATAAGCGGCTAGAGACTGGGAATAGTGATACTGCATTTCAGCTTTCTTCAACCTTTTATCGCCGCTTGCAGACAGAAGAACGATACTGTCTAGTTTCTGTTCTATCGTAATATCTTCCCGATCACTATAATAAAAACGGATTTTCCCCTGCCTGCTTATGATTTCGCTTAACTTAACACCTGCCACAGACGACTGCTGAATATCCGTTGTGATAGCCTGAACAGTGCAGGGCGCTGGTTGAAACTCAACACCATTTGGCCCATATCCCATCTCTCCATCGTGTCCACAACCTGATCCCTGTATAAAAAGTACCGGTATGCCAACTCCGGGTTGTGCAATGGTAAAACTTTGCTGGATCCCCGAAGGGTAAATGGCCCCGGCGGCTGTATAATTAAAGGTAACCGATTCGCCTGATGGGCTCGTAATCTTGATCAGGTACCAGGCCGTAAAGCCGCTGCGACTTGCTGCAAATGAGGAAGGGGCTTCTCCTATCCCCAACCTTTCTGAACTGGATGAATCTTTCGCGGGCCCGCCAAACTCGTATTGAAATCCGTCAGGGGTAACCAGTTGAAACAAATTCATTCCCGGGGTTACCGAAAATTTGATCCCGGATTTGCTTAGCTCTTTGATTTCTCCCAAGTCATTCATATAGAACTTTCCCGACTGCCCCATGAAGGAGTAGTTAAATTCATCGGGCATATTAAAATTGTCGCTGGTGGCTGAATTCTTTACCCAATTGTAAAACTCCCAGCTTGTGCTATCGCTGGTAGGCGGTTTGGAAAAATTCACTCCATTATCAGGCTTGCCAATAATATTGCGACTAATTACCCCTCCTGCTCTTAGATTCCATCCCAAGCCTACCCGCCCGGCAACTTCATCTACTTTAATGCCATTCGTAGCATAGTCCAAACTAACAGGAACCTGTATTTTTCCAGATCCGATCTGCATAAGAGGAACGGAAAAATTCATAGTACCGGTAAATAGTCCTATAGGAAGATCTCCATACTTGGTCATCGAAAAAGCTTCCGGTGACGGAAGGATAATTTTAGGTATCTGCAATTGTGCCTTCGCCAATAAAACAGTAAACGACAATGTTAGTAATGCTAATTTCTTTCTCATATAATTCATCCTTTAACCTGACTGGAACATTTTTATTTATCAGCAAGCTTCTTTTCCAGCGTTGCTACTTTCTTGTTCATCTCTATTATATACAAAGTCAACTCCTCAATCTTCTTCAACAATAAAGCCTGGTTATCTCCAACACTAACTCCTTTCTCTTCCACTTCTTTGGCAGTGGGAACCTCCGGTAAATGTTTATTAGTCTTAATATAGGATTCCAAGCTCGTTAAGGTTCTTAGCTTGTAGTCGTCGTCAAATACATAGTCGCTCCAGGCTGAATTAACCACAACTTTTTTTGCTTTAACGGTTCCATTTACCGATAATTTTTCACTTGGTGTACTTGTTCCGATACCGATATTGCCTCCATCTTTAATCATCAGGTAATCGCCTGAATTACGTCTGCCAAAGGAAATATCTCGATAGTTGCCGGTTGCCCCATTATGCCCATCGAAATCAGTTACAATTTTGAACGCCGTGGGGGACGGAAAAGTAAAGCTTACGTAACCTGTATTGGCAGCAGAATACGTTGATGGTACAATGTTCACAATATCACCGCCTATTGTATTTCCGCCATCGATCATTGAGGCCGGTCGATTTAGATAAAAGCTTCCGGATACTTCTAATGGTACTGCTGGAGTAATGGTTCCAATGCCCACGTTTCCATTTGCATCAATCACCATTCTGGTTAGTGCATCATTGCCTGATGTATTCGAGGTAACGCCACCAGCATTTGCATACGTTATAAATCGTATTTTCCCCGTGTTAGTACCAGGAGCACCAGAACCGTTATTTGAAATAATGTTTAATCCATTCGATGCACTACCAATAATTAAGGCTGCGGAGGTGTGAAATCCGGGATAGGGACGTGAGAACCCATCAGAAGTTGCGCTAAAGCCCACATTTTGGTTTTGTGCAAATGCCGTAAATCCCGCACTGGCTGACGAACTACTTTGCATGTTTTTAATTACGATTCCAGTGCCGGCATCTTGTGACTGCTCAGCATGTATCAGATACAAAGGGTTTGTTGTTCCAATCCCAACCCTTCCATTCCCGCGTAAAGTCATAATAGCTGCATGCCCTCCGATTGAATTGTTAGCCACCCGAAACTGGAGAGCACTTCCGGTTGTTGGGTTATTCCCATCTGCATAGCCGGTTATCAGATGCTGATATGAAGTAGTATTACGAAGCATAATTCCTTCATTAAAATTATCTACACCATCTACTACCAGTTTATTGGGCAAACCAGTAGTTGTTCCAATTCCTACATTTCCACTGGCTGGAAATGTATTTTGGCCTATGCTGACAAAAGGAACTATTAATCCAATCAATAATATTTTTTTCATACTATTTATTTTTGCATTTTATTCTTGCTACCTAATTCAATAGATTTTTGCAATAAAAACAATGATTCACTTCTTATTATTTACAGTGTATACCCCAATCTGAATTTCAAGGGCTGTGTTCTAGGCACCTGCTCATAACTAAGGAAATCCCATAGTAGTTGCAGGTTGCCTGTTTTCTTTCCGATCCTATACTTTTTAATCATCCCTATCAATCCGCTTCGTTGCCATGCATTGATATCTTTCAGTTCTTCGATCTTTGTAAACTCATGCTGGTAGTTTCCCTCGTATCCCCCGCTGATCCACCAATTGCCCTTAATTTTTATATCCATAAAAGAACGAAGGGAAATGCCCTGGCTGCTCAGCCGTATATGCCTGATATCTTTTCCCCACCCCAATTTGTAGCCGGCTCCGATTCCGATTGTGCTTTTATCGTTCAGTTTGTACCCTGCTGTTAATACGATATCACTGGTGGTGGGTAACAGTGCATTCACTTTTTGCGACTGGATATTCAGCCCGAGTTCCACTCTTTTCCAGAATGATTTTGTTTTCTGTTGATTAGGTCTGAACTCAGGCATCGGTTCGTCGCTGCCGCTGCCGCCCAGTTTGTTGATCTTGTCTTTGAGCTTATTTAATTCCGCCTGGGCTGCCTGTGCCTGTTGCTGTATCACAGCTGAAGGATTCACTCCTGAAGAGCCTGCCATACCCGCAGCCATTTGTTGCTGAACACTTGCCAGGGTTTGCAGCCCGGCAAGAGAAGGGGCTGTTTGGCCGCCGCTGCCGGGAACAGAGAACAGTTGCGCCAGCTGACTGTTCCTTGCCATAAAATCTTTAAACAGGGCCGAACCCTGCACTAACTGTAATGCCTTGCGTTGCAGTTTATCCGGATCATTGAGGATGGCTTTGTATTCATTCACCTGGGCCTGGTAATAGTACACTTCTTTGTTGATCCTTTGCAGGGAATTGCCCATGCCGAACTTTCCCAACTGGTCTGCCAGGAATTGCTTCCTTTCTTTGAGGAAGTTTTTTATGTTGGTAGTTTGCTGTAACTGGTCTTGTAATCCCTTCAGTTGGTTGTTAATGGATTTGATCTCAGCTATTTTGGCAGGTGAGATACCCGGAATAGCAAGGCCCGGTTTGTCGAGAAATTTGAAGAATGTCTGAACACTATCAAGACCCGGAACGTATTGCGTAAGAGCGGTACCGCCCGGGTGGGACAGCTGTTGCCTTAGCTGTTCATACTTTTTCCGGGATGAAGCGAGGAGTTCTTTGGCGGCGGAACTGTCTTTCCTGGCCAGCTTCCTGGCTAACTTCTCTTCCTGTTTCTGCATGTGTGCCAGGTATCGCTCATTGGAACGCGAAAGTTTATCGTTCAAGTTCCTGTATTTGGCTTCGGTACCCTTTAATAACCGGGCTGGTACCCCCTTAATAAAAAGAGAGGCTTTCTGCAGGGATGAGTCGCGTTGCCCATGGGCAGCGGTAACCGTTAACACCATGATCGCCGGCAGTAGTATCAGCAAAAGCAGTTTCAATAGTATTGGTTATTAATGAATTCGGTAAGGGGGGAACAGAACCGAAAAAATACAATGTTGTTTAAAAGAAATTAGAAATATAGCTGTCTAATCAGCAGCCGTAATGTAAAATGCAAATAGCCGGCTTACATATATGCTACCATCTCATAAAAATAGTAGTTGGCAACCTGTCGTTCTTTTGTCCATGAATGTAATGCCCATCTCCAGTATCTTGCGCTTATATCCTTACCGGCATTGAAATTCATAATAGTAGGCGATGTGGCCAATGGCTGCGGGAACACTTCAATTGTAGTCCAGTTCACATTGTCGCTTGAATAATCTACCCGGTAAGAATTAATATTACGGGTGGCATAGCTGAATAATACGATGCTTCTCAAAGGAACGCTGGTGCCAAAATCCATCGAAACTCCATGATTTTCGTTATGGGATTGTTCACTTGAAGAGGTTCCGCCAACTAGATTTTGGAACCAGTCCCGTGCCTCAGTTGCCAGGTTTCCTGGAAAAACACCCCAGGAACCATAATAGGCATAGGATACAGGAAAGATTTCAACCAGGTTACCTAAAGAACTTGTTTTTAAATATGAGTTATTGTCAACGCTCCCATCCGCCTTTAAGAATTGGCTGGCGGAACCTCCCGCCTTAATAAATGAACCACCTGTAACCGTTCCGCTGAAAGAGCCATTTCCCTGTCCATTAATATTCCCATTTACATCCAGTTTAACGGTTGGGGTCCGGGTTCCGATTCCTACGTTACCATTGGCTTTTACGATGATGCCGGGTGGAGGGTCGGGTGGCGCATTAAAATAAGCCGGGATGCCGGGTGCGGATGAATCACTGTATATCGATCTGTTGTCGGAGATCGGGCTGCCAGCCCTATCTAATTTTTTATTTACAAAGTGGCCTACCGCTATGGCAATAGAAAAAGAGGAAAATAAGATAGTGAGCAATAGAGAAACCCGTTTCATACAATCAGCTTGTTTATAATATATAATTAGTACGTCAGAAATACTTCTGTATTTTTTCCAGGAATTAGAAAAAAATAACGAATGCGTTCGGGCAATATTTGCCAGGCACACATATTGAAAACCATGGCTAAGGTAAAAGTTGTTCTCAAATTTCCACTGGTTGTTTACAACAAGTGGAAAACAACCTGGTAGCGATACGATCGTAGTAAAAAAACTACACTAATCTACTGAAAGCTATGTTGCTGATTATTCGACTGCTAACTTTGAATTAATTTTTGACTGCCGCTCCTAATTTTGGATAATAAGTTTTAAAAGGAATATTTTTATTACGAACAGGCCGAATACAAAGCCACTTATAAACTCTTTTTTATAAAAAAACGAACTAATAAAGCTTTTGCAGTACAAAAAAATATGTACCTGAAACAAGTGATCTATCATCGATATCTACAATCATTCTTAACTGATTCTGACTATTTTATTTTTGTCTTTAGCTGATCAATCTCTTTTTTCTGTTCAATAATATACAACGTTAGTTCCTCTATTTTTTTTAATAAAAGGGCCTGGGTATCCCCAACACTGATCCCGTTGCAAATCAAACCATAAGACGCATTTTATGGTATGCCATGCTCCACTAGAATTCTCTAAATTCTTATACTTTTCTCTAATATGGCTTGAGTGAGTAATCCCGGTATCTGCTGTGACTTTCTTTTTAAGGAGATGCGCATACAATAAATAAAATACATCACGTCCGGCCCGGCTGTTAAAATTCAACTCCTGAGTAACTCCCTGGAATTAATAGACTCGATATGTCCAGGTCCGATTGCATAAGCTATCTCAGATGAAAGCCAAAATTTGTTATTTTCATCTACAGGCTAGAACCAAACACTAACCAACTATGACCCATGTTGTCAGGGTATCCGCCAATTTCAGGAAAAAAGCTTCCGATACCATCCAGTCGATCATCGTTTTCATCATAGTTTATATTCTCCTGGTACTCTTTGCCATTGGATTGACCATTGCCTGCGGATGGGCGGCTTTCCAGTTGCTTCTGATTAAAACGGCCCTGTTCACGCTCCTGTTGGGTGCGGGAATTACGCTGATGGGGATACTGGTACTGGTGTTCATGGTAAAATTTATTTTTCACAAGTCCAAAACCGATGTGAGCGGGCTGGTGGAACTTTCAGCCGGGGAAGCTCCTGAGTTGATTGCGCTGATAGAAGAAGTGGCAAGGGAGGTGGGTACGCAAAAGCCGAAAAAAGTATACCTGTCGGCAGCGGTCAACGCTTCCGTATTCTATGATTCCAGCTTCTGGAGTATGTTCCTGCCGGTAAGAAAAAACCTGACCATAGGTGTAGCCCTGGTGAACAGCCTGACGGTAGCGGAACTGAAAGCCATTATTGCGCACGAATTCGGTCATTTCTCTCAAAGGAGCATGAAACTGGGTGCCTATACGTATTATGTAAACAAGGTGATCCATAACATGCTCTATGAGAATAATTCGTACCAGGAAATGAAGACTATGATTGCCGGCTGGCATTCCATCGTTTTATTTTTTGCCAACATGGCTACTGCGATTATCGGCTTTATCCAGCGAATACTTAAAAGCCTTTACAAGGATATCAATACCAGCTATAGCGCGCTCTCCCGGGAAATGGAATTCCATGCCGATGAAATTGCGGCCTCTGTAACAGGAACACCGCCCATTATGGCAGGTCTGCTGCGGTTGGGTATTGCCGAAGCCTCCCTGCAAATCACGCTGCAGTATTATAACGGCAAAGTTGCGGAAGCAGTTACTACCGATCAGTTTTTTGCCCGGCAGCGGTATGTATTGGAGGTGCTGGGAAAAGAAAACCAGCATCCCTTTGAAAATGGTTTCCCTATGATTTCCAGGGATGATCTGCAACAATACAATCACTCTAAACTTGTGATCACAGACCAATGGGCTTCGCATCCCAGTATTAGTGACCGGGTAAATGCGCTCGAACAGCTTAACCTGCCCGCCATGGTGTCGGATGAAAGGCCGGCGATGGAATTACTACCCGCAGAGCTTCAGCAAAAAATGAACGCCTGGCTTTTTGAGACCGTAAAATATGAAAAGGAGCCTGCTGTAGATACGGTAGAACAATTCGCGGCTGGCTTCCAGGGCAGTCGAATCGGCGACACTTTCCCGAAGCTTTTTAACGGTTACTATAATTCCCGAAATCCGGCCCTGCTGGAAATAGACAGTTTGGCTCCCCGGCGTGGGGATTTGAATATCCTGTATGGTGAGGCGATGATGGACAGGATTCTTACCGCCAATGTGCTGGCGGGCGACAGGATGCAGTTGGAGCAATTGGTGGCAGACCAGCAGGATATTACCAGTTTTGACTATGATGGTGTAAAGTATCCTATTACAAGTGCCAGGGAAATAGCGGAACGATTGGAGAAAGAAGCCTCTGTCCTGGCGGATGAGCTTACGGCCAATGACCAGGCTATTTATTCGCATTTCCTGGCAGTGGAAAAGACCAACGATGGTTCGGGAAAACTGGCCCGTTTGTACCGGGATTATATGCGGCTGGACCGCGAATACGATGAAAAGATGGCGTTATTGCAAAACCTATCTGAAGATCTAAGCTTTACCACGCGCACAACTCCGTATGACGAAATCGAACAACGATTTGAAATTCTAAAAAATAACAGGGAACTCGAATACAAGAACTCAATTCGGGGGATGCTGACAGACTCCCTGTACCGGGATATTATGACACCGGAGGAATCCAAGAACCTGGCAAATTACGTGGCCTGCGACTGGACCTATTTTGAAAACGAAAAATATCACCAGGAAACTATTGACCTGTTATACGCTTCCTTACAGACTTACCGCGAAGTAGTTGTCCGTGCCTATTTCCATCAAAAGAAATTGATGCTGAACTATTTTGAGGAATTGGAGATCAGATCTGGCCATATGTAATATGTTCAACTGAGATGCACAAACACAATCCATGTACCACGCGCCGCAACCCCTTCTGCCAGTTTACTCTACAGCGGCAAACCGGGAAAACTAAATATTTTAGCTTTACCAATAATTTTCTATCTTGACCTCTTAAAATACTTACAGGATGACAGGCTTTATTATAACATGCCCGCAATGCAGTCACCAGTTCGAACCCGGCGACTCTATACGGGATGAAATTCAAAAAGAGTTGCGGGGGAAAATGGCCGACTGGCAGAAGAAAAAGGACGAAGAATTCAGGCAAAAAGAAAGTGCCTTTACCCAGCAGCTGCAGCAGAAAGAAAAAGAAGTGCTGGCGCAGGTAGAAGCGGAGAAAAAGAAACTGACACAGGAATTGCAGGACAGCATCCGGAAATCGGTGGTTGCTGATTTTGAGAACCAGTTGAAGATGCTGGAACAGAACGCGAGTGAAACGGAGGAGAAGTTAAAAGAGGCCCGAAAGAAAGAACTTGAATTCCTGCAGAAGGAACAAGCCTTGAAAACAAAAGAGGAAGAACTGGAACTGTCTATCCAGCGGCAGCTGATAGAAGAGCGTGAGAAGCTGAAAGAGCAATTATTGAAAGAAGAGAAAGAACGGGGCCTGCTGAAGGAGCAGGAGCATTTATGGCGGGTGAAAGAACTGGAAAAACAGCTGGAAGACCAGAAAAAACTGGCTGAAGAGATGCGTCGCAAATCTGAGCAGGGAAGTATGCAGTTACAGGGTGAGGTGCTCGAACTGGCATTGGAACAATTACTAAAAACAGAATTCCAGGATGATGATATACGGGAAGTGAAGAAAGGAGAAGAAGGCGGTGATATTGTTCAAACCGTTTGTAATGAGCTGAGGAAAGAATGCGGCACCATTGTTTGGGAAACCAAGCGCGCAAAAAACTGGAGCGATAAATGGATTGAAAAACTGAAGGAGGATACCCAGAAAGGCCGCGCTGATATTGCGGTACTGGTTACGCAGGCAGTACCCAGGGAAATAGAAAGGTTTGGAAGAAGGGATGGTATCTGGATCTGTTCTTTCCAGGATGTGAAGATCATAGCGGCGTTTTTAAGGGATAGCCTGATAAAACACGCAGAAACGATCAAAATACTGGACAACGTGAGCGATAAGAAAGAAACCTTGTACAAGTACATGACGAGTAATGAGTTTAAACAAAAATGGGAAGCTATCATCGGCACTTATATGAATATGCAGAAGCAGATCATTAAAGAAAAAATAAGGGTGAATAAAGACTGGGCCGAAAGAGAAAAACAGCTGGAGATTATGCTCAAGAACTCGATGGGATTCCTGGGAGATGTAAAAGGTATTGGCGGGCTGGAGATAAAGGAACTCAACCTGCTGGAAGAGGGTGAGGATGAATAATTCTTTTGAAAATATAGCCCCCTCCGATCAGCCGGACAGGCCATCCCGCAAGAAGCCGATCTTCAGGGTGAATGATAACCTGCGGCAATACCTGGTAAAATACGGCCGTGAAGTGAAGCTGCCGGTAAGCTATGAAGACCTTCAGCGGTATACTTATACCACCCCGCTAAAAGATAAGTTCGGGAAAGATACTTCCTGGGAAAAAGTATCCTATGATATGGACAAATGGGAATTCCTGCGGGAAAACCTGGTTCGCATTTACGCGATTCTGAAAACAGAGGGAGATATGAGTTTTATCAATCACCTGGATGTGGCCCGTATTGACTTCTGTTACTTTGGCAACAGCCAGCCCTTCAGGATACGGATCGTTAATAAGTTCAATGACAATTACGACCATTACTATATCAAGCAGGCGGATGCGAGCCGGGTATATGGGCTTGAACTGGAACACTTATTATCTCCCAACCGGATCACCTATTTTACCAATAACAATACACTGATAGAGGAACATATACCGGGCATACCGGGCGATACGTTTATCAGCGACTACCTGAAAGACCCCAACACCAACCTGATCCGCCTGGCCAAAGAATTTGTGAAATTTAATGAACGCTGCTTTGTGCAGTTGCTGGGTGATATGCGCGCTTATAATTTCGTGGTGAATATCACGCCTGATATCGAGGATTTCCAGTATCGTATACGCGCCATTGACTTCGACCAGCAATCGTATGAAGGGCGAAAGAACCTTTACCTGCCCCAGTTCTTTAAGGAAAATAAACCCCTGGTGGATATTGTGGTAAAGCATCTCGACAAAAGTTCGATTGCGCAGTACCAGGCGGAAGAAAGAACCATGATGACGTTCCGTCTGGTTTCATCGCGGTACCGGGTGAAAGAGATTTTGGATATTATGACGAATGATATTATTTCCGTACCGGAGAAGATAGAACAGTTGAAAGAGGAGCTGACAGCACATTTTACAACAGGCAATTTCAGGAAAGCGGTTACGATGGGGCAGTTGGTAAAGACGCAGTTAAAGCAGTCTTTGCGTAAAAGCCTGGCCTTGATTCCGAAGACCAAGAGCAGGTTTGATGATTGATATTTTCGCAGTACGATATTTTCAAACTTTCAGATGGCTAACGATCCACGCGAGGCTAATCTCGTTTTTTAATTCGTAATGAATATCGAGAGGTATCTTAATCCTGTCTTTTACAAAGAATGAGGGAATAATGCCTTCGGTGGTAAACACAACCGGGTACAGCCGCAGCACATCGCTGAAATCAACATCACCACTACCCCACCATTTGAACATGGCTTCTTTGGCACTCCATAGCACTGTCAGGAGCGGGATGGGATCATTGATAGATGCAGTATTTACGAAGTGTAATTCCTCGGGGTGCAGGAATTTGTGCCGGATCCTTTGAATGCGGGGGGTGATCATTTCGATATCAATACCAACGCGGGCGGTACTGCTAACGATAGCCGCCGCATAATTGCCGCAGTGCGAGATGGAGAAATGATATTGTTCTTCGGGAAGAAAGGGTTTACGGGTATCGGCTATTTCAATTTCCTGGTGGGGAAAATCGGGAAAGAGGAATGGCAGCAGGAACCTGCCTGCCAGGTGCTGAAGGCGTTTATGCGGGTGGGTAATGGCTTTCTGCAATGGCACATGCCGCAGAAAAAAATCCTCTGTCTCGGCTATCTCCCAAATAGCGAGGCGCGTGGTATCGTTGATATTTTGTTGATAAAACAGTGGCACTGTGGAAATTTAGAAATTAGTTTGCAGATTTAAGATTTATTTGCATCTCAACCCACTAAATCATCCAAATGATCCTCACAGATTTACGCATACTCGAAGAAATGGCTAAGGGAACGATCAAGATCGAACCCTATACAAGGGGCGACCTGGGGAGTAATAGCTATGATGTTCACCTGGGCAGATGGCTGGCCACCTATGTGGATGCTGAGCTGGATGCCAAAAAACACAACAAAATAGAGTACTTCGAAATTCCGGATGAAGGATATGTACTGCAGCCATCCGGTTTTTACCTGGGTGTTACGGAAGAATATACCGAAACGCATGCCCATGTTCCATTCCTGGAAGGCAAATCATCTACAGGCCGCTTGGGAATTGACATTCATGCCACAGCCGGCAAGGGGGATGTGGGGTTCTGTGGAAACTGGACACTGGAGATCTCCTGCAAACAACCTGTACGCATCTATAAGGGAATGCCGATCGGTCAGCTGATTTACTTCCCGGTGGAAGGGGAAATTGGCGTAAAATACAACCAGAAAGCCAACGCCAAATACAGCGGCCAGCCCAATAAACCCGTTGAGAGTATGATGTGGAAGAACGCTTTTTAGAGCATAACTAATTCAACTTCCATATCGCTTCGGTTAATAGTGTGGCAAAACTTACCCAAAGAATATAAGGCACCAATAGCCATACGGCGGCGGAGGATAGTTTACTGAACCACACCATCGTTATTACTATGCCGATCCATAAAGCGATTATTTCTGCCAGGGCGAATGCAAGCTGATGTTGCTTAAAAAAGATAAACGACCAGCAGAAATTGAGGAGAAACTGGAGGATAAAAAGGGTCATTGCCGTATTCCTTTCCCGGGAAGATGGTTGGTTCCAGATGATATAAAAACTGATACCCATCAGCAGGTAAAGAAGGGTCCAGACCGGGCCAAACAGCCAGTTGGGCGGATTGAAGGACGGTTTTTGAAGCGTTGCGTACCATCCGCTGATCTCCCCGGCGGTAAAAAAACCACTGATAGCACCGAGCCCCACAGTGAGGGTCACCGCAATAATAAATTTCAGGAAATTAAATTTTGCCATACTTTTTCTGATATGCGATCAGCCATCCGATTACCTCATTATAGCTGTTCACGCCCTGCATTTGTTTGTTCATTTTCAGGTACTGGTCATACAAATTTGATACCGCCGGGGATACCCGGTTCCTCCTCTTGCGGAAAAATTCCCGGATAGCCCGCCTGTCGCTCTTTACCAGGGTATCCAACCGCTCCCTGTTCTGGCGGACTACCTGCTCAAATTGGGTAAAGTCCTTGTCCTTCACATATAAAGCGATCTCCTCCCCCTGCGCGTAAGAAAAAAGATCGAGGTAAACCGAATATAAAAAATACGGATCGGTTGAGGCGGAAGCTGCCAGGTAACCTACAAAATTCGCTTCGCTTTCACTGGCATAGCCCAACTGGTGGGCCATTTCGTGGGTGGCAATAAAGGGAATCAGTATAGCAGGGATATCCGTTCTCAACTGGGCCTCACCCGTAAAAGGATTGTAATAGCCCGAGAAACCCATATAGTCGCCCAACCTGGTAAACAGGCTGGATTTGACGGAGCGGTTACGGTAATTCATAAACTCGAGCGTGTACGAGGCATTCTGATACGCCCTGTAGGCTTCGCGGTAAATACTGTCCAGGGGCTTCACAGGCAGGGAAGTGTCTTTTATCTGCCTGCGGTACATATTAACTTTATCAATCAACTGGTTGGTGATATCGGTTACTTCCTGTTTTGTATAACTGTGCCTGCTAATTGCTAACTGGTGGGCAATTCCCTGCCTGCTGTAATTAAGGCCCCAGATGAGTTTAAAGATGATGTAGATCCAGAGAATCAGTTTCACGGTTGTAAACAGGAAGCGAAATACCCTTTCCCGGGTAAGTTTTCCTTTTACGACCGTAATAATGGCTTTACCGAGGCGGAGCAGCAGCCAGCAGCCGAGTGCCACATATAAGATATCACCTATGCTAAAGGGTATCCATTTGGTGATAATACGCAGGGTGGAAGCCAGTTCGGGGTAAATCCCCGCCGAGTACCAGTTTTCAACCTGTTCGGGAAATTGAGAAAACACATAAATAAAAAGGGCCAGACCGGATATTAAGCCGAATTTTACCCATTGGGATACCGATATGAGGTGTTTCCGGTCCATAGCCGCAAATATCCTCATAAAAGCGTACCAGTGCGTTCCGATTTGCTATTTTCTTTGGCAATTCGGCCATTTTGAGCTACCTTTGCAAGCCCTTAAAAAACGGTTATGAGTCAGCGCCGGGAATATGAGATAGCATTTGTGGGTTTAAAGCCGGGGACTCATGTATACGAATACAGGGTGGATGATAAGTTCTTTGTGCCGTATGGTGAGCAGGATTTCACCAATTGTAATGCCCATATTAAGCTTACGCTCGACAAGAACAATGGGTTCATGCAGCTTAAGTTTGATGTGGACGGAACGGTGGAAGCGGTATGCGACAGGTGTGGAAATCCTTTACCATTGCTGCTTTGGGATGAATTCAACATTATCGTAAAGATCGTTGATGATCCCGAAACGGCTAATGAGCAGGAGGAAGATCCCGATGTGTACTATATCGGGCGCGGTGAAAGTCATTTGCATGTGGCTGACTGGTTATACGAGTTCATCAACCTCAGCCTTCCTCTGCAAAAGATGTGCAAGGAAAATGAAAAGGGGGAGTCAACCTGTAACCAGGAAGTACTGGAGCGATTGAAAAAAATGGAACCCCAGGTAGTAAAAGATACACATACGGTATGGAAGGGCCTGGATCAGTTCAAGAATTTAGAATAAATTTTTATACTATAAATTTCGAGATATGCCGAATCCTAAACGCAGACATTCACAGCAACGTAGCGCCAAGAGAAGAACTCACTACGTGGCCCAGGAAGTAACATTAAGCAAAGACAGCACCACCGGCGAAACGCATGTGCGTCACCGTGCACACGTTAGCGAAGGTAAATTGTTCTATAAAGGTAAACTGGTAGCAGAAAAAGCTCCCCTGAAAGCGTAACCTTTTTAGTAACTATTTATCTTTCTGCCGCAATGAATATTGGCTTAGACATGATGGGTGGAGATTTTGCACCGCTGGAAGCGGTGAAGGGTCTGCAGCTATATATGTCAGACAATTCCCATGCGGCTGCTTTATTTTGTATAGGTGATGAAGCCCTGGTGAAACCCCTGCTGGAAGAATATGGGGTTACCGGAAGCAATATCCATATCATTCATGCCCCCGAAGTGATCGGCTATCATGAACACCCCACCAAAGCACTCAAAGAAAAGCAGCAGTCCTCTATCGCCATCGGTTTCCACCTGCTGGCAACCGGGAAGATAGACGCGTTTATCAGTGCCGGCAATACAGGGGCCATGCTGGTAGGTACCATGTTCAGCATTAAAACCATACCCGGCGTTTTAAGACCTACCATCTCTACCGTTGTACCAAAGCTTAACGGCAGTACAGGTCTTTTGGTAGACGCCGGCCTTAATACCGACTGCAAACCCGAGCAGTTGAACCAGTTTGCCATCCTCGGAAGCCTGTACGCACAATACATCCTGGATGTAAAAGAACCCAAAACCGGCCTGCTCAACGTAGGCGAAGAAGAGGGCAAAGGCAATTTACTGGCCCAGGCCACCTATCCCTTGCTAAAAGACAATACCCATATCCACTTCGCAGGCAATGTGGAAGGCCGGGACCTTTTCAACGACAAAGCCGATGTTATTGTATGCGACGGATTTACCGGCAACGTCATACTGAAAATGGCGGAGTCTATCTACGATGTTTCCCTTCAAAGAGGCCTGAACGACGCCTATTTTACCCGTTTCCACTACGAAAATTATGGCGGCACCCCCGTTCTGGGTGTTAATAAGCCCGTGATCATCGGCCACGGCATCAGTACCGCAAAAGCTTTCAAAAACATGATCGGTGTAGCCGAAAAAATGATTGAAAGCGACCTTTGCGGCAAAATGGCCCAGGAATTCGCGGGATAAGTAGAGGAATCTTCAAATTTTCAATGATCCATTTCCAATTTTTCAGGGCGCTGGTGTCCTGTATCTCTTAATTCCATCCCTTTATTTTACCGCTCGTCACATTGGTGCTAGTATTGCTTATCAGCAAATTAATCATAAGTTACTCATTATCAAACGATAATGACATAACTCATTATTATGCCTTCGGAAATACCAACTTAAAGTAGGTACTATATATTGCACAGTACTATTAAAGTATATATCTTTGTTCTATCAAAGTAAATAACCACTCAAAAACCAAACATTATGAAAAAGTTCATTTTTACCTCCAGCGTGATTGCCATCCTTTTCCTGGTTCCTGCTACCATGATAGCTTACCTGCACAATGGATCCGGCAGCGACAGCAGCGAGAAGTCAGAAATCGCGAAAGACGTTCCATCGCATGATAATGGAAACATTCTCAGGCTGGTAAGGACGTTTTAACAGGGCCTGGTTTGCTTCCGTTCACTGCAGGGTATGTTTTACATTCATCATGGCAGGCATGCTATAGTAGTGTACCGGGGTCCGATAGGCTGTAGCTCATTTCCCCTACCTTTGCCACAAACAAGTGTTAGTTTATGTGGCTTAACAATATCCTTGAAACGATCGGCAACACTCCGCTGATCAGGCTGAATAAGATCACCAAAGACATCCCGGCTACCGTACTGGCCAAAGTAGATTATTTTAACCCGGGTAATTCCATCAAAGACCGGATGGCCCTGAAGATGGTGGAAGTAGCGGAGCAGGAAGGCAAATTAAAGCCGGGCGGCACCATTATAGAAGGAACCAGTGGCAATACCGGTATGGGCCTTGCGTTGGCTGCCTGCGTTAAAGGCTATAAGTGCATTTTTGTTACCACCGACAAGCAGTCAAAAGAAAAAGCGGATATCCTGAAAGCCGTAGGTGCGGAAGTAATTGTTTGTCCCACCAATGTTCTCCCCGACGACCCCAAAAGTTATTACAGTGTAGCCAAAAGGCTGGGCAGGGAGATTCCCAACTCGATGTACATGAACCAGTATGATAACCTCGCCAATCGCCAGGCCCACTATGAAAGTACGGGGCCGGAAATATGGGCGCAGACGGAGGGTAAGATCACCCACCTGGTGTGTACTGCCGGAACCGGCGGAACAATTGTAGGCACGGCGATGTACCTGAAAGAAAAAAATCCCAAAATAAAAATATGGGCGATTGATGTGTACGGTTCTTTGCTTACCAAATATTTCCGGACCGGTGAGATAGATATGAATGAAGTACACCCGTATATCTCAGAAGGTTTCGGTGAAGATTTTGTGCCGGCCAACTACGATATGAGCGTGATAGACCTGTTTGAACAGGTAACTGATAAAGATGGCGCCGTTATGGCCCGTCGCATAGCAAAGGAAGAAGGTTTGTTCTGCGGATACAGTGCCGGCAGTTGTTTGCAGGGGTTGATGCAGTTGAAGGCAAGCCTTACCAAAGATGATGTGGTGGTGTGTATATTTCATGATCACGGTAGCCGGTATGTGGGTAAGGTTTATAACGACCAATGGATGATGGAGCGTGGCTTCCTGGATGTGAAGACATTCAAAGACATTGTTAATGGCCGCAGCACCAAGCACCTGGTAACCATGGAAACGGAAAACACGGTATCGGAAGCCGTGGACCTCATGAAGAAATATGATATCGAACATATACCCGTTCTAAAAAACAATGAACTCGCAGGCGCAGTAAGTGAAAGCGGTTTATTCCAGAAAGTATTCAGCAACCCCGAAATCCGGAACGCCACCTTACAGAGTGTACTGGAACCCTCCTACCCCCTGGTAGATTTCGACACGCCGGTAGAACGCCTCGGCAGCCTGATTAACAAAGAAAACGGTGCAGTACTGGCCAAAGACGAAACCGGCCAGTTTCATATCGTTACCAAATACGATGTTATCCAGAGCCTGGCGAAGTAAGCGTGAGGCGTGAGACGTGAGACGTGAGGCGTGAGACCTGAATAAATATTTTTTTGTACCTTATACCGCAAAATTCTTTTGGCTTTTGGCTTTTGGCTTTTGGCTTTCGCCCATTCATACTCCCAACGCCCCGCCTCACGATTTTATGTATATTTGACCCTCGTATAACACATTTTCAGAATCAACCATTTTACACATGAAAAAATACAGGGCCGGGGTATTGCACGGTAAAGAATTAGAAGCATTATACAACGATGCAAAGGAAAACCAGTTTGCACTGCCTGCCGTTAACACCATCGGCACCAATACCATCAACGCAGTGCTGGAAACAGCGGCAAAAGTAAATTCCCCCGTTATTATCCAGTTTTCCAATGGCGGAGCTCAGTTTATTGCCGGCAAGGGAATGCCTAACGACCAGCTCCAGGCCAATATCTCAGGAGGTGTTTCAGGTGCCCTGCATATTCACAATGTTGCGAAGTATTATGGTGTACCCGTTGTGCTGCATACAGATCATGCGGCAAAAAAATGGCTCCCCTGGGTAAGCGGACTGATTGATGCCGGTGAGCAGTTTTTTAAAGAAAAAGGACAGCCCCTTTTCAGTTCCCATATGCTCGACCTGTCTGAAGAGCCGTTAGAAGAAAATATCCATACCTCCGTTGAATTTTTCAAACGAATGGCCCCCTTGGGGATGAGTATTGAAATAGAACTGGGCGTTACCGGTGGTGAAGAAGATGGTGTTGACAACAGCGGCATTGAAAATGACAAACTGTATACACAGCCTCAACATGTTGCCTATTCCTATACGGAACTAAGCAAAGTGGGCAAGCTCTTTACCGTGGCGGCAGCTTTTGGTAATGTGCATGGGGTATATAGCCCGGGCAATGTCGAGCTGCGCCCGGTGATTCTCAAAAACAGCCAGGACTATATTGAAAAAGAGTTGAAGACCGGTCCGAAACCGGTGTATTTTGTATTCCATGGTGGCAGTGGCTCTCCCCAATCTCAGATCAGGGAAGCGATTGGTTATGGAGCGATTAAAATGAATATCGATACGGATTTGCAGTGGGCCTTCTGGGAGGGAGTACAACAATTCTATACCAAGAATGAAGGATATCTTCAGGGCCAGCTTGGCAATCCTGAGGGAGCGGATAAACCCAATAAAAAATTCTATGATCCCCGCGTCTGGCTCAGAAAAGCGGAAGAAAGCTTCAGCAAAAGGCTGGAAACAGCTTTCGAGGACCTGAACTGCATAAACAGGAATGCCTGATACCTTGCAGGAAGCCGTATCTTACAGGTACGGCTTTTTTGTGGGCATTACTTTTCAATACATCAAAACAATACTATGGCTAACCAAAAGATTGTAAGCCTGCTTGGCAACCAGGCCGCTTACCTGCTGGAGCATCAGTGCAAAACCATTGATAAGAACAGCCTTCATCTTCCCTCGGCTGAACATGTAAGCGAAATATGGATTGGCAGTAACCGCAGTAACCAGACCCTGCGGAGTATACAGGCACTGTTGGGGCATGGGCGGTTGGCAAATACGGGCTATTGCAGCATTTTCCCGGTTGACCAGGGTATTGAGCATAGTGCGGGTGCTGCTTTTGCGCCGAACCCTATTTATTTTGACCCGGAGAATATTGTAAAGCTGGCGGTAGAAGGTGGATGCAATGCCGTTGCTTCTACATTTGGCGTATTGGGTTTAATGAGCCGGAAGTATGCACATAAAATTCCTTTTATTGTAAAACTGAATCATAATGAACTACTCAGTATTCCCAACCGATTCGATCAGACCCTGTTTGGTACGGTAAAGAGTGCATGGAACATGGGGGCTGTTGCGGTGGGAGCCACTATTTACTGGGGTAGTGAGGAAAGTAACCGCCAACTGAAAGAAGTAGCTGAGGCTTTTGAACTGGCGCATGAACTGGGCATGGCAACCATTCTCTGGTGCTACCTGCGCAATAATGGGTTTAAAGTAGACGGCGTAGATTACCATACATCCGCTGATCTTACCGGACAGGCCAACCACCTGGGCGTGACCTTGCAGGCCGATATTATTAAACAGAAATTGCCCACAAATAATGGTGGCTATTTAGCTATCAAACAGGGTAAAACCAGCCAGCTTGTGTATGATACATTGACCAGAGATCATCCCATTGATCTGTGCCGGTACCAGGTGCTCAATTGCTATAATGGCAGGATTGGGCTGATCAATTCAGGCGGTGAAAGCAAGGGGGATGCGGATATGGCTGAATCAGTAGCCACGGCCGTTATTAACAAAAGAGCGGGTGGCATGGGCCTGATACTGGGAAGAAAGGCGTTTCAACGGCCGATGAAGGAAGGAATTGACCTGCTGAACGCTATCCAGGACGTTTACCTCGACAATACCATTACCATAGCATAGTGTCAAGAATTTATTATCTTCGAGCCCCCAATGCAGGACCGTATGAAAAAAGAACGCGAAGAAGAAGATCTTGAAGCTAATCTTACCGGAGACGAGAGCCAGGGTGGTGATACAGCCAAGCCCAGGTGGTTTAACCGGATCAGGAAAGGTATTACTACTTCAACTGCAGACAAGAAGGAAACTCCAGAGGGTTTATGGAACAAGTGTCCGAATTGTAATTATATCTGTACCACCAGCGAGTTGAAGGAAAACCTTTTTGTTTGCCCGAAATGCAACCACCACCACCGCATTGGCAGTGATGAATATTTCGAGTTTCTGTTCGACGATCAGCAATACACCGAACTGTTTGAAAATATCCGCAGCAAGGATGCGCTGGGATTTACGGACCTGAAATCTTACCAGAAAAGGCTGGATGATATCCATTCAAAAACGAACCTGAAAGACTCGATGCGGGTGGCCACCGGAACTGTAAATGGTGAAGGGATCGTTATTGCCTGTATGGACTTTGAATTCATCGGCGGCTCTTTGGGTAGTGTGATGGGAGAGAAATTCAGCCGCGCGGTGGACTATTGTATTGAACACAAACTTGCGTACCTGGTGATCAGTAAAAGTGGCGGTGCGCGCATGATGGAAAGCGCGTTCAGCCTGATGCAGTTGGCCAAAACCAGCGGAAAATTATCACAACTCAGCGATGCCAAACTGCCTTATATCTCTTTACTAACGGATCCAACCTTTGGCGGCATCTCGGCCAGCTTCGGCATGCTTGGCGATTTGAATATTGCCGAACCCGGTGCCCTGATCGGATTTGCCGGCCCCAGGGTGATCAGGGAAACCATTAAAAAAGATCTGCCCGAAGGATTCCAGCGCAGTGAATTCTTATTGGAACACGGGTTCCTCGATTTTATTGTTGACCGCAAAGACCTGAAGAATAAACTGGCTGAACTGGCATTACTGTTCAGGAGTTAAACCGCCTCTGTTCCCTTATTTTACTTTTTGTATGGCTGAAATGAATAACAGGCAGGCGTATTACAATTACCACATTGAGGATAAATATGTGGCGGGTATTGTATTGCTGGGTACCGAAGTAAAATCAATCCGGGAAGGCAAGCTCAGTTTTAATGACGCCTTCTGTTTTTTTGATCACGGTGAATTATGGGTGCGGGCCCTTTATATTGCAGAATACGCGATGGGCTCGAATAATAACCATATTGCTGTTCACGACAGGAAACTGCTGCTTAGTAAAAGAGAACTGAAGAAATGGGAGGGCCGCATGAAAGACAAGGGCTATACCATCGTTCCGCTGAAGGTTTTTTTTAATGAGAAGAACCTTGTTAAAGTGGAAATAGGTTTGGGAAGAGGTAAAAAACTGCACGACAAACGCGAAACCATCAAGAACCGGGACATAGAAAAAGAAATCAAAAGGCATTTGAAATAGGGAACCTAGTCAATGTACTTACGTTTTTTTTCATCTTTCACTTCCAGCTGTTCAATCAGTGACTCGGCAGATGGATTTTTGGTTACGTTTACAGCAACCTGGAATAGAATGATATAAATAAGGATGGTAGCCAGCAGTTCTCCCCATGTCATCCAGTATCCCCAGAATCTATAAACAGCCGCTTTTTCGGGAAGGGCCGATTCGTAGATCACTTCCACCCTCTCCCCTTCGGAAAGCTCTCGCAAAAAATAGCGCGCATCGATCCTATGCTCTTTTTTTCCGTCACTATAAACGGCTTGGGGAATGCGCAGTCCTGATGCACTGTCTTTCAGCCAGTGGATAACAGCGGGCGATTTTTCTCCATCGAAATAGTCGGGCTGGCGGGTAAACAAAATGTAACACCCGAAGCAGACCAGGTATAGTATCAGTACAGATCTGAACAAAGTAAGAGGGTTTACATTTTGCGCCCTTGGGTCCTTGCGTAAAATGAACTCGCAAGGGCGCAAGGGCGCGGTTTTATTTACAACCCGAGAGGCTTTTAGTTAGTTGGCCAGGCTTCGGAAATCGACCGGAACCAGTTTACTTACACCGGGTTCCTGCATGGTTACGCCGTAGATGACGTCTACCGCACTCATGGTTTGTTTATTATGGGTTACAATAATGAACTGCGAGTTATCGCTGAACTTCTTGATCATCTGTGTAAACTTGCCCACGTTAGCGTCATCCAGTGGTGCATCAACCTCATCCAGTATACAGAATGGTGCCGGTTTAATAAGGTAAATAGAGAATAACAGGGCGGTTGCGGTCAAGGTCTTTTCTCCCCCGCTCAACTGTGTGATCGAGGAAGGCCGCTTACCCTTTGGCTTGGCGATGATCTCAATCCCGGTTTCGGCCAGGTTTTCAGGGTCTACCAATATCATATCCGCTGTATCTTCTTCCGTGAACAGGGCTTTGAATACCTTTTGGAAATTCTCGCGTACCTGGTTAAAGGTATCCAGGAATTGCTGGTTAGCCGTTGCTTCCACTTCCTGTATGGTTTGCAGGAGGCTGTCTTTGGCAGAAACAAGGTCATTCTTCTGTTCCAGGATAAATTCATAACGTTTCTTCATTTCCGTATACGCTTCAATTGCCGTAGGGTTTACTTCACCCATATTCTCCAGCCTTTTGCGCATCCGGTCGGATGAAGCCTGCAGTTCTTCCAAAGCAGTATCGGTTGTTCTTTCCTGGTCGAGAATATCATCCAGTGCCACTTTAAACTCTACGCTTAATCTTTCTTTCATGCCTGCCAGCTGCAATTTCAATTCATTCAGCCTGTCTTTGATACCCGTTACCAGGTGATCAATCATTTCCTTGCTTTTCACTTTTAGTCGTAGTTCACTTTCCTTTTCCTGCAGGGCGTTCCTCAGGTTATAATAAGCCTGATCGGCTTCATTCAATTTCTTTTCCTCTTCTTCTTTCCGGCGCAGCATGTCGAGCAACAACTCTTCAGATCCTACCAGGGCATTCTCGCCTTCCTGGATAGCACCTGAGGCTTCCGCCAGCTGCGAAGTATTGCTGCCGATCTGGAGATGCAGGTCGTTCAACTGGTTTTCTTTAAATACCAATTCCTGTTTCAGCGTTGTGATCTTACTCTGCTGACGGGTAAGCTGCAGGTTATTATCATTGTACTGAACCAATGCATAATTATACTCCTGCTCAGATAGCTGATAGTCCTGTTCAACCGCTTTCAGCTCTTCACTGGTTTGATGCAGCTGCTCATTCAGGGAAATAAATTCCTCCCGTGTGGCAGCAATTCCATCATTTTCTTCCTGAACCCTTCTTTCAATCTCTTCTATCCGCTGTAACCCGTTTTGCTGGGCTATCTGGAGATTCTCGATACGATTCTTGGCAGCGAATACCTGGTTGGTAAGCTGGTTGATCTCGTTCTCAGTTTGCCTGATTACATTTTCTTTCAACTGGTCGTTGAAAGCGATCACTTCGTTGTGCTTGGCCTGTATATCGGAACGTAAAAGGTTCACAACGGCTTCCTGGTCGCTGATCTCCTCTGATAATTTCTCGAGGTTTTTAGCGCGGCCTATTTTCTTTCCTTCAAATAAGCCCACGCTTCCCCCGGTCAGGGTATACTTTCCTTTTACGTACTTACCATGTTTTTCCAGTACAACGGCTCCATTGCTATTGGCAATCGCCTCTTCATTTTCAGCGATATATACGTTGCCCAGCAGGTATTCCGCCAGTTTACGGTACTGTTCGTCCACCTCAATAACATCCAGCGCGCGGATGGTATCGGCAGGCTGGTGGGTGTCTACTTTAAAATCAGCCACTTTTTCCAGCATAAAGAAATTGGCCTTACCCTTCTTGTGCGCATCCAGTAGATGAACCGCCTGTAAACCCTCCTCCAGGTTATTCACCACGTAGTAATTCAGGTAGGGTTCCAGCACGTTTTCAACAGCCGTACGGTATTCTTCTTTTACATAAATGATATCGGAAAGAATAGGTGCCGCGTGATCCCATTCAGGATTTTTATGCAGGAACTTGATACTATCCGGGTAACCCTCCATTGAATCTATCAGGCTTTTCAGGAGGTTGTATTCGTTCCTTTTGGAATCCAGCTTGCGATTTTCTTCGTTCAGTTCATTCCGCAGTACTTCAAGCTGCGCCTGTGTTTCAAAGATCTGCTCCTTGGTTTTCTCCTGCTGTTCCTGCAATTGCTGCAGGTCTATGCGCTTTGCGGCCAGAGTAGCTTCTTTTTCATCCGACTCAACCAATAGCTGCTGTAACTGTGTTTCACGGTTCTGCTTTTCTTCGCTTAATTGCAGGTGTGCCCTCTGCAGGTTCTGGATAGATGTATCCGCCACCGCTACTTTCTTTTCCGCGTCAAACTGGCTTCTCTGAATCTGCTGGTACCGGGTACGCAAAGAATCGAGCCCGCTTCTTTTTTCATCAAAGCTTCTGCGCTTATCTTCCACGTCTTCTTTACCTGTATCCGCCTTGTCCTGCAGTTCCAGTAAAAGAGCTTCTTCCTCTCCCACCTGTATTTGTGTGTACTCAATCGAGTCTCCAATGGTCTTTAACTGTCCTTCCGCTTTCTCCAGGAACTCTTTCAGGCTGGTTTCCTTTTCCTTCAGGTAATGAAGCTTTTGAGTTGCCAGGTTCTTTTCATTTTCTTTGGTACGCAGATCCTGTAGATATTCATTAAACTCGTGCTGCATACTTTGCAGGGTACGTTCTTTTTCAATAAAACCCAGTTTCTCCTGTTCAATCGAGGCTTCATCTGTGGCGATCTCAGCTTCCAGCTGAATTTTTTTATCCAGTTCCAGCTCCTGCTGTTCGTTCAGTTCTTTATAAGTGATATTAAATCCTTCGAGTGAGGCTTTTGCCAGTTCGATGGCCACTTCGCGGTATTCCTTTTTGATCTCAAAAAACTTCTCCGCTTTCTTCGCCTGGCTCTCCAGTGTTTTCAGCTGGTTATTGATCTCAAATAAAAGGTCCTCTATACGCGCCAGGTCCTGCTCGGTAGCATCCAGTTTGTTCTTCGCTTCTTTTTTACGGGTTTTATAGATCGTGATGCCCGCAGCCTGTTCCAGCATTCTTCTACGGCTGTTCTCTTTGTCTTTAATGATATCATCCACCATTCCCAATTCGATGATGGCATAACTGTCGGTGCTTACACCTGTATCCAGGAAAAGGTTATGAATATCTTTTAAGCGGCAGGTAACATCATTCAGCCGGTATTCACTCTCTCCGTTTTTATAAAACCGGCGCGTAACCGTTACCGTATTAAACTCTGTGGGAAGAAGGTTTTTTGTGTTTTCAAACGTAAGGCTTACCTCGGCAAGACCACTTGCGCTCCTGGTTTTGCTCCCGTTAAATACCAGGGCTTCCAGGTTTTCACTCCGAAGCGCGGAAATTTTCTGCTCCCCTATCACCCATCGAATGCTGTCTATAATATTACTTTTACCACAACCGTTTGGCCCGATGATGCCTGTTATTCCTTCGTCAAAACTTACAACTGTTTTATCAGCAAAACTTTTGAACCCCTTGATTTCTAATGATTTTAATCTCACGTCTAACCTGTTTAAGTACCTGCGAACATACACGAATTGGGCTAGAAATTACTAATAGAAATAAACGCTGTGTATAAGAGGTGGAGAAGAAAGCTACTACTTGGACGTCATTTGATTGTCAATTTTTTAAGTTGTTGATTACCATTAATTTACTAGCTTTTTATAAACTAAAATTTCATGAACAGCACTGAACTGTCGTGCTTGCATTTAATAAGAAACCGATCTTGGAATGAGAGATAGAGGATGCTGTAAAAAAAAATCGATAATTAGCCGTGAACCAGCCGTGCCTGAACCCTGCCGCTACCTTTTGAGGCAGGATATTACCAGAAAATAGCAACGGGGTATTGGGCGAAATGACTATCGCACGAACCACAGGAAAGCATGGGTGTCTAGCAGCAGATCCATTACATGTACTCTTTAAAATCATCCAAGGGATCGTCAAAATCGGCTGACAGTTTGATCTTCCCTTTCATACAGCCGAACACAGGTTTGTTCTATGAAGTCGCACTATCTTGCTTGGCTTGCAGAAACTCCAAGAAATCGGCAACTTCTTTTTTAAGAGACGGTGGAAGGATTGAATACTTCGTATAAAAGGATATGCTGTCCATTAGCGCACAAAGATACAAAACTTCATCAATTTACTACACTAGCCGAAAACCTGGGCTAACAGAAAAAATAATACACAGCTCCGGCCTTATACCATTGATTAATAATAAGTTAGATACTAATTTAGAGCAGTTAGCCGAACTTATTATCCACTCTCAAAACAAGGAACTTGAAAACATATATCGAACAAATACTTACTAACATTGTTCTCCATATACAACCTGCTCTAAATTGCATCCGGCAGTGGATAGCCTATTACCTGACTTTTTATAATGCCAGCCAACATTGAGCAAACATCTTCATATTATTTGTTTCACGGTTCCCTATCCTGTTGACCATGGCGGGGTGTACGATCTTTTTTATAAGCTGGCCGCGTTGCAATCCCAGGGAGTATTCATTCACCTGCACTGTTTTGATAATGGTCAGGGGCGGCAGCCGGAACTTGATAAATACTGCTTATCTGTTCATTACTACGAAAGGAACCATGGTCACAAAGGCATTTCCAATACCCTGCCGTATATCGTTTCCAGCCGGAAGAACGAAGAGCTTTTTCAGCAACTTTTACAGGATGATTACCCTATCCTGATGGAGGGTATACATTGTACCTGTCTTCTTTCCGACGCCCGGTTCAAACATAGGAGATGTTTTGTTCGACTGCACAATGTTGAATACCAGTATTACCGCGACCTGGCACGAAGCAGCCGATCGGCGATTAAGAAGTTGTATTACTGGCTGGAAAGCCGCCTGCTGATGGCCTATGAAAAGAAAATAGCTACCAAAGCGGTATTCTGGAGTGTTACAGAAAAAGATGCCGCTGTTTACAGGAAATACCTCCACTGTAACCACATCCGGCATATTCCCCTTTTTATCCCGCCCTGGAAAGTTAAAGGAGCAGAAGGAATGGGTACATATTGTTTATACCACGGCGATCTCGGAACGGAAGCCAATGAAAGGGCAGCGATCTGGCTGGTGGAAAAGGTATGTAAAGGGCTGAATGTTCCGTTGGTGATTGCCGGCAAAGAGCCTTCTGCAAAACTCACTTCTCTCCTGCATCAAAACAAGCATACCTGCCTGATTGCTGATCCAACTGAGAAAGAAATGCAGGACATAGTTGAGAAAGCGCATATTCATATTTTGCCTTCCTATACCCATACCGGCATGAAACTAAAACTTTTAAATGCTGTCTTTAATGGCCGCCATTGTATTGTTAATCCCGCCACGGTTACCGGTAGTGGCCTGGAAGCCGCCTGTCATACCGGAACTACGGCTAACGCGTTTCGTGAAATCATCGTCCAGTTATATCACCAGCCTTTCACATCTGAAGAGATCCAGCTGAGAAAGAAACTTACTTCGGGTATGTTTGATAATGCCCTGGGGGCGGAATGGATGATAAAAGCTATCTGGGAATGATGGCTTATTTGTTTATTGGTTTATTGGTTTATTGGTTTCCGCACTGTCGATTACTTTTCCGTTTTCCGTTTTAAGCATACGGGAGGGGTAACGGTTGATGACAATAAAATCATGGGTGGCCATAATCACGGTAGTTCCATAATCTTTCGCAATCTGGATAAGCAACTGCATGATCTCATCACTGGTTTCGGGGTCAAGGTTCCCGGTGGGTTCATCTGCCAGTATCAGCTTGGGGGAATTTAACAGGGCACGGGCAATATCCACCCTTTGCTGCTCTCCACCACTCATTTCAAAAGGCATCTTGAAACCCTTGCTTTTCAGTCCCACTTTCTCCAGCACATCGTGGATCTTCTCTTCTATCAGGTGTTCATCTTTCCAGCCCGTTGCTTTCAATACAAACTTCAGGTTCTCGTGTACATTCCTGTCGGTCAGCAACTGAAAATCCTGAAAAACAACGCCCAGGTTCCGACGCAGGAACGGAACTTTTTTCCAGTCCATCGCAACCAGGTCAAACCCTACCACTGACCCGGAACCTTCGGTTAAGGCAAGCTCTCCATACAGGGTTTTTAATAAACTGCTTTTCCCGGTGCCGGTTTTTCCTACCAGGTATACAAACTCACCTTTATTCACCGTAAAATTCACGTTCTGTAAAATAAGGCTGTCTCCCTGGTAAATATTGGCATTGCGGATGGATACGACTGCTTCAGACATAACGTAAGATTATAAATCAAAGATAAGAAAGCACTATTATGAAACCTGTTAATATTCATACCGGATTTCACCAAAAAACCCATTCAGCGTAAGTGAAGATACAGCAGCATCTTCCACCCTTCCCACGATCCTCCCTTCAATGCCAAGGCTATGCCCGGCCGCTATCATTTTTTCGGCTGCCGCTTCATGGGTAAATATCTCCAGGCGGTGGCCCATGTTGAATACCTGGTACATTTCCCGGAAATCGGCCCCTGAGTTTTCCCGGATGAGCTTAAAAATAGGCGGTACTTCAAACAGGTTATCTTTTATAATGGCCAGGGGGCGCGGCAGGTATTTCATACATTTTGTTTGCCCGCCGCCGCTGCAATGAATCAGTCCATTGATATCATCAAAGCAGGTATCCAGCAGCACTTTCAACAGCGGTGCATAAGTGCGGGTGGGCGACAATAACAATTTACCTACTGTTGTTTCTCCCTCTGCCGTGGAAATGGTATCTGTCATCCTGCTTTTTCCAATGTATATCACCTCATTGCTCAGTGTGGGTTCATAGGATTCCGGAAAGGTATCGGCATAATATTTTCCCAGCACATCATGCCTGGCACTGGTCAATCCATTGCTCCCGAGGCCGCTGTTGTATTCGGTTTCATACGAACACTTCCCCGAACTGGCAAAGCCCACGATTACATTCCCCGGAGCGATCCTTTCATTGGTAACCAGCCTGTTTTTGGGCCAGCGGGCCGTCATGGTACCGTTAACCGCCACCGTACGAACCACATCGCCTACATCAGCGGTTTCTCCTCCTAAATAGTGGATCGTAACGCCAAATGACCGTAACTGGTTGAAAAACTCCTGGGTACCGTTGATGAGCTGTTTGAGCACATCGCCATTGATCAATTTTTTATTCCTGTCGATGGTGGAAGAAAAAAGAAAATTATCGGTAACGCCCACACACAAAAGATCATCGAGGTTCATGGCTACCGCGTCCTGGGCAATACCTTTCCATACAGACAGGTCACCGGTTTCTTTCCAGTACAGGTAGGCAAGGATACTCTTGGTACCGGCACCATCGGCGTGCATGATGTTTACCCAATCTTTATCCCCGCATAGAAGGTCGGGGTAAATTTTGCAGAAAGCATGGGGATACAAACCCTGGTCGAGCTTTCCGATGGCTTCATGAACTTCTTCCTTCTGAGCTGATACACCGCGTTGTGCGTATAAAGACATGTTGTGTATGGGTATTTGGAATGGGGGATTTTGAAATCGAACCGGCGCAAAGGTAGTAATTATGGGTAGGATTACAGAATTGATCGCTACTTTTGCCCTATAGTTATGAAAGTACATTACGAACTGGCCGCTTCACTACCGGACTTCAGGAATGCAATTGTTACCATAGGCACTTTTGATGGTGTTCACCTGGGTCACCGCCGGATCATCAGCCAGTTAAAGGAACAGGCAACGGCGGTTGATGGCGAAACCGTTATCATTACCTTTCATCCCCATCCGCGCAAGATCGTTTCTTCCGTACCGGGAGATATTAAACTGTTGTCGACCCTGGATGAAAAGATCAGCCTGCTGGAAGCAGCGGGTATCGATCACCTGGTGGTGGTTCCGTTCGACCATTTATTTGCCAGCCAAACGGCCGATCAATATGTTCAGGATTTTCTGTTCCGTTATTTTAAACCCCATACGGTGATCATTGGGTATGACCACCGGTTTGGAAAGGGTCGCGATGGCAGTTATCAATTGCTGGAGAAATATGGCGCAGAGCTGGGCTTTACCGTAAAAGAGATCCCCGAGGAAATAAGCCATGAAGCAGGGATCAGTTCCACCCGGATAAGGCGGGCGTTAATAGCCAGTGATATCGCAACCGCCAATGAACTGTTGGGCTATGCCTACTTTTTTGAAGGAAAAGTGGTGGAAGGAAACAAACTGGGCCGAACCATTGGCTATCCTACTGCTAACCTGCATATAGGGAGCGAGGAGAAATTAATTCCCGGGGATGGTGTATATGCGGTAACGGCTTTGGTTAAAGATGATAAGGGCGGCGCACAACCTGTAGCTGACGAAAGGATGATCAGGGGAATGATGAATATTGGTGTGAGGCCCACGGTTGACGGGAAGAAACGCGTGGTGGAAGTGAACCTGTTTGATTTTGATGAAGATATTTACGGAAAAAAACTGCAGGTCCAAATACGGTACTATTTACGCGGAGAGGTAAAATTCAATGGGCTGGACGAACTGAAGGCACAATTACTGAAAGACAAAGAATCAGCGATCCTTCAAATAAAACAGGCACCGGAATAGTATTGTATCATTAACCCTGCCGGCCAGGTTATCTTGTTACATCATCATCTTAACTGCCATTTCCTTCATCAGGCCGGCATCTGAGGTTCCGCCATCGTGTACACCTATACTACGAAGATTATATTGATTCAGCAGTAACAATATTTTCTCTACCCCGCTGTAATCATATTTTTGGGCCGCTCCTATATAGTCTTTTACAAAATAAGGGTTAACGCCCATCGCGGCGGCGGCTGTTTTTTCATCCGGGTTGGGAATGCCATACAGCATAAATACCTTGCTGAAAAAATTATACAGGGCGGGCAATATCATCTGTATAGGCGCAGCTTTGGGGTTGGCTTCAAAGTATTGAATAATACGGATGGCTTTGGACAGGTTTTTCTGGGCGATTGCGGCCTGCAGTTCAAACACATTGAACTCTTTACTTACGCCAATATAATTTTCAATATCGTCTTCATTGATCTCTTTCCGGCTGCCCAGGTTAACGGCCAGTTTCTCTATTTCGTTCTGTATCCTGCTAAGGTCATTACCTATATGATCCACCAGCAACATCAACGCTTTCTGGGTAATGCCCAGTCCATGCTGCCTTACCATATCAGCTGCCCAGGCGGGTAACTGATTATCGTACAATTTTTTGGTGCTGAGCATTTCCCCTTTTTGCTTTAAAAGCTTGGAAAGTTTGGATCTTCCGTCCACCTTTTTCTCTTTATAACTTACCACAAAAACAGTAGAAGAAAGCGGGTTTTCTATGTAGGCTTCGAGCTTATCAATATCCCGCATCTGCTGCGCTTCCTTCAGCAGGATCACCTGCCGCTCGGCAAACATGGGGTAGCGGCGACAGGCATTTATTACGGCCGCCCAATCGGCATCCTTCCCGTAAAAGATAGTGAGGTTAAAACCCGCCTCCGCCTCGGTAAGTATTTTATGCTCGGCATAGGTCATTACCTGGTCGATGAAAAACGATTCATCCCCTTCCAACCAGTAGATGGGTTTGAAAACGCCTTTTTTCCATTCTGTAATTATTTTTTCCGCCGACATTACAACAAAGATAATGTCCGGCGCGAGTATAATCCGGTCATTTTTCAATAACTTTCTGATAGCATTTCCTGTTTTGGCACGGTTTTAGATATTTTGTCGGAAAATCACCTGCCCGTCATTGATTTCGTGTTGGGAACGAATGTTTGTGGTGATATAACCCCGATAATCCTTAGTTATCAACTGTTAATACTATTCATAATAGATTACTTAGTATCATAGCAACGCACCCAATTATTAATACACACTAAAAACAAGCAACATGAGCACTACCGAATCAACCACGGGTTCATCCAACTACAACTACCCGGAACAAAAGGACAACCGTAAACTGATTTATGGTATTCTTATCGTAGCCCTTATCGGAACCTGGGCTTATATTTTTTATGACAAAAGCAAAACGAGAGAGAACGTAGCGCAACTGCAAACAAGAATTGTTACGGTTGATAGTGCACGTAACTCTATCCAGCAGGAATTCCTGATCGTTTCATCCAAAGCAGATTCCCTTACGCAGAATAATATTCAGCTGCATGGCGACCTGGCTGATAAAAGTTCGGCCATACAAAAGCTTAAAGGAGAAATCGGCAATATCCTGAAAAAGAAGAACGCCTCCGACGCTGAACTGGCGCAGGCTAAGTCGATGATTGGCGAACTGAATGGAAAGGTGGACGGATTGCTGGCTGAAGTACAAAAACTACAGGGAGAGAACAAACAACTGACAGCCGACAAAGAACAACTGACGACTGAAAAAACGCAGTTAACCGCCGACAAGCAAAACCTTGAGCAGAACCTTTCCACCACTACCACCCAGAAAAAACAGCTGGAAGAGAAAGTAGACGTAGCTTCTACCCTGCATGCTTCTTCTATAGGAATCGCGGCCGTTAAACTGCGGAATAATGGTAAAGAAAAAGAAACCACAACCGCTAAAAGAGCCGACCTCATCCGCATTTCCTTTAACCTGGACGAGAACAGGGTTACGCCTACCGGCACCAAAGACATTTATGTGGTAGTAACCTCTCCTGAAGGCACAGTCATCAGTGATGGTGGTTCCTCTTTCAACACAAGGGAAGAAGGAACAAAATCATACACCAGCAAAGTAAGCGTGAACTACGAGCAGGGTAAAGTAATACCAGTAAGCTTCGACTGGAAACAGCCGGAAAGATTTAAAGAAGGCAGTTACAAAATCGAGATCTATAATAATGGCTTCAAAATCGGCCAGGGTGTGAAGACACTGAAAAAAGGCGGGCTGTTTGGGTAGGGGTGAGTCGTAAGTCGTGAGTCGTAAGTTGTAAGTCGTAAGTCGTAAGTCGTAGGTCGTGAGTCGTAGGTCGTAGGTCGTAGGTCATTTAGTTGGCTTTGGCTTACGACTTTTGACTTTTGACTTTTGACTTACGACTTACAACTTACGACTTACGACCTACGACTTACGACCTACGACTTACGACTATTTCCTTACTTTAGTCCCATGATATCCCGCTGGTTCAACTGGAAAACGATTCTGGTATTGATTGCCATCCTGCTGGTAAGCGGTACGATCTTTTATTCCAGCTATGTGGCGGGAAAGATCGCAAGGGAGGAGCGGAAGAATGTGGAAGCCTGGGTGGAAGCGCAGCGGACGATACTTAATTCCTCGGATAGCGCGAGCCTGAACCTTGCGGCGCGAATTTCAACGGAGAATACACAGATACCTATTATTGAAACCAATGAAAAGGATAGTATAACCGGGAACTATGTCAACCTCGACAGTACCCGGGTTCAATCGGAACAGGGTTATCTCGCCTCCAAACTGGCAGAATTCAAAAGGTACCAGCGAAATCCCATTGTACTCGTTTTAAAGGAGCACCCTTACACTGCCAATAAATATTATTATGGCAAGAGTCAACTTTTAAAAGAGGTGAAGTGGTATCCCCTGGTACAATTGGTAATTGTTGCCTTGTTTATAACGATTGCCATTGTAGCGCTGAGGTCGTCTTACCGGAATGGTCAGAACCAGTTATGGGTTTCGATGGCCAAAGAAACAGCGCACCAGTTGGGAACGCCTGTTTCAAGTTTAGAGGGTTGGCTGGAAATATTGAAAGAGCAGCCGGTGAACGATACAGTGGTTCCTGAAATTGCCAAAGACGTGAACAGGTTACTGCTCATCACCAACCGTTTTGGGAAGATAGGTAGCAAGCCTAAACTCGAATGGAACAGGCCATCGGAGCAGATCCATTGGGTGATAGAGTATATGAGAAAAAGAACCGGTGGAAGTGTTGCGATTACATTTGATGATTCCGTAATCAGCAATCAATTCACTTTATTATCCCCTCCGCTGTTCGATTGGGTACTGGAGAACCTGCTTAAGAATGCGCTGGATGCAATTGAAAGGCAATGGAAAGATCCATATCAGCGGAACCAGGGATGAGCAGCAGATGTTGATTGATATCACTGATAGTGGCAAAGGAATCAGTCGTAAAGTACATCAACCAGGTATTCAAGCCGGGATTTACTACCAAAAAGCGGGGTTGGGGATTAGGACTGTCGCTGAGCAAGCGTATAATAGAGCAGTATCACAATGGGCGACTGTTTATAAAGTGGAGTGAAACCGGAAAGGGAACCACTTTCCGCATTAGTCTGCCTCTTCTGCAAAACCCAGGGTCTGTGTAGCCATCCCCAGCTGATTCATTGCCGCAAACCACTGGTGCAATGATTGTGTGGTGGTGGTTTCAACAAACAAGTTGGCCTCACTGCATAATTTCAAAAACTCGGTTTGAACCGGGGTCATTTCATGATTGGAGCCTGACTGCCCCAACTGCCTGATACAGCTGTGCATCCTGGACAACTTCTCGTCTGATAAATGATCAAACGCGTGTTGCTGCATCAGCTGTCCGGCAGCGTTTACGAGCATTTGGTAGCTGGGGTTCATGGTTGATTGGTTTATTGGTTTATTGGTTTATTGGTTTATTGGTGGCTTGGTTTTGCCAGGGAATTGATGAACCAAACTACCAATAAGACAATAAAAAGCCTGCCAGCGTGTATTACGAAACTGTAACCCCAATGAAACAGTGGAAAAACTGTTAATACCTCAGCCTTACCCCCAACTTCCAGCTCCTAAATCTTATCACCGATTCCTATCACCTAAGTCCTAAGTCCTAAGTCCTAGGTCCTAGGTCCTAACTCCTAACCCCTGGTTCCTAATCCCTACGCTAGTTCTGCCTCTTAACCGATCCGCCGCTGTTCACGTTGATATCACGGATTTGCGCATCGCCTTTAAACCGGATGAATCCGCCGCTATTGGCGCGGGCTGAGATTTCTTTGTTTACTGTTACCTGGGCACCGGCACCGCTGCTAAGGTCGGCACGGCAGGTGGAGGCAGTGAGGGAATAACCACGAAACTGTCCGCCGCTATTGCCATCTACCACGAGGTCATTTACCGACCCTGTTAGCGTTATATAGCCACCACTATTGAATTTTGCAATCAGCCTGTCCAGCTGCACATCCGTTCCGGAAACAGACGCTCCACTGGTTGCTTTTACCCCATCCAAATGGGTATAGGATACATATACTTTTACTCTCCAGTTCTTCCACTGGTTCCACAGCTTCCAGTTGTCGGTACGTGTGATTTTAAGCACACCATTCTCTACTTCTGTTCTAACATCGTTCATGTATTTCATGTCGCCTACGCTTACCGCCAGCTCTTCGCTTTCTCCTTTGCTGATTACTACTTCAATACCGGCATGGCTCTCAATGGCGTGAAAACCGCGAACCTCCCTTTTCTCAACATTATCGCCATACACAACTTTCTGGGCCATAGATGACAGGGCCAGGGTGCAGGCCAACAGGGATATATAACTATCTTTTTCATACTGTTTTTTATCGTGTAACGGGGAACCAGCTGTTTATGTTACAGCGGGGGCAGGTTTTTATTTGGTAATAGTGATCGTGAGACGTGAGGCTGTGAGACGTGAGGCGTGAATCGTGAATAGAACTTTTGTAACTTGCGCCTCCAAATTAAACGGCTCACGGCTCACGGCTCACGGCTCACGGCTCACGGCTCACGGCTCACGGCTCACGGCTCACGGCTCACGGCTCACGGCTCACGGCTCACGGCTCACGGCTCACGGCTCACGGCTCACGGCTCACGGCTCACGGCTCACGGCTCACGGCTCACGGCTCACGGCTCACGGCTCACGGCTCACGGCTCACGGCTCACGGCTCACGGCTCACGGCTCACGGCTCACGGCTCACGGCTCACGGCTCACGGCTCACGGCTCACGGCTCACGGCTCACGGCTCACGGCTCACGGCTCACGGCTCACGGCTCACGGCTCACGGTCACGGTTCACGGTTCACGGTTCACCGCAACACCACTGCGCCCAGGGCCGGCAGGTGTACCTTCAACTTGTAGCATTTCGACGACTTGTCCACCAGTTCTGAGCTGACAGAGGGGTTGTACACCTCACCTGTGCCCCAATACTCCCCTGCTGTCGCTATTGAATACTTCCGCCCATTTGCCCTTGCCATGAACATACACTTCCCAATTGTTCCTTACCACCGGCGTTACATTGAGCAGGATAAGCATATCGTCTTTTGATTTCTTTCCCTTCCGCGCGTATACCAGCACTGATTCGCTCCGATGGTTCAGGTCCACCCATTCAAATCCACCCGGTTCGAATTGCTTTTCATACAGAGCGGGTTCACTGCGGTTACAGCTCATTCAGTTTGCGGATGCAATGCTGCATACCGCTATGCCCGGGATATTGTAACAGCTCCCATTGCAATTCACTCTTATAATTCCATTCGTCTGTTGCACCAAACTCGTTACCCATAAATAATAGCTTGGTACCCGGGTGCGTAAACATATAGGTATACAGAATGCGGAGGGTTCGCAAACTTTTGCCACTCATCGCCAGGCATTTTATAAACCATGGGGCTTTTACCGTGCACCACTTCATCGTGACTCAGCGGCAGCATAAAATTCTCATCATAAAAATACATCATACTGAAAGAGAATTTGTCCTGGTGAAACTGCCTGAACAATGGGTCCATTTTAAAATAATCCAGTGTATCGTGCATCCATCCCATCATCCATTTCATACCAAAGCCGAGCCCACCCTCAAAAGTAGGTTTGCTGATCTTGGGCCAGTCGGTTGCCTCTTCGGCAATGGTTTGAATATCGGGAAAGTCGCGGTACAGCGTTTCATTCAGATCCTTAATAAAGGCGATAGCTTCCAGGTTTCCATTGCCGCCATACTCGTTGGGCTCCCATTGACTGGCGGTACGGCTGTAGTCGAGGCGCAGCATGGAACTTACCGCATCCACCCGTATGCCATCGGCATGAAACCTGTCGCACCAGAAACGCGCGCTGCTGATCAGGAAAGATTTTACTTCCCCCCTCCTGTAATTGAAAATATAAGAGTTCCAGTCAGGGTGATAACCTTTGCGCATATCCGCATATTCGTAGGTATGCGTGCCGTCGAACATAAACAGGCCATGCGCATCATACGGAAAATGCGAAGGCACCCAGTCCAGTATCACACCAATACCAGCCTGGTGAAAAGCGTCTACCATGGCAGCAAACTCCTGCGGCGATCCAAACCTGGAAGTGGGGGCAAAATAACCGGTTCCCTGGTAGCCCCAGCTGCCGTCGAACGGATGTTCCATTACGGGCATCAACTCGATGTGAGTAAAGCCCATTTGCTTCACATAAGGAACCAGCCGCTCCGTGATCTGCGGATAAGTGTTATACACTTCCTCATTGTTCTTCTCAGGGCGCATCCAGCTGGCCAGATGAACTTCATATACCGACCAGGGCGCGTTAATATGGTTGTGCTTTTTCCGGGCACCCATCCATTCTTCATCCTGCCATGGATAGTCTGTTTGCCAGGTAATGGATGCAGTATAGGGCCTTTTTTCCCAGAACGCCGCATACGGATCACCCTTATCCAACTGGATCCCATTGAATCCATGTATATGATACTTATAGGCTTCCCCTGCACCCAGGCCCGGAATAAAACCTTCCCAGATACCCGAATTGTCGAGCCTGACTTTCAGCGGGTGACTTGTCTTGTTCCACTCATTAAAATAGCCCACCACGGAAACAAATGTTGCATTGGGTGCCCAAACGGCAAAATAGGTGCCCTGATTGTCTAATATCGTGATCTGTTTGTTACCAAAGTATTCGTATAACCGGTAATGAGTGCCTTTTTGAAAGTTCCTGATATCCTCATCGGTAAACAAAGAATAGTTCCAAACAGGTTGCTCGCTATCAATAAAATGTATGTCTTCATACTTTTTTGATAGTGCTTTTCCAACTTTTGTCGATTTTTTACCTCCTGTAGCTGAAAAATCACCTTTAATGGAAGCACTTCCGCCTGAACTTGAAGCATTTGTTATTTTCATAATAAGATGATTTTCATATACATAATTCATTTAACAAATGTTTACAACTAAATAATTAGTTATAAATGTCTTTTTTATGGATTTTAGCGGCTGTTCGCATCCAACCATCAAGCTAACCAACTAAATGAAAAAACTAACTGCACTCCTGTCCGTTATCTGCCTGTTTGCTATCTCTACAGCCAGTTCGCAACAAAGCTCCCTTAAAGGTACCATAAGAGACACCCTTAACAAACAAAATCTTGCCAATGCGGTGGTTACGATATTACGCCAGAAAGATTCTGTTATGGTGAAGTATGGCAGAACGGATGCCCAGGGTCATTTCGACATTAAAAACCTTCCGGCGGGTAATTTTATAGTAATGGTAACCTATCCGGGTTATGCGGATTATGTTGACAGACTTGCGCTGGACGCCGGGGTGGAAAAGCTGCTGGGCCAATTGCCTGTAATAACAAAAGCCAACCTGCTGCAGGAGGTGATTGTAAAACAGCGTGTGGGTGCCATTAAAGTGAAGGGGGATACAACGGAATATAAAGCCGACAGTTTTAATGTGGGTCCTAATGCAGATGTACAGGAACTGTTAAGAAAGATGCCGGGCATGCAGGTGAACAGCAAAGGAGAAATTACCGCCAAGGGTACCAAAGTGGAAAAGGTATTGGTGGATGGGGAAGAATTTTTTAGCGACGATCCCGCGGTGGTTACAAAAAACCTGCGTGCAGATGCGGTGGATAAGATCCAGGAGTTTGATAAAAAAAGTGACCAGGCCACATTTAGTGGTGTTGATGATGGCGTAAGGATAAAAACACTAAATATCCAGTTGAAAGAGGACAAAAAGAAAGGCTACTTTGGAAAGGTAGAAGCGGGTAGTGATTTTGATCAATACCGTTATGGAAAATTGTTGGGCAATGCCTTTAAGGGTAAAAGAAAACTTTCCGCCTATCTCACTGCTGATAACACAAAATTTGAATCGCTTAACTGGAACGAAAACAAGAACTATGCGGGAGATGCCAATACCACTACCGAAATCAACGACGATGGAGGCATCATTATGTTCTCAAGCGGTGATGAATTCAGCTGGGGGCCGCGGTTTCCCCAGTTCCTATACCGGCGGATTGCATTTCAGTAATAAATGGGATCAGGATAAGCACAACAGTAACAATACATACCAGTACAATAAGCTGAATGTAAATGGCATCACTACCACCAAGGTTCAGAATATCCTTCCGGATACCAGCTTTTTTCAATACCACCAAACAGAACCAGGCAAACGAAAGAACCCGGCACAAACTCACCAGCTTTTACGAATGGCAGATTGATTCCACCAGTTCCATTAAGTTTACGGTAAGGGCTTCTACTGTTAAGAGCCTGGGGAGATCAGAATACCTGAGTCAGGCCATCAGCCAGGATAACAAAATCATTAACGAGACCAACCGGACTACTACCAGTGATGATGATAACAATACGATGAACAATACTATTTTTTGGAAAAAACGTTTCCAGAAAAAAGGCCGCACCATTTCCTGGAACGCCGATCTTAATTTTAATAACCACAAAGAAAATGGCTTCCTGATTGCCACCAACAAGTTCTTTGACGCTTCGGGTGGATTGGTAAGACTTGACAATGTTGACCAGTTTAAAACTACCAAACAGGTAACCAGTACCGTGAACAACCTGATCACTTATACAGAGCCTTTGTGGAAGAATACTTTCCTGGTATTAAACACCAGATTAAACCTGAACTGGAATAATATTGAAAAGAATGCCCTGTCCAAAGACGGAAGTGGTAAATATGCCACTGCTGTTGATACACTGTCCAATCATTTTGTTTTCAATACCACCAGCTATCTGCAAAGTGCCAATATTCGGTATAGTGTTAAGAAACTGAATTTTTCCATCGGTGCGGGTATGGGCCAGTCGATATATCACCTGACAGATTTGAACAAATCCACTGAGCGGCAGGTATCTTTTACAAACTTTATCCCGGCCGTTACCATTAATTTTACGCCTAAACAGCAGCGGCGGTTTAATTTTGGTTATACGGGTAATACTCGTAACCCAACACTATCTCAAATACAGCCCATCATTGACAATACCGATCCACTGAATCTGACCATTGGGAATCCTAATCTTAAGCAGGCATTCCAGCATAGCTTTAGCCTGAGAGGGAATGACTATAAAGTTTTAAAGAGCCGGAGTATTTTCGGATCGGTTAACTATTCATTTACAGAAAACGCTTTGAGCAGTTCCAGCCGGGTAGATAGCCTTGGCCGCAGGGTAAACCAGGCAATCAATGTTTCAGGCAACTATAACCTGAGCTCTTATCTTGGGTTTGGCTTCGATCTTTTTCCTTCATTTAATGTTAGTTTGAATGCGGGCCCCCGGGTGAGCCGCAACGCGAACCGGGTAAATAATATCGACAATATTACTAAAACCTCCGGTGTTCAGTTAGGCTTTAACGCGGGATACTGGTCTGATAAATGGATCAACTTCTACCTGAATTTTAATGCCAACTATAACAGCTCCCAATCATCTATCCGCCCCGATATCGTTACAAACTACTGGCAATACAACACCTATTCAGAGATACAGCTTAAGTTCAAAAAACCAAAACTATATATCGATATGAATCTGGAAGGAACCATGTTCCAGAAAACGGAGGCGTTTAAAGACCAGAAGGATGTTTATATCTTCAGCCCGTCTGTCCGAAAGATCCTTACCAAGGATGATAAATGGGAAGCCAAACTGTATGTGAACGACCTGTTCAACCAGAACCAGGGTATCAGCAGGAATGCCAGCAGTAACTTTATTTCCGAAACCACTACCAATACTATCAGGCGTTATTTCATGGTTTCACTTATCTATAACTTCAGCAAGAATGGAAAACCAACCAATTAACCAGGCGATTATGAAATCTATACTTATTTTTTTACTCAGCAGTGTTGTTCTTGTTGCCGACGCACAAACCCAGTTTATCAAGTCGGGGCGTATTATCTACGAACGGAAAGTGAACCAGCATAAACCCCTGGAAGAGCGTGCCGAAAACAATTCCTGGCTCCAGACCATAATGAAAGCCTATCCGAAATTTATTTCGGATATGTACGAACTCAAGTTTAACGACAGCCGCTCTGTATACAAGCTGGTAAAGGAAAACTCAGATAACAAGTATGTGACCAATATCATTAAACCGACTGAAACAGACGCCGTGGTGCAGGATATCAAAGGCAAAACAGTTTCCACGCAGCGTGATGTATTTGAGAACACCTACCTGATAAAAGATACGTTTGAGAGACCTGGAATGGCGCATTACAGACGAAACGCGCGAGATTGCGGGTTTCGAGTGCAGGAAGGCGGTTACAAAAATCTGCGACTCGGTATATGTGGTGGCCTTTTACACCGACCAGATTGCCGTGAGCAGCGGACCGGAAGAATTTGGCGGCCTCCCGGGGATGATACTGGGATTGGCGGTTCCGCGCCTGTATACTACCTGGTTCGCTACCAAGCTGGAACTGGAAGAACCAACAGCCGTACAGTTGGCCCCCGCACAAAAAGGCAAAAAAGTAAACTGGTCACAGCTATATGGCGAGTTGGGAAAGAGCTTTAAAGACTGGGGAAAAGACGGGCCGAGAATGATGTGGCTGGTATCGTTGTAGGATTGCGGATTGCGGATTACGGATTGCGGATTTTTAATTTTTAATTTTGAGTTGCAATTCGCAATTCGCAATTCGCAATCCGTAATCCGCCAATTACTTATATTTTCTGCACATTCACTGCCGAGGGTCCTTTTTTTCCATCTTCTATTTCGAATTGAACTTTGTCTTTTTCCTGGATCGTGAGGCCGTTCAGTCCTGTAACGTGTACAAAAACATCTTTTCCTGTTGCATCGTCTACAATAAAGCCGAAGCCTTTGGCGGGTGTTAAAAAACTTTACTGTTCCTGTGTTCATGGTAGTGGTTTTTATGATGAAGATTTTTTTCGATTTCTTACCTGAATATACAGATAAACCTTATTGCTGTTGCTTCTTTATTTTGATGGCTCCTTCGTCGTACACAAACAGCACGCATACTGCAGCGCAAAGCAGGGAGAATCCTGCCATCACAATGGCGTAGATAGGTTGGCCGTTTGAACAGGTGCGAAACGATCCAGCCGCTGCAAACACTGTTTACTATTTGGGGCAGTGTAATGAAAAAATTAAAGATACCCATGTAGATTCCCAATTTGCCTGCAGGGATGGAGCCAGACAATATCACATAGGGCATGGCCAGGATGCTGGCCCAGGCAAGTCCTACTCCAATCATAGAATAGGTTATCATAGCAGGATCTTTCATAAAGTAAATGGATATCAGGCCCACCCCACCGGCTATCAGCGACACGGCATGTGTGCCTTTGCGGCCTATAAACCTTGCAATCAGTGGCAGGCATAAAGCGTAGATGGCCGCTACAAGATTATAGGTTCCAAACCCAGAGCTTACCGCATTGCCCGCATCGTTATACGCAACCGATTTTGCATAGTCGCCGCTTAGTCCATACACATGAGTGGCTACAGCATCGGTAGTAAATACCCACATGCCGAACAGCGCGAACCAGGAAAAGAACTGTACGAGACCAAGCTGTTTCATGGTTTTTGGCATCCGCCTGAAATCAGTGAAAATCTGCGATATACCTGCTTTCTGCGCGGCATCATCCTTTCCATGATATGTCTCATATTCCGCCGGGGGATACTCTTTGGTTTTCAGGATGGTAACCAGTATGGCCACAATAAACACCGCGGCCCCGATATAAAAGGAGTACCGGATATTATCCGCAACCCCACTGGCTCCTGCTTCTTTTGAAAAGCCACTCTTTGCCAGTATAGTAGGAAGTTCCGAGCCTACCACGGCACCGATGCCTATGAGGAATGTTTGCACGGCAAACCCGCTGGTACGCTGTGTATCGGGCAGGTTATCTGCTACCAGTGCCCGAAATGGCTCCATGGCCACATTAAAAGATGCATCCATCAGCATTACCATACCTGCCCCCATCCAGAGCGCGGGTACGATGGAAGTTAGCGAGCCTGAATTGGGTAACAGTACCAGGGCCGCCGCGGATAATAGCGAGCCCACCAGGAAATAGGGTTTACGCCTGCCCAGCCGGTTCCAGGTACGGTCGCTGTAATGACCAATCAATGGTTGAACGATCATACCCATTAAGGGTGCTACGATCCAAAACATGGGAAGCTGGTCTATATCCGCACCAAAAGAGCGCAGAATCCGGCTGGCATTGCCGCTTTGCAGCGCAAATCCAAACTGGATTCCCATGAACCCAAAACTCATAAAAATAATCTGAGCAAGGCTCAGCCTTGGTTTCGTAGCGGTAGCTTCCGAAACAGGAATGGAAGAAGTAGCAGGCATAGCAATCGGTTATGTACAAAATACACGTAGTCTAATGTACGTAAAAATGCTATATAACAAACCCATCCGGTAAAATGGCCGTTTTTTTAACCACCACTATCCCGTCTTTCACTGTGTACAACGCGTGGTCTGTGTTGGCAAGGTGCTGGCCCCCGTTAATGCGTACATCGTTACCTATCCGGCAATTCTTGTCGATGATCGCATCCTTGATGTAACAGCGCTCTCCAATACCTATCATGGGCATTCCTTTTTCTTTGTTGGCCGCCATTTCCTCAATGGTTTCGTAGTAGTCATTCCCCATGATATAGGTATTTACCACCGTGGTACCATGACCGATCCTGGAGCGGATACCCACCACGCTTTGTTCCAGCCTGCTGGCGTGTATAATAGAACCTTCCGCAATAATGGTTTTCTCGAGGGTGGTGCCACTGATCTTTGCAGGAGGCAGCATCCGGGCACGGCTGTAAACCGTTTTATCATTATCAAATAAATTAAAGGGGGGGATCTCCTGGGTAAGCGCAAGGTTGGCTTCATAAAAGGAATGAATGTTCCCGATATCGGTCCAGTAACCATCGTACTGAAAACTGGCTACTTTATAGTGCGCTATAGAATCCGGGATGATTTCTTTTCCAAAATCAGTTGCCTGGGGATGCGCGGTATTGAGCAGGTGGTATAATACCTGTTTGCTGAAAATATAGATCCCCATAGAAGCCAGGTAATGCTTGCCTATCGACTGCATTTCAGGACCGGTGTCACTGGTCCACTCAGGCAGCAGTTCTTTTTTGGGCTTCTCAATAAAGGAAGTAATACTGTTCTCATCATTTGTCTTTAATATCCCAAACTCGGGCGCGTCCCGGTCGTTCACGGGTATGGTAGCGATGGAAATATCTGCGCCTTTTGAAACGTGTTCGGCAAACATCTCGCTAAAATCCATCTGGTATAACTGATCGCCACTGAGTATTAGTATATGCTCAAATTCCATATTAGAGATATGCCTTAATGACTGGCGCACTGCGTCTGCGGTACCCTGGAACCAGCCCGGATTATCCGGTGTCTGTTCCGCTGCCAGGATATCAACAAAACCGGTGCTGAACGCACTGAAATGATAGGTGTTCTTGATATGTTTATTGAGCGATGCGGAATTAAACTGTGTAAGCACGAACATCCGGTTGATATTGCTGTTGATGCAGTTGCTGATGGGAATATCCACCAGGCGGTACTTACCGGCAATCGGAACAGCCGGCTTTGACCGGCTCGCTGTTAACGGGTACAAACGGCTACCGGCTCCACCTCCCAGAATAACCGCAACTACTGATTTTGAAATACTTGTCATATCGGCCAATTTTGATCGCGGATTTCGCGGATTATTACACAGATTTTATATTACTAATTCCTAACCCCTAATTCCCCCCGCCCTCTCATACACCTTCGTATACTCATTTACGGTACTCTCCCAGCTATGATCTATCCGCATCATGGTCTGGCGCATTTTCTCCATTTGCTTTTCATCCTGGTAAACAGTTACTCCCCTGCCAATGGAATAATCAAGATCGGCCACGGTGGGATGATTAAAACGAATGCCAAATCCATCGGGATCGCCCATATCTGTTACGGTATCCTGCAATCCACCCGTGCTTCTTACAACGGGTACGGTTCCATAACGCATGGCATACATCTGGTTGAGTCCGCAAGGCTCTACCCGGCTGGGCATCAGTAAGAAATCAGCTCCGGCATACATCAGGTGGCTCAATGTTTCATCATAGCCTATCACTGCATTGAATATACCGGCATAAGGCGCCTTCATTTGTTGCAACCGCCATTCCACATTCGTATCACCACTGCCTAACACGAGAAAACAGGCACCTGCCGAAGTGGTATGGATAGCACTCATGATCGCTTCGGGCAGTATCTCAGCCGCTTTCTCACCCACCAGCCTGCCAATAAAAACAAATAAGGGCTTTTCAGCGTCCAGCCCAAAACGGGTACACAATTCAACCTTGTTTTTTTTCTTTCCCTCCGTAACTTTTTTTACAGTAAAATGATCCGCCAGGTATTTATCGGTAGCCGGGTTCCATACCTCATTGTCAATCCCATTCAGGATACCCGTGCATTTTCCTTTTTCATACTCAAAAAGCTTTTCAAGCCCGTTTGAATTAAAACGCAATTCTTCCAAATAGCTGTGGCTTACGGTTGTAACCACCGTTGCGCATTTAACCGCCGAGGCCAGTGGATTAATCATATCCGCCCATTCCAGCATTCCCCTTTTCCAGAGATCCCAACGCGGAATGTACCGGCTCTTATCCCATCCCATCCATCCCTGGTACTGGCCATTATGAATGGTAAAAACCGAAGGAACGTTCCTGAGGTTCTGAAAGTCGTAACAATACTGCATCATAAATGGTATCAACCCCGTATGATGATCATGGCAATGAACAATATCCGGCTGATGCTCCCAACTACTCATCCACCGCATAACGGCAATCTGGAAAGCGGTGAACCGTTCCGTATCATCATCATACCCGTATATCTTCTGCCGGTCGAGCAAACCATTGATATCTACCAGGAAAAGATCAAAACCCAGCTTATTGGAAGGCTCTTTAATAACGGTAAATTCGAAAAACCAGTTACCCAGGTTAGCCTGACCCTTAAAGTCTACTGTCCACGCGTTCTCATACAGAAATTTAGTACGGTACATGGGCATCACCACTTTGGCGATATGGCCGGCATTACATTGGTATTTGGGAAGGGCCCCTACCACATCACCCAATCCCCCGGCTTTGGCCACGGGATAGCATTCGGCACTTACATGAATGATCTCCATCAATCGTTTTTTGGATGATTCGTTTTTCAAGTTAGGAACTAAATGATTCTGTCAAATTCTACTTTTAAAAAATTTAGTCATTATTTTCTTTTATTTTACAACCTTAATCTTAATGACCTGCCATGACCCAACCTACCAAATGGTCTCAGTTCGGGACCCTGATTACCGTATTCTTTTTCTGGGGCTTTGTTGCCGCCAGCAATGACATCCTGATCCCGGTCTTTAAGAAAGCTTTTGACCTTTCGCAGGTACAGAGCCAGCTGGTTTCCTTTGCGTTTTATGTGGCCTATACAGTTGGGTCTATCATTTATGTAGGAGTATCCAAGGCAGTAGGTGGCGACCTTTTGAATAAAATCGGGTACAAAAATGGTATTGTACTGGTTTGATCATATCAGCCATTGGTACCTTGCTTTTTTACCCTGCCGCCAATAACGCATCGTTTACATTAATGATTACCGGTTTATTCATTGTTGGGCTGGGCTTTTCACTGCAGCAGATAGCGGCCAACCCGCTTGCCATTATACTGGGTGACCCCAAGACAGGCTCCCAGCGGTTGAATGTGGGCGGCGGGCTGAATAATTTCGGTACTACCATCGGGCCTTTGCTGGTGAGTTTCGCCATCTTTGGAAGCGTAAGCGTGGGCTCTACAGAAGCCAGCATCGAAAGTGTAAAAACGCCTTACCTGATACTGGGTGCCGCATTTTTACTGGTGGCCATCCTGTTTAAATTCTCATCCGTACCCAATAAAATTGACCTTGAACAGGTTGCCGCGGAAGAAGCCAGCAGCAGCGACAAGGTACTGCACCGGTCTTCTGTGTTCCGGTACCCGCAGCTGGTACTGGGCATGGTTGCGATTTTTGTGTATGTGGGAGTAGAAGTATCTACGGCCAGTAACCTGCCGGAGTATATGAAACAGCACATGAATACTACTACCGACAAGATAGCTCCTTATATTTCACTTTACTGGGCCAGTCTGATGATGGGAAGGTGACAGGTGCTGTGGGCGCATTTTCGTTGAGTATGGGTATGAAAAAACTGCTCAATTTCCTGATGCCCTACCTGGCATTTGCGGTTTTCCTGGGAGTGAATGCGATAGCGCAACATGAGATCACTCATTTTTATGTGTACGGATTTGTGATCATTGCGATGATTATAGGCGATATATTGAGTAAGGGGAACCCGGCACGTATGTTACTGATCTTTTCCGTTTCAGGGATTACCGCGCTGGTAATTGGCATGATGAGTTCCGGAATGGTAAGCGTGTTTGCCTTTACCAGTGTTGGTCTTTTCTGCAGTACGCTATGGCCCTGTATCTTTACACTATCGGTGGCCGGCCTGGGCAAGCATACCAACCAGGGCAGCAGCCTGCTGATTATGATGATCATGGGGGGCGGGTTTATCAGCGTTTTACAGGGATGGGTAGCAGAGGATAATAAACTCGGGATACAACACAGTTATATTGTAGGGGTTGCCTGCTTTGCCTACATGGCATTTTACGCTATCCGTGCAAAATCTATTTTAAAAGCGCAGGGTATCGAATATGATACAAAAGTGCAGGGCGGACATTGATACAAAGATGATCGGTCGGCGCGTTACAAAACAATTCAATTATGGCGAGGGCAAAAACAGGTTTGGAGCAATTAGCGGTTGGAATTGATATAGGCGGAACAGGAACCAAGTTCGGTATTGTAGACCGTGTGGGCAACCTGCTTTTCTCGAGCGAAATGTCTACACGCAAGCATCCTACCATCGAAGGTTTTATTGATGAGCTCTACCTGAACCTGGCACCGATGATTGAGCAAGCCGGTGGTATCGGGAGGATAAAAGGAATAGGATTGGGTGCACCCAATGGGAACTATTATACCGGAACCATTGAATATGCCCTAACCTTACCTGGAAGGGCATTATTCCATTGGCAAAACTGGTGGAGAATAAGTTCAAGGTACCGGTGGTACTAACCAATGACGCCAATGCCGCAGCACTGGGTGAAATGATGTATGGCGCCGCGCAGGGGATGCGGGATTTTATCATGATCACCCTGGGTACGGGTGTTGGAAGCGGTATTGTGGCGAATGGGAAACTGATTTATGGTCACGACGGCTTTGCCGGCGAGCTTGGGCATACCATTATCATACCCGATGGCCGCCTGCACCAGGGTACCGGTAAAAAAGGTTCGCTGGAGAGTTATGCCTCAGCTACCGGCGTTACGTTAACAGCTATTGAGTTACTGAAGAAAAGCAAGGCATCCAGCGCATTACGAAAATTGCGGAAAAGGATCTTGACTCCAGGAAAGTGTATGACGCTGCCATGGCGGGTGATGAATTGGCCAAAGAGATTTTTGAATACACGGGAAAGATTTTGGGGATGGCACTGGCAAATTTTGTTATGTTCTCCAGCCCCGAAGCCATCATATTATTCGGGGGCCTTACAAAAGCGGGCGACCTTATTTTAAAACCTACCCGCGAACATATGGAAGCCAACCTGATACAGACCTTCCAGAACAAAGTAAAAATACTTGTAAGCCACCTGAAAGAATCAGATGCCGCTATCCTGGGAGCCTCGGCTTTGGTGTGGGAAATGAAGTAATGATGATGGATGCAGTAAGTAAGATGATGAAAAGGTGCCAGGCTACTCAGGTATGCCTGGCACCTTTTTTACTCGAACGCTATTTTTGCAGGTGTTTATACTGTGTGGTGTACAAAATAATGAACAGTAGTACTATTCCTGTTGCAATGTAGAATCCTATGCCTGTAAACGAGGCTGTTCCCAAAAATATAATGGTGGTAATATAGGGTAGTAATTCTCCTATCAGCCACATGATATATCCTTCTTTTTTCAGCTTTCTCATTTGTACAGCCCCCGCTACGCAAAGGCCCAGTGCCACCAGGTTGAGGATAAAGAGCGGAATTTTGTTTTCAGCTGCCAGCCTGGCCTGATCGATGGCCTCGGGGGTCATCATATTTTTTACAAAGGCGGGCGTATCGGGGTTGTCCCGGGCCGCTTCCATATCTGCAACGGCTTTATCGGCACGAAAATAATTCATGCAATACATGATAAATCCTACACCCGATCCGATAAAAGTTAAAACAGTAAGTGTGCCGATACTGCCCGGCAGTTTCTTTTTCTCAAGCGAAGTAGTTTCCATGGCGGTTATTTTTCTTAAATATAAACAATTTAAGAAAAAAGCCTGTGGATTTAGCTGCCGCCCTTATATTTTACTATAAATACCGCAGGCACCGGACGCTGCCCTTCCTTATCGGATGGCGTTATGGTTGGTTTACCATTGACGAGCAGGGAACTGCTTCCTCCCCCATCCAAATTCAATGCTTCTGTGCAGCCAAGTTCCTTCAGCATCTGCGCTTCCTGGGTTAGCGTTGCTCCCTCCGCTTTACCGGGAAAGCGGCCTTCTATTACCAGTAATATCAACCTGCCATCCCGGGTATACCCCATAGCGGTTCTTGGATGTTTGTCGAGGATAGCTTTACCCGTAAACTTCAGTTCCTCGTCATTTGTAATCTTAATCTCACCATCCTGTAACAATACAGGACCACCGCCCACCGCGGTTTGAACTTTCCATTTTTTAAAGTTCCCATACCCGAGCATTTCCTTTTTTGTATGTTTCGCAACGGAGTCTTTAAAGGCAGGTATCACCTCCTGGCTGGCATATGCATATTTTTTAGCAGAGTCGGTATATAACCAGGCAATATCTGCTTTACGGTTCCGGGTAATACCGATAGCACTCCCAAAAGCGTGGCGATAGGTTAATGTATCTTTTGCGCGGCCCGGTATAGCATGTACCTGGTACGACATTAGTTTATTGTTCCTGATCACAGCATTGAGATTACTATTGTGTACAAACTCGAAGAAAGTACAGTTCATTACCAGCAATGGTTGCCCCTCCTGTTCAAAATACTGGGATGGGGTATATCTTTTACCGTATCCGACCTGTGATGTAAGGTCGACCGCTTTATCTTTTAGTGCTACGCTAACATAGTAAGCGATATTGGGCTTGCCGTCAGTTAGCGAGGTGGTGGTATACACATGAATGGAGGAAGGTAATGGCTGATAAAGGGAATCAACATTTTTCCAATTCCATTGGGATGATGCCGGGAAAGGCAGTAAAAGAAGTATCAAAAGGTTTTTCATAGCAACCCCTTTTCTTCCTGCCATTTATTTTTTCCGTATCCGGGTATCACATGTTTTTCACTATGGTAGGAGGAACGTACCAGCGGGCCGCTTTCTACGTAATCAAAACCGAGTTCATACCCTATCTCGCGGAGTTCAGCAAACTCATCGGGATGAACGAAGCGTTGAACCGGAAGGTGTTTTTTGGTGGGTTGCAGGTATTGCCCCAGCGTTAGTACGTCGGTGCCTACGGCAACCAGGTCCTGCATGCTCTGTATTACTTCTTCCCTGGTTTCGCCCAGGCCCAGCATGATGCCGGTTTTGGTGCGCATTCCGCCTTCTTTCAACATGCGCAGCACATCGAGGCTGCGGCGGTATTTGGCCTGTACCCTTACCTGGCGGGTGAGGCGTTCTACCGTTTCCATATTATGGCTTACCACATGCGGAGCAGCAGCAATGATTCTTTGGCACCTGGTCTGCACGGCCCTGGAAATCGGGTACCAGGGTTTCCAAAGTGGTGTCGGGGTTCAGGCCTTTTACAGCTTCAATTGTATTATACCAGATGATAGAGCCGCCATCTTTTAATTCGTCGCGGTCAACACTGGTAATCACCGCATGCTTCACTTTCATCAGGTGAATAGCTTCAGCAACGCGCTGGGGTTCTTCCCAATCCACCGCATCGGGCCGGCCAGTGGCAACGGCACAAAAACCGCAGCTTCTGGTGCATGTATTGCCCAGGATCATGAAGGTGGCTGTTCCTGCGCCCCAGCATTCTCCCATATTGGGACAGTTGCCGCTTTCGCAGATGGTATGTAATTTATGGGTATCTACCAGCCCCCGAACATGTTTATAACTTTCCCCTATCGGTAGTTTAACACGTAGCCAGTTGGGCTTTTTTATCTGGGATCCGGCGGCATCTGTTCGTGCCACCACGGGTAATTCTTGCATGAAACTTCTCCTCGTATGGTCTTCCGACCGGTTATGGCCCTGTACATCGGTGAATCAATATCCCGGGGCCGTATTGAGGAACAAAAATAGTTTACTTTCTTTTACCAAAAACGACGGAGACGTACGCGTTGAAAAAGAATTTTTTCTCGGGGTTCAGGAGCAAAATAGGCATGTTTTTGGTATAGTATTCCGCGTTAAGACCAACCTCGATGGCGGAAAGTACTTCATTAAAGCGCCCATAGTCGAAGCGTATAGCCGTTCTGGCATGTACACCGGGAACAAATTTCATCTCGTTAAAGCCCTTGGTGAGCCCCCCTTTACCCACTATGATAGTGGGATCCAGGAACAGGTTTTCGTTATTATCGTATTTTATCTGTTTGGTTTTATTGGTAGACGGGTCGTTAATTTCTATATAATAGGGTCGAAGGAAACCGGCGGAAAATCCACCTCCGTAAATAGCCGAAACAGCCACCCCGTTTTTGTTGCCTTTGCCTCCTATGAGCTTTTGCTGACCGAGGCCCGCTTTCAGGTAGTAGAAATTATTCTGTTTCCCGAAAATGTAACTTGAGATAACCAGTAAGCCCTGGGATGCGCTGAGGGTGGGAACTTTTTCTTCTTTGGGATGCTTTCTTTCGCCCAGCTCCAGCCACCAAAGGCTGGTGTTGGAGATATTTTTGTATTTCCCATGCTCATAGAACATCCCCCATCCGTCTGTGTTCAGTTTGAATCCGAAAGCACCCTGTTTCTGATAAATCAGTGCGCCCTCTTCCTCCTGTTTAATCAGCTGGTTGATCTTCTCACGGCGTTCCGCTTTTTTCTGGGCACGCTCTGCGGCCGCTGATCCGGGAGGGGCCATTTGCTGGGCAGAAACGATAACAGAACTGAGCAGGAACGATACAAAAAATAGCTTCTTCACTTCCATTCGATTTATATGTAAATTTATAGCAAAATGATACAATGACTTCACAAATTATTTATAAGGGCCACCTCAGAACAGAAGCAACTCATATTCAGAGTGGTACCCTCTTGGAAACAGATGCCCCTACCGATAACCAGGGAAAGGGTGAACGCTTTTCCCCTACCGACCTTGTTGCCGTAGCACTAGGAACCTGCATGGTTACCACCATGGCCATTAAGGCCAGAACCCTCAGCATTGTACTGGATGATACCCGCCTCGAGGTAACCAAGGTAATGGTTTCCGATCCCCGTCGTATCGGAAAGATCATCGTTCATGTTTTCTTTCCTCCCGAACTCAACCTGGACGACAAAACCAAAGAACTTCTCGAAAAAACCGCCCGTACCTGCCCCGTTGAAAGAACTTTGCACCCTGATGTTGAACTGGACATGCAATTCAACTGGTAGTATGACTCAGGTCTTCAGTATTTTGCTGCCTACTGCACAGTCGAGGCAACGCTTCTGCGTACAATAATGGTTTGTTAATTCTATCAATGCCTGCGACTCCAATGCGGCATGGCTGGTTATGCCGTACCGCTGCCAGTTGCGGGTAAGTTGGTTCTGTTCGGCGGGTAGCTGGTAAAGCCACTGGATGGCCTTATTCTTTGCAGACTCATCGTTGTTATACAGGCCATAAGCAAACAACAGGGGAACAACGCTATTGACCAGCAGACTCATGGCCATGGATTCACCCAACTGTTTTACCTGGTGAGGGGCCGGCTCATCAAAGCGATAGTGAGTATTCCAGTAATCGCCTGCGGTTACCCGAAAAAAATCAATTACCGACCTGAGATCGGCTGCTTCTTTTATGGCCGCGAAAAGATGGCCCCTCTCCACTACCAGGGCTGCCAGTTGCGCCATTCTTACCATTGGAAAGCCGGCTGGCCGCATCCTGAGAAAAGCAGGTTGGGCAGCATGCGACCGCAACTGGTACTTTTTCAGCAGGAACCCGTACTCCTTCTTTAATAACAAAGGGTAACTGTCGCTAAACGCAGCCTCCAGCAAATTGGCCTGCCCCATGAGCAAGGCCTCCACCTGCAGCGGCTGATGCCTGTGCTTAACCAATAACGCCAACGGGATTTCCCGTGCAACGGAAGCAAAAAGGGCAGTATTTACCTGCATCCCGAAATTGGCGGCAAGCATCTGCCAGCACACTTCATCCCAGTGGCCTGTTGTTTGGGCATATACCGACAATACCTGTGCGGCTTTTTTCTCCAGCCGCTCGGCGGCCAGTCGCTCTTTCCAGGCGGTCCAGGCAAGCGGGGCCAATGCAGGGAGAAATTGCCGGCAGGGAAGCGTATTCCCGCTCTCCATTACCTGCGCATACCTCTCCAGCAGAAACCGCGGCACCAGGTTTTGTAAGGCAAGGCAGGGTATACTACTGCCGTTATCTGCCTGCACCGCTATATCCTCTTCCCATACAACATGTAAGATGATATTGTTGTAGTGTTTATCTCCGGTGTGCCGGTGCCTGAACCAGTCAGATGAGCGTATATGTATCTCAATATTTCCTGCCCAGGTAGTGGTACCGATGCGGATAATGGCGGATGAAAAATCCGGACCCTGGTGATGGTTCCAGGTTCCGGGCTTAAGTACATGGATACTTTCCCCTGCGGTGGTGGTCAGTTCCTGCTTATTAAAATACTGGAATTGCCAGATAAACTGAAGTAATCTTTCATTCATATCAACCGCTTTACATGCGGAATGAAAAATTACCACACCTGCTTTTTCAAAAGAAGGTAGAAAATACCTGATTTTTGATGGGGTTTTAAATCGTATGCAGGGCCTGTACCACGCGGCTTACGGGCAGTCCCATTACGTTGTAAAAATCTCCTTTCACCCATTGAATGCCTACCACACCGATCCATTCCTGGATCGCATAGGCACCCGCTTTATCGTACGGCTCGTATTTGTCAACGTAGAAACTGATCTGTTCTTCTGTTAACGGGTGAAACATCACTTCGGTTGTATCTGCAAACGCAATCTCGCCCCCGGTATGCAGTATTACCACACCGGTAATTACTTTGTGCAGCTGGCCTGACAGTAATTTGAGTGTATCAATGGCATCTGTCCTGTCTTTGGGTTTACCAATGATCCTGTTGCCCAGCACCACGATGGTATCGGCGGCAAGTATTGTTTTGTGTTTGGATTGCCCGTGAAAAGCTTCCTGTACGTATTTGTGTACTGTTGCTGCTTTTTCGCGCGCGATATGTATGGCTACGTCTTCTGCAGGCAGGTGCGCAGGAAAGGATTCATCGGTGGCGCGGATCACAATTTCGAAGGGTACTTCGGCCCATTCCAGCAGGGTTTTCCTGCGCGGGGACTGGGAAGCGAGGATAATTTCCTTCATGCTAATTTCTTTATTTGATGGATCAGGAATAGATCCTGAAAAAAATCATGGATAAAATACCGGTAAACATAACCAGTTTGACAGCCGTGCTCAGCGTATGAAAATCGCCTGAGGAATGGGCCCTGAACAGTTTAAACAATATCCATACCAGGGGGGCAATAATAAGAAAAACACAATAGATAATACTATACCACCATCCAAAAGGCACAACATAAAGCTGAAGGATAATAAGAGCTGCTACCAGCACGATAATCCACACGGCTACAAATACTTTACTTGCGTTAATTCCCCATACAATCGGCATGGTACGGCAACCATAGCGTCTGTCGCCCTCAACATCTTCCATATCCTTTACCACCTCACGGATGAGTGAAATCACGAAAGCGAAAGATGCGTAAACGATCATAAACCTGAACAGGCGGATCTCATTGCGGTCGATCTCCAGGAGTGTACGGATCTGCAAGGGGTATTTGGAAAAATACAGTATCACAATTACCCAGGCGGTTAAAACGGAGATCACAACATTGCCGATCAGCAATTGCTTTTTAAAATTGGTAGAATAAAACCAGAGCAGAACGATGCTTCCCAGGTTAGCCATCACAACATGCCAGTACTGGCCGGCAGGCAGTGCCAGCACGGTAAAGAAAAAACCCAGCAAGCTGAGAAACATATGCCAGAAAATAACCCAACGGCGGTTGATAAACTGGTTAACAACTACTTTTTCCGGCTTATTTACCTGGTCGATATTCAAATCAAAATAGTCATTGATAATGTAGCCTGCCGCAGCTATCAGTATTGAGGCGATAACAATGAAGACAAACTGGCGTTGTTCACCCTCGTAGATATCCTGCCCACCATATACTTTATAGAAAATACAATATTCAAACAATACCTGTGTAAGCCCGATAAATACAAGATTGGGCCAGCGGATAAGCCGGAAAAATGCGGCCAGGGTTTTCATATGGATCTAACGGTTACGTCTTCATTCCAATCCCCCCTTAATTTCATCACTTTTTCTATCACATCTCTTGCGCAACCATCCCCGCCTCTGATATGCGAGATATAAACAGACAATTCCTTAATCTCCTGCACGGCATCCGCCGGGCAACTGGGCAAACCGGCCAGGCGCATTACCTGCGCATCAGGAATATCATCTCCCATATACAATACTGACGATGGGTATAAATTATTCTCTCGCATATATGTTTCCAGTACCGTTTTTTTATTAGTCACCTTCATCCATATATCCTTTACTCCCAGTCTTGTTAGCCTGTCTATTACTTCAGCAGAATCGCCTCCTGAAATAATCAATACCCGGTATCCTTTTTTTATCGCCAGTTGTAAAGCATATCCATCCCGTGTATTCATCCGCCTGGCCATCACTCCATCCCCTAACAGGAACAGGTTCCCATCGGTCAGTACGCCATCCACATCGAATACGAAAGTGGTGATATGTTTAAATTTGCTTAACAACAGGTTATGCTTTGATAAAAACGATGGTTATTAATTTGAGAATTTGAAAATTTGAAAATGAAGTGTTTTAATGAAACTAGGGGGTAACACCTGGATGCCTCTCCATTTTCAAATTTTCAAATTTTCAAATTACTTCTGATTATCTCTCCATTCATACACCCACGCACTCTGTATCATTTCCAGGTGTCCTTCGGTACTTTGCTCCTTTGTTCCGGCAAAGTTGGGTATTTCGAGTATCCAGGTCAACAGGTCTGTAAAGCGTATCCGGTATATCTTGCCCTCATTAAACTCATCGCCAAAACGTTCGTAGAGTTTCATGGCAATGTCTTCATGGTCGTTCCAGTGTATTGGCGGTTCAAAATGGCTCATGTGGTGGTTGGAAGTTGGTATCTGTATATAATGGTAATGCACTAACTATTTTATTCTCCCAGGAACTGCGTCTGATCCGGCAGGGTAATCTCTATTAATCCCTCTCCCGGCTGCAAAATGCACTGACATCCCAGTCTGGAATTAATCCTTGGATTAACCGCCCGGTCTATAAAATCCTCTTCCCGGCCGCTAAGTTCTTCCAGCATCTCCCCCCCTTTCTCAACGTAAATATGGCAGGTACTGCAGGCGCAAACCGCCCCGCAGTTATGATGAAGCTCAATATCATTATCCAGGCAAACCTCCAGCAAACTCTGATCAGCGGATATACCAGAAAGGGTAACCGGCTCCAGCCCTTTTTCCTCAAAATTAATCCTGATCGTGTACATAACTCGTCCGTTTGTGCGCAAAAGTAAAGTAGAAATATCGAATGTGGAACATTGAATCTCAGCTAAGCTCAAGACCGGGTGTCAGGATTTCATGTCAAATCGTTCACTTCCCGCCTGGCTCCAACCCGAACGAGTTCTGAATGCTTTCCGTCATCATATCGTAAATTTTACTCATCTGTGGCTCATTTTGCAGCCATACCCGGTGTTTCCGTATGGTTTCCTTATCTCCGCGGAATGCCGGTCCGGCCTGGAGCTGGTGTGGGTGTTGTGAAGGTAGTTGTTCCACTGCGGCCTGGATAAGTGGATAGAACATCTCAAATGAGATATGGTGCTTTTCGCAATAAGTAGCCGCCAGATCATATAAATGGTTGCTGAAATTGGCCGTGAAAGCAGCGATCATGTGCATTTGAGCCCTGCTGCTATCATCGGCTACCCGAATATGGCTTGAGAAAATCGATGCGAGCTCCCTGATCCTGTCAATGGTTCCGGGGCCGATGCCATCTATAACCATCGCAGCACCTGAGAACGAGGTGGTGGATTGCCTGACCATTTTTACCGGCCATAGTACACCGGTATGGCTGCTGCAATGGCCCAATACCGAAGCGGAAGCCGTACCCGAAGTATGCACCACCAGTTCGTGGGTTAATCTGAGCCCGGCGGCGATATCCGGCAGGGCATCGTCTGCAACACTTACAATATATATGTCAGCCCCTGTTTTTACATGGGCCAGGCTGGCAATGGCTTCTGCGTGGAGTTTATCCGCCAGTTTTTCTGCATGGCGCAGGGTTCTGCTGAACACCTGCTGAACCTGGTGACCGTTTTCTATCAGCAGGGTTCCCATCAAACCCGCGACATTACCCGAACCAATGAGGATAACCTGCATATCTTTGAAATTATGAAGTTGAAATTAGCACAAAGGTTGATGATCAGTTATTATAAAACAAAACTGAAAACCACCGGCCTGGTGTCTCCCCGTAAAGCGGCCGAAATGGCCTATGAGATTTTCTGCACACCCAGGGGTGGCAGGTTTAACGGCCCGATGCCCGCTGCTTTTCAGCAGGCGGAACAGTTATCCCTTGTAACAGATGGGTTAACAGTCAGGGGATTTCGTTTTCTGCCCGGCAACCCGAATGGCAGGAAAATTCTGATAGCGCATGGGTTCAGCAGTTATAGCTATAAATTCGAGCGTTATATCAACTTATTTACGCAGGCGGGTTTCGAGGTGCTGAGTTTCGACGCGCCTGCGCATGGAACCAGTGAAGGCAGACTGATTAATGCCGCTATCTATAAAGAGCTGCTGGTAAAAGTTGAATCCTTGCATGGTCCCTTGTATGGATTAATGGGACATTCGCTTGGTGGACTTGCCGCAGCCCTGGCTTTTGAAACGCTGGCAGATGTTGAAAACAGGAAACTGGTATTGATTGCCCCGGCAACGGAAACGGAGACCACTTTCGCTGATTTTTTTAAGATGGTACCGGTGAGCGATAAAGTTAAAGACGCTTTTATACAGCTGATCATTGAGATTGCCGGCCAGCCCGTAAGTTATTTTTCCGTAAGCCGGGTGGTAAAAAATACGGGCGGATCCGTTCTGTGGGTGCACGACAAACAGGATCCTATCTGTCCTTTTAAAGATGTGAAACCTTTGCTTTCACTCCATTTGCCGCATGTAAGATTCCTGGTAACAGAGCAGCTTGGGCATAGCAAAATATACAAAGACAAAGCGGTAAGCACCGAAATCCTACAGTTTTTCAACGGTACAAATCCCTGATATTTTTTGTGTTTTGAAGGTTTGGACTAATATTGCAGGAAGACAGTAGCGGGGATTAGTTCTGGCGTAACGGTTTTTTTTACGTTACTTACAACCTGCGACTAATGACTTAGAACTCAACAAAAAGTCCGCCCGGAGCGGAGAAACGAGAGCATGGCAAAAAATTTATTGATCGTTGAGTCACCGGCAAAAGCCAAAACAATTGAAAAAATCCTCGGCAGTGATTTCGAGGTAAAGAGTTGTTATGGGCATATCCGTGACCTTGAAAAGGATGACATGGGGATTGATGTGAACAATCATTATTTACCCCGTTATAAGGTACCCGAGGAAAAGGAAAGAGTGGTAAAGGAGTTGAAGCAACTGGCAAAAAAAGCGGGGGAAGTATGGCTGGCATCGGATGAGGACCGTGAGGGGGAGAGTATCAGCTGGCACCTGGCGGAGGTGCTTGGACTGGATCCGAAAGTAACCAAAAGGATTGTTTTTCATGAGATTACTGCACCTGCTATCAAAAAGGCGGTGGAGAATCCACGGGTGATAAATATGAACCTGGTAAACGCGCAGCAGGCCAGGCGGGTACTGGACAGGTTGGTGGGGTTTGAATTAAGCCCGGTATTATGGCGCAAGATCGGTATGCAACGAAGCCTGAGTGCCGGTCGTGTGCAGAGCGTAGCGGTGAGGCTGATAGTGGAGCGCGAGCGCGAGATCAACCAGTTTATACCGGAAAGCAGTTATAAGATAGAAGCGGTATTTGGTGCGCTGGATATTTATAATAAGCAGGTAACTTTTAAAGCGGAGGGTCCATCTAAGATATCCGCCCAGGAAGACGCAAGAGGTTTTCTGGAAAGTTGCCGCAATGCGAGTTATGAAGTAACCGATATACAGGTAAAGCCTTCCAAACGTACGCCCGCTGCACCTTTTACCACTTCTACGCTTCAACAGGAAGCTTCCCGGAAAATGGGCTATAGCGTGAGTAAGACGATGTTGCTGGCCCAGAAGCTGTATGAAAGCGGAAAGATCACGTATATGCGTACTGATAGTATCAACCTGAGTGATACGGCTCTAAATGATATACGCAATGAGGTAACAGGTTTTTATGGAGCGAAATACCATCAGCCCCGCAAATTCAAAAATAAGAACGAAAGTGCCCAGGAAGCGCATGAGGCCATTCGTCCAACCTATATGAACAACCATACGGTGCCGGACGATGAAACCAGGCGTTTATATGAACTGATCTGGAAACGGACCATTGCCTCCCAGATGAGCGATGCGGAATTTGAGAAAACAACGGCGAAGATCAGCATCAGCACTAACCGCGAAACCCTTTCGGCAACCGGTGAAGTGATGAAGTTCGACGGTTTCCTGAAAGTATATATGGAAGGAAAAGATGATGAAGAGGATGATGAAAATTCAGAAGGTATTCTGCCGCCGCTGAGTGTTGGCACCCGCCTGAATTTTATTGAGATGCATGCCACTGAAAAATTCACACGCCCGGCAGCGCGGTATACCGAAGCTGCATTGGTAAAGAAGCTGGAAGAATTAGGCATAGGCCGCCCATCTACCTATGCACCTACCATCTCTACCATTATGAAGCGTAATTATGTAGAGAAACGGGAGAAAGAAGGGGTGAAAAGGGATGTAAACCTGCTTCGGCTTACAAAAGAGAATACCATTCAGAAAGAGATATTGCATGAAAATACCGGGGCTGAAAAGAACAAATTATTTCCTACCGACCTGGGAATTGTAGTAACCGATTTCCTGAAGCAGTACTTTAATAAAGTGATGGATTTTGGTTTTACGGCTAAGATCGAAGCTGAGTTTGACCAGATAGCCGAAGGTAAAACGGAGTGGAGCAAGATGATTGATGGTTTTTATAAACCTTTTCACACCACGATTGAGCATACACTGGAGAATGCAGAGCGGGCGAAAGGAGAAAGGGAATTGGGAATTGATCCGGCAACCGGCAAAAAGGTTATCGCCCGGATGGGACGCTATGGCCCGATGGTACAGATAGGTGATACTGCCAACGAAGAAGAGAAGCCCCGTTTCGCCAAACTTAAGCCTTCACAAAGCATTGAAACAATTACGATGGAGGAAGCCATGCAGTTGTTTACGCTTCCAAGAACCCTCGGGGAATATGAAGGACAGGAACTGGCTGTGAATGTAGGCAGGTTTGGACCTTACATCAAGCTGGGAGAACAGTTTATTTCCATACCGAAAGGAGAAGACCTGCATGAAATGGAACTGGAGCGCGCAATCCAACTGATCCGGGAGAAACAGGAAGCCGATGCGCCGATAGGTTTTTTCCAGGAACTGCCGGTTACCAAAGGAAAGGGGCGTTTCGGTCCATTTATCAAATGGAACGATATGTATATTAATATCCCCAGGGCCTATAATTATGATACACTGACCCAACAGGATATTAATGAGCTGGTGACCAAGAAAATGGACAAGGAAGCCAACCGGTTTATACAGCAATGGCCCACAGACAAGATATCCATTGAGAATGGCAGGTGGGGGCCTTTTGTCCGCTTCCAGAAAAAAATGTTGAAACTCAGCAAAAAAGCCGACGGCACTAAATACACCCCGGAAGAGCTAGCCGATATAGATATTGAAGTGATAAAGAAAATGATCGAGGAGCAGGTACCCGGCGCGTTCACCAAAAAAGTAAAAGCTGCCGCCAAGAAAACAGCCTCACCCGTAAAAAAAGCGGCAAAGCCTGCAAAAAAAGCGGCAAAAAAGAAGGCGAAGAGTTAGTCTCTCTTCCCCAACTCTCTCAGAAACCTGACATGCGCCCACACAGCTTTACGCATGGTGGGGTATTCGATGTATTGTAACTGGTATTCCATACAAACACTTCGTACAATCTCGCTGATAGCTGGATAATGAACGTGTGATATTTTGGGGAATAAATGATGTTCAATCTGGAAATTCAACCCCCCTACCAGCCAGCTAACCAGCTTATTGCGGGTAGCAAAATTAGCCGTGGTTTTGATCTGGTGTGCGGCAAACTCATCATCGAGTTTTTGGGTATCCATATTAACCGTTGGGAACTCGGTATGTTCAACCGTGTGGGCCAACTGGAACACAATGCTCAATACGAAGCCCGCTACCATACTCATTACCAGGAACCCTACCAGCCAGTTGAGCCATCCCAGGCAAAGGATAGGAATTACAATAAATACCGCGGCATGGTATACTTTAACAGCCCAGAATTCAATATGATCCCGTGTACTCATTTTTTTCAAAGGAACGGGACCGATCTTTTGTGAGAAATATTTTTTATAATCGGTGAAGAACAACCAGAACACATACAACATCATATACAGGAACCAGAAATACATATGCTGAAAGCGGTGCATCATGTATCTTTTTTGGGTGGGTGCCATACGCATTAATGCGCCTATCTCGATATCATCGTCCACACCATCGATATTGGTAAAAGTGTGGTGGATCATATTATGCTTCATGTTCCACATAAAGTGATTGGCACCTAATAAGCTGATGGAAGAAGCCGCAACACGGTTCACCCATTTTTTACTGCTGAAACTACCATGGCTGCCATCGTGCATCACATTAAATCCGATAGCCGCAACGATACCACCCATAATAACGCATTCGCCCAGAGCGAAGTACCAGGCGGGCGTAAAGAAAAGAAGATGAACATAAATAGCTACCAGGCCTGTTACCATTAAAATCGCTTTGGTAAACAGTTTGGGATTGCCGGTTGAATCGATACCGCGCCCGTCAAAATAAGCCTGAACGCGCTTTTTTAATTCTGTGTGTAGGGAGTGTTTTACGGTAGGGAACTTGGGGGTAACAAATTGTGACATGATAATCGTTAAGGTTAATGCCCAAAAGTACCCATTTAACCCGAGGGAAAGCTGTTAATTTTGATTTATTTTATTCAACGGATTGACCACTAACGTATATATACTCTAAATATTATACAAATGTGTATGGATATTTCCACATCCGTAGGATAACTAAACCTTGCATTATAGGCGGATTTTTATTTAGTTTGATACCGGAACAGTGATCGGACAGGGAATGTACCCTGTCCGATCACTGACCGATCAGTATCTATGCAGGAAACCCGAGAGATTCATGCGCTGTTTACCCTGATTGATGATCCGGACGAGGAGGTATATTCTACCGTTTCCGAGAAGATCGTAGCGTATGGCCGGAATATTATTCCCAACCTGGAGCATCTCTGGGAAACCACGCTCAGTGAAGACGTTCAGGAGCGTATTGAAATGATTATACATCATCTGCATTACACCGATCTTACCCGTGATTTTACGGAATGGAGGGATAGTGCCTACCACGATCTTTTACCCGGGGCATTACTGGTAGCTAAATTTCAATACCCTGATCTTCACACAGCACCGGTATTAAGTGATGTTGAAAAGATCCGGCGTAATGTGTGGCTAGAATTGAATAGTTTTCTTACCCCGCTGGAACAGGCGAACGTGTTATCCAGTATTATTTACAGTTATTACAACCTGAAAGGCGTAGAGGTAAATTATGAGCAGCCGGATGATTTTTTCATTCACAAAGTGCTGGAATGCAAAAAAGGGAATGCGCTTACCAATGGCATACTTTACCAGGTAATGTGCGATCTGCTGGATATCAACGCCAAAATCATCAATATCCCGAAACAGTGCATCATTGCGTTTTATCATTCCGATTACGATGCTTCCACTTATATCGGTCACCCACAGGATAAGATCCATTTCTATGTGGATGCTACAACAGGACAGGCTTTCTCGCACAAGGATGTAGAAAACTATTTCAAAAGGATCTCCGTGCCGCCCTCCGCCTCCTATTTTAAGCCCCAATCGCACAAGAGAATTATACAGGTGCTGCTGGAAGAGGTAGCAAAGTGCTTCGACCTTCCATCCAATGACTACAAGCAAAGAGAGCTTAAGATGCTGGCAGCACTGCTGGATTAGGGGATGATCCATTTTCAATGTCCGATTTCCAATGACAAACGGTGAGTCGTTGGACATTGGAAATCGGATATTGGATATTGCCTAAGCCAGTTCTGCCACAAGTGAGATTTCCATATTATACGCTTTGCTTACCGGGCAGTTAGCTTTTGCGTCTGCTGCACTTTCCTGGAATTTTTCGGGGGTGATACCCGGTACTTTTCCTTTGACTACCAATTCGGATTTTGTGATGACGCCGTCTTCGAGTGAAATTGCGCAGGTGGTTTCAAGGCTGTCGGGAGTAAAGCCCGCGGCGTTCAGCACAAATGTAAGTTTCATCGTAAAACAACCCGCATGAGCGGCTGCCATCAGTTCTTCCGGGTTGGTGCCTACCCCTTCGGCAAAGCGCGAATTAAAGGAATACTGTGTTTTGTTAAGGACGGTGCTTTGCGTGGTAAGGTTGCCATTACCTTCTTTGCCTGACCCATTCCAGATTGCTGTTGCTGTGCGTTTCATGTTTAGTTGATTTAGGTTAAAAATTGTTTAGAAAAATGGTAATTTGGGGAAGGTTGAATTGCTGAACTGCTTAATTGTTTAATTGTTTAATTGCTTTACTGTTGTTAATATAGTTATCTAATTAAGCCCCAAACAATTAAGCAATTAAAACATCCTCACCCCTACATTCCCCAACTATGGTCACCTTTTCCGATTTTGAAAAAATAGATATTCGCACCGGAACGATTATCGAAGTTATGGATTTCCCGAAAGCGAAAAAGCCGGCGTACCAGTTAAAGATAGATTTTGGTGAATTGGGTATTAAATTGTCTTCTGCACAGATCACCCATCATTATGCCAAAGAGGAATTGGTGAATAGGCAGGTGGTGGCGGTGATTAATTTCCCGCCCCGGCAGATTGCCAATTTTTTCAGTGAATGTTTAGTGTTAGGCGTGTATGATGAAAATAATCAGGTAATTTTATTGCAGCCGGACAAACCAACCCGCAACGGCCAACGAATCGGTTAATGGAGGAACTATACTACACTTACTATGAAAGCCCCATCGGCCTGCTGAAGATCGGGGGAACCGACCAGTATATTGGTGAACTGAGCTTTGTTGACAATCCCGACCAGATTACTCATGGTGAACCCGGTATTACAGAGGTAATGCACCAATGCACCGAGCAACTAATAGAATATTTTCACGGTAGCCGGCGCAACTTTGATCTGCCGGTAAGCCAGCCCGGTACTGATTTCCAGCGGCGGGTATGGAGCGAACTGATGGAAATCGCCTACGGGAAAACCATCAGTTATATGGACCTAGCCAAGCGCCTCGGCGACCCCAAAGTGATCCGCGCGGCGGCTTCCAGCAATGGAAAAAACAATATCGCCATCATGGTTCCCTGCCACCGGGTTATTGGCAGTGATAGTTCGCTTGTTGGCTATTCAGGTGGTAAATGGCGCAAGAAATGGCTGCTGGGCCACGAATTTAAAATAGCACATGGAGTGCAGACCTTGTTTTAGGGAATAGGAATTAGGAACTAGGAATTAGGAGCTAGGAATTAGGAGTTAGGAGTTAGGAACTAGTTGCCCGGCTCCGAACTCCTGTTACTAACCCCTAGCCCTAATTCCTAATTCCTAACTCCTAATTCCTAACTCCTAGTTCCTAGTTCCTAATTCTCCTCACATATTTGATATTTTTGCGGGATGTTAGGGCAGTATAAATTTATCGCGTTGTGCGCGGTGCTGGGTATAGCCATCACCGGTGTTTGGGCGCAGCCCAAGTGTACCACACGTGGGCAAACACCTTACACAGCTTTCCCGGTTTGTGGTACAACGAAATTTTCACAAACCACGGTTCCCGGCTGCGCCAATAACAAGATGCCAACGCTCTGCCCGGCCGATGGAAATGTTTACGTAGACCTAAACCCATTCTGGTACAAATTCACCTGCTTCACGGGCGGTACCCTGGGGTTTATCATTACACCCAATGATATTACTGATGATTATGACTGGCAGCTGTTTGATATAACGGGACATGACCCTGATGATGTTTATAAGGATACTTCATTAATTGTGGGGTATAACTGGTCGGGAGAACCCGGCACTACGGGTACATCAGGCAATGCAAGAAGTACCACGGAATGCGGCTCAACCCGCAGTGGTCCAAAGATTCCCGTTTACAGCAGTATGCCCATACTGAAAACAGGGCACCAGTACCTGCTCATGGTAAGCCATTTTACAGTTACTTCACAAAGCGGTTATGATCTTTCTTTTTCGGGGGGAACCGCCGTAATAACCGACCCCTCTATTCCATCTGTGCAAACTGCCTATGCTGTTTGCGACGGCACCGAAATCGTTGTAAAACTTAACAAAAAACTCAAATGCAGTTCGGTTGCTTCTGATGGAACGGATTTTACTGTAACGGGTCCTGTTAACATCTCTGTTGTTTCCGCCTCCGGGAATGGGTGCAGTAACGGCTTTGATATGGATTCTGTTACACTTAAACTGAATAGGATTCTGTCGCCGGGCACCTATACGGTCACTTCCCAAACAGGAACAGATGGCAATACGCTGGTTGACAATTGTGACAATAACATGGCTACCGGTTTGCAGGCAACCCTGCGTTTTACTACTTCCCAACCAACCCCGATGGATAGTATTGTGCCGGTTGCTTGCATTAAGGACACCCTGCAACTGGTTTTCAGCAAACCCATGAAATGCAGCTCGATTGCGCCCGATGGAAGTGATTTCGTAATAAACGGCCCCGTTCCGGTAACGGTAAAGTCTGCAAGGGGTATTTGTACCAGTGGGGTATCCACTGTTGTTCAAATTATTCTGAGTTCAAGGATACTGGTAAACGGAACCTTCCAGGTTGTTTTAAAAAATGGAACTGATGGTAATTCACTGATTGATGAATGCGACCAGGTAACTGCCGCAGGCTCTTCTATTTTCTTTACAACAAAGGATATAGCTACAGCTGGTTTTAACAGCTCCCTCGCAATGGGCTGTACCAAAGATACGCTAACACTATCTCATAACGGCAATAACGGGAGCTCGCAATGGCAATGGATGATTGACTCCTTGCCTCTGAGCACTAACCGGAATGCGGTTTATATTTCGAATGCGTACGGTGCGCATACGGCAAGACTAACTGTTTCCAATGGAAAATGCAGTGACACTGCCTCTGTTCCATTTGTATTTGACGACCATTCTATAAAAGCGGCATTCAATGTATCAGCCGATACAGCCTGTTCCAGTGATACAATACGCTTTACAAATATGAGCAGCGCTGGTGCCGTTTCCTGGATATGGGATTTTGGTAATGGTCAATACATAACACAGAAAGATCCGGGAATACAAAAACTGGCAGCGGGAACTCGCTCATCTGACAGGCTTGTGAAATTGATAGCCACGAATTCTTTCAACTGCTCGGATACAGCCTATAAATACATGTATGTGTTACTAAGTTGTGATGTGTCAGTACCCAGTGCCTTTACACCAAATGGGGATGGATTGAACGACAAACTATACCCTTTAAACGCATACAGAGCATCCAATATGGTATTCAGGATTTATACGCGCGGGGGACAGGTAATTTTTGAATCGAGAAGCCAGAGTAAGAAATGGGATGGTCGCGTAAATGGCCTGCTGCAACCCAGCGGAACTTATGTGTGGACACTCGATTACTGGGATATGGGCAAAAAACAAAATGTTTCGCTAAGTGGCACAACGGTATTGATCAGGTAGCGTTATTTATGAGTTCACCATGTATCCTTTCAAATCAGCTCCTGAAAATTGCAATGGCAATAAGAGACCGGCATCGGGTATGATGTAGACGTTACCCTGCTCACCTGCCAGGATCAGCCGGATGGGTTGTTTCATTCTTTCCTGGTACTCGACCAGGCTTTGGCGGCAGATTCCACAGGGCGATACAGGATGGCTGCTTTCCCCTAACTCATTATGATAGCTGATAGCGATGGTTTGGATAGGTATTCCGGGATAAACAGCCGAGGCTGCTGATAATAAAACTCTTTCTGCGCAAATACCGATCGGGTAACTGGCGTTTTCCTGGTTGGTACCGCTGATGGTTAGTCCGTTGGCCAACTGTGCCACCGCACCTACACGGAATTGGGAATAGGGAGCGTAAGCATCAGCCGTTACCTTTTTAGCCGCTGCCAGTAATTCGGCGTCAGATGACGAAAGTTGTTCTGCCGAATCATACACCTCGAACTCAAAGCTTATTTTCTTATGGTTCATACCGTAGCATATTAAGACAAAAAAGTCCTCAAGGCACTATGCCATGAGGACCCCATCGGTTCATAAAGATACACTATTTTATGCCATTGAACAAGCGTTTCCAGCGTGGCCCCTGCTCCCAGCTGAACCATATCAAACTGGCCTTACCAACAATATGTGTTTCAGGCACGAAGCCCCAAAAGCGGCTGTCCTGGCTATTATGCCGGTTATCTCCCATCATCCAGTAGTAATCGAGTTTTACGGTATAATGGGTTGTTTCCTTCCCGTTAAGAATAAACTTGCCGTTAACCTCGTCCAGCGTATTGTGTTCGTAAGTAATAATCAACCTTCGGTAAAGCGGAATGGTTTGTTGTGTAAGTTCCAGTACATCTCCTTTTTTAGGGATTCTGACCGGACCGAAATCATCAATCGTCCAGGGATAGTTTACTTCATCATTCGGGAAAGTTTCGCCGTGCATTCCTTTTTTATAGTAACTCACCAACTTAACATTGGGCTGTTTCTTCACCTTTTCAGCTTCCAATGCGGTCATATTGATCACATAGGTTCCCGGTCTTGATGGGTCGGGGATGAATTGTTCATTTTGGTTCTTATCGTTAATGCCGAGCTCGCCCGCCAGGAATTCTTCGGTAAAAGGTGTTCCATTGGTTTCTACCAGGTATTGGGTTTCTGCATAGGTGGGCGCAAAGCCGGGTTGACCATTTACAAATAAAGCACCGTCTTTCACTTCCACTAGGTCGCCGCTCACGCCAACACAACGTTTAATATAATTGTCGGTTTTGTCCATCGGGTGCACAATCACCGGAAACTCTGCGTTCAATGCTTCACGGTTTCCTTTGAAATCGGTTTGCAATACATGATAATATGTGTTGAAGCTTCCGTATCCGGGTAAGTTAATGATGGTATCACCGGCAGGAAAATTAAAGACTACCACATCGTTTCGCTTTACGGTAGTAAAAGCGGGGAGACGTTTGTACGGAAGTTGTAAAGCCTTTATATAAGAAGGGGTTGTTTCTGAAAAAGGCATGGTGTTGTGAACAAAAGGAAAGGCAAGCGGTGTTTGGGGTATCCGGGGGCCATAACTCATTTTATTTACGAAAAGAAAATCGTTTACCAGTAAGGTTTTTTCCATACTACCGCTGGGTATCACATACGCTTCAAATACAAACGTGCGGATCAGGGTAGCCGCCACAATGGCAAACACACCCGCATCAATCCATTCCCTGGAAGCGGGCTTATGATAATGCTTCAGCACTTCACTACCATACCATTTTACTTTGGGCGAAAAACCGAGGTATGGGAAGTAAATAAAGGGAAGGAATACGGTAGCGGCATGGTCCAGCACACTTACCTTTTTGAAGTGCATAACAAAAATGATAGTGATCCAGATGGTAATAAACTGGCCGGCAATGGGTATCAGCTGCAGCCAGAACCAGTATCGCCTGATATTCGATTTTGCAATGATCAGCCAGGTATTATAGAAAGGAATAAATGCTTTCCAGGGTGTGATGCCGGCTTTTTTAAACATCCCATACATCCCCACATGCCATCCGATGGTACCAATGATCAGTAAAATTAAACCCATAGTGTATAGTTAAGTATGAACAAAAATATCCTTTTCAGGCACATAGACGGGGTTTGCGGGTGAAAGTTTTCCTAAAGAAATCCGATGGGCGGGGTTTAATGGCCCATTTCCAATGTTTATCGCACATAACTCGTTACATCCTCTTCCCCGATACGCTTACCTGAAAGGATAATCAGCCTTTCCACCACATTTCGAAGCTCGCGGATATTACCGGTCCAGTTGTGTTGCCGCAATGCTTCCACCGCTTTGGGGTCTATCTCTTTCTTGGTTTGTCCGTATTCCTCCGCTATATCGCCAAGAAACTTGTCTACCAGCATCGGGATATCGTCGCGACGCTCATTCAGGGATGGCACATGCACCAGGATCACGCTCAGGCGATGGTATAAGTCGAGCCGGAAATTCTTGTTGGCAACTTCTTCCAGGAGGTCTTTATTGGTTGCGGCGATAACACGTACATCCACCGCAATTTCTTTCTCGCCCCCTACCCGGGTTATTTTGCCTTCCTGTAAGGCGCGTAAAACTTTTGCCTGGGCACTAACGCTCATATCTCCTATTTCATCCAGGAAAAGGGTTCCTCCATTGGCTTGTTCAAATTTGCCGATTCGTTGCTTGATAGCCGAGGTGAAGGAACCTTTCTCGTGCCCGAACAACTCGCTTTCAATCAGTTCGCCAGGAATAGCGGCGCAGTTCACTTCAATAAGCGGCGAAGCGGCGCGGTTGCTTTTTTCATGCAGCCACCTGGCCACCAGCTCCTTTCCGCTGCCGTTCTCGCCGGTGATCAACACACGGGCATCTGTGGGAGCTACCTTGTCGATGGTTTCCTTGATCCTGGCTATGGCTTCACTTTGTCCGATGATTTCCTGTACCCGTGAAACTTTCCGCTTTAACACTTTTGTTTCTTTAACCAGGCTTGTTTTGTCGAGCGCGTTGCGGATAGTGATCAGCAGCCTGTTCAGGTCTGGAGGCTTGGCTATATAATCAAAAGCGCCTTTTTTAACCGCATCAACGGCAGTTTCAATATTTCCGTGCCCGCTGATCATGATCACAGGCACTTCGCTGCCTGCTTCTGTTACCTTCTGTAAGAATTCAATCCCATCCAGTTTCGGCATCTTAATATCGCACAACACAACATCAAAATTACCGGCAGTAAATTTCTTCCATCCTTCCTCCCCATCCGTTGCTTCTTCCACGGTGAAGCCTTCATTGGAAAGAATATCTCTCAGCACGTTGCGGATTGATTTCTCGTCGTCTATAATCAGTATGGCAGACATGGCTTTTTTTTGCTAAGATAGCCGCATTACCGCGAAAACACCCGTTTATTGGTCCGCAAACTGCGGATAACACCTAATGGAAGGCGATGGCAAGGCTGTTAATTTTGTGGAAATAAATATATACATATGGGAACCCTTTCAATAACCGAGCTCTATGATCTGCTATCCCTGAAATTAGGGAGGGTAACAGCCGGGCAGATGACTGTTTATATCGAAGAGAAGATCAAAGAAGAAGTAGTAAGTACATCTGTATCGTTTGCCACCAAAGAGGATGTTGCCAGGCTTGATATGAAAATCAGTGAGACCAAATCCGAGCTGATAAAATGGATGTTCCTTTTCTGGGTGGCACAGATAGCATCAACATTTGGTTTTGTATGGCTATTCGTTAAGAAATAAATGCCCTTCCTGATTGCTGCATTACAAGATATAACGGACACCTGCAAACCCATTTCTTCCGGCAGCCGGATTATAATATCGCTTACCTGCCGCATTGATATCATTTCCCAGGCTGTAACGCTGGTTGAGCAGGTTGTCAGCCCCTATGAAAATATCCAACCGCTTAGAGGGCTTATAGCCGCACTGGACCTGTACCAGCTGGTACGCATCCGCGAAAGCGTCATTGGCATCGGTCAGTGGGATAGAGGAAACACAGTTTACCGAAGCCTGTAAATAGATCCCCTCCCTGGTATCCATATCGATACCGCTCACCCAGATATTCCGGGGAACACCGGTTAGTGCGTTACCCGAATACTCTGTGCCAGCCTGCTGATACTGGCTGAACCGGTAAGGCTGGTAGCTGTAACTGCTCCAGGCTTTTACCGATGCAATAAATCCAGACCGCGAGCGCAGCAACTGGTAACGTATCAATCCCTCCCATCCTTTCTGCACCGTGCCTCCCGCGTTAACAAAGTACTCGGCGCCTGCCGTGTTATTGCGGCGAACGATTGCATTTTCGAGCCTGAAATAATAAAAGGCCATATCAAATTCCAGGCGTCCATCCAGCGCGATACCTTTGATGCCCGCTTCATAATTCCAGCCATACTCTGCATTGAGATCCCCATAATAGTTACCATCTGAAGGCCTGATTTCGGCAATGGCTGGTGCTGAAAACCCCTTGGCGGCAATCGCATATACTGATATCCCGGGGGTTAGCCGGTATAGGACTGCCAGCCTGGGCGTTACTACTGCCGCTATTTTTTTACGGGTATACCCGGTCGGGGTACTGCCAAAACGCTGGTAGCGATAAGTTTGGCCGTTCACGCTGAGGCCCGCCGTAAAGTTCCATGTATTCCCCAGGCTTAGCTGAGCCTGCGAAAAGCCAAATAATTGCCTGGCGTACACACGGTCGGAAAACTGCAGGGTATCAGCAACACCGCTTCGGTTACCATAGTTTGAGATAGCCGACCGGTTATACAGCCACTCCACGCCGTTGATCCACTGAAACTGCAGGTGCGTGGAGGCTGTTCTAAATACAAGATTCGTGCCTGCACCCAGGTTATCTTCCATTCGCTTTTCATAATTGGTGATAAAAGGGTTGGCAAACTTTGTTTCATTGGCCATCAGGAAAGAACGTAGTGAAAAATATTTTCCGAGCTGGCTTGTATGATGAACGGCGGCAAAAAAAGTCTTGTTATAGATAGCCGCTTTCTGTTGAACCGAGCCAGGTAAAGCCCCTGCGGGCTGGCGAGCCAGTGTTGGGTCGGACTGAAACTGCGCCTGTGTGATGCCACCGGGAGTTTGGTAAAGGAGGTCAGTATAAAAAACAAGAAAACGGAATTGCTGTTTACCTGATACAGTGGCAGCCTGCCAGGTAACTACGTCTTTACGCATAGCTGACTGTTGACGGTATCCATCTGTTTGCAGATGGGTTTGACGGACCGAACTTGCCATTTTTTTATCGCTGTAATTCCAACCGGCCTGTTGGTTGAATAGCCCGAAAGAGCCCCCCGTAATACCAGCTGAGAAAAGATTTGTCTTTTTATCGCTGAATAATAAATCACTATGCAACAAAACGGCACCGCCGGTGCCCGCTCCATACATGCTGGCGACCGGTCCTTTTAACACTTCGGCGCCCGTTAGCTGCCCCATGTCTACCAGGTTCAGGTAGGTATTGCCGCCACCATCTGTGAGAGGAATATCGTTCCAGTATAGTTTAACATTCCGTACCCCAAAAGGTGAGCGCAGCAAGCTGCCCCGAAGCGATAAGCGGTAACTGGCCGGTGAACGTTCTTCCATTCTAACGCCTGGCACCATGTTCAATACCGGCACCGCTGAAGTGCCGCCGTATCTTGTAAAATCTTTGCTGGTAAGAGTTGCTACAGCGGCTGGAACAGCCTTCCAGTGCAGGTGCGAAAGAAAAGCCGTTACGGTTACATCCCGTAACAAACTATCGGAATATTTGCTTGTTCCGGCAGTGTCCTGTGACAGAACAGTAAAGGGCACTACAAAAAGAACCGCAAACAAAATATTCTTCATTACAAAAAAGATTGAAACTGCGATCGCCTTCCTGTAGCCTGTTGTTTACTTTTTCAGGTACATCACTTCTTTTACCAGCTTAACAGTTCTGGCAACATCAGGGATAGCCAGGGCCGCGAGGTTGGGCGCATAGTGCATGGGAGCGTCTGCGCTGGTAATGCGGCGTATAGGAGCATCCAGGTAATCAAAGCCCTCTTTTTGTATACGGTAGCTGATTTCGGATGAAACCGATGCGAATGGCCATTGCTCTTCCACGATCACAAGGCGGTTTGTTTTCTTAACGCTTTCCAGTATAGTCATCCAGTCGAGCGGACGAATGGTTCTGAGATCAATTACTTCTGCACTGATCCCCTCTTTTTCCAATTCTGCCGCGGCACCAAGTGCCACTTTCATCATTTTGTTATAAGAAACGATCGTCACATCCCTTCCCTGCTTCTTCACATCGCATTTACCCAGCGGGATATAATATTCTTCATCGGGAACATCTGATTTATCTCCATACATTACTTCACTTTCCATGAAGATCACGGGATCCTGTTCATAACGGATGGCCTGTTTCATCAACCCTTTCGCGTCATAGCCATTGGATGGGGAAACTACTTTCAGTCCGGGGATATTGGCATAATAACTATCAAAGGCGGTAGAGTGCTGTGCACCCAGCTGACCTGCGCTACCATTGGGTCCCCGGAAAACAATCGGGCAACCGATCTGCCCGCCGCTCATGGCCAGCATTTTGGAGGCGGTATTCAATATCTGGTCCATAGCCAATACAGCAAAGTTCCAGGTCATAAACTCAACAACCGGCCTTAGCCCGTTCTGTGCGGCACCTACCGCAACCGCTGCAAAGCCCAGTTCCGAAATCGGGGTATCGATCACCCTTTTAGCACCAAATTCGGCCAGCATTCCCTGGCTTACTTTATAAGCCCCATTGTATTCGGCAACTTCTTCACCCATCAGGAACACTTTTTCATCCCTTCTCATCTCTTCATTCATGGCCTCTCTTAAAGCCTCCCGGAAAGCTATTGAACGCATAGTATCTGTTTATAATTGAGGAGCAAAAATATAAGATTATCGCGTACAAAACCAAAAGTCCGGGTGAAATGCAAAAAGAAGCCTTCCGACGGGGCCGGAAGGCTTCTTTTTGGTTTGTGGTTGTGGTTGTGGTTTGTCGTTTTGGTTTGGGGAACTACTAAAATACATTCCAGCCGAAACTAACATAGTACAAGCCGCCTACCTGAGGGTTACCGAAGCCTGTACGGTAGTACGCGTTCAGCACATTGGTAGCACCCAGTTTAATAATAGATTTGGTTGAAAGCAGCTTGTAACTCACAACAGCATCCAGGGTTCCGTAAGACGGCATTTGGCCCGATCCGAAAGTTCCCTCGTAGAAGAAATTGTCCACCCACCTGTATACCACGCTGAAACCATAACGGTTATCCTTCAGGAAGCCACTGTTGTTAAACGCGATATTAGCGCGGTATTTGGGTGTGTTGAAATAAGATACAAAACCTACCGGCAGATCGCCTATTTCATCTGAATAAAGATTGGCACTGACAGAATAATTCCTGCGCATCAGGTATTCGGCAGAAATGCCCCAACCCATTGTTTTAACATCGCCGGGTGTGTTAACCGATATACTGTAGCCAATACGTTTGCTGGCATCCAGCAGGTCGAGATAACCGGCAGGACCAGAAGGCTGGTTCCTGGCCTGCAATACCGTTACACTGCTAAGGAAATCTTTGTAGGTGGCCCAGTACGCATAGGCATCAATCAACAAACGCTGCCCGATCAAACCCTTGTAGCCAACTTCGTAAGAAGTACTGGATTCTGGTTTGAATTTGCCATAGTTGGGAGATGCTAATAAGCTGGTGTTAATTACGCCGGTTGCCTGCAGGTTAGCAGCAAATGCCCCCACACTTTCCGGTGTATAACCCGGATTGGTTCCGAACCTGTAGAAATCTCTCAGTTGCTGCAAACCGCCCAGTAGTCGGGAGCCTCCTCCTACTGTCAGGTTGATCCATTGGTTCTGCGTAGTTGGGAACCGGTAGGCCTGCTGGTAAGAAAAACGCAGGTTATGGTCTTTCGCCAGTTTTACAACGGCTGAGGCCCTGGGGGTAAAACGGCCATCGAAATTGCTGTTTTTATCGTACCGGCCTGAAACTGTCAGCTTCAGTACATCATTCAGTAATTTTTGTGATAACTGTGCATAAGCACCTACCTCATCAATTTTAATGGTACCGGCAGTATCAGCAAACAGGGTTCCCTGTGAATTCAGGATATATCTTCTTACGCTGGCACCAATAAGGAAGTCGGTTCCGTTCTTGGCCAGGTTGAGATCATTGGAAAGATTATACTGTCCTTCCAACACATTTAAACGTGTCCTGTCCAGGAATAAGCCACCACCTTGAGAGATAGGAGTGCTGGCAACTTTCTTGAACAATGGGTTGTTTCCCACAAAACCAGTTGGACGACCTACATCCGCAACCGCCCTGGCTGCGTTGTTAGCGTCCTGATCGTTCATACCGGCATCTCTATAAGCAACCAGCGCGCTCATATAAGTAGGAAACCATGTGGTACTGGGCTTCCATGCTTCATTAAATAAACGGGTAGTAATGGTGGCATTATAAGAATCGCCAGAATTTTCGTGTGTTGTGTAGGCACGAACAAACCAGTTTTTGCTTTTTACCTCCAGCTTATACTGGCCCATTTTTAAATTGCTGAGTGAATAACGGTCGCTTCCTGTATATACGCTGTTACCGGTTCCCCAGTATGCCAGGAAAGAAGCTTCTGTTTTGTCTGAAAGTTTATAGTGTACAGATCCGCTCAATTTCACATTTACGGTCATGGGATTGATAATATCCGATTCCGCATAGCCCGTGCGGCTTACAAACCTGTTGCCGAAATAATTGCGGGCAGGGCTCTGTCCGTAAATAAAAGGAGAAGCCCCGGCAGCTACCAATGCGCCGGCACCGGCACTGTTAAGAAATGCGTTAAACCCTGCCAGCGTTAAACCCGGATTTGCCGCAATATAGTTATTGAAGGCAGTGATATTAGCCGCGGGAAGTCCTGTAGAGGCAATAACACTGGTAGCTGTGCTACCAATATTCAGATTGGTTTCATCGCCATAAAAGTTAACCCCATCATAGTTAGGATCCGTTGTTCTGGTTCCGCCGGTAACCGCACCATTAGGCGCAGGTGCTCCTGGTGTTGGCGGACGTAGATAATTTTCATTCTGATTCGCCAGCCAGTCTTTTGCCTGCATAAATTGTGCACCTATCTTGAAGGCAAACTTTTCACTCACTTTCTGTGCCCATCGTAAACTCCAGTCATTATAAGATGACAGCGGGCGTTGGTACCCGTCAATATCTTTGATTCCCTGTTTAACCTGGAAACTTAATCCCTGGTATTTAAAGGGGTTTTTGCTGTTAATAAGCACGGTACCATTCATACCTCCCGAACCATATAACGCAGAAGACGCTCCGGGTAACAGCTCCATACTTTCAACATCCAGTTCTGTTAGTCCCAGTACGCTACCTACTGAAAAGTTAAGCCCGGGTGCCTGGTTATCCATCCCATCCACCAATTGGTTCAAACGCGAGTTACCGCTATTATTAAAACCGCGTGTACCTACGCTTCTGAAAGTGAGGCTGGCTACAACCACATCAACCCCTTTGAGGTTGGTAATCATATCATAATAGTTGGTAGCGGGTGAGTTCCGAATAGCCGCTGTACTGATCCTTTCGATAGACACCGGCGACTCAAGAATCCTTTCCGGTACCCTTGATGCCGCTACAACAACCTCATCACCCAGTGTAAAAGAGGTTTCGAGGTCAACTGTAACCATTTCATTATTGGTTCTTATCACCACTTCTTTAGAGGCATAACCAACAGAAGAAAAAACAAGCGTAATTGGAAGTTTTTGAACCGTGGTAAATTTGAAATTTCCTTTATCATCGGTAAAAGTACCGGCGGAACCCCCTTTCACTGTTACCGAAACAGCTGATATAGCTTCTTTCGATTTTCCGGCCCTGACACTCCCTAAAAGGGTGGTAGATTGTTGCGCTATGGCTGATACACAGAGAGTTGTACCAACAAACAACAGCCCGCAATGGGTTAATAATCGTCTCATATAGCAAGTTTTAAAAATGAATTGTTAATAAAAATAGCACTTGTTAGTATTCTGTAAAAATTTAATTTGTCCACGCCTGTTAAGAAAAACACCGCTCATTAGGGCTTATTTATCAATGCGGTAGGTACATTTGGGGCATGTCATTCTTTCAATTTCCCCAACAAACCCATCTCTATCACGGTAAAGTGAGGGATGTTTACAGCATCGGAACCGATTGGCTGGTAATGGTTGCCAGCGATCGCATCTCCGCTTTTGATGTGATTTTACCCCGTCCGATTCCTTACAAAGGCCAGGTACTGAACCAGATCGCAGCTTATATGCTGGCCGAAACGGCCGGTATCTGTCCTAACTGGCTGGTATCTGTTCCGGCTCCCCATGTTTCCATTGGTAAACGCTGTGTGCCTTTTAAAATAGAAATGGTGGTTCGCGGAAATGTGGTAGGACATGCCTGGCGCACCTACCAAACGGGTAAAAGGGAACTTTGCGGTGTTACCATGGCAGAAGGATTAAAAGAGAACGATTTTTTTCCCGAACCCATTATTACACCGTCTACCAAGGCCGATGCCGGGCATGATGAAGACATCTCCAAAGAAGAAATCATTGCCAAAGGCCTGGCTTCTGCAGCCGATTGGGAAATTTTGTCAAAATACACACTGGCATTGTTTGCCAAAGGAAAAGAGATTGCCACCCGGCAGGGTTTGATACTGGCCGACACCAAATATGAATTTGGAAAGATCGGTGATACTATTTACCTGATGGACGAGATCCATACGCCCGACTCCTCCCGCTACTTTTATGCGGATGGATTTGAAGAAAGACAGGCGAAAGGAGAAAAACAAAAGCAATTGAGTAAGGAATTTGTAAGAGAATGGCTGATTGAAAATAATTTCATGGGTAAGGAAGGACAAACGGTTCCGGATATGTCTGATGAATGGATAGACACCGTCAGCAAACGATATATTGAGCTTTTCGAAAAAGTAACGGGCCGCCCCTTCGACCCGCAGCCTGTAACGGATAATGTTACAGAAATAGCTGTGTTGAATGCGTTGAGGGAGGTGGGGGTTGAGTAAGAATTTAATTGTTGAAGTGCTGAATTGTTCAATTGTTATTACCGTTAAATAGCTAAAAGATTCAACAATGCAGCACTTCAACAATTGAACAATTAAATAATTCAACACTCACCAAACCCTACACCTCAAACTCACCCCTCCATACAACTGCGACGGTGGACCGGGGGAAAAATATTTGGGTGCGGGCTGACCGGCTGCGGGCACAAGGTTGATAACAACAAACTGGGCATAGCGGGTATCATAAGCATTATTCATCCCCCAGAAAATATCCAGCGAATAGCGATTGTTGTTTCTGCCGCCAAAGCTTTTCCGATAGCCGGCTTTTATATTTACCAGGTTATAGGAGTCGGCATAAACCGTGTTATCCAATGTGATCGGCATTTTGTCTGAATACAGATCGGTCAGGTTCAGGTAAAACCCGCCTCCGGCTTCTATGTCAACTCCTGCATTCAGGATATTCCTGGCCAGCCCGCTTACGTGTAAATTGGAATAATCTTTTGTGGCGGAATTGTTATTGTTATTGCTTTTCAGATCAATATTCCTGCTTCCGTTATACTGGTAATTGAGAAAAGGGCGGATCAATCCGAGGAAGTTTTTTTGCCTGGGCTTTACCAGGTAATTCAGGGTGATCTCCACGCCATTCATATTCACAACACCGGCATTAACAAATGCTGTATAGGCAGGTAACGGAGCTACCGCCGCGAAATTCTGGGTGATGATCTTGTCGGATACATCCATGTTGTAATAGGCGAAATCGATATACAACGATTCGTTGAAAAGAGAAGCCTTTCCCCCTACCTCAAACGTATTACTGATCTCGGGTCTGAGCCCCTCATTTACTTTACCTGTTTGCGTGATGATTACCTGGTTGGTTCCGGGTTGGCCAAAACCCATGCTATAATTGGCGTAAACGGATACATGCTTAGACACCAGGTGATTGATTACCCAGCGTGGGGTTACAAGCGGTGTAAATATCCTGTTACCTGTTTGATTGATATAAGTACCGGTAGCAGGTTTATAGCGGTCTGTATTGTAATAAGAAACAAAATTGGCGGCGGTACTGAATACCATCAGTGTGCGTTTTGCCAGCAGAAGCTCAACCTTTCCGAATACATTCCATTGAACAGGTTTCAATTCCTGGTCGCTTCGCATAGTTCCCTGCAACCCGTTTACAAGGCTATAGGTTTGCTGGAACATAATGTTTCGTACAGCTTCGGTTCCCAGGGTAAAACTCGCGCCTACATTGCCAATGGGAACATCCAGGTTGAAGGATGTTCGCCCTCCGGTTGTATTCTTATTGATTTTGGTGAGAAGAGTACCTGCCCACTGATCAATTTCCTGCGATGCAAAGAAGACAGTTGTCTTATTGCTGAACGATGGGGAAAAGAAATACTCGTGTGTTACACCGGCACGGGTGCTTTTCAGTTCATTCCTCGACCGGTTACGAATATTAACCAGTTCAGCTGTGTCGGGGTAATGAACCAGCCCAAAACTATCCACCTGCCCGGGAATCTGGTCTTCCGACTGTGTTACGCCCGCGAAGAAACTCATCCTGCTTTTCGGGCCGGTATAGAAATCAGCATTGATATTCCAGAAGTTCTTCCTGGAATCATCATTCATCCGCCATCCATCTGATTGCTGCCTGTCGTAATTCAATACTACGTTAGTCTTTTCGGTACCAATGCCGATAGCCGTTGTACTTCGGAACATACCATTGGATCCCGTCAGAACAGATTGGCTGATAGTAGTTCCTTCGGATGCTTTAGCCGATAGCATATTCACTACACCACCAATACCAGAACCATATACACTCGACACCGGGCCTTTAAACACTTCTACCCTGCCCAGGGTGGCAAAATCGATATCATCTAAAATAGTGGTGCCATCGGCGTCTGTGATAGGTATATCATTATAATAGGCTTTATATCCTATCCCGTTGTTATTATTCTGGTTGCCGTATCCGCGCAGTATGATCCTGGAGCCGGTTGTGGAATTACGAAACTCGAGACGCGCGCCGGGAATCAGGTTAAACGTGTTTGAAAAATTAACCAGGTTATTCCTTTCAAGGTCCCTCGGTACAAGGTTTCCAAAAGAACCGGGTGACTGCAGCAGGCTTCTCCCATTATACAATCCCCTTACCTGGATGGAACTGCTCTGGTAGTTCAACGGCTCAAGCGATACCCCAATCTGGGTTTGCCCGCTTTCCAGGAGCACTGTTCTGGTGGTGTACCCGGGTGAGCTTATTACCAGTTCAACCGGTTGCCGCCCACTGGTTCTCAAATGAACCACGCCGTTGCCATCAGCATGCGCTATGGTTTTCTCCTTTACAGCAATAAGTGCCGATGGAATGGGTTGGTGAAGATAGATATCATGAACAATAACGGTGACACGGTAAGCCGGTTGGGCACTGCTATCAGATACTATCCACGATAAAAGAAAAATAAAAGCCAGTTTTTTCATCAAACCCTTTTGCGTAAATATATGTTGGCAGCGGTGCATTCTATTGATCCCTGGTTTCCTGTAGCCGCGGCCTCAACCGTGTTTTGCTTTTATTAAATATATGCTGGCCATTGTCTATCCCACTTCTTATTTCCCTTTGTCTTTCCAACGGCAGGTGCCGTGTTTCCTTACAATCTGTGCTGCAACATCCTTCATAGGCAGCTGCACATTCGCTGCATTGTATAAACAGCAGGTGACAGCCATCGTTTTTGCAGTTGGTATGGTCATCGCAGGGCTTTCCGCACTGGTGGCACTGTGCTATCACATCTGTGGTAATGCGTTCTCCCAGCCTGTCATCAAACACAAAATTCTTCCCTATAAATTTCGTTTCAAGGCCCTGCTCTTTTGCTTGTTTGGCATAGTTGATAATACCACCCTCGAGATGAAAAACATTCCTGAACCCTTTGTGCAGCATATAGGCGCTGGCTTTTTCGCACCGGATACCACCTGTGCAGTACATGATGATATTCTTTTCTTCATTGCCTTTCATCATATCCACCGCCATAGGCAGCTGTTCGCGGAAGGTATCGGAAGGAACTTCCAGCGCATTTACAAAATGCCCCACTTCATACTCATAGTGGTTGCGCATGTCAATCACAATAGTGCCGGGATCTTTCAACAATTCATTCATCTGGCCGGCATTTACATACCTACCCTTTCTCTTCATGCTGAAATCCGGATCGTTAATGCCATCCGCAACGATCTTCTCGCGAACTTTTATTTTCAGCACCCAGAAGCTCTTGCCATCATCATCTACGGCAACATTCAAACGTATCCCGTTAAGAGGCTCAATGCCATACAGGAACAACCGAAACGCCTCGAACTGCTCAACAGGCACACTTACCTGGGCGTTAATTCCTTCTTTGGCCACATAAATCCGTCCAAACACCTGCAACTGGTTGAGATGCTTGTACAAAAAGTCGCGAAATTCCTGCGGGTTCTGGATGGGGAAATACTGGTAAAAACTGATGGTCCTTCTTTCAAAGGTTTCGGCCATGAGGCGCTGTTTCAGCTCCTCGTTGGACACGCGGTTGTGCAGTACGGGCATGATCTTAGATTTCAGACATCTTCCTCACGAAAAATGTTCTATTAACAATAGAGCTGCTTGCAGGGCAGCCAAAATTTCGGAACAAAGATAATCAATTAGCGTACATATTACAAGGGGGCCGATATACGGAAACCGTTAGGCCGGTAGCCGCCCTTTTGCCATCCCTGCACAAAATCTACCCGTAATACTTTCAATATGTTTTCTATCCCAAAAGAGGCTTCATAATAATCAGGCAACCCCTGTATATGCAAAGCATTCGCACCCAATACAAAGAACCAGTTCAACTTCTTAAATCCGGGAATCTTATTGGTTAACAGTCCGTTCAAATGGTATTCGGCATGGCCGGATAAATTAAACTTTGAAACATTACTATACAGGTAATAAGGTGCCAACTGAAAACTAGCCAGGTATTGCGAAGCGGCAATGGTTTGATTACCCAAATATTGTATACGGTCCTGAATACCAACTTTTGTATCATCAAAAAAACCGTCCGCTGCCACCTGGTAACTGAAACGCCCACCCAGCTTCATGTCAAAATTATCCGAAATACTTATATGCCATTTCGCATAATCGGCATCACTGCCCAACAAGCTTTTAATTCCTTTGGTAACAGATCCGGCTATTGTTGGATATTTTGAACCCAGGCTGATCTTTCTGCCCGGTACTTCCAAATACTCTCCCCCTGGCCGCCAATTAAAACCTACAGTAACAGAAGAGGCTTTATTGTCAAACAAAGTGGGTGAGGTTGTTGTAAAAGGAAAGTTCTGTGTAAATGTCCGGTCTTTTATATCACTCCAGGATACCGGGTTAGCCAAATTGGGCAAATAATGCCTGTTCTGAAACTGAAAACTACCCGACAGTGTAAGTCCCCCCCCCACACCGGCTGAATAGCTGAGCCTGAAGAATTCGGCCTCATAAATTTTCATATAATTGTCCTCATACAATAAAGTCGAAACTGTATTCATCCCTTCAGAAATAGGGTTTGCGTTATTGTACTGAAACACTTTCTTGCCTCCCGAAAAACTAAAAATCTGGAAATACTTCTTACCGAAAATATAACTACCGGTAAGATGCGCGTTAAAATGGCCATTAGCAAAACCGTATCGAACATAAGGAATAATCGACAAAGATTTTCGCCCTTCAAACTGCTTGTTATAGTTCGGTGAAAAACTCAACACGGCCCCTTCCACGGTATTATAATTCAGGGTTTCAATCAGGGGGGCGAAACTAATAGTCTGCTTCCGCTTTTGCCGGTTGAATGACTGTCCGGTAAATAACAGTCCTACTAAAGTTATTTTATTATTTTTCCTGTCCAGCGAGTCCAGGTATCGAGGATCTTTTCTTACCTGCTCCAGGCTGTCTTTTTTGATATAGTCCCGCCTTTCCTCTACCAGTAAAGGCACGGGCCTTACACTGTCCCAATAGGCCATGGGCTTTTTATTAGAACTATCCATATACTTCATGATAGTGCTGTTAAAGAACTTTCCCCCGAATACTGGTTCAAGGTTAAACTGGTCATACACCTGTACAAAACTGCCAAAAAAATCAAAACCCAGGAATTTGCCGGAAGGATAAATTACCTGGTTTTTTATTACCCACACATTGCCTGCCGGTACATACAGTTGCTGTACAGAAAGAGTATCCAGTAGCTGCATTTGCTGTTGCCTGAGTAATTTCAGGTCAACGCTTTGAATACGCCATTCGTTTTCTACAATATTAATATAGCCCGTAAACAGAGGTTCATAGGTTCTTTTGGGAATCACTTTGATCCTGCTGATTTCATATCCGTTTTCGTAGAAGGTTCCTTCAAATTTGTAGCGGTAATAGTTTAGCGCATTGGATGCTATTGGTGAAATAAATCCGCGGGGGGTTAGTCCGTTTCCAAAAGACATTGTATTCTCATAAAATGACTGGAACTGAGGGTCTCCAAAACCATAACCATCACTTCTACCACTTACTTTAGTTGATAAAACCTCTACTTTTCTTTTACCAGGCAGTTCTACAGAATACCTGGCAATGGTTTCCGACAGGAAAAGCATTTTCCGCTTGCTTGTATCGCCATCTTCAAAATCTACTTTTTTCCCCATAAAACTTTTGGGGTAGCTCCGCAACTGCAATTGACCTTTTATATAAACATTACACTGAAACTTTTTTATTTCCTCCAGGTGCTCCACTCTTTTTTTAATCGTCTTCCTAATGATGGCGTAGGCAGGATCTTCGCCTCCTGACTTTACAACTACTTCATTCAACTTGTATTGTTGTTCTTCCAATTGGTAATCGATTATTATATCTGCACTTCCAACTTTTATCTTTTTCTCAACCATTTTATAGCCTGTATACTGGCAAACCAGGGTGTACTCCCCCGGATTCAAGGTAATGGTATAAATACCTTTAAGATTGGCAGACACGCCCTGGGTGGTTCCTTTAACAAGGATAGAAGCAAAAGGAAGTATCCCCCCGGATTTATCGGTGATGGTTCCACTTACGATACCGGCTTTACCGGCAATTACAGACAGGATGGCCAGTAAGGCCAGTACAGTTTTACGCATAAGCAACAATTGGTAATGGCAATAAAAATAGGTTGCTTATCATCCCCTATAAACTATTGCGCATCAATAGTTTGTTAAAAAGAAGTAGACGTGCAACGCAAAAAAATATAGCATTGCGGATGATCATGCTAACTGATTGAAAGGCAACAGCTTGCAATAAAAATTCGGCACTACTAGTAGAAGCCTCGGTATCTCTCTTGCTAACTGAGGTTGTACTGTAGGTACACTGAACTAAAAGACAACTTAATGCGATTATTACTATATACTTCATTACAGTAAATTTAATTTATTAAACTTGCTTTCAACATGATGTTATCGAACTTGCTTCCCGCTACCCCGAGTTTTCTCCAGGGTTTATTTGCGAGCTTAAACAAAGTTCCAGCTCGTGCATCTCTATTAGTCAAGCCAATTTGCAAATCGTTGTTATCCTTTAACTCAGCTATATTAAGCCACTCAATAGCCAGGAAGAATTCCTTTGCACCCGTGAAAACATTATAATCTTCGAGCGAAACTTCATTCCACTCATTAAGTTTGTACGTTTTACAAACAACGTTTGACAAAAGTAGATCACTTTCAGGCAACCCGGATTCGTTTTTGCTAAATATCCTAATTCTAAAAGGCACGTTCATTTGAGATTTCTTATGAATAAAAACAGATACCGATTTTATCTTACAAAGTTCCCCGGGCTGCTGAACTTCTAGCGCTGCAATCACATTTCTATAGCGATTGCTAATAAAAGAAGTTTCTGTCTCAGTGATTCCCACGTCGCTTACTTTCTGTTTTGCGAATACAGTTATACGGGGTAGAAAAGCTGTTTGCTCAGACAGTATGACAAGCAAAGTATCCCCTTTTCTTGGAAGTTGCGCTAGCCTTGCTGTTTGAATTGGATAGCCAACGCTGCTTGCATAAATAGTATCAATCGGGGTTGTGTTTGAAATTCTTACCACACCTGCTTCGTTGGCGGAAACTCCAGTCGACTTGCCCCATGAAATAGATGCATATGATATTCTATCGCCTAATTTGTTCTTTACAGAAATTAAATACTCATTTTGGGCAAATGACGGTAACCAAAGAAAAAAAATAATTAAAAAAAGAGTAGTCCTAATCATAAATATCGAATTTAGATAAGGGTAGTGTATTGACAACTACTCTTATCTGTCAGATGATTTACATATCATATACTGCCTGAGTACTACACTTAGTTGTAAAAATGAAATGACGACATGTTGTTTTAACATAACAAGCTCACCATTTTGTATATTGTATCTTCCCACACGTTACCCTTCTAGGTGAAGGCAACGCCTGCTGGCTGTATTGTTGCTGTAACGTTGCTATCCGCTGGCTCTGGCTGGCTGTGTTGTTGCTATCCGCTGGCTCCGGCTGGCTGTATCGTCCTGGTTTCGTTTTGGTTTTGTGGCTCTGGAGAGCCAGCCGCTCTTTGTTAAGAGCCACGAAACCAAAACGAACCTGGAACAAACCTGGGAGAATCGTAGGAGAAAAGTAGGAGCCATCCCCTATTTCCTCACATAGCTTGCCGTTAATGCGCTCAGCCCGCTTACCAGCCCGCCAATAAGGGAGGTAACCAGGATAACAGCCATTGAAGAGCCCCCCATGGGAAGGATATTGGCTACTTTACCTGAAAGAATATGCTCATTCGCTGCATCAGCGCGGAAGGTAAGTACGAACCACAACAGAAACACCGCCGCAAACCCGCATAGAAACGACCGCCCCGGCCTTTGCCGTATGACCAGTGAAACAATAAAAGAAGTAATAGCAAAGCTCCACCAGGGTAATGAAGTATACACCCCTGCCACATATGCCAGAAATGCAGATAAAAGGATAGCTGTGAGTATTTTCATGGGGTAGTAAATTAGCTGTTAGAAAATGTCAGGTGCCAGTTAATCTTGTGACTGGCTATCGCTTCCGCTTTTTTTACGAACAAGATGCGGTAATATTTTCCGGCTGCCCAGTAATCAACAAAACTGTCGTAATACTTGCTGCCGGGATTTCCACTCTGTCCGCCCGGGTACACACAGTAAGCTTCCGTTTCATCTGTAAGATGTACAATCATTCGCCAGCTCGGACCATGTGATTCCTTGGTAGCATTGATGATATTGGCTCCGCCGCCGATAGGTAAATGGAACCTGCCGAGAGCAGGCGTTGCCGTTAAGTGGTTCACCCGGGTATCTTTAAAAGCCCCCCATTCCAGCCTGTTCTCTTTTTCCAGCTGTACCAGTCTTGCGCAGGCCCTTTTGCAAGCCAGCATCACATCATCCTGAAAAGTTTCCTTTATATCTTTTGTAGTAATGTTGTCGGCAAACCAATAAGCCGTTCCTCTTAACACGCTTTCCAGCAGCGTAGACTGGTCGGGCCAGGGCAGGGGTAGTTTCGACTGCCGTATTTCGTCGCCATACACCGCTACTTCCAGGCTATCCCACATGGCCGCAAAAACGGTTGCACCCTGCTCTTTCACATCTGCATGCAGGTTCCAGTTCTCCAGTATGCCAACATACTTTTTCTCTACCTCAGTGAGCGATTTTTTATCAATAAATTTCAGCAGCTGTGGCCTCGCCATTTCAGCAAACACATTGTAGTTTTCCATCTGCAGCCTTTGCATATCACCCGGCGTAATACTATTCATCGCTGACAGTTCCCGGTTGATAATAACACCGCGATATACCGGGAAATTATTGGAAGCCCCGAGGTAATAAGGATACGTGCTATCCGTTGATTTCTGGTTGGCACTGCTAACAAACCCTCTTGGCGGGTCCTTCATCATCGGATTTTCCGAAACGGGGATGATTCCCTGCCAGTTATAACTGCTATCCGTACCGGCCATAATAAAATCTCCCTGGTGTTTCCAACGGGCGATAAATGCCCCCTGTTGCCTGATGGCAATATGCCCCGACCTGGAGGCAAAAACAAAATTCTGACCCGGGCAGGTCCATTTATCCACCGCCGTCATATAATCTTCATAATTCTTCGCGCGGTTTAACTCATAAAAGGTTTTCACGCCGGTGCTGGGTTTATGGGCGGTCCATTTCACTGCCAGGTATTTCCCTTTTGTACTGGGTGTGCTATGCGCCCTGTCGTACATCACGGGACCAAAAACCGTCATGGCAATATCCTCCACCTGGTCGGCACTGTCTTTTACTTTAATAACCTCTTTCCGGTGTTCGGCTTTTACCCAGCTGCCATTATACTGGTATTCCTGCAGGGTTGAATCTTTAAACACAATGTTATAGTAATCGATCACATCCCTTCCTGCATTGGTTACCCCCCAGGCGATGCTGTCGTTAAACCCGATGATTACCGCCGGGGAACCCGGGAAGCTGGCTCCATAGGTGCTATGGGTAGGCGTTGTGATCTGCACTTCGTACCACAGGGAAGGAAGGTTGAGACCCAGATGGGGATCATTACATAAAATTGGCCTGCCACTGGCAGTTTTACTTCCCGATACAGCCCAGTTATTGCTTCCGTTATCCTTATCCGGCACGTTCATGCCAGGTTCGCTGAAACTGGTGGCTTTTGCACCGTCAGCACGTTTCAGGTAGTCTGTTTCAATATTCCCGGGCGGCCGGGGAACGATAGATGGTTTCGCGTATGCGGTTCCTTTGGGTATAATGGGATCCAGCGAGTCCTGTACATCCGGGTATAGCTTATCAAAATCATCATACCCAAAATAATTTTTTGCATTCGTCATCTGTAAATCCGTAGTGGCCCCTCTGGCGGTAAGGTCGTACGACATAAACATCAGGAAAAGGTATGTTTTGAGGGGCGTCCAGGCTTCGGGTTTATAATCGAGAAGCTTATATTCAAAAGGAAGTTGTTCGGGCTTCAGCGAACTGATATACGCGTTAACGCCTTTTGTATAGGCATCCAGTGTGGCTTTCATTTCCGGATCTTTATCCATAGCCGCCAGGGTTTGTTCGGCACCATATACCATTCCCAGTCTGCGGAAAAACCTGTCTGTTGGCACCCTTGCCTTACCCACAATTTCGCTTAGTCTTCCTGCGGCAACATGTGTTTGAAATTCCATTTGCCATAACCGGAACTTCGCATGCAGGTAACCCTGTACAAAATAGGCATCAGGGTCGTTCTCGGCATAAATATGGGGTACCAGCCGGTCATCCATATACACATCCACTTTTCCTTTCAGATCTTTTGAATGAATATCCGCATTAAAAGCAGCGTCTGTAGCCTCCGCATTTTGCCAGAATCCCTGCTGCGGTGAGAGAAAATAGCCCAACCTGGGTGTTTTTTTCCCCCCTACCGGTAACTGTACATTCAGGACAAGAATAAGTGCTAAGGTTGAAACACCGGAAATGATCAGGGGAACGATTCTCATGGCTGCAGATTAAAGACTGAAAATAGGAAAGTTTAGCGGATTACCGGTAATTTTACATCGCGATGAAGCAGTTCAATGTTCCCAATATATACCGCAGCCCGCTGATCAGTGCCATTAAGCAGCAACGTAAGCAACAGGACAGGTTAAAAAAGGATTTTACCCCTACCCTCCTCAACCTGGGGCCGCTTCAGATATATCTGGCCCGGCATTTCGGTTTTTGTTACGGGGTGGAGAATGCGATAGAGATAGCTTTCAATACCATTGACCAGAATCCGGGTAAGCGGATTTTCCTTTTAAGCGAGATGATCCACAACCCCCAGGTAAACGCTGACCTGATGGAAAGGGGCGTCAGGTTTTTACAGGATACCTATGGAAAACAAATCATCCCTTTTGAAGAGCTCACAACGGATGACGTGGTAATTATACCCGCTTTCGGCACCACGCTGGAAATAGAAGCCCTGCTGAATCAAAAGGGTATTACCACTGCCGCCTATAATACTACCTGCCCGTTTGTAGAGAAGGTATGGAACCGGAGTGAGCAGATAGCGGAGAAAGGCTATAGCATAGTGGTGCATGGAAAGCCGAAACACGAAGAAACAAGGGCCACTTTTTCGCATGCTTCTTCTTATACGCCTACAGTTGTTGTAAACGATATGGCCGAAACGGTTGCCCTGGCAAAATACATTACGGGTGAAAAGCCGTCGCAGGACTTTTATACAGAGTTTGCTGGAAGGTATTCTGAAGGCTTTGATATCGATGTTCATTTGCAAAAGATCGGCGTAGTAAACCAAACCACCCAATTGGCCAGTGATACGCAGGCTATTTCCGACTACCTCAGGAGCGTAATCATTAAAAAATATTCATTAACCGCCACTACGGTCAGCCAGCACTTTGCCGATACCCGAGATACGTTGTGCTATGCCACCAATGATAACCAGACAGCCGTAACCGGTATGCTTAACACAGCCGCTGACCTGGCGATGGTGATCGGCGGTCATAACAGCAGTAACAGCTCACACCTCGTGGAACTGTGCGAGGCCAAACTACCCACCTATTTTATAGACGCGGCAGACAGGCTTCTCAGTATGCAAAAGATTGAAACCCGCAACTGGCAGACCAAGGAGCTTACGGTGGTTGATAACTACCTGCCCGACTGTACCCCGTTGCGCATACTGGTTACCAGTGGTGCCAGCTGCCCGGATGCCGTAGTGGAAAGTGTGATAAAAAAGCTGGCTGGATTTTATGGCGTGGAAGAGAAGCTGGAAGAAATCACAGCGGTTTTTGAAGCGGTATAAACTTCCAGCAGGTTTTATTTACCTTCATGTCATACCATGAATGGCAGCAGCCCAGGCTCAATTCGCTACTTATATGACCCCTCTACACAAACTAACTGTTATCAGCACAATACTGCTGAACTTCGGCCTATCCATTCCCGTATTACAAGCCCAGGTGGCTGGGCAGATGAGTTCCGGAGGAGCCATTAAGCCCTTACAGGCTATCATGGACATAAGACATTATACCATTGCATTAGAGGTTGATATTGAAAAAAAAGCACTCGCCGGCTACACCGAAGTGGACCTTGTTTTACAACAGCCGACCGATACCCTCTTGCTCGACCTGGTGCGCCAGTTTACCGTTACAAAGGTAAGCGTAAACAAAAGCACAACCCGTTTCTCACAAACAGGTGATATGCTATTCATCACAAAGCCGGAAGGATTTAAGGCCGGGCGAAACACTGTAAAAGTCGAATACAATGGTATGCCGCCTGTTGCCGCCAGGCCACCCTGGCAAGGAGGGTTTACCTGGACAAAAGATATAAAAGGCTTTCCCTGGGTAGTTATCAACTGCCAGTTTGAAGGAGGTAAAATATACTTCCCCTGTAAAGATCATCCTTCAGACGAGCCCAATGAAGGGGTGGATTTCCATATTACGGTTCCCAGGGAACTGGTGGTAGCCGCACCCGGATTATTGCAAGGTGTTACACAGCGGAAAAACAATACCGCTACCTATCACTGGAAAACAAATTATACGATCAGCAATTATTGTATACTCTTCAATGTAGGTAATTACAAAGTGGTTAGCCGCGACTATATAACGATCGAAGGCAACAAAGTACCCATGCAGTTTTATGTACTGGCGCAGGACACTGTTTATGCGCGGCAGGTACTGGATATTCGGGAAAGGGATACCCGGATACTGGAAAAATACTTTGGAGAATATCCCTGGGTGAAAGAAAAGATAGGCATTGTGCAGGTTTCAAACTCTGGCATGGAGCACCAGACTATGATCAGTTATGGAGACAGGTTCCGTTATAAAAAAGTAGGCGGTCAGGATTGTTCGGATAACCTGTATCATGAATATGCGCATGAATGGTGGGCAAATAAGGTAACCAATAAAGACTGGGCGCATATGTGGATACAGGAAGGAATTGCCACTTATGCCGAAGCCCTTGCTTTTCGCGAGCTGGGTGGAGAGGAAGCGTATGAAGAAGTAATGGCCGGTAACCGCGTGAGAATCAAAAATGTAAAACCCCTGGTTCAGGGTGAGCATGTGAACAGCGTAGACACTTATTCAGGCGACCTGTATGTAAAAGGCGCATTTTTTATGCATACCCTTCGGCATGTTATAGGAGATAGCCTGTTTTTCCCATTGCTGAAACAGTTGGCTACCGATCCCAAATACACGTACGACAACTTTGTAACAACAGATGATGTTGAGCAACTATTTATGGCCGGAACAGGAATAAACCTATCCCCGCTTTTCAGTCTTTACCTCCGTACAACCCAAAAACTTGAATTCTCGGTAAAACAGGTCCAGTACAATACCTACCAGGTAAAACTACTCAACCCTGGTATTAATATCCCCGTATCAGTTACCACCCACGAAGGAACCCAAAGAGTGATGATCAGCAATCAGCCATGTACCGTAAAAAGCACGATACCTCCCGTAATTGATGGCAGGGGGGCTTATTTTAAACGCATAATAGCGGAATAGTTTGTTGGTTTATTGGTTTCCTGGTTTATTGGTTTGTTGGTTTATTGGTTTCTTGGTTTATTGGTTTGTTGGTTTATTGGTTTCTTGGTTTATTGGTTTCTTGGATAACAATTAAACCAAAGAACCAATAAACCAATAAACCAGGAAACCAATAAACCAATTCTGTCCCAATTAGCCCTGAAATCGACTTGTTTTGCCCCTTGGTTATTTTATCGGGACGCTAACTTTGACACCGGAGGTATAAAAACAAAACCAATACGCATGTTTATCGCCATTCTCATTATAGTCATCCTGGCTATTCCTTTTATTATTGCCCTGTTTGGGAGTACAGAATTCTGCATTATCCGCACCATTGTTATTCACCGGGGGCCTCATGAAGTTTTTGAGTATATCCGGTTCCTGAAAAACGGGGAGAAATACAATAAATGGGTAATGACGGACCCTTCCATGCGTAAGGATTTCCGGGGAGAGGATGGCACCGTTGGATTTGTATATGCCTGGGATAGCAAGAATAACCAGGTGGGAAAGGGGGAACAGGAGATTATACAACTTACACCCGATGAAAGGGTGGCGCATGAGGTTCGTTTTGAAAAGCCATTTGCCAGCACTTCACAGATGTTCATGACCACCCATCCGGTTGGGAACGGGGATACTCAACTTACCTGGGGATTTGTTGGTCAGTTAAACTATATGATGCGCGTAATGCACCTGGTGCTTAACCTGAGAAAAGCACTGACCAATGACATTGATACCAGCCTGAACCAGTTAAAAACCATACTGGAAAATACGTAAGGCCGCCACGGTTGCCGTAACGGCAAGTTCTGTACCTTTATCCGGATGTGGCGATATATACAAACAATAGCCAGTTATTTATTGCCCATAAAGCTGCGCAGTTTCCCAACTGAACATAACGGGACTTTATCGGTAACCCTGTTTAACGGCAGGAAGATGCTGGACACAGCTGTTTCCAATTATTCCTACGGTTCCCTGCAGCGGATTCTCCGTAAGGCCCTGGCAAAGCTTCCATTTGATCCTCATACAGCGAGTATACTGGTTTTAGGTATGGGGGCAGGCTCTATTGTACAAACCCTTCGCGGCCACTTTCACTCGAATGCCGCTATAACACTTGTTGAACTGGATGGGGAAATCATCTCTGTTGCACAGAAAGAATTCGGCCTGCTGGATTTTACAGGTATAAAGATTGTGCAGGCTGATGCTATTTCCTTTATGCAGATAAACCCGGAACATTATCACCTCGTGATCGTTGATCTTTTTATCATCGATACCATACCTGAGGCATTTACCCGGGATGCTTTCCTGCAACAACTGGCCCGAAGCCTGGCTCCGGGCGGAAAACTGGTGTTTAATACGATCAGGGAAACCCTTCCCGCCGGGGTGCTCGAAACTATGACGGCTATGCTGAATAGTTTTGATGTAAAAACCCGTATTTTGAAAAAACTTGAGGGGTCAAACGATATTATCCTGGGAGAAAAAACTAAATAACCAAACGATGAGGACAGCAGTTTTACTGGTCTTTTTACTTTCTTTTTTACCAGGCTTTAGCCAGGACAAACCTGCCTATGTTTTATACAATGCCAAAGGGAAGAAAGTATCTTATACAAAAATGATCCGTTTCCTGAAAAACCAGGATATCGTTTTGTTTGGCGAGTACCATAACAACCCTATTTCGCACTGGCTGCAACTGGAAATTACTACCGAACTTGCCCAAACCCGCCCGATGGTATTGGGTGCCGAAATGTTTGAGCAGGATAACCAGTTAGCCCTTGACTTATACCTGCAGGGAAAGATAAAAACCAAAGGACTTGATTCGATGGCCCGGCTATGGAAGAACTATCCCACAGACTATGCTCCACTGGTAAATTTTGCCAGGGAAAACAAGTTGGCATTTGCCGCCACGAATGTACCACGCCGTTATGCGTCGATGGTAGCAAAAGGAGGGTTCGAATCGCTGGACAGTCTTACCGCCACGGAAAAAGCCTGGATAGCCCCGCTTCCTGTATCCTATGATCCTGAACTACCGGGCTATAAAAAGATGATTGAAATGATGGGTGGCCATGGTGGAACCAATCTCCCCAAAGCGCAGGCCATTAAAGACGCAACCATGGCGCATTTTATTCTGCAGTATTATCAACCCGGAAGCCTGTTCCTGCATTTTAACGGTGCCTACCATTCTGATAATTATGAGGGGATTCTCTGGTACCTGAAAAACAAACGCCCCGAATTAAAATATGGAACGATCACCACGGTATCGCAGAAAGATCTTCATAGACTGCTGGCAGAAAACAAGGGTAAAGCAGATTTTATAATTTGCGTGGATGAGGATATGACGACGACTTATTAGCATTTCCAATTTTAGAGATTGCTATCCCATTTTCGCCTGCGCCCATTGGAGGGCGAGGGCTAGTTGCTCTTCTTTGGTGAGATCGGTGTTATCCAGTATTACTGCATCCTCGGCTTTGCGGAGGGGGCTGAATTCGCGGTTGCTGTCTATATAATCACGCATTTCCAGGTTCCGCTGTACTTCTTCGATGGTGATATTGGGATTGCGTTCGTATAACTCTTTAAACCGCCTGGCTACCCGGACAGCCGGGTCGGCCGTTACAAATATCTTTAATTCGGCATGGGGAAAAACGGTGGTGCCGATATCCCTTCCATCCATCACCAATCCTTTCTTCTCTCCCATTTTTTGCTGCTGCGCTACCGCAAATTCGCGCACTTCTTTCAGTGCTGCAACCTCACTTACATTTTCGCTTACCAGCATATCCCGTATCAGGGCTTCGGCATTCTCATCGTTCAGGTAAATATCACTTTGCCCGGTATTGGCATTATACCTGAAGTCTAACGATATTTCGCCCAATGCCTCGTGAATAGATTCCGCAGACTCACGGTTAACATGCTGCCGGATAAAATAAAGCGTGATGGCCCGGTACATGGCACCGCTATCGATAAAAACATAATTGAGCTCGTTGGCCAACTGCCGGGCCAGCGTGCTTTTTCCACAGGATGAGAAACCGTCGAGTGTGATGATGATAGGACGCATATCTATGGCAAAGATAGATGTTAGTTATCAGATGCAGGTTGCTCCCAACCAACATTCTAACAACTAACACCTAACCACCAGGAACGCCACTAAGAAGGCATTAATACCGTATCAATCACGTGTATTACTCCGTTGCTCTGGTAAACATTTTTGATCGTTACAGTAGAAGTTCCACCCTTTTCGTCTGTAAGAATTACTTTACCATCTTTAATAGACGCTTTCAAAGTACCCCCTGAAACGGTTTTGATTGTTGCCGTTCCACCGCCGTCTTTAATCAGTTTGGCTATCGCCGCGGCATCCCATTTTCCGGCTACAACATGGTAAGTAAGAATTTTTGTGAGGGTAGCTTTGTTCTCAGGCTTTACCAGGGTACCAACGGTACCGGCAGGTAATTTGTCGAACGCCTCATTGGTTGGCGCAAAAACGGTGAAAGGGCCTGCGCCTTGTAATGTTTCAACCAGTCCGGCTGCTTTAACCGCCGCCACCAATGTTGTGTGGTCTTTCGAGTTTACGGCATTCTCAATAATGTTCTTTTGGGCATACATAGGCGCACCGCCTACTTCAACCGGCTTCTGGGCCATAGAGGCATTCATTACAAATGCGGAGGCAAATAATACAATGATCTTTTTCATGGTGTAGATTTTTCAGTTTTTTTTGATTACTGTTATCTATCTACGAATGATGATCGGGGGCGGATTTATAATTGCGAAAAAAGATCGGGATAATCTGAAATAACTCCATTTACGCCCATAGCTTTCAGCTCCTTTATTTTATCTATGCTATTAACCGTCCAGGGTAGCAGAAGAATGCCTGCGTCTTTGCATTGCTTTACAAGCAGCGGGGTAACCAGTTGAAAGGCAGGGCTGTAAATTGTGGGGATAAAGCCGAGATCCCTGAGCTGGAGAGCGAATGGCTTTTTATCGTAGTCCTCTACCAGTAAAGCTGTTTTGATAGCAGGATAATGTTCATGCAGGTATTGAAGGGTACGGATATCAAATGACTGAATGGTTACACGTTCCGCAACTTTTTTCTCAAGGATCACCGCTGCTATCAGTTCAACAAACTCTGCTGGTGCGGGATGATACTGGTTATCCGTAGCTGGCTGGCTCTTGGTTTCAATATTATAGTGTGGAAGCGGTTTATGATGACTAAGGCAATAATCTTCAACAGAACCGATCATATCCGCCAGCAGGGGTTTATGTGCGGCAAGTTTTTGCTGTTTCGGAAAACGGGGATGAGGACGTAGTCCAACATCGTACTTTTCAACTTCAGCATAGTTCATCCGGTAGATATTCAGCCCTTTTTCTTCCGCTTCCGTTACCCCGGCACCATCCGGCTTTGTGGTGATCTCATGATTAAAAAATGGTTCATGACTGAGTATCACTTTTTTATCCCTTGTAATCACCGCATCGGTTTCAAGGGTTGTAACACCCAGGTCTATCGCCTTCAGCATAGCAGCAATGGTATTCTCCGGCATCAAACCCCGGCAACCCCGGTGCCCCTGCTTGTCAAATGTTATCACAACTAAGTTTTTTGATTTTTTTGTGCTGGCACAGGAAGCCAGTGTAATCATTAGTACCGGCAGCAGCAGCTTATTCATGGGAGAAAACTTTCTTTTTTCTTTTGATCATCTCCGCCGCAATCGCCCTGGCATCCGAATGGCTGTTCTGTAGCTTCTCAATGATATTATCATAACTCTGCTCGTCGCGGTTCTGGCTCAGCTTAAACACGTGCTCTATGGAAGTAACCTTTATTTCAAAAGCTACAATAGCTTTTGCCAGGGGCATAATATACTCTTTGGGCATATCGCTGTACAGCAAAGGGGATTCCTGGTCCTTTTCATAATAGGCCGTCAGCTCGTCAAGCATTTGCAGCAGGGCCTCATCCTCCAGGAAGGAAAGCTCTCCCCGGGCATGAACCGACATATAATTCCAGGTTGATGCCTGTGGCTTAATATGGTACCAACTAGAACTCACATAGGTATGGGGCCCTGTAAATACAGCCAGTACATGCGGATTCGTGGTAAATGCTTTATGATGATCGTTGCCTTTCATGATATGCCCCCGCAGCAATAACTGTCCATCTTTCTCAGCAAATAAAAAAGGCACCTGCGTAGCCACAGGCTGTTGAGCGGTATCCACCCCCATCAGCATGGCAAACGGGTATTGCTTCATAAATTCCAGCACTACCGCTTCGTCTTTTTCCTTGTATTGGGGCAGGTTGTACATGAAGTAAAGATAAGCATTATGGATGACTGGTGACAGACCCCGTTCATCCATTATCCGTTACAAAGCTACTTCAACCGGCCGGGTCACAGGCGATTTGGCATTCCGGATAGCAATATTGCGAACTGCCTGGGCGGTCACACTCCTGAACGCTTCGCGGCTGATGGTATCATCGCCGGCCATGGCCGGAACTCCCTGGTCTCCACCTTCGCGGATGCTTTGCACCAGCGGCACCTGGCCCAGGAAAGGAAGGTCATATTCTTCTGCCAGGCGTTTACCGCCTTCTTTACCAAATAGGAAATATTTATTGTCAGGAAGCTCCGCCGGGGTGAAATAGGACATGTTTTCAACCAGTCCGATAATAGGCACATTAATCTGCGCCTGCCCGAACATCGCAATTCCTTTTTTGGCATCGGCAAGGGCAACATTTTGCGGTGTGGTAACAATCACTACCCCGGTAACGGGCACAGTTTGCATGAGGGTGAGGTGAATATCACCCGTACCTGGCGGCATGTCGATCACGAGGTAATCCAGTTCACCCCAGTCTACATCGGTTACAAATTGCCTGATGGCACTGCTGGCCATGGGCCCCCGCCATACCACGGCATTTTTTTCGTCTACCAACAAGCCGATACTCATTAACCTGATACCATATTTTTCCAGCGGAACAATTACGCCTTTTCCGTTCACTTCTTTCATCATGGGCCTTTCACCGCGTACCCCAAACATGATAGGAACACTGGGTCCGTAAATATCCGCATCCATCAATCCTACCGATGCCCCTCCTTCGGCCAGGGCCAGGGCCAGGTTGGCAGAAACTGTACTCTTGCCCACCCCGCCTTTTCCGCTTACAACCGCAATAATATTCTTTACGCCACTCAATACCTTTTGTCCATCCTTACGGGTCGAAGTAGTGTTGGCGGTAAAATCCACTTTTACGATCGCATCTTTGTTCACCAGTATTTTTATCGCATTCTCACTGGCGGTGCGCATCATATCTTTCATCGGGCAGGCCGGCGTGGTTAGCACAATGGTAAAACTGACATGATTGCCATCAATGGCAATATTTTTCACCATATTTAATGTAACGAGGTCCTTGCCCAGGTCAGGTTCCTGCACATTGCCCAGGGCCCGCAATATATCCGCTTCAGTCATCACGAAAGTTTTTGTTAAAAAAGAAATCAGGCTGCAAAGTTAACCGCTGGCAGCCTTACTTTGTTGGAAATAGTGCGAACTTTTGCACAAAGAACAAGGGGTAAGGATTGATTTTATTTACAAAGGCTTTGTATTTTTGAACTGAATGAGGAAACCGCTACGATACGCTTTATGTTTAGTTTGCCTGCTGGTTCTGCAAAAGAGCTGGTCACAATCAGCGGCCCCGCGTGATTCGGTGGTTCAGTTATTTGGGGTGGTGATGACCGCCGACAGCTTACAGGGCATCCCTTCCTGTAGCGTAATTGTAGAAGGAAAGGGCCGGGGAACCATTACTAGTTTCGACGGTGTGTTTTCCATCGTAGTGCTGAAGGGCGATAAAATTACTTTTTCGAGCGTAGGCTTTAAAGACCGTAGTATTGTTGTTCCCATCGATCTCCCCGAAAACCAATACAGTGTAATACAGCTACTGGTAAGCGATACCGCCTATCTTCCCGCCACTATCCTTAAACCCAGGCCTACACGCGAGCAGTTTGAGCGCGATTTTGTGAATAATAAAGTGGTGGATGACCTGTACGAAACCGCCCGTAAGAACACGGATGAAGCCCAAAGAAGAATTCTGTTAGCCAACCTGCCACAAGATGGCAAGGAAGCCGTTAGTTTCCAAATGCGTCAGCAGGCCAATAAAGCCTATTATGCCGGGCAGCTGCCTCCCATGAATATCCTGAACCCTGCCGCCTGGGCCGACTTTATACAAGCCTGGAAACGTGGTGATTTCAAGCGTAAGAAATCCTAGCCTCCCCGGTAAAACAATTATAATCTATATATTGCCGCTTCTAAGAAACCAGCTTATGAAGAATGTCGCTGTTATTGGTGCAGGTACCATGGGTAATGGAATAGCGCATGTGTTTGCCCAAAACGGGTTTGTGGTAACGTTGATCGATGTTCATGCAGGCCAGTTGGAGAAAGCACTGGCAACCATTGAAAAAAACCTGGAAAGACAGGTAAGCAAAGCTACCCTTACTGTTGAACAAAAGCAATCCGCACTGGCCAACCTGACCCTTCAAACGGATATGGCCGCCGGGGTAGCCACCGCCGAT